>NZ_JBXSOU010000005.1:0-403802 GCF_057784395.1 Martinezella sp. CNPSo 3957
CGTCACGCTCGTCTCCCGATCATGAATGCGCTGGCAATCTACAAGCCATCCATTCCATGGAATGGCCTGCAAACGCCCTATGGTGTCTGAAAGCGGTAATTGCAAGGGAAAACGATGAGACGATCAGGCGCGGTCCGGATGTCTGCGTACAGCGTAGGTTTCGACCTTGGCACGCAGTGATGCAAGCTCTTGCCGGATAAGGCCCCACTCGTCCGCAACATCGAGCCGATCCACATCATGGACGAGAGCAGCCGGTGGTTCAGGTGCGATCGCCGGCAATAACTGAGGTTCCAGATCATCCTCATGGCGAACGGCGTAAACTGCCGGCATGGTGCTTTCATCAGCTGCCTGATCTTCTGTCGGCGCGGCACCAGCCAGCCATTTGCGCAGTAATACGGCACAAAGTGCCAAACCAAAACCTGTAAGGAAACCGACAATTTGGTTGCTCACGAGCCGATTATCCAACGGGGCGGCGGCCGCGACGGCCTGGGACAATACCGTCAGCGGCGGCCTGACTTCGGAAATCGTCATGCCGGCATTCTGCTGATCGGCCTCGTAGCGGCTCTGCGCTGTCGTCACGGCATCCTGTAGCTGCCCGAGGCGAGCGAGGTCCACATCACTCCCCGTCTGACTAAAAGCAGTCATTTGCGCCGAGAGAGCGGTCTGCTTTTCCAGAGCCGCTTTCACGTCCGCCTCGCTGCTGACGGCTAGCCGCTGTAACTGACTGCGCATATTGGCCGCGAGATCATCGACCGTTGCCTGTTGCGCCAGCAGGCGGGGATGGCGCGGGCCAAGCTGCACAGAAAGCTGTGTCAGTTGTGACTTTGCGGCGTTGTAGCGGCTGCGCAGGTCATCAAGACCTGGCGACGAAAGATCGCCCGACAATGCGCCGCTCAGCACCGATGCCGGCGTGGCCGATTTGACAGCTACGAGACGGGCCTTGGCGGTTCGTACCGCCAGATCGGCTGCCTTTATCTGCACATCCAGCTGCTGACGCTGCCGCCGGAGTGTCTCGGCCGCGGCAATCCTGTCTTCGCCATAGCGCGCCTTGAATTCGGCAAGGGCGGCAGAGGCGCGATCGAGTTCCTTGCGGCTGCGATCAACCGCCGTTTCAACCCCGAGCGACGTGCCGGCCGCCTTCGCAACACCCGGATCATAGAGGGTTGCGATAACCAGCCGGTTGGCAATATCGGCCGATCTGGCGGGATCGCCCGACGTAACGATCAGGCGCAGCAGACCCGTCTGACTATCGATCTCGACGACAACGTCTTTGCGCAGCGTGGCCTGCGCGCGCGACGGCGCGTCGGACGCGTTGCCACTGCCGGAAAGCAACTCGACAGCAACGCCGAGGGCACCCGCCCGGCTGCCGGTAAATTCCGGATCGCGATCAAGCTTCATCCTGGCAACGACGTCGGACAATACGGACGGAGCAACGACCCGCTTTGCCGCGACATCCAACAGGGCCTGACGCGCGCGGCCATCGCCTTCCGCATGGAGCACTGCCTGCGAGACATAACGCGGCGGCGGCGCAAGCAGGATGGGAACGACCGCCCCCATCAGCGCGGTTGCGGCAACGAAACAGAGCGCACGGAGGCTGAGAGACCAGCGTCCAGTCGGCGATATGTGTTCAACGGCAACAGAAGCGGAGGCGGCTTGTGGCCGAAGTTCCAGCATGCCCTCAAGCAGATCGGGCACGAATTCCAGCAAATCGGGCGCCGGTTCCGATACCCGTTCCGGCGACCGGCGGCGTTCCGCATAGTAGACGTCCGAGATATTTTCGGCCTGCGCGGCTGCTGACGCGCGCTCCTGCGATCTTCTATGGCCGGACACCGGATAAGGGTCGCCATTCAAACGTCTGCGCAGGATAGCACGCAGTTCCGCATCCCGCGGATCGTCGGCGCTGGCAGCACGCAGACCGGCTGCACTACCCAAATCATCGTCTTCACCATAAGGAGAGGCACGTGTTGCAGCGCGCTGCGAAACCTCAGAGGTTTGCGCGTCGTGGGGATAAAATCCGGTCCTGGCTTTGCTTTCAAACATGGCGGGCTATCTCGCGCACATGGTCGGAGACCAATGCAAATGGTTAACCCACTCTAAACTTTCATACCAAAGAAAGAGTTAACGCCAAGCCCGCAAATACCAAAGCATTTCCGCTTTTCTTCGAATCGCGAAAACGCTTTAGGCTCTTGTTTCCTTGCGCATTCCGGACAGAAAACCGCTACGCATTTTTTCTGGAAATGCTCTAACTTGCCAATTTGTCCGGCGGAGCAATGCGCCGCTGCGGCAACGGATGCGGCTCCGCGCGAAGGACGCGTTCCTTGCGGCCAAACTGATGCCTGACAACCTGATAGAAGAATAGCGGTATGCCCAGCATATAGCGCCGCCAGAGCCTGCCCGGCTCCAGCACGAGACGGAACAGCCACTCGCTGCGCATCGCGCGCACGAGGCGTGGCGCCCGCGGCACAGTCTCGGAAATGAAATCGAACAGGGCGCCAACGGTCAGGACAAGACGGGCGTGCTGCGGGCCGACATGCTCGGCGACCCATTTTTCCTGCAAGGGCGTGCCCATGCCGACGATCAGCACATCGATCTTCTGGCGGCTTATTTCCGCCGTGACTGCGCTGCTCCGGGCCGGATCGAAGAAGCCGTCCGATACGACGACGAACTGGTGCCAGGGAGCATGCCGGCGAAATCTCTCGGCTGCCTTTTCGACGACGGAGCGCTTGCCGCCCAAGAGGCCGATCCGTTTCGGCCGTTCCATGAATGTCAGCAGCGCGGGGACGAAATCGGTGCCGTTCAAATTGGCGGGGAAGCGTTCGCCATGAGCAACGCGTGAGGCGATGTCGAGGCCGACGCCGTCGGGAAGCACCAGATTGCGTTCGAGAACACTACGGTAGGTTTCATCGCGCAGCATGATAAGCATGTTATGCGCATTGACGAAGGAGATCGACGTCTGTCCGACCGGCAGGGAAGCAAGTTCGTTGACGAAGGTCAGCGCGTCATCCCAGTCGAGA
This sequence comes from Martinezella sp. CNPSo 3957, assembly GCF_057784395.1. Taxonomy (NCBI): domain Bacteria; kingdom Pseudomonadati; phylum Pseudomonadota; class Alphaproteobacteria; order Hyphomicrobiales; family Rhizobiaceae; genus Martinezella; species Martinezella sp. CNPSo 3957. The sequence continues at coordinate 3,015 of NZ_JBXSOU010000005.1, forward strand.
TCGCATACCGGCAGATCGAAGATCATGCGGCGTGACGCGGCGACGGCAAAATCGGCTACCTGGTTCAATCCAACACCCTCCTGCCTGGCATCGCTGACGCGCATGATGCCAGTACGCATAAAGCGCATGCCCCTCACCGTTCATCGGTGCGGCGACTGGGAGGCATGGCTTGTAGGAGTTTATAGCAAGACAAATCCAACTTTCCGTTAGGAAGGAAGGTTGGATTTGCTGGAAGCTATCAGGAGTTTGTTAGGCATACCGATAGAATGTAAGAAATTACTTACGTTTATCGCCGTGCCGTCCAGAGATCTCACTCGACCGGCACTTTGTCCTTTGCCGCATCCTGCACGATCTTGACGGGCTTGACCGTCCTCTTGCCCACAGTTTCCCCACCGTGGGTTTCTTCTTTGGAAAGATAGTCGAGCTGCTCGATCAGCACATCGGCGACGTAGTCGCCACCAAGTCGCTCGTTCATCCGTTTTTTGAGATCGGCACGGAAGGCGGCAATATCGAAATTCTGCGCATGAGCGATGTCGATCGTCTTGTTGCCGATCAGCAGCGAAAAGAGTTCGTCCGTCGTCAGCTCCGGCAGGGGGATCTGCAGAGCATTCGCCTTGCCTTTCTCCATCATGAAGGAGATGCGCGTCAGGAAATAGCCGGTCACCTGGCCGTTGGCGATAACGGGAACGTTGATCGATTCGCCCTTGACGAGCTCCTGCTGCGCCTTCTTGGCATCGTCAGGGCTGATCGCGGGTGCCGTCGCAACCTGCACCGAAAAATAGACCGAGGCCAATGTTACGGCGCAGACCCACAGGCCGGTGATAACGAGCTTGATCATCCGGCCTCACGGACGCGGAATTGCTCCTGCGAATAGGTGCCGTCCCCATCGGCATTCTGTACGGCATTCTTCAAGATGTCGGCGACTGCACGCACAGCCTCGAGATGCGCCTCGACCCGGCGAGCGTTCAGAACCAGCTTCTTCTTCAGATCATGCAGCTGTTCGATGTGGGCGGCAGCGAGATCGGCCGGATCGGTATCGCGAAAGAGCATCGACAACTCGTAGAGGCAGCGGCTCTTATGTGCGTTCGATACCTTGAGATCGAATTCCGGGTCGGTGCCGATCCGGGTGTTCTCATTGTCAATAATCATCTCCAGGCGGCCAAGGACAGACTTGATCCGATAGTCCTGCGACATCATTTCCATGTTTGTTACCTCGCTCATGCTTTCTGGGACGTCAACGAATTCTGGTTGGTGATGCTGGTGTTGCCGTCGTTATCGGCATTGGCAGCGGCCAGCGTCTTGCGCTGAAAATCGGTAATCGCGCTGAGCGCCATTTTCTTGTCGTTCTCATCGGTCGCTGCATGGATCGCGCCGGTATTGCGCATCTTGTCGACCTGTTCCTTGTACATTTTTTCGGCGATGCCCACGCCTCCATTCTTGGAGATCGTATCGCCCAGCTGCTCGGCCATCATGCCCTTCCAGATCTCGCCGGCAGAGCCTTTGCCGTAGAGCGTTTCGCTGCTCGGCAACATGTTCTTCACGAAGTTCTGCAGCACCATGGACTCGAACTTGCGATAGGCCTGCGGAACCTTGGTTCCGGTCACATGCGTATTGGCATTGGCAAGGCCCGCCTGGGTGGCGGCGCTGTTCATCGCATCCACCGTCGCACCGAAGCCGTTGCCGTTTTCGGCAAGGCTGGTGGCGGCAAAAGCGGCACGGTTGGCGGCAAGCTTGGCCTGCGCGGCCTCGACATCGGCGGGATTGGCGGCCTTGACGACATCAAGGACCAAATCACTCGGAGGCGAAATAGCCATGTCACGTCTCCTTCTGCTCTCGCATGCCCTGACGCAAGCGGCTCGGCGCTCGCGTCAGGGCATGTCGAATCAAACTGTCAAAACGGATCGGCAACCCAACGCTGCGAATCCTGTTCCATGATCGCGATGATTATGGTTTTTGAACCTTGCTGGAGGCTGGCGTTGCGCCGGCGAAGCGCTGATCGATGATGTCGTAGACGGCATTGTCGTCCGCCTCCCGCGTTTCCTGCTCGCGGGCATCCTTCATGTGCTCTTCCAGCCTGTCGCCTTTGGTGCGCTCCTGCTGGACCTTCATCTGAATGAGCGTCTGGATGCTTTCCAGCTGCTGGTCCCGGATCATCAGGCGGCCATAGCGCTCGGCGTAATGGATCGAGAATGCCATGTGAACGGGATCAACGGAGCCGATGGCGACCATGACCCGTTCCATCGATTCGGTGACTTCCGACCGCTGTCGGGTGGTATCGGCCAGCTCGCTTTCCGCCATCCGTTCCAAATGGCGCTGCACCGCGACGAGGCGCTTCAGTTTTTCGGACCGGTTTTTCTCAGCCATCGCTATCTACCCCGGGTCGCCTTGTTCCAGCTGCACTCGAATCGGTGTTCGCCCTTGTGTCATTTACGGCTAATGCCCGTTGAAGACAGTCAGGAACGCATTGGAAAACTGACTGACCAACGCCGCAATACTGACATAGAGCATGAACAGCCCTCCCATCAGCAGATAGGGCGTCGAAATGAAATAGATCGGAATCTGCGGCGCCAGCTTGTTGATGAAACCGATCGAAATCTGAAACATCAGGCCGTAAAGCAGGAAAGGGCTTGCCAGCCGCAGCATGATGAAGAAGGTCGTCGCCAGCGTGTCGGTGATGGAGATCAGTGCCGCGCGCGGCTCGATATGCCCGCCGAAGGGAATGACCGAATAGGAATCGACCAGCGCCTGCAAAACATAATGGTGAAAGTCCAGAATGAAGAGGATCATCAGCCCGCAAAAACTAATGAGGCTGGTGAGCGATGTCTCGCTCGATTCCTCGATGAGGTCGGCACCGCCGGGCGCATTGAAGCCGATCAGCATCGATATGACCGTGCCGGTAAACTGCAGGCCCAGCGTATAGATGCGAGCCATCATCCCATACATCAATCCGATGACGGTTTCGGTGAAGATGAGGCCGATATAGTTCGCATCGCCCTTCGACACCTCGGGATAGATCGTGTTCCAGAGCAATGGCAGGATCGCCATCGTCAGGGCCGCGGAAAGCAACAGCCTGATCTGCGGGGGAACGCGGCCAGAGGAAAATCCCGGGAGGACCATCATGCAGCCGCCGATGCGGCAGAAGGCGACGAACAGCGCCAGAATGGTCCCCTGGGGATCGGATATCATGAAATCGAACCTAGAATCTTGATCTCGATCCCCTTGGCCAATTCCACATGCGACAGGACCGGAAGCGTCGCGAACAGGCGTTCGATGATCATGCGCACATAGGAGCGCGTTTCCGGCGACGTGACAAGAACGAAGGGCATGCCCCGGTCCATGTATTCACGGATAACTTTGCCCGCCTGCTCGCTGAACTCTTCCAGGCTGCGCGGATCGATATCGAATTCGACGACTTCGCCCTTCTGGTCGCGCTTCAGCGCCTGATGGAAGATGAGGTCCCATTTGCTGCCAAGGCGCAGGACGCGCAGCACGCCGTTATCGGCCAGATCGCCGCAGAGCTGCTGTGCCATGCGGACACGCACGTGCTCGACGATCTGCTCGGTCTTGCGCACATGTGGCGCCAGTTCCGCAACGGCTTCCAGGATGAGATGCAGATTGCGGATCGAGACACGCTCGGCAAGCAGCAGCTTCAACACCGCCTGCAGGCCGGAATAGGACATATGCGACGAGCAGATTTCGTCGGCGAGCTTCTTGTATTCTGGATCGAGACGGTCGATCAGGACCTTCACGTCCTTGTAGGACAGCAGCGCCGGCAGGTTGTTGCGGATGACTTCGCTCATATGGGTGAGCACGACGGAGACATTGTCGATCGGCTGGAAGCCTTCGCGCTTCAGATCCTCGGCAAAGGCTTCGAGGACAGAGAAGGCCGGCATGCCGAAAGCGGGTTCGCGGATCTCGTCGCCCGGAACAGTCGGCTTGCGGCCGGAGCCGGTGACGACGAGCACTTCGCCGACGCGCAGCATGTTGGAGGCGATCGTCGTGCCATGGATGCGGATCTGATAAGACTTGTCGGCAATCGCCATGTCGTCGATCACCTTGATCTCCGGCACGACGAAGCCATATTGCGTCGCGAACTTCTTGCGCATCTTGCCGACGCGGAAAGCCAGTTCCTGATGGGCGCCGAGCAGGCGGGTGGAGACGATCTTGCCGAGCGCCAGTTCGATCTCTGCGGTCTTCAGCACCGATTTGACCGAATCCTTTTCCATTTCCTTCGTCTGCATCACCTTCTGCTCCTCGGCGTCGCGGCGAAGCTTGTTCTCGGCCTCGATCTGACGCGGAATGAACCAGGCACCGGCGGCCATCAGACCGCCGAGAAAAACGAAGGGAAGGAAGGGCATGCCCGGCATGATGGCCAGGATGCCCATGAGGACCGCAGAGACGGCGAGCGCGCGCGGATAGCCGCTCAGCTGATTGACGACGGCCTGGTCGGTCGAGCCGGACGTACCGCCGCGCGAAACGAGAAGGCCGGCAGCAAGCGAGACGATGAGGGCCGGCATCTGCGACACCAGACCGTCGCCGACGGAAAGCTTCACGAAAACGTCCGCAGCCTGGCCGATCGGCATGCCATGACGGAAATAGCCGATGATAATGCCGCCGAAGACGTTGATGCAGGTAATCAGAAGACCGGCAACCGCGTCACCGCGTACGAACTTGGATGCACCGTCCATCGCACCGAAGAAGGAGCTTTCCTCTTCCAGTTCGCGGCGGCGGCGCTGCGCTTCCTTCTCATCGATGAGGCCGGCCGAAAGGTCGGCGTCGATCGCCATCTGCTTGCCGGGGATGGCATCCAGGGTAAAGCGGGCGCCGACTTCGGCGATACGCGTCGCACCCTTGGTGATGACGATAAAGTTGATGGTGATGAGGATGAGGAAGACGATCAGGCCGATGACGAAATCGCCCGACATGACAAGGCTGGAAAAACCGGCAATGACGCCGCCGGCCGCATCATGCCCTTCATAACCGTGCGAAAGGATGACGCGGGTCGTGGCGATGTTCAGCGCCAGGCGCGTCATCGTGGCGATCAGCAAGATCGTCGGAAAGGACGAGAATTCCAGGGGCTTCTTGATCCAGAGCGCCACCATGAGGATCAGCACGGAAAGGGCGATCGAGAAAGCCAATCCAAGGTCGATCAGAAACGGCGGAATCGGTAGGAACAGCACGCACAGGATGACCATGATACCGAGGGCAAACCCGATATCGCGGACGCTAGGATTGGCTTTGGGGAGTGCTATTGCGGGTGGTTGTGCCATCGACCGGTTCCGTCTCTTCATGAGAGGAGGCAAACGGCTGACCCGTGTGCCCTAGAGCATTTCCGCTTTTCTTCGAATCGCGAAAACGCTCTATCTTCTTGTTCCCTACGCATTCCGGACGGAAAACCGCTACGCACTTTTCCTGGAAATGCTCTAGTGGAACCGACCTCTAAAGGCCGAAGCTTGCGCGAGCATGGCCGATGCCGTCGACAAGCGCGATCCTGACGCCGGAGGCGTCTTCGGATCTATTTCAGAAACCCGATTGAATGCGGGAGAAGACGAGATTGGTGAAGATCGAAATCTGTGCACCGACGAATGGCGCCGAGATGCCGATCGTGACCATGACGGCGACGATCTTCGGCACGAAGGTCAAGGTCGCCTCCTGCACCTGGGTGAGCGCCTGAATCAGCGCGATGACCAGACCGACGACCATGGCGGCGATGACGGCCGGACCGGAAGCCACAAGCACTGTCCAGATCGCCGCCTGGAAAATATCCAATGCATCGGCTTCATTCATAACCTGTCCACTCCCGGTTCAGCGGCACGTCATGTGCCGCTGGTCTGATCCGTATTCGACGACGAATCACTGTTGCTACTATCGCTCGACGTGGGCGAGGTATCAATGGTCGTGCCCGCCGGAGCGATCGTCACGCCGGCCTGGATCAGAATCTTGTCGCCGGCATTGGTTTCGGCAATGATACCGTCCGTATAGACGCTTACCTGCTTGATCGTGCCGGTGGTCTTGCCGTCGGCGCTCATGATCTGCTTGCCGATGTAATCCGAGGCCTGCGAGATCCACTGGTTCTGCAGCACGGTTTCCAGATGCGAGTTCGTCTGGATCTGCTGCTCCACCTGGGAGAAGCTCGCCAGCTGGGAAATCTGCTGGCTGGCATCCATCGGACTGGTCGGATCCTGGTTCTTCATCTGCGCGATGAGGAGCTGCAGGAAATCGTTGTAGTTCAAAGTAGCCTTTGAGGATGCGGCGGCAGCATTGCTGGCAGTGTTCGAAGAGTTGGTGCTGGTGCTGCTGGCGACGCTGTCTACCGCTGCCATGGAGCGATCTCCCGGCGGATGTGCTCGATCGTTGCCGCCGGCATTTCCTGGCTGTTCAGAATCTGATCCTCTATCGCGTACAGGCTGCGGATCGCCTTCAGCGCGTCAAAGGCGCGGCCGGTGGAGACAAGCCCGTCGATGCGCTTGAGTTCGGCCAGCACTTCCTCATTGTGGAAGCACGACAGCAGCATGACTATCGATTTGCGGAACATCGCCGTCGACTGCTCCTTGCCCTCGGGATTGATAAGGATCATCTGCGCGATGAAATAGAGCTGGCGCAGAGGCGTTGTCGCCTCCTCGGGCTGAAGCACGTGGTTTTCGAGCAGGAATGTCACATCATTCAGGAACTCCAGAGCAACCTTGCGATCGACACGCAGGACGGCCCCGTTGATAAAGATCTTTTCCCCGGCTTTGAGCGATATGCGAAGCGTACTTTTCATTTAAGTCCATCCCTGATGATGGTGGTGACATCTATGATGCCTTGATAATTTTCCGACTGGCGCAGCCGAATTCGGTCGCATTCCTTCAAAATCCAGATGGCGATCGAGATAAGGTTGGCACGCAGTTCGACATTGAGCTGGTTCTCCGGGCTTTTAAGGTCGTCGACGAAGCTCACCCATACGCGACGCGTATAGAAGAGAGCCTCGATCGCTTCACGACCGTATTTTTCCGCATCGCGGGCCGCGGAGAGAAGAGCTATCGACCGGTCCAGAACTTGCCGTTCTCGTTCCTTGGCGTCGGCCACAGCGTCCTGCATGACTTCCGCATATGAGAACTGATACATTCATGCATCCTTCCTGGTCATTACATCCCTTTGATCATCAAAGGTAATTTACAAGGCTTAACTGCTGGATCTTGGAAACAATGGTATAAGCCGTTTGGAGTTGCGTCTGGAGACTGTTGACCTTCGTCGACGCCTCATAGGGGTCGACTCCGGTCAGGTCACCAATGCTGGTGGTGAGAATGGTCTTCTGAGCGTTGAGCGTCGTATTCGCATCGGATAGGCGCGACTGCGACAGGCCGAGCTGGCTTGCCTGGCTGTTCAGCCCGTCAACCGACTGACGCGTATAGCTGATGGCCTGCTGCGTGACGGCGTTCACGGCGCTCTGATTGAGGCCGGGAGGCGTGCCCATGAGCGCGTTGGTCACGCTGGTCGCGAGCGCCAGATACCGGATGCCGGACGAATTCGCATTCGTCGAGCTTTCGATGACTTCCGAATTGCTGATGCGACTGGTCATATTCTGATCGGACGCACTCGACCAGCTCGACCAGCTGGCGTCGGACGTGAACATCGGCTCGACCTTGGTCTTAATGAAATCGGTTATCTGGGCCGCAGATATGGTCGCCGCGGTTACCGCCGGCGACTGGCCGGACATGTAGGTCGTCAGGTCCGACAGAATCTGCGCGTTCGTTGCAGCGGATTTATCCGTCATCGGCTGGACGTCGGTATTGGTTCCGGCAAAGAGATACTCGCCGTTCACCATCGTATTGGCGGAAGCGATGACGTTCGACAGGGTCGATGTTGCCGCCTGCTGCGCCAGGGCGACGCTGCTGCCGTCGGTGTTGCCGCTCAGCGCCACCAGTTGATCCATCAGCTTCTGCGCCTGCGTGCCCATGCCGGTCAGGGCGGTCTGCGAGGTTGTCATCCGCTGGTTGGCAATGGAATTGCTGCTGAGGATCGAGTCGATACGGGACACTTCCCGCGTCAGGTTGACATTGAGCGACGTGCTGCCGCCGAGCGAAACACCGATATCGGCGTAAACGCCAGTGGTCGCCTCCGTAGAGGCGCTCGTCATCTCATTTTGCGCCTGGCGGACGGTCTGCCGCATGGCATTCTGAATGGCTGTGCTCGAAATGAAAGAGAGTTTCATGGCTTAGCTCGCAAGGTCCAGTACAGCTTGAAGCATCTGGTTGACGGTGTTCAGTATCTTTGTTCCAGCCTTGTAGGACTGCTCAATATCCATCATCAGTGTCAGCTCTTCATCGAGACTGACGCCGGTCGCATTCGAATAGGCGCCCGAAGAGCGCGAAAGAGCGGCGGACGTATTTTCCGCCGCGGTCGTCGCCGTACTGCGCTGGCCTTCCAACCAGCCAATGGAGCTGGCTGAATAATCCATCAGGCTGGCATTGGTGCTGGAGCCTGCGGTAGGATCGAACGCCATCTTCGCATTCATTGCCGTAATGAAGGCATCAAGCTGTGTGGAATAGCCGCTGCCGCCGCTGGTATTCTTCGTATAACCGGTCTCAGTCGCGCTATTATTGATACCACCATCTCGCAGCAACGACGGATCGCCACCTTGGGATGTGATTAATTTCGAATTAACGGTGATCGAGCCGGCCAAGCCGGTGACCGCGGTCCCACTGGCAGGAATAGTGCCGCCGCTCCAGGTAAAAAGACCCGGCAATGTAGGCTTGGAAGGATTGCTGTTCGTTTCCGCAAAGACCGTAACCAACCCTCTGGCGATCTCATCGAGCTGCTTCTGATAGGTCGGCGCAACGTCGTCGCGGATCTGAAGCGCCGCCTGCAGAGTGCCTTGCGCCGTCGTATTCGCACTCTGGCCCGGGGTCAGAGCAACGCCGTCGATATAGACGCTGTTGCCGGGAACCGGAGTGGCCGCCGTATACGTATCCGTCGACTTGAACGTCACCGTGCGCGGAATGGTCTCGAACAGGGTCGTTCCGCTGCTGGTATAGAGCGCCATGTCGTTGTTGCCGCGCGTCACCGTCGTCACGCCAACGATCTTCGAGATCTGGTTCAGGATCGAATCGCGCTGATCCATGGCGTCGGCAAGCGCGCTCGACGTGGGATTGGCAGCCGCCGTGGCCGATTTTACCGCCTCGTTGGCCGTCTGGAACTGCTTGAGAAGGCTGTTCAGCGTATCGACGTCGGACTTGATTTGCTTGTCGGCGTCGGCGCGAGCGCCCTGTACTGCCGTCGTGGCATTGTTGAGAGATGTGGCCAGGCTCTGGGCTGCATTGATCGCGGATTGGGCGGCCGTAGCATTGGACGGCGATCCGGCGTAATTCTGCATCGCATCCTGAAATGCAGACAAATAGGTCGCCGGCGCAACTTCATTATCGTTGCCGCCAATCGTTGCCGACTGAAGATTGCTGTAGGCGTTCAGGAGCAGTTGCTGCGCCGAATCCGAGGACGCCGAGCTGAGATAGGCCTTCTGCAGTGCAGGTTCGCTGCTGCGCGAGATCTGCACCACCTGTGCGCCGGCCATGTCGGTGGTCAACATTGCCTGGCGCCGCGAGTAATTCGTATTGTTGGCGTTGGCGATGTTGTTCGACACCACGCTGCTCTGCGTGCCGGTATTATTGAATATTGCCTGCGCGTTGTTGAGAGCTGTTGTAAGCGACATGACTGACTCGATACCCTATTCGTTTAGCGCGGCAGATCGGCCGAAGACGCTGGAAATGTCGGAATAGCCTGTCGGAGCGAGGCCGGCGAAATAGACCAGATTGTCGTTGGCAACGGACGGACGGCTCGCCCAGAGAAATCCGCGCACATTGATACGGCGATCAGAAGCGGCGCTGAGGCGGGCTGCCTCTGCACTCACTTCCGCAAACGCGGTCTCTCTGCTGCCGAAATTCCTCATCTGGAATCCTCGTTATCCTTCATACGACTGAGAGTAGGTGGCGGGCCTTGCGTGAAGCTGTCTGAGAAAACGAAAAAACGATCATCGCGAAAAGCGTCGTCGCAAGTCTCGTGCGAGAGGTATCACCGCTCGTTATTACGCCGCATATGGTAAGGGAAGGCGCACCTATTCGTGCTGTTATTGTCCACGCACCGCAAAAAGAATAAGCCCGGAAATCAAGGGATTTCCGGGCTTATCAGCAGGCTTTAACATTTGGAATGCACGACTGGCAGTATCAGCTCCAGTCGATGCAGTAACCGAGGAAGCGTTTGGAATCGACCGGATCGAAACCGAGCTTCTTGCGCAGCTTCTTGCGCAGCTTGGAAATATGGCTTTCGACGACGTTCTCTTCGACTTCCTCGTCGAAGATGCCGTAAATGGCGTTGAAGATCTGGGTCTTCGTCACGCGACGGCCGCGATTGGCGATCAGATATTCGAGGATGCGGCGCTCGCGGCGCGGCAGGGCGAATACGGAACCGTTGATTTCCGGATCGCGACCATCTGCGAAGACGCGGATGGGACCGATATCGGTATAGTTGTTGATCGCCTTCAACCGGCGGCGGATCGCCGCCGCCCTGGCCAGGATTTCGCGAGGATGGACCGGCTTGCGCACGACATCGTCCACGCCGCAATCAAAGAGTGCAAGCGTGGCTTCCAGCGAGGGCTGGTCGCTGACCGCGATGACAGGTGCCGCCGTCCGGTCGCGAATCGCCCTCGGAAGCTCGAGCACTTGCTGCCCCTGTCCGATCAGGAAGGCTTCGACCGCGGCAATGTCGCCCTCTGCCGCGGTCGAGACCCATTCGCTAAATTCACGCGGATCAAATCCCGTCGAAGGGATGCCCTCGCGCCCAAAGAGTGATGTGTATCCGTCTTTAACGAGCTCTCGCTCATCAACCACTACGATCATTCGTCCGCCTCCGAATCAGTGTGGTGTTTCGATGACCTATGGGTACGAATCGGGCGAATCACGAACAACTGTCGGAAATGAGTGACGGAAATTAATAATTGATTAACCATAAGGGTGCGATTTGCACTAGATGTAGTATGCGCTTGGCGTTTTACACCGATAAAAAACCTGTTAGCAAGCGTATGATTAACACTTCCATTTTAGGCAAAACCACGGCAGTCAACCGCTTCGATTGGGTTAGTGCTGGCTAACCGGATACCATACTCAACCTATGGGTGCTTAATCCCGACAAAACGTCGCCGCGTTTGGCGTCCATTTTCCATAACCGGTGGCGACCAGATTGGCGATCACGCGGCAGACATAGACCTTCTGGGCGGGGTTATTGTTCGGGCCAGCATGGTATCTTGCTACCGCCATAGTCCAGGTCTCATGCCTGTCATGCAGATTGCGGAGAAACTTTGCGGCATACTCCACATTGCTGCGCGGATCGAACATGGCGTCGACGGAAGCAAAATTTTCGCCGTGGAAATACTGATTGATCTGCATGCAGCCGACATCGATGAGCTTTGCCCCACTCTGCCGTGCCGCGGCAAATACCTGCAGGGCGGCCCCTTCCGACGGCGGGAAGATCGGCCGTCCCTCGACATTGAGCGCATAGGGATAAAGCGACCCCTTGCGACCCGTTTCCGTCAGACCGACGGAATAAAGGATCCCTTCCGGTATTCCGTATTTTGCGGCAGCGGACTGGATTTCGCGTTCGCAAAGACCTGCGGCACCGTTGTCTGGCGGCACCGGATTGCCTGATGCCTGGACCTCAGAGGTAAACCGCACCAGAGCGAGAACGCTGCAGGCCACCACCAGTGCCATCCTCAACGCTGCGCTCACCCGAACTGCGATTGCCATCGTTTCCATTTGCCTGCTGCCCTGAGTAATTCTGACCCCTGGAGCGCGCGTCGCCCCCCTGCCCCTGGTTCAACAGAGACTGCTGCTGCGGCTGGTTCGATCCGGAATTGCGGCCGCCATCCGACTGCTGGTCGGCATTGGACGCCAGGGTGACGGTGATGCTATCGACCTGATAGCCTTGCGCGCGCAGCGCATCGACCATGCGGCTCTGATCGGCATGAAGCTGCCTGTAGGCTTCGCCGGTCTGCACCTTCAGATCGACGCTCAGCTGGTCTCCGGAAAGCCGCATGGTTGCCGTAACGTCGCCGAGATTGTCCGGACGCAGCTGGATCTTCAGCGTGTTGACAACCTTGCCGGTGCTCGTCAGGTTTGCGGCATTGGAAAGCGCCGAGCCCGGCTGCATCGCAGCCGACCATTCGCGGTCGCCCGCGAGGCTCCCAGCGACCAACGCCGAGTTGGTGGCAAGCCCGAGATAACGACGCGAATCCAGCACGGTGACTGCCACCGCATCGCCGCCTGCAGCAGCGCCGACTTTGACATCGGCAACGTCATCGCCGCCTTTGCTGATCGATAGATCGAGCGCGCCGCCGCGGCCATCCGCCCGCGCCAGGCGGAACGTCTGTGCGACATCCGTTCCCTTGCCGTCATCCGGCAACGTCACGGCCGTGTCCGTGGCATCATTCGCAAATGCTGCCTTGCCTGATGATAATGCCTGGACCTTGGCATCGTCTGCCGTCTTGCCTGACTGGACCGCGCTACCCTGTGCCGTGCTAACCTGCGTCGCCACGACGGGCTGCGCAACGTTCAGCAGCGACAGGGCATCGGAAATCGTGTTGGCCGGCAGGCTGCCTTGCGTCGACGCAGACTTACCGTCATCTGCCGCCTGGACATCCTTTTCATCCTTCACGCCAGACGTCTTGCCGTCGCTCTTGACCGGCGCCGTCTGACCGTCCGTGGTCGCGACATCGGCCAACTGCTGCGCGATCTTGGCAAGCTGGTCGAGTGCGGCAGACTGCACCGGCCCCTTAGCCGTATCGGTCGTGGGCATGGCGGGGTCTGTGGCTGCCGTAGGCTGATCGGCTCCGGTGGATGTTGCGCCAACCTCACCCGCCGCTGCAGCTGCATTCTGCAGCGCGATCAGCGATTTCGAGAGCGACGCGGCGCCGGCAGGCTGCGAAGCTTTCGCGCCCTTGGCCAGGCCGGCGAGATTGGAAAGGTTGGCTCCGGAGGTATCGATCATCCCAACCCCGGCCTTGGTGCTGTCGTCGAAGGAGAGAGCTGCCGCAGAGGAGTTTCCCACGACCGTCTGTGCCGCACTTGCGTCCTTATCGGCAGTCGTGTCCGCATTGGCGGAGGTATCGGCACCGGCATCGGAGCTTGAAGATTTGCCGCCATTGCCGAGCGAGCTCGTCAGTGCATCAATAAAACCCTTGCCGTCATCCTGCTTCGCCGAGCGGCCGCCTTTGGCAACAGCACGAATATCCGCCCCCGATGGGGCGCCGGACACACCGATGTCGTTCATATCAATGACTTTCCTGCTTCAACAGGCCGTCGATGGCATCCAGCTTCGAGCGGCTCGTCGTGACGAATGCGTTGAACGAAGAGTCGGCCTCCTGCCGCCCTCCCTCCGGGGCGGGAGCCGCGTTTGCCGAGGCTCCCTGCTCAACACCCGCCGTGCCGGGAGATTGGCCTCCCGCTTGATTCGTCACAGCAGCATTGTGTTCAGTCTTCTGTTGGCTGGGCAGGTTAGGAAAACTGCCTTGCCCGAGGCTTGCAGCATCGGGTGTTCGTAATATCTCCGCCGCGACGGCCTTTGCGGCGTCGCGCAATGCGCGGTCGCGCGCATTCAGCTCGCCCGCAGGCATCTGGTTCACATCGTCGATCGCCGCCTTCAGTTCGGGCGTGGATATGCCCGCCACGCCGCCATAGAAGTTGGCTAGGGCACCAAAGGCATCGCCGCCGTCATTGGAGATCGCCTGGGCACGATTGGCCGCCAGCGCGGCAAGATCGGCCTTGCCGGCGATCGCGGCCCGGCGCGCCATGCGCAGATAGATCTCCCGCTGTCTCGGCGGGTCCATGAAGGACAGGATGTCGACGATGTCCTGCTGCTTCACGCCGGAATCGTGATCCACCACCAGCTGCACGAAAAGATCGGCAAACTGGCTGGCGTAAGGCGAATGCAGAAAGCGCCGCGTATAACGCCGCGCATAATCCAATCCTTGCGGCACCATGCCCGCGTCGGCGCACAAAGCCAGCGAGCGGCGCAATGCCGACTCCTCGACAATCGTACCGGGCGCGATCAATCGCGCCCAGTCGTAGAGCGGCAAGGCTGCCTTGGCGTTCTTGCCCGACATGACATTGCCGGCAACCAGCGAGAGGTATGGGCCGATCGGCTTGCCGCGATACTCCTTGGAGATGTCGACAAGCGTGTTGACGACAAGCAGACCCTTGCCGTTCAGATATTTCCTGAGCACATCCGCAACGCGATTGTCGAAATTGCCGTTGACGTCGCGTGACATCAGATATTCGAGCGTTTCGGGGTTGCCGCCACTCATGGTGTAGATGAGAGCCGCATCGACGTTGCGACTGTCCTCGAAGACGGATTTGTCGGCGCTGCGCAGGCGCTCGTCTATGGTTCCGAGCAGATAGCGTTGCATCTCTGCGGCGGAACTGTCCCCGGCGACAACCGAATCCTGCACGAATTCGAGCGAGCGCAGCATCTTGTAGAGCGGCAGGCCGTCCTGTCCCTCAGCGCTCGCAACCCCAGGCATCAGCATGCCGAGAGTGAGAGTGAGCGCAAGGCGATGACGATGCTGTTTGCGCGCCATGAACTATCCCTGCTTGCCTTGACCGGACTTGCCCTTGCCCGAAGCCGGCTTGACGGGAGCTTGCGTTCCCGAGGCTGCGGGGTCCGTCGCCGCCTGGGTAGAAGGACTAGCAATCAGGATCTCGATACGGCGGTTCGCATCGTTGAATGGATCGTCGGGCAGCTTCAAACGCCGGTCAGCGAAGCCGGACACCTGCACAACCCGCTTCTCATCCAGCCCGCCGCTGGTCAGCATGTAATAGGCGCTCTGGGCGCGATCAAGCGACAGACGCCAATTGTCGTTGCGTCCGCCGACCATATAGGGGCGCCCATCGGTGTGGCCGCGGATCAGGATCGATCCTTTCCGCTCCGCGAGAAGCTTGCCGATCTTCTCCATCGCCAGCACCATCTCGCGCCGGGGGACCGCCGAACCGATATTGAACATGGGATCATTGGTCTGGTCGGAAATCGTGACCAACACCCCGCCTTCAGCCGCCGTCACCTGCAGCCCTTCGGCCAGCTGGCCGGCAACGCCCTTGATCTCAGCCTGAATTGCCTGCTGCAGATCCTTGGCTTCCTGCTGCTGCGCTTTCGTCGGCTGAGCATCCCTGTTTGCAGGCACAGCGGCATTGTCTTCAGGGGCGGATGCGCCACTTTGCGTGCCGGCCTTGGCAACCTGCTGAGCCTGCGTCTGTTTTTCCTGCGCCTTGCCGGCCGCCTGCTGCTCGCTCACCGTCGGCTGTTGTTCGGGCGTTTGCGGCTGATCGGCTGGCTGGCCGATGTCCGCAGCCGTTGCCTTCGACAAGGCGATGACTTCACCCTTGGGCGATTGATCCGACTTGGCGGACTGTTCCTCGTTCGCCTTCTTCGAAGCGCTGGAAACCTGCACCTGTTTGGTCCAGAAATCCGGATCGAACGGATCGCGATAGGCCTGGCCGCCATCCGCGCCCGTCGCCGGACCCGATTGGGCGGCACCGCCCTCGCCCTTGGCGCTGACATTCGCCTGCTGACCGACTTCCTGTGCGATCTCGGCCAGGACCGAATAGGGATTCTCGAAGAAATCCGCCTCGGAATAATTCGTCTGGTCGCCCGATGTCGATGTCAGGTCCTCACCGGTTTTGGCTGATTTGCCGTCATTCGGCTTTTCCTGCGGCTTGTCGGACTTCTGCTGGTTCTTTTCGCCCTGGGCCTGATCGACGGGCTTCTTGAGGCCCTTTTCCGTCGGCTTCTCGTCAGCAAGCTTGATGGGATTGAAATAGGAGGCAACCGAGGCCTTCGTCTCCTCATTGGCGGCGTTCACCAGCCACATGACGAGGAAGAAGGCCATCATCGCGGTCATGAAGTCGGCATAGGCGATCTTCCACGCCCCACCATGGCCACCTTCGTGATCACCGCCGCGGCGCTTGACGATGATAATCTCGTGCTTGCCGTGATTTTGATCGCCGTCGCTCATTTCAGGATCTCTTTCAGACTGGCGGCCCAGGCGGACATACGGGTCACGAGAACGCTCTCGCCGATGGTGACGGTGAGATCGACATCATTGGCCTCGATATGCCGTAACAGTGCGCCATCGTCGCCGAGGCGGCTATGGAGAACCTCGAAGAGATGGCGCGGACCGGTAACCGAGATCGGCCCGACGCTGCCGTCGAGGATCGAAGCTTTGACCAGTTCGGCAAGATCGCCGACCGCCCTGGTCGTCAGCGTCTCTGTCATGATCGGCGCAAGGATGGCGGCGGCTTCCGTGCTGATCGCCTGCCCGAGCATTATGGCGACGCGGTTCATATCTGCCGCGATCTTTTCCGCCGCCTGCTCTTCGTAATGTATCCGCAGCGCATCCATTTCCGCGCGGAACGACTGTGCCATGGCATCGAGTTCGGCCTGATGCTTCTGCGTCAGTTCCTGCGTCGCCGCCTCATGCCCCTCTGCATAGGCAGCGCGACGCTCGGCCTCGACATCAACGGGCGGCTCGCCTGGAATTTCAGCAAACTCGATCGGCTCCGGAAAGGCCATATCCTCGACATGCGACGGAGGAACCTGTTCGGCGCTGAAATCCTTGAGATATCGAGATAGTGCCAAGCTCATGCGCGCATCTCCCCATTCGCGCCCCAGAGGCGCTGCAAGTCGATGCCGGCAGCCGGCCGATCCATTTCCATTCTCAAAACGTCGATCATCACGCTTCCGGTTTCCGTCCTCAGGCGGCAGCGTCCGGGATCAATGTCACCGGCATCTTACGCAACCAAGCCATTGCAAAGGACCGTAGGCAGTCAAACTTGTGCGAGGATGAATGCGATGCGGCATAGCCGATCCGAGTTCCGCCCGACGGTCATTTCGATTGAAGGATGATCAGAATCTTGCTCGCCATGCTGTTGGCGATCGACAATGTCTGAACACCCATCTGCTGCGCTGTCTGCAGGGCGCTCTGCCGCACCGAGGCCTCTTCCATGTTGGTGTCGACCAGGTCGCCGACGCTGCTCTTGATGGCGTCGCCGAGCTTGGAAATATAATCCGACTGGTCGGTGATGTTGGACGACATCAGGCCCAAGGTCGAATCGGCAGATGTTGCCGATTTCAGGAGCGAATTGGTGACGTTGATCATGTCGGTCAATTCGTCGTCCGTCGTGCTGCTGGAGATCGCGATCTCCGTTCCACCTGATGGCGTCGAACCGCCGCTAGCGGCAAGGAGATAGTAGTTACGAGCCGTCCCGCCGCTGGTTCCCGGAGCGCCGAGCGTGCTTGCGTCGACATTCTTCGTCAGCAAACCCCGCGCTGGTTGCGCGGTATCGATCATCAGGGTTTGGGAGCTGTCATAGTCGATCGTCGTAAAATTGATCTGTCCGCCGGTGCCCCGCGTGAAGTTGCTGATGACCGATTGCTGCGTATTGGCTTGCGGCTCTGAGTTGTACAGCCAGTTCTCACCCGAAAAGGATGCCGATTGGGTAACGGATTGCAGCTGGTTCTTGAGCTGCTGAATATCGGCGTTGATCGCATTCTTGTTTGTGCCCGACTCCTTGGCCGAAACCAGTTTGGACTGGATCTGGGTTAGCAGGCTAACGACCGTATCCATGGCGGTGGATGCGGTATCGACCTTCGAGGCGCCGAGACCAAGCGCGTCCGTGATCGTCGAGAGGCTGCTCCGGTCCGAGCGCATGGTGGTCGCCATCGACCAATAGGTGGGATCGTCGCTCGCCGTCTGAATGCGGTAACCGGACGAGACCTGCTGCTGCACGACATCGAGATCTTTGTTGATGCCGCGCAGCACGGTCAGCGCTGCCGACGTGGAAGGATTCGTCGTCACATTGCTCATCTGAAAATCCGTAATTCCATTGGAACTGGCAAGCCGGACCGATCCGGCAGCAACGATTGGCCTCATGCCCACCAGCGGGAAATATCCCAGCACGGCCCGTCGCTAAACTGCAGTCCGGCATCCGCTTGGGAGAAGAACCAAAGCCGGACCTGCGCGTAGACTGCAAATCAATTAGCGACAACGTTAACAAAAGCTTATACGCGGCGACAAGAGGGAAATGTCGCCGCGCAATCTCAACGCAAGCTCCAGTCAAGGCTCACTTGAAGAGAGCGAGAACATTTTGTGCGCTCGAATTGGCAATCTGCAGCGACTGGATGGCCAGTTGCTGCTGGGTCTGCAGCGCGGACAGCCTGCTCGACTCTTCTTCCATATTCGCATCGACGAGCTTGCCGACACCGGAATCGATCGTATCATGCAAGGTGGAAACGAAGCTCGTCTGCAGATCGATGCGGGTCGAAAGCGAACCGAGCTGCGAGGCCGTGCTCGTCATAGCATCAAGAGCGCCCTGAATGAGATTCATGGCCTTGCCGATGTCGCCGCCCGTCATGTTGGTGATATCGAGACTGAAGACGGAATAGGATGTGCCGCTGATATTCTGCTGAGTGCCCAGAATACCGGAGCTGGTATCGATCGTACCGCCGCTTGCGCCGAACAGCACATTGCCTTGCGAACCGGTGTCGAAGCTGTAGCTGGTGCTGTTGACGGAAACCGTGCCGTTATTGTTGCGCACGAAGGAGGAAACCACGGAGGCAGAAGCGCCATTCGCCGCATACATCCAGTTCTGTCCGGAGAAAGATGCGGACTGTGCTATGCTTTCCAGCTGCTGCTGAAGCTGGGAGACCTCCTCCTGGATATCAGCCTTCGAAACACTGCTTTCGGTTGCGGCAACGAGCTTGTCCTTGATCTGTTGAACGACCGTGATGGCGTTGTCCATTGCGGCATATGCCGTATCGACCTTGGCTGCACCCAGGCCCAATGCATCGGACACGGCGGAAAGCGCACCATTGTCGGAACGCATGGTTGTCGCGATCGACCAATAAGCGGCATTGTCGGCTGCCTTCGCAACCTTGTAGCCCGAGGAAACGCGGCTCTGCGTATCCTGCAGATTCGTGTTAATGCCGCGCAGGGTCTGGAGAGCGGACATCGCCGCGTCGTTGGTGAGGATGCTGGTCATCGAAAAGTGCCCCTTATGGCTGACTTTGGAAGGGACATTCCGGTCTGCGGCCGGGAACGGCAATCAGCCTCATGCTTGTTAACCGGCTCTTAGGAGAGGTTAACCAACCGTTGCGTTAGCCGCAACTGACAGCAATAGAGTTAATAAAAGGTTAATGCCGCCCGCAAAAGTTAACGGAAGCAGCTATTCCGCCGATGACCATCCGGCAGCGCTTGCTTTGCCGTTCCTTGAACAGGAAAGGAGCCGAGCCACACGGCATGCGCCGACATGCTATTTTCCATCCGCGCGGCCGTCTGAAGGAATGCAAGAAGCCACGTCAGCCTCGCGCCATCTTCGGCGTCGTAGATAGGCCCGCCCGGTGCCGGGCAAAGAGGCTGGCATTTTATCGGTAGCGTTCCGGCGACGGTGGCGATACCGGCGGCCACATGCGAGGTTCAGATGTTCAGTTTGCAAGAGGCCGGAGGGGCGGCGGTCGATCGCCACGAGCGAACAAGTCTCGACCCCGACGACTGGCAGGCCCTGCGCAAGCAAGGCCACCGGATGCTCGACGACATGTTCGATCATCTCCAGACACTCGCAACGAAGCCAGTCTGGCAGCACGCTCCCTCTCCCGCTCGCGCCAAATTCGATGTACCACTGCCCATAGAAGGCAGCGATCTGGCTGACGTCCACGCCACTTTTCGGGACTACATCCTCCCCTATGGCAGCGGCAACATTCACCCGGGCTTCATGGGCTGGGTCCAGGGCGGTGGCACCGTTGCCGGCATGCTCGCCGAAATGCTCGCCGGCGGGCTGAATGCCAATCTCGGCGGACGCGACCACATGCCGATCGAGGTCGAGCGGCAGATCATCCGCTGGACGCGCGAGATCTTCTCCTTTCCGGAAACGGCCGGCGGCATATTCCTGACCGGCGCATCGCAGGCCAATTTCGTGGCGGTGCAGATCGCCAGATGCCGCAAGCTCGGCCTCGATGTTCGTGCAACCGGTCTGTCCGACGAATCCCGGCTCGTCGCCTATGCCTCGAGCGAAGTGCATGGCTGCGTTCCGCGAGCCTTCGAAATGTCCGGCATCGGCAGCAATCAGCTCCGGCGCATTGCCGTCAATGAACTCGGCCAGATCGATATCGATTCGCTGGAACAAGCGATCCTTCGCGACAGGCAGGAAGGCTTCACGCCGTTCCTCCTCATCGGCAGCGCTGGAACGGTCAACATCGGCGCGGTCGATGACCTCGTGGCCCTGCGCGGCATCGCCGACGCCCATGATCTTCATTTTCATGTCGATGGCGCACTCGGCGCTCTTGGCGTTCTCAGCGAGGAGCTCGCGCCTTTGTTTGCGGGGATCGAAGCCTGCGATTCGCTCGCTTTCGACTTTCACAAGTGGGGTCAGGTACCATACGATGCCGGCTTCCTCCTGGTGCGGGACAGCGAGTGGCAACGGCAAGCCTTTGCTTCGGATGCCGCCTATCTGAGCCGCGCAGCGACCGGACTTGCCGGTGGGGACTGGTGGCCCTGCGACTACGGTCCGGATCTTTCCCGTGGCTTCAGGGCGCTGAAGACCTGGTTCACGCTGAAAACCTATGGTGTCAAAGCGTTGGGGGACGCAATGAGCGCCAATTGCAGGCTAGCCCGCCGACTGGCCGAGCGCATCGAACAGGAACCTGCCCTGAAACTACTCGCGCCCGTCGCCCTCAACATCGTCTGCTTCGCCTATGTTGGTGCCGACGGATCGATGCCGGCATCCGTCAATTCCCACATCGTCGAGCGTCTCCACGCCGAAGGCCGCGTCGCCCCGTCCCTGACCCATCTGAACGGTCAGCCCGTAATTCGCGCGGCGATCGTAAACCACCGTACCCGACAAACGGATATCGATGCGCTCGTTCGGAGCGTTTTGATAATCGGCTCCCAACAGGATCTTCCGCAATGCTGATGACCAAAGCCCCCATCGCCGATCCGGCTCTATTGAACATACCGGTTGGCGCCCGAATTCTCGGCATGCGGAGAATAGTCTCCCTCGTCTATGCCGGTCACGACGTGACCCCGCTCTGGAACGAGCTCATGCAACGCGTAACGGCGGATCCGACCGCCGCGGCCGCGCTGTTGGACATGGCGATCATCCTGCAGACGCTCGGCCGCAGTGATGAGGCTCGCCAGATTTTAAAGAGTGCCGTGCAGATGCGCCGCGACTATTGCGTCGTCCATGGCAACGGGACTGGTCCGCGGATACTCGCTTTCGTGACCGAAGGCGATTTCATGGCCAATACGCCGATCGATTTTCTGCTGGCCGGCAGCGACTGCGTGCTGTGGCTGCATTACGTTGACCTGCAAACCTTCGCGCTCGTCGATCTGCCGGAGCACGACATCGCTTTCATGGCGATCGGGGAATCGACCGAAAACGCCCCTCTTCTCGCCCATATGCAGACACTGCTTGCCAAATTCGACGGTCCGGTGATGAACCGTAATCCGGGACTGATCGCAAGGCTGACGCGCGACGGCGTCAGCGCCATGCTGGCGAATGAGCCCTCCATTCTTTCGCCCTTTACCTACCGCGTATCGCACGCCGATCTTATGGCCGTCGCCATGGGCGTGAAACGACTGGACGATTGCGCTCCGGGCCTTGACTACCCTTTGGTCGTGCGCCCGATCAGCACGCATGCCGGCAACGGCATGGAACGCATCACCGACTCCGTCGAGCTTGTCACCTTTCTGAAGGCTCAGCCCGCTCCAGAACTTTACGTGGCGCCCTTCATCGATTTTCGCGGTTCCAACGGCTTCTATAACAAGCAGCGCATCGTGTTCATCAATGGCAAGGCATTCGCGAGCCACATGGCGCTCTCAGACCATTGGATCGTGCATTATCTGAGCGCCGGCATGGAGCAAAGCGCGGCAAAACGCGCCGTCGAACAGGCATGGATGGAAAACTTCGATCAGGATTTCGCCCTGCGCCATAAAGAGAGCTTCGCTGCCCTTTGCCGCCATATCCAGCTCGATTATTTCGGCATCGATTGCGCCGAACTTCCCGACGGACGCCTGCTGGTGTTCGAGCTCGATGTCGCCATGGTGGTCCATGACATGGATGATCCGAGCGTCTATCCCTACAAGCAGGCGGCCATGCACAAACTGTTTGATGGCTTCGTCGATGCCGCTCGGCAAAAGGCTGCCGCGGCCCTCGGAAAGGCGTCCTGAGCCAGTCGGCGCCGATACGCCGAGCCAAAAACGAAAACCGCGCCTTCCGGAGAAGGCGCGGCGAAGGCTTGTCTGCTACCATCGACCAACGCGCTGCGTTGGTTCTTCCTATTAACGGAAGAGCGACAGGATCGACTGGCTCGAGGAGTTGGCGATCGAGAGCGACTGAACGGCCAGCTGCTGCTGCGTCTGCAGAGCGGACAGCTTGCTCGATTCCTGTTCCATGTTGGCGTCAACCAGCTTGCCCACACCCGATTCGATCGAGTCGGAAAGCGAGGAAGCAAAAGTCGTCTGCAGATCGATGCGAGCGGAGATCGAGCCGAGGCGGGAGTTCATGCTGGTCATGGAGTTCAGAGCGGTCTGAACCATGTTCAGGGCGCTGGAGATCTGGCCGCCGGTCATGCTGGAGATGTCGAGGCTGAAGACCGAAGCGCCAACCGAGCCATCCGACGTACCCAGGATGCCCGAAGTCGTGTCGATCGTGCCGCCGCTCGAGCCGAACAGAACGTTGCCGGTCGCGCTGGCGTCGAAGGCGTAGGAGGTCGTGCTGACGGAAACGGTGCCGTTGGTGCCGCGGATGAACGAGGAGACGACCGAAGCGGAGTCGCCGTTCTGAGCCATGACCCAGTTTTCGCCGTTGAACGAAGCCGACTGGGCGACGCTCTCCAGCTGCTGCTGCAGCTGGCCGATTTCTTCCTGAATGGACTTCTTGTCGACCGAACCTTCCATGGCGGTGACGAGCTTGCTCTTGATCTGGCTTACGATGTCGATGGCGCTGGTGACGGCGGTGGTTGCAGTGTCAACCTTGGCGGCGCCGAGGCCGAGAGCGTCGGAAACCGCGCCGATGGCGCTGTTGTCGGACTTCATGCTGGTGGCGATCGACCAGTAAGCGGCGTTGTCGGAAGCCTTGGAGATACGCAGGCCCGAAGAAACAGCGCCCTGCGTCTGCTGCAGGTTGGAGCCGATGCTGCGCAGCGTCTGGAGAGCAGCCATTGCGGCGTTATTGGTAAGAATGCTCGTCATGATATTTGCCCCTTTGGCAGTGGTTGAATAAGGGACATTCCGGACCTAAAACCGGTAACGGCATTCAGCATCATGCCTGTTAACCAAAATCGTTAAGGTTAACTCGCCGCTTCGATGGTCCTAAGAAACAGCAATATAGTTAAGAAAAGCTGAACTGGCTTGAGGCAAAAAATATAAAAAAAACCGCGCCTTAGACAGGCGCGGTTAACTTGTTGTTTAGGATTTTCGACCAACGCGCTGCGTTGGTTCTTCCTATTAACGGAAGAGCGACAGGATCGACTGGTTCGAGGAGTTGGCGATCGACAAGGACTGGATAGCGAGCTGCTGCTGCGTTTGCAGAGCGGACAGCTTGCTCGATTCCTGTTCCATGTTAGCGTCAACCAGCTTGCCCACACCCGACTGGATCGAGTCGGAAAGCGAGGAAGCGAAGCTCGTCTGCAGATCGATGCGGCTGGAGACAGAGCCCAGCTTCGAACCGAGGCTGGTCATGGAGTTCAGAGCGGTCTGAACCATGTTCAGGGCGCTGGAGATCTGGCCGGTCGTCATGCTGGAGATGTCGAGGCTGAAGACCGAAGCGCCAACCGAGCCATCTGACGTACCCAGGATGCCCGAAGTCGTGTCGATCGTGCCGGCGCTCGAGCCGAACAGAACGTTGCCGGTCGCGCCGGTGTCGAAGGCGTAGGAGGTCGTGCTGACGGAAACGGTGCCGTTGGTGCCGCGGATGAACGAGGAGACGACCGAAGCGGAGTCGCCGTTCTGAGCCATGACCCAGTTTTCGCCGTTGAACGAAGCCGACTGGGCGACGCTCTGCAGCTGCTGCTGCAGCTGGCCGATTTCTTCCTGAACAGCCTTCTTGTCAACCGAGCCTTCCATGGCGGTAGCAAGCTTGCTCTTGATCTGGCCGACGATGTCGATGGCGCTGCTGACGGCCGTCGAAGCGGTGTCGACCTTTGCGGCGCCGAGGCCGAGAGCGTCGGAAACCGCGCCGATGGCGCTGTTGTCGGACTTCATGCTGGTGGCGATCGACCAATAAGCAGCGTTGTCAGAAGCCTTGGAGATGCGCAGGCCCGAAGAAACAGCGGCCTGGGTGTCCTGCAGGTTGCTGCTGATACCGCGCAGCGTCTGGAGAGCGGCCATTGCGGAATTGTTGGTGATAATGCTGGTCATAGGAGTGTCCCCTGGAAACTGGATACAAAAGGAGGACATACCGGACTGAGATACCGGCGATGACGGAGCAGCTTCATGCCCCTCGATCCGTTTTCCTAGAGGACCAAACCCGTCATGTCGCAAGGAAAGTCGCATCCATTGCTTGCCAATTTCTTAAATTCGATCCGCCGGTAAGCGGCTCTCCTGAACGTAGCTAAAAATGCGTAAAGGCATTTTCCCCCGCCGCTTCGGTTTCAGGCAAGCTACGTGCGCGAAGATCGGGCGGAATCCATGATTCCGGCACTCGGCCCTTGGCGAGTGCCAGTTCAACATTCCGCTTGGAGTTCTCGCTCGTGAATACGAAAAATGCCTTTTCGACAGCGTCCGGTTTCTATCAGAAGGGACAGTATACGCGCGCGCTCGAGACCCTGAACGAGCTGCTTAACGTCGACAGGTCGCCAAAGACCTATGCATTGTTGGCGAAAACATTGCTCAAGCTCGGCTTCAGATCGGATGCGGCGAGCGCGTATGAACTGGCCGGCCGGCAAAAGCCGCAGCGCGACGACTATCTTCGCGAGGCGCTGCTGCTTCATAGCGAATGCGGCAATGACGATCAGGCTCTCGCAGTCGGCAACCTGATCCTTCCAATGGCGTTTAAGGATCCGGAGATTGCCTTCATCCTCGCTCGCATTTTCCTCGGCCGACAGCAGAAAGAACTCCTGACCAGCTTCAAGACGATACTGGTCGAGGGACCGGAGCTCAAGCATCGGCTCATGGCAGCGAAACTGCTTACCGACGATCTCTATGACGCAAGCAACCGACACCTCGTTGCGACGCTGTTCAAGAAACACCCCGACAGCATTGTCACGCGCATACTCCATCTGATCTTTGCTCGAGAGATATCCGATCTCGCGGCTGTCGACAGACACATAGCGCCGATCACAGCGGCACTGGCAAAGGGCAATCTCGACTATGTGATCCCGGACAATCCCTTCTTCCACCTGCATTGGTGTGGCGATGAAGCAATCAATAAGCATGCGGTCCACGACACAAAACCCCTGCCCGCCGGCCATGCCGAGGCTCGTCGCAAGTTGCCACACACGTGGAGCAACAAGATCCGCGTCGGTTATCTCTCGTCCGATTTCTGGCCCGGCCACGCGACAATGAAGCTGATGCAGCGGACCCTGGAGTTGCACGACAGGGATCGGTTCGAGATCACTCTCTTCGACCATTCGGATCTCGCTTCCCAGAAGGAGCAGCCGTTCGACCATCAGCAGTGGGGAACAATGGTCGACGTTCGCAGCCTGTCCGATCAAGGCACAGCAGAGGCGATCCGCGCTCGGAATATCGACATTCTTGTCGATCTCAAGGGGCACACCAAAGGAAGCCGCGCGGCTATCCTCAATCATATGGCCGCTCCGATCCAGGTTTCCTGGCTCGGTTTTCCGGGCTCCGTCGTCAATATCGATCTCGACTATATTATCGGTGATCCTTATGTGCTTCCGGATCATTCGAAGGCGCATTTCCACGAGAAATTCTGCCGGCTGCCCGAATGCTACCAGCCGAACGATCCGCTCAACCGCCCTAAGCCGCGGCCGACGACGCGCGCGCAACACGAACTGCCCGAAGGCGCCTTCGTCTTCGCCTCCTTCAACGGCAACCGCAAGATCACCTCACAAATGGTCGACGTGTGGTGCAACATTCTGAAGCGCAGCAAGAACAGTGTGCTTTGGCTGCTCTGCAACGGTCCCCGCGCAGAGGCCAATCTCTGGGCACGTCTGGAAGCGCGTGGCATCAGCCGCAAGCGGGTCATCTTCACCACACGCATTCGCTACGAGGATCACATCGACCGCCAGCAGCTGGCCGATCTCGGCCTCGACACCTTCCCCGTCAACGGCCATACGACCACATCGGAGCAGCTGTGGGGCGGTCTGCCGGTCCTCACGGTGAAGGGCACCAACTTCGCCTCACGCGTCAGCGAAAGCCTGCTGAATGCGATCGGCCTGCCCGAGCTGGTGGCCGCAGACATCCAGGCTTATGAGGACATGGCCGTGCAGCTCGCCGAGCAACCGGAGCGTATCGCTGAATTCAAGCAAATTCTGGCTGCCAATCGCTCCATCAAACCGCTCTTCGATGCGGAACGCTTCACGCAGCATCTGGAGACGGCTTTCGAAATTATGGTGGCGCGGGCCAAGCAGGGACTGGCACCCGATCACATCGACGTGCCGGCCGTACCGGAGCGCTCGAAACCGTTCATGGAAGATGACCGGAACTCGGCTGCGATCGCGGCCGAGTAAGCTTCAGCGATCATCGGGGCTGTGGCCCCGGTGATCGCCTTACGCTTTTCATATCAGTGGAAAGAGCGGACCAGGCTGCCGACCAAAAGGTTCCAGCCGTCGATCAGCACGAAGAAGAGAATCTTGAACGGTAGAGAGATCGAGGTCGGTGGCAGCATCATCATGCCCATCGCCATGACAATGGTCGATACGATCAGGTCGATGACGAGAAACGGCAGTACCACCAGGAAGCCGATTTCGAAGCCGCGGCGGATCTCCGATATCATGAAGGCCGGGATCAGAACGCGGTAATCGATCTTGTTGTCGACGACCGTCGACTGGCCGCGTTCCTTCGCCAGATCGACGAAAAGCTTCAGGTCCTTGTCACGCGTATTGTTCGACATGAAGGTGCGGAAAGGCTCGGCAATGCGCTGCACCGCGTCGGCTTCCGAAACCTGGTTGGCAAGCAGCGGCTGCACGCCATCCTTCCAGGCCTGATCGAAGGTCGGCGACATGACATAAAACGTCATGAACAGCGAAAGACTCAGCAGAATCATGTTCGACGGCGTCGTTGCGAGGCCCATGCCGGTGCGCAGGATCGAAAAGGCGATGATGAAGCGCGGAAAGCTCGTCACCATGATCAGGATACCCGGCGCGATCGACAGGATCGTCAGGAGCCCGAAGGTACGGATGATCCAGGCGGCAACCGAGCCGTTGACCGGCGCGTTCAGAAGATCGGTGGGAAGCTGCTGCGACAATTGCTGCGCCGCCGCCAGTTCAGGCGACAAGGCAGCAATCACGAATATAAATAGAGCAAGTGCTGGCCGACTCATTCGATCACGAAAGTTCTGAACATAACTTTCGATACTCGTCCTTCCGAGCGCAGGTCAACACGCTCCTGGATGTCATCCCGAAGATATTGCAGGCCACGGGCGCCTTCGATCTGCTGCAGGGAGACCGTGCGGATATAGGCGAGGATGTCCTGATGGATCGCCTGGGCAAGCTGAGCGTCGGGCGGCCCTTTGAAAACGAGCGCAAGCTCCAGCCTGATCCAGTTCTGCGAGGGATAAGCGAGGTTGACGGTGATCGGATCGAGCGCGATGGTGCCGGTTGCCTGGGCGGCGGCTGCAGCCTGCTTGCCGTCGCCGCCAGCCTTTGCCGTCGCCTGCACCGCAGCGGTGGCCTGCTTGATCCGCGGCGCCACCATGGTTCCCAGTACCCAGCCTCCGCCGCCGCCGAGTACGGTGAGTACCAGCAGCCCGGCGACCATCATGATCAGCGACGATCCCTTGCCCTTTGCCGATTCGTCTGCGACTGCTGCCATATCCCTATCCGTTCGCTATCAAATCAGAGCGGCGAGAGCAGGTCGACCGCCTGCTGCCCTCTCGGCGGCTGCTGTATTTCTGTCAGGCGGCCGCGGCCGCCATAGGAAATGCGGGCCTCGGCAATCTTGTCGTAGGAAATGGTATTATCGGACGTCACGTCCTGCGGCCGGACGATGCCGGCGACATTGAGAATGCGAATTTCCTGATTCATGCGCACTTCCTGCGAGCCGCTGATCATCAGGTTGCCGTTTTCGAGAATGCCCGTCACGACGGCAGCGACCAGAAGATTGATTTGCTCGGAGCGCTGCATCTTGCCCTTGCTGTCGGTGCTGGTGTCGGAGCCCGAGGTGGCGTCGGCGTTGGTGGCAGGCCTCCAGCCAAAAATCTTGGCCGAAATATCCCAATTCATATCGCTCTTGTTCGTGCGATTGCGATTGGTCTCGTTGTCCCAGTTCGCCTTGTCGTTGATCTGGATCGTGACGGTCAGGATGTCGCCGACATTGAGCGCGCGCGAATCCTTGAACAAAGCGGCCTGCGAATCGTTCCAGAGCGAATAGCCCTGCGCGACCTGGTGCGGCCGCTTCGGATATTGAGACATCTGCGGCGTCTGCGCATATTGCAGGCCGCTGCCGATCGGACTCATGGCAGGCGCCCTGCCGATTTCCCTGAGGGCCTGCGACTGGCAACCGGCGAGAAAGACGACGATTGCGCAGGCGGCCGTAAGACGCGTGTTCATGAGGGGTCCTTCGACTTCGATGTATTCGGGTCGGATGCGCTGGCGATAATGTTGGTGATGACCGCCGCCTTTTTCGCATCCATCTCTGCAAGAATGAGGCTCGACTGGCGCGCGGAGAGCTTCATGATGATTGCAGCCGCCACGACGGTTCTGACATCATTGAGGCTGGCTGCGGCCGCATCCGGCTTCATATTCTTGTAGATATCGACCAGGCCTAGATCCGCGGTCTTGAGGAAGTCATCGCGCTTTTTCAGCCAGTCTTCGTATTCGGCCTTGCGCTTGTCCATGGTGGCGATGCGCTGATCGACATCGGCCTGAAGTTTTTCCAGTTCCTGCTTTTGCAGCAGATAGCGTTGGTCCCGTGCCGGATCGGCGATATTGGTGCAGAACTGGCGGATCTCATCCTGGCTGGAAGCCGGATCGGCGGTGATCGGCTTCGGCGCTTCCTGCGCCAGAGCCGCACCGAGCGACAGGAGCAGGGCTGCCGTTGCGAGGCTGCAGCCGATCAGCATATTTCTGGCAATGGCGTTCGGGATCATTGCAGCACGAGCTCCGCTTGCAGGGCGCCGGCCGACTTGATGCCTTGCAGGATGGCGATGATGCCGTCCGGCTTGACGCCGATATTGTTGAGGCCTGCGACCAGCGTCTTCAGGTCAGGCCCTTCCAGCACCGCCACACGGCCGCCGCTCTTGGTGGCAGTGATATCGGTCTGGTCCTGGATCGCCGTCTGGCCATCGGAGAAGGGTTCTGGCTGGATCACCTGCGGGTTCTCGCTCACCTGCACGGTCAGCGTTCCGTAGCTGACGGCGACCGGCGAGACGCGGACGTCGGCGCCAATGACGATCGTACCCGTGCGCTCGTTGATGACGACCTTGGCTGGCGTGTCGGTCTGAACATTGAGATTTTCGATATCGGCCATCAGCCGCGCCAGGTCGGCCATCTTCGGCTTGGCGATCGTGACTTCCTGCGAATCCTTGGCTTCTGCGATCGGCGCGCCAAACCGCGAAGTCGCCCAGGTGTTGACCGTGTCGGAAATGCGGATCGATGTCGAGAAATCCGGATTGCGCAGCTGCAGGACCAGATTGACGGAATCCTTGAAACGCGACGGCAGTTCACGCTCGATGATGGCACCGCCGGGCACGCGGCCAGCCGTGGTAACACCCTCGGTCACCGTGGCGGCGGCACCCTGTGCCTGGAAGCCGGATACGATGACGGAGCCCTGCGCCACGGCATAGATCTGTCCATCGGCGCCGCTCAGCGAGGTCATGATCAGCGTGCCGCCGCGCAGCGACGTCGCATCGCCGAGCGAGCTGACCGTCACGTCGATGCGGCTGCCCGGGCTTGCAAAGGGCGGCAGGTTCGCCGTCACCATGACGGCTGCGGTGTTCTTGGCGGCGGACTGGCCGCCTTGCGTCGAGATGCCGAGGTTCTGCAGCATCGCGCGCATGGACTGCTCGGTGAAAGGCGAGGAACGCAGGCCGTCGCCGGTCCCCTGGAGACCGACGATCAGACCGTAGCCGATCAGCTGGTTGTCACGGCCGGATTGCAGCGATGCGATATCCTTGATGCGCGATTGCATCGCGAGCGCCGGATCGGCGACGATCAGGCTCGGCAATGCGAATAGGACTGCGAGTAATTGACGAAACCGTTTCATTTCGCGACCACGCGTATCGTGCCGTTTTGGAGGACCGTGCCGTTGACGATGATGCCGGAGTCCATGTTGCGGGCGCGGATATTGTCGCCGACGGCGCCGTCATCCAGCGGCGTACCCGCCGCGGTGATCGTCATGCTGCCCATGCTCATCACCAGACGAACATTGGAGCCGCGCGTTACCGCATATGGCTGGCGCAGCGCGGAAATGGAAATGGTGCGGCCGGGAAGCAGCGTGCGCTTCGAGACCAGGCCGGTCACCTCGCGGAGCCGCTTAGCATAGTCACCGCTCAGATTGGGGTTGGTGACATCAACCTCTTCGAGCTGACCGCTGGTGATGATATCGCCCGGATAGATCGTCTCGGTCGGCACCACGGCAGTTCCGAAACTTCCTCCATCGGCGCTCTGCGCACCGGCGGGTGTAGGCGACGCAAATACGACGGAGAGGCTCGCTGCGGCGAACCATGCCATTGCCAAGCTTTTCATCCGGCGAAACCTCATGTTTGGCCCGTCCCTCTCGTTACTTCAGGTTCTTGCTGACGACCTGCGCCATTTCGTCGGCCGTGGTAATGACCTTCGAATTCATCTCATAGGCGCGCTGCGCGGTGATCAGATCGGTGATTTCCTTGACCGGATCGACGTTCGACGATTCGAGATAGAATTGCTTCATGTAGCCGAAGCCGTTCTGGTTGGGATCTGAGACAACCGGATCGCCGGAGGCCGGCGTCTGCGTGAAGAGGTTGCTGCCCATCGGCTGCAGGCCCGCTTCGTTGACGAAATTGGCGATCTGCAACTGGCCGAGTACCGTCGGCGTCGTCGCCGTGCCGATGATTGCAGAAACCTGGCCGGACTGGCTGACGGTGAGGCTGGTGGCATTGTTCGGAACGGTAATGCCCGGCGCCAACGTGTTGCCATCGGGCGTGACGATCTGGCCGGTATCGCTTCTGTTGAAAGAGCCGGCGCGGGTATAGGCTATCGTGCGGTCGGGCATCTGGATCTGGAACCAGCCGCGACCGACCAGGGCGATATCGAGATCGTTCTGTGTCTGCGAGAGTTGGCCCTGGACCTGGATGTTGCGTACGGCCACGGTCTGCACGCCGAGGCCGATATTGGCGCCTTCCGGCACCACCGCCTGATTCGGCCTGTTGGCAATGCCCTTGGCGCGTTCCGTTTGATAAAGAAGGTCGGAAAACTCGGCGCGCGAGCGCTTGTAACCCGTCGTGTTGATGTTCGCGATGTTGTTCGCGATCACTTCGAGATTGGTCTGCTGGGCGTCCATGCCCGTCGCGGCAATTGCGAGCGCTCTCATGCTTTCGTCCTTCGAGCCAGGGCGGGATCTCCGAAACCGCAAAGCGGCCTGCGAACAATTCACGCCAAATCAAATAATTAGAGCGGAAAACCCCGCACTAGATCTGCATCTTCGTAATATCGAGAAACGCTGAGACCACCTTGTCGCGCAGTGCGATCGCGGTCTGCAGGGTCTGATCGGCCTGCATGACCTTGTCGACCACCTCGCGGGTGTTCATCGTGCCCTTGATACCGGCAAAGGAGGCGTTTTCAGCATCCTTCAGTGAATTGATGGAATCCTTCGCGACATTCGACATGACGGACGCAAAGCTCATTCCGGCATCTACGCCCGCGGCAACGGCCGGCGAGGCGTTCAGCGCGCCGGAAGCGGCGGAGGTCATATCCGTGGCGATGCTGCCGAGGCCGCGGGTCGCCGAGAGGGAGGCTACATTCTTAATCGCGTCGATCATTGGTTCTTCAGCAAATCAATAGTGGAGGAGATGAGATCACGGGCCTGTCTGACCGTCTGCAGATTGGCCTCGTATGAACGGTTGGCCTCCCTCATGTCGGCCATCTCGACCAGAACGTTGACGTTGGGCATCTTGACGTAGCCCTTCTGGTCGGCGGCAGGATTACTGGGATCGTATTCTTCGACGAACCTGCCCGTGTCCTCGCCGAGCTTCTTGACACCGACCGTGGTCAGGCCATTGGTGCGATCCATCTCGGCACCGAACGTCACGGTCTTGCGCCGATAAGGATCGGCACCCGGCGTGTCGCCCGTCGAGCGGGCATTGGCGATATTTTCGGAGACGATACGCAGGCGAGTCGATTGAGCCTCCAGGCCGGAGCCTGCAATTTTCAATGCGGCTGATAAGGGGTCCATGACATCTTCACTTCATCTATTGTTTTACGGCCATCAACATCATGCGATGAAAGGAGCCGACGAGGGCGGTGTTCAAGCTGTACTGGCGCTTGATGTCACCGGCCTTGGCGAGCTCGTCCTCCAGGCCGACGGTGTTACCCGACTCCTGGACACCAATTTCCTGGTTTAGCGGCGCCTCTTCGACGTTGACGTTGCCGCTCGTGCTGAATTCGTTGCCCGAAAGATGCGCAGGACTGGTCCGGACCATGTTGACGTTCTGGTTGTCCAGAACTGCCTGGAACGGCGTGACATCCTTGGCGTGAAACTTCGGGGTATTGGCATTGGCGATATTGCCGGCAACAACCTGCTGACGCACCTGGAGCCACTCCGCTTGCCGCGAGGCCAGGTCAAAGAGCTGAATGGGTTGCATGGGCTTCTCTCCGTTCTTACACTGTGAATCTAGCGGGATAATCTTGCGTGGGACTTGCGGGAAATGCGTTCCTGTAAAGTCTTCGAAGTGCCTGAAATCCAGGCGATTCCGTGCTTGCCTCAATTGCTGCCGTAGACATCGCCCGTCGAGGTGACGATGACCCATTTTCCTTCCCGCTGCTCGATCGAAGCCAGCCGGCTGCTGTCGGGTAGAAGCGATCCGACACGGACGACATACATGCCGGTGTCGTCCTCAATCAGAGCGCGGCCGTTGGCGACATGCAGCAGCTGGAAGGCAGACTTGCCGGGGAACGGCTGCTGATCGGCCGGAGGCCCCTTGTCATCCTCGCGGCCGGTATTGCTGACCGTTGCCGTCGTCAGCGGATCGGGGATGAGATCCTTCGGTTGCGAGGGATTCTTGTTGACCATGGCAAGCGGCGACACGCTGACAACGGCGCGGCCGGGCCAGTTCGGCAGATCGCGGGTGCGATCGCCTTCAGCCACCTGGATGCCGAACTTCTCCGGGTTCAGAAAGACATACCAGGGAAAGAAGGCCGAGGCACCGGCCAGCGCCAGGCCGGTAAAGGCCAGAGCCCTGTCCGCAACAGTTCGCCTTCTCGCCGATTTCGGCGGGGCGACCGGTTCGTCTGCTTCGGATTCTCTCACTTGCGGCCTCTTTCTCAGCATGACGTTCAGCAATCTTCGACAGGCTTGCGGACAGGAAAAAACGAGATCGTGCGACGGACGGCCATCACTTGGCCCTGGCGGGGACGCCGCCCGAAGCATTCCTGAGGGCCGTCGCGAGATCGGTGAAAGCATCCGCCGACGGCTCTTCGCCGGGCGTCTGCTTCAGTATGTCGTAGATGATCGGCACCTGGCGCACCGCGATATCGAGATCGGCGTCGGCGCCCTGGCGATAACCGCCGATCAGGCGCAGGTCGCGCGTTTCCTCGTAGCGATGCACCAATGCCTTCAGGCGCGAAACCAGCTTTTCCTGATCCGAAGTCCAGGCCTTGCGCGCTAAGCGCGACACGGATGCCAGCGGGTCGATCGGCGGATAGCGTCCCTCTTCGGCGAGGCTACGCTGCAGTACGATGTGACCATCGAGAATGCCACGGGTGGAATCGGCGATCGGGTCGTTATGATTGTCACCATCGACGAGGATGGAGATGATGGCGGTGATGGTGCCGGTCCCCTCCGGTCCCGGGCCTGCCCGCTCGAGAAGGCGTGGCAACTCGGTAAAGACGGACGCCGGATATCCGCGTGCGATCGGCGGCTCGCCGGAGGCAGTCGCCACTTCGCGGATGGCATGAGCAAAACGGGTGACGCTGTCGACGATCAGGAGAACGTTATCGCCCCTGTCGCGGAAATGCTCGGCAATAGTGATGGCCGAAAGCGGCGCCATCTTGCGCAGCATCGGGCTCTCGTCGCTGGTCGCAACGACGGCGACCGACTTCTGCATGTGGGAACCCAGCGTATCCTCGATGAATTCGCGCACTTCACGGCCGCGTTCGCCGACGAGCGCGATCACCACCTTGTCGAAAGCATCGGCCCTCGCCAGCATCGACAGCAGCGTCGACTTGCCGACGCCGGAGCCGGCGAAGATGCCGAGGCGCTGGCCAAGGCAGAGCGGCGAGAAGATATCGATGGCGCGAACGCCGGTTTTGAAGCCGGTTTCAACACGCTTGCGCATCATCGACGGCGGTGCCGTATTCGCGATCGAGCGCGCTTCCAGACCCGATGTCAGGGGACCAAGGCCATCGATCGGCTCGCCGAGTGAGTTGATCGTGCGGCCGCACCAGCTGTCATCGGGCGCAATACGGAAAGCACCCTTGCGGATGATGGTGTCCTGGATGCCGATCGGCTCGCCCGGCTCGATCGGACAGACATAGGTGAGTTCCGGTTCGACACGAACGACTTCGCCGAGATGGACACCGGTCGACGACCGATGCGCGACGAAATCGCCGAGACGCACCTGCCTGGAAAGACCGGCAACCGTATAATGTCCAGCGGCGATGGTGCGCACATGACCGCCATTGGCCACGGCATTCTCCGCCAGCGCATATTGGCCCGCCAGGACGGCCATATGCGAAAGCTTCGGCGACAGCGCGCCCTCCGGCAACCGATCCTCGACCATGACAAGCCCTCTTTATTGGCTGCCGCCGAGGGTTTTGATGGCGTCGGTGAGCGTGCCCTCGCTGCTGCTGGTGAGCGTGCTGATGTTGTCGAAGGCACGGCTGACCTCGATAAGATTGGTCATTTCCCGCATGCCGTTGACGTTGGAGTTTTCGAGGTAGCCCTGTGCAATCCCGATGCTCGAGCGATCGATAACCGGCTGCGGCGTATCGGTCGGCAGGATGCCGCTGTTTTCGTAGCGCAGGAAGCCCTTGCTGACATCGGCGCTATAGAGACCGATCTGGCCCATGCTCCGGCCATTCTGCGTGATCGTGCCGTTCGACGCGACGCTCGGCGGACCGCCGGCGGGGTCGAGCTGGATCGGCGCACCGCCCGGATCGAGGACCGGGAAGCCGCGCGTGGAAACCAGCGCGCCGCTTTCGGTCATGGTGAAGCGGCCGTCGCGCGTCAGCACCAGGCCGGCCGGCGTATTCATGCCGAAATAGGCATCCCCCTTGACGGCAAAATCGAAGAGATTGCCGGTGTTTTGAAGTTCGCCATTGTCGGTAGAGAGATAATCATTGCCCTGAGAGACGAAGGCGACCTTGGCATTGAGCTTGTTTTCCGTATTGCTGAGGACCTGATCGAACTTGACCTCGGTGCCACGGAAGCCCGTTGTGTTCACGTTCGCCAGATTGTCGGCGATCGTCGTCAGACGCCGCTCGAGCGCCATCTGGGATGACAGCGCGACATAAATACCAGACTGCATTTTCAACGCCCTCCGGACATTGGAGAATAACGGGAAAGGAAACGCCGCGGGCGCTCCTACATTTCGTTAGCGGGGCATGGATGCCCTTACCCGCCATCCTGCAGGGCTTGGCTTGTGCGAAGCTGACAAGGCAAAAAGGATGTTCGGAGACCTATCGAACAGCCTCACGCAAGGCAGGTCCCCTAGTTCATCATATGAAGCAACGTTCAGGTGTGGACCGACGATGAATATTATTATCGGATTTGTAGTGACCTGCGGCTGCATCATAGGCAGCTTCATGGCTATGGGCGGAGATGTAGGCGCGCTGTTCCAGCCTTTCGAATTCGTCATTATCGCAGGCGCCGGTCTCGGCGGCTTCATCATGGCCAATCCGATGAAGGTGGTGAAGGATTCCGGCAAAGCGCTCGGAGAGGCCTTCCGCCATGCGGTTCCCAAGGAGCGCGACTATCTCGACACGCTCGGCGTACTCTATGCCCTGATGCGCGACTTGCGTACCAAGTCGCGCAACGAGATCGAAGCCCATATCGACAATCCCGATGAATCGGCGATCTTCAAGGCTGCTCCGACGGTATTGAAGAACAAGGATCTGACGGCTTTCATCTGCGACTACGTCCGGCTCATCATCATCGGCAATGCCCGCTCGCACGAGATCGAGGCACTGATGGACGAAGAGCTCGAAACGATGCAGCACGACAAGATGAAGCCCTATCATTCGATCACGATCATGGGCGATTCCTTCCCGGCGATCGGTATCGTTGCTGCCGTTCTCGGTGTCATCAAGGCCATGAGCCACATCAACGAATCACCCGAGGTGCTCGGTCATCTCATCGGTTCGGCGCTGGTCGGCACCTTCCTCGGCATTATCCTGTCCTATTCCGTCTGCGCACCGCTGGTTTCCCAGATCAAGGTCGTGCGCAACAAGCAGCATCGCCTCTATGTCATCGTGAAGCAGACGCTGCTTGCCTACATGAACGGATCGGTGCCGCAGGTCGCCCTCGAATACGGCCGCAAGACCATCTCTTCCTACGAACGTCCATCGATCGATGCCGTCGAGCAGGAAATGATGAACCCCGGTGGTGAGAGCAAGGCAGCCTGACGAATATGAGCCAGCAATCATCGCACAGAGCACAGACGATGGACCGCACCCTTTTTGCCAAGCTTACAGGCAATCTCGGCGATCAGGCGACGCTTGCGAAACTCGGCACCGCCTTCGCCCAGGTCTATGCCGAATTCCTGCCCGACATCATCAAGACTGAGACGGGCCTGGACATCAACATCGCCTATGCCGGCCATCAGTCCGGCTCGATGAACGAGCTGATTGCCGGGCTCGGTGGCCATCATGCGCTGGTCAACGGTTCGCTGCGCAACTGGGCCCCGAACTTCATCCTCGGCTGCGGCGCCGGCTTTATCATGACGCTGATGGAGCATATGCTGGGCGCACGCGCTGAAGATATGGAAGCGCCGGTCGCGCGGCCACTTTCAGTGATCGAACTCGATCTTTCCGTCATGGTGTTCGAAAAGATCGCCAAAGTGCTTCGCTCGGCGGTGAGCGCAGCCGGCGGTTTCGAGCCCTACCTCGATCCGCCCTACAATATCGAGGATCGCCCGGCGGCCATCGGTGACAACGGTAACGAGTTTGCCGCTGCGATCACGATGACGATCTCGCTCGGCAAGTCGATTTCGCAGATCGTTATCATCGCACCGCAACGCGACCTGCTGCGCACCGTCGTCAGCACGCCTCGCGCCAAGAACCCGACAGCCGCTTCCCAGACATGGTCGGAGCAGCTCAGCGAACAGGTGCGCCGCTCGCAGGTAACGCTCGAGGCGCGAGTTCGGCTCGAATCTCTGACGCTCGATACCATTTCCAAGCTCGCGGTCGGCGATGTCATTCCCTTTATGGATCATAGCGGCGACGTCCGGGTCGAGGTCAGCGCCAACAGCAAAGACCTCTACATTTGCGAATTCGGCCGCTCCGGCGAAAATTATACCGTGCGCGTCAAGGACAACGTCAATTCCGATGACGAGCTTCTTCGACACTTGATGAATTGATCTGCTGGCGTGTGAGCCCACTCACGGCAGCTTGAGGCAAGTTTCAACTGGAATAGTGATTTCATGGCTACGAAGACGACACAGCAAAGCAGCGAGGAATCGCTCGACATTTCGAACAGCGATGCCGCCTTGGACGAGGCCATCGATGGTCTGCGGGGCGTCCTGAAGAAAGACAATGACGGCAGCCTGCCCGACTTCGAGACCGACGCATTCGGCACTGAAACGGGCACGGACCTTTCCACCTTCGGCGATTTCGGCGACGACAATTCCGCTCCGGCCTTCGATGACGGCGAGTTCGGCGTCGCTTCCGCGGCGGCCGCACCGGCTGCTCCCGGCAGCGCGCTGACCGCCAATATGGACCTGATCATGGACATCCCGATCGACGTCCAGATCGTGCTCGGCAGCAGCCGCATGCCGGTATCCGGCCTGATGAACCTGACTGAAGGCGCCATCATCGCGCTCGACAAGAAGATCGGCGAGCCGGTCGAGATTACTGTGAACGGCCGCAAAATCGGCCGGGGCGAGATTACCGTTCTGGAACATGACGACACCAGATTCGGCATCAAGCTCACTGAAATTTATAACGCGAAGAAAAGCTGAACCCTGCTCATGACGAGCCCACTCCCCCTTGCGGGACGGAGACGAAGACCATGATGGACTTTGACGATTTCAGCGGCGCGATCGCCGAGAAACCGTTATCTCAGACTGAAAAGGCAGCCGCCGTCCTTCTCGCCATGGGCAAGCAAGTGGCTGGACGGCTGCTGAAATACTTCACGCAGAACGAGCTGCAGATGATCATCGCCTCGGCGCAATCACTGCGAGTTATTCCGCCGGACGAGCTGGCGCAGCTCGTGGCGGAATTCGAGGACCTCTTCACCGAGGGCGCCGGCCTCATGGATAACGCCAAGGCCATCGAGAGCATTCTCGAAGAGGGCCTGACGCCCGACGAGGTCGACAGTCTGCTCGGCCGCCGTACCGCCTTCCAGGCTTACGAGACCTCCATCTGGGATCGCCTGGGCGAGGCCGATCCGGTCTTCGTTGCCAAGTTCTTCCTGCGCGAGCATCCTCAGACGATCGCCTATGTGCTCTCCATGATGCCTTCGGCCTTCGGCGCCAAGATCCTGCTGCAGCTTCCCGAGGCACAGCGCGCCGACATCATGAACCGCACGGTCAACATTAAGGATGTCAGCCCGAAGGCTGCCCAAATCATCGAAAACCGCGTGCTCGGGCTGATGGCGGAGATCGACACAGAGCGCAACGCCTCCGGTTCCACGAAGGTCGCCGACCTGATGAACGAACTCGACAAGCCGGTCGTCGATACCCTGCTGAGTTCGCTGGAATCGATCAACAAGGAATCGGTCGAGAAGGTTCGCCCGAAGATCTTCCTCTTCGACGATCTCACGCGCATGCCGCAGCCGAGCCGCGTCCTGCTGCTCAACGACATCGCCGCCGACATCCTGACGATGGCGCTGCGGGGATCCGGCAACGAGATCCGGGAGATCGTGCTGTCCTCGATCAGCCCGCGTCAGCGCCGCATGATCGAATCCGACCTGCAGATGGGCAATGCCGGCATCAATCCGCGCGAAATCGCAATTGCCCGGCGTGCCATCGCCCAGGAAGCCATCCGTCTGGCCAACTCCGGCCAGATCGAGCTCAAGGCCAAGGAAAATACGCCTGTGGAAGAAGCCGCATAAGCGCGGCGCGACTCAGCCAAAACATCGTAAACTGATGATCTGAGGGCCGCGTATCATGCGCGGCCTCTTTCCGTTTCGCAAAGGGCGGCTGCTTTGGCTGACGAAGACAAGGACAGTAAAACAGAAAAACCGACGGAGAAAAAACTCCGCGATACGATCGAGAAGGGCAATGTCCCTCACTCCAGGGAAGCGACGCTCTTTGCTTCCATGCTCGCGACTGTCATCTACGTCACCTTCTTTCTGCCAGAGCGCATGGGCCGCATGGGCGAGGTTCTACGCGACCTCTTCGAAAAGCCGGATCAATGGCAGCTGGAAACGGGCCCGGATGCCATATCGCTGTTTACGCGCATAGGCTGGGAAGTCGGTAACATGGTGCTGCCGGCCGTGGTGCTCTTCTTCATCTTCGGGATCGGCGCCTCGATCTTTCAGAACCTGCCGACCCCCGTTCTCGAACGAATCAGGCCGCAGTTTTCCCGCATATCGCCGGCCAAAGGGTTCACGCGCATCTTCAGCGCCACCGGCCTGGTGGAATTCGGCAAATCCCTTGCAAAAATCGTGCTTGTCAGCATCGTCATGTTTTTCGTGCTGCGCAGCCAGTATTTCCATGCGATCGATTCGATGGTGTCCGACCCGCAGACGATCTTCGTGCGGCTCTCGACGATCGTTCAGCGCATCCTGATCATCGTGCTGCTGACGACCATCGTCGTTGGCATCGCCGACCTGCTGTGGAGCCGCCACCACTGGTTCGACCAGTTGAAGATGACGAAGCAGGAGATCAAGGACGAACACAAGCAGTCGCAGGGCGATCCGATCGTCAAGTCGCGCCAGCGTTCGATCGCGCGCGATCGCGCTCGCCGCCGCATGATGAAACAGGTGCCGCGCGCCACGCTCGTCATCGCCAACCCGACCCACTTTGCCGTCGCGCTGCGCTATGTGCGCGAGGAAAACGACGCGCCCGTCGTCGTTGCCAAGGGCCAGGATCTTATTGCCTTGAAAATCAGGGAGATAGCTGAGGCTAACAATATTCCCGTTTTCGAAGATCCGCCGCTCGCACGCTCCATGTTTGCGCAAGTCTCGGTTGATAGCGTCATACCATCAGCATTTTACAAAGCTGTCGCAGAGCTCATCCATCGGGTCTATGCGGCGCAGACGAAAAAACGGGTACGATAAACCAAATGAAAAAATGCCCCTACTCTGCCCAACGCGAACAAATATTAGCCGAAGCCATTAGCCCGGTCGCAAGCGAACTGCGCCTTCTCGATGCCGCCGATCTGATCTCGCTGCTGCGCTTCGAACGATATGGCAATCTCGGTGATCTCGTGGCCTCGGCGGCTGAGCTTTATTTTCTTCCCGGCACGGTCAACTTCGGGCTCGGCGGCGACTACAAGCTCGAGTGGGGCGGGCCGGCGGAAGTGACGCTCGATCTGGAGATCAAGCCGCGGGGCATCACCATCTACGCCAAGCTCGCGCTGACGGAACATCATGCGGGCATCGAAATCAGCCACATCGCCTTCGACAAGGCCTCGTCCGACCCGGACGAAAATACGGCACTGCTTGCACGCAGCCTGAGAGACGCACGTTACCTCGTCCGCGGCGAAGCGGCACACGCAGTCTGAAAAATCCAACATTGCAAGACTTGCGAGGATGATCCGTTTCGGTGCAGCGTCAGCTTATGTAGCCGAAGCGGATCGCCTTTGCGATTGCCTGGATGCGGTTGACGCTATCGAGCTTGATCGTCGCCGATCCGAGATAGGCATTGACCGTATGTACCGACAATCCCAGTTTCTCGGCAATCTCCTCGCTGATGCGCCCGTCGCCGGCAAGCTGCAGACAGGCGATTTCGCGCTCGCTCAGCGCTTCGGCGGCCTGTGACCGGCGTTCATCCAGTGACAGGAGCTCCATCATGAGCTGGCAGCTGCGGCCGTGCAGCTCGACGATCATATCGCTCGAAAGGTCCATGAACTTGGCCGTGAAGACGGTATAGCCATTGCCGACGGCACCGAGCCGCACGGGAAAGGCAACGCCGGAAAAGGGCAGGAGATGCGGCTTCAGGCGCTGCGTGAAGGCGGCAAAATCTGGCGTCTCGGCCGTGCTGTCGCTATCGCGCCCGTTCCACATCAGCGGCAGCAACGATTTGTCGATATGCTCGATCAGCGCTTCGCCATAGGCCTCCACGAAGGATTTGCCGACGACCGAGTTGGCCGAGCCCCAATTATCGAGCTCGCATACCAGGCGCTGCTTATGCGGGAGGCCTGAGCCGTGCAGCCGATAAACGGCGAAATGCTGCGCATCGATCAGCTTCTGCATCGACACGAGCTTCGGGTACAGGTCGGAGCGGCCGGAGATCCGCCCGGAACGGGTAAGCCGTGATTCGGTCGGCATACCCATTGTCCTGTCTGGCTGATAGCGCATCCGGTCGGCCCTTAAACGAAATTGTTGCGCACGGCGAAGGCGATCGCTTCCGAGCGGGTCTTGGTCGCGGTCTTGCGCATGACACTGGTGATGTAGTTATTGATGGTATTGCGCGAGATCCCGAGAATCATGGCGATCTCGTCGCTCGTCTTGCCTTCGGCGATCCAGAACAGGCATTCCAGTTCGCGCTCGGTCAGCTCGAAATCGCGCTCAAGCTTACCCTCGAAGCAACGCGTCGAGCTGGCGAGATAGCCGGCCAGGAGGCCGACGTCCCTCAGCCGCTCGGGCGACAGTACTGCCGCTTCATTCGCCAGTAGCAGCAACGAGAAGCGTGTTCGGCCAACATTGAACGTCAAGGCGTGATACTGACGGCCTATACCGTCAGGCAGCGCGATATCATCCGGCAGGGCCGCCAGGCTCGGCTGAAACAGCGCCATGCATTTTTCCAGCTCGCCGATACGGCCATACCCGCTCGTCAGTTCCGTCGCCAAACGCCGGACGAGATCGAAGGGCCAATCGGAGGCAATCACGAAGTCGAGGCCGCTTTCCTGGATGAGATCGGATCGGACCAGAAGATAATGGGAGGCACCGGCATAGCTCGCCAAGGCATGAAGGCCGGCTTGCAGATAGGCAGGGCCGGAAACTGCACTCAGCTGCAGAACGAGCTGCTCGCGCGAGATGGCTCTGGCGGCCACGCTCGATCGCGCATCCCTATCGCCTTTGCTTACCTGCGATATCTGCATGTCCATACTTGCATTTCCTGCCGCTGTTGGACGATCAGCCGTCAACGAGAGCATTGTTTCGTCAGAACCCAATCCCTTCACCTCAGAGAACCGGCGACGTATCTCGACGAAACATCGAAGCCCGGTCTTTCTCGACCGCGGCACAGATACATCCCGGCGGGTTCGGGAAGGTGAGCATAGCTCGCCTCTGAATTCGACATCCGCAATCGTGTCGGCATACATCGCCGCAAACACAAACCGCGAACCATGGACTAAATCTTTCCGCTTTGAACTCTACGAACTTAGACATGAGAAACGCCGAAAAGCGGGCCGAATCGTTCCGTTTATTCATGTGTTACGCAATAAGCTCAGTATTTGTAAGTCGATTCTCCATACCCAACAACTGTATGTCCTTTGAATTCCATCTTACGAACACGTCAATTCGGCTTATAGCGACTAATTAATCACAGGTTCAAATCGACGGCGCGGCAGGCTCCAATGCCACCTGCCTAGACAAAAAAAGACCGGGAGATTTCCCGGTCCTTTCATCAGGCTGCCTGGTCGACGGCCCATTTTCTGAGGATCTTTGCTGCGCGCTCTTCGCTGATTTCCACCATGCGGGACAGGCGGCGCTCCGGCCCTTCCTTGACGCGGCGGTTGAAGGTGCCGGCATCGTCGCCCATGGTCAGCAGATCGTCGGTGCTGTCGAAACCGAAATCCGAGCCGAAGCCGTCCATGAGAGCCGCACCGGGGCCACCCACTGCCGGTGCGAAATCCGGCAGCTCGAGGCCAGCCGCTTCCGGCAGCGCTGCGCCGCCATTTGCACCACCAAGCGAGCGGATCAGCGGACGGAAGCCCATCCAGATGATCAGGACAGCGACGGCGACGAAGGCCAGCGAGTTGATGATGCCAGCCATGTTGCGGCTCAGCATGTCGGTGATGCTGAAGCTGGAGGACGTATCTTCAAGCAGCTGACTGTCGAGGAAATTCATGGCATTGACGGTGACGATGTCGCCGCGGGCCGGATCGACGCCCGCTGCCGTTGCGACGATCTTCTGCATCTCGGCGATATAGGCATCGACCTTCGCCTGGTCGGCACCTTCGCCGACCATTTGCGCGATGCGACCCTTGTTGACCACCACCGCGACGGAGAGCTTTTCGATCTTGTAGCTGTTGCGGGTCGTGGCCGTCGTCTTGCTGTTGATTTCGTAGTTGGTCTGCTCCTCGCGCTTGTCGGACTGGTCGTTCGACGTCGGCGAGTTGCCACCGGATTTCGGCGCCGCCTGCGGGATATTCTGCTCCACGGTGGCTGCGGTGTCCGGCTGGCTTTGCTGCGACTTCTGCGCTTCCTTAACCGTGCGGACGGAGCGCTCGACCTTCGAGTCGGGATCGAAGGTGGTTTCCTGCACTTGCTGGCTGTCGGTATTCAACTGCGCCGTCACACTGGAACGGAAATTGTCCATGCCGAGGAAGGGCGCCAAGGCTTTGTCGATGTTGGA
Organism: Martinezella sp. CNPSo 3957; assembly: GCF_057784395.1. Lineage (NCBI taxonomy): Bacteria > Pseudomonadati > Pseudomonadota > Alphaproteobacteria > Hyphomicrobiales > Rhizobiaceae > Martinezella > Martinezella sp. CNPSo 3957. Next base: position 47,249 of record NZ_JBXSOU010000005.1, read on the forward strand.
TTCCACTTCGTTCTGGACGTTCTGCACGATGCCGAGATTGCGGCTCAGCGCTCCGTTGCCAGGATCGTCTCCCGATGCGAGGAGCTGGCCGGTGGAATCGAGGATGGTGACGTCGTCGACCTCCAGGCCGGGAACGGCGGAGGCGACGAGATGGCGGATAGCCGAAGCCGATTTGCGGGCAGCCTCCGCACTCGCGCGGATCATGACCGATGCCGTCGGCTTCTGATCCGCCTTCCGGAAGTTGCCGACATCCTGCATGACGATGTGGACGCGGGCAGCGCTGATGCCGGCGATAGACGTGATGGTGCGGCTGATTTCACCCTCGAGAGCACGCACGCGGGTAACTTCCTGCATGAAGGAAGTCAGACCGAGCGAACCGACATTGTCGAAGAGCTCATAGCCGGCCTTGCCGCTCGTCGGCAGGCCGCGCTCGGCGAGAAGCGCGCGGGCCTTGCCGGTCATGCCTGCCGGAACGGTCAGGCTGGAACCGTCCGTACCGACCTGGAAATTGATCTTGGCTTCAGCGAGCGCGATGCTGATCTGATTGAGATCCGTCGCATCCAGGCCGACATACAGCGTCTCCTGAGCGGGCTTATTGACGTAGAGGGCCGCCAAAAGGATCAGCAGCACGGAGGCGGCGCCTACGCCTCCCATGATCATCAGCCGCGTTCTCCCGAGATTCTGCAGATTCCGAAACAGGGGAACTAATTGATTTAACAGATTCATTCTGTTCTCGCACGATTCGTCAAAGACCTGATGGCTTTGTAACCTGCTGCGAAAATAGAAATCGAAACTTGTGCGAGCGTTTCGTCCGGCCAGAAGAGCCCAGGAAAAAGCTGGAAAGAATCGGAAGATTATATAAGAAAAACAGTATCTATCGTCGACGGCAGCTAGAAGAAGTCGAAATCGCCGGCAGCCTTTGCCATGGGTTGGACCAGGGGTTGGGCCATGGACGGGGAACGCGCATGAAAACTGCTGCCGCCAAGCGCCCTTTGCATTTCTGTGAGCTTGACGAGGCTCAGCGCCGTTGCCAGATCCACCGTCCAGGCCTCGGGCATAGCTCCGGCAATGGTATCGATGAATTCGGCGATGCCGCGCGTCTTCTGCACCGCAAGATCGATGCCCTGGACGACCTTCATGGCCTCCGGCGAGGCCAGTATATTGGCATCGCTGATGTCAAGCAGCTGAGGTTCGACGCGTTCGATCAGATAGGCGATGTCATGCAATTCGGAAACGATGCGCAGAAGGATAGCCGGAAGCGTCTCCTCGATGGCAGCCGTCTCAACGTGCTGAAAGGGGGTCATGCACTTGCCTCGCTGATCAGAAAAATTCGATCGTGTTGTCGACTGGCTTGGGAGCCACGACCGGACGCTGCTCCAGCGCTACGGTCTTCTGTGTCTCGGCGCCGGTCAGCGGATATTGCCTGGCTCTTCCGGAAATCGGCCAATATTCGATCTTGCGCCCGTGCTCGCCGCCCGTGCTGGAACTGACGACCGGGATACCCTCGTCTTTCAGAAACTGCATGGCAAAGATCGCGTTCTGCTCGCCGACATTGGAGAAGGTCGCGATCGTCTTGGCGCCACCGAAGACTTTCGCCTCCAGGCGGTCGCGCCTTGCGCCCTTCTTCAGCAGGCCGTTGATCAGAAGTTCCATCAGGTGCACGCCGTAACGCGTCGCATCGCCACCGCTCATCGGCGAGTTCGCCATTCCCGGAAGGAGGAAATGGTTCATGCCGCCGACGCCGGCGATGGGATCGCGCAGGCAGGCCGCCACGCAGGAGCCGAGGATGGTCGTCAGCACCACTTCTGGATCGCTGATGACCTTGTACTCGCCCTGAATGATATGCACGCGACGGGCCGCACCCTCGACGATCATTTCAATGCTCCGAACACAGCCTCGATGGCAGCCTTCATCTTTTCGATGGTGAAGGGCTTGGCGAGTACGTTGTTGGCCCCGAGCTGCGCCGCCTTCTGAACCAGCGCGCGGTCGCCCTGCGCCGTCAGAATGATGAAGGCGGCCTTCTTGGTCGCCGGGTTGGTGCGCACGGCCTGCAGAAGGCCGAGGCCATCCATCTTCGGCATGTTGAAATCGGAGATGACGAGATGATGCGGTTGCTGCTGCATGATCTTCATCCCCTGCTCGCCGTCGCCGGCGGCCGTGATCTGCTTGAAGCCGAGCTGCGTCAGCGCATCGCTCAGCAACAGGCGGCTGGTGACCTGATCGTCAACGATCAGAACTTTGATTTTCTCCGCTAGAGACATTATTCGCTCCCTTCCTTTCGGGCGGCTGTGGCTTTCAATATTTCCTCGCCAATGGCGTTCAGCGGAAACTGCTGTTCGACTGCACCAAGCTCGTGGGCGACCCTCGGCATGCCGTAGACCACGCAGGTCTTCTCGTTCTGGCCGATGGTGCGCGCGCCGGCGTGGCGCATCTTGAGGAGACCGGCGGCGCCGTCGCGCCCCATCCCGGTCAGGATTACGCCGACGGCATTGCGGCCAGCCAGTTCGGCAACCGAGTCAAAGAGCACGTCGACGGAAGGGCGATGGCCGTTCACCGGCCCGCCATCTACCAGACGGCAATGAGGTGCGGACGCATTGGCGACCCTAAGGTGCCTCTCACCGCCAGGCGCCAGATAGATCTTGCCGATTTCCAGCCGCGCACCGTCGGTCGCCTCCTGGACGACGGGCGCACAGAGGCGATTCAGCCGCTCGGCGAAGCTGCGCGTAAAGGTCGGCGGCATATGCTGCGTGATGACGGTCGGCGGACAATTGGCCGGGAATTTCTGCAGTACATTGATCAGGGCCTCGACGCCGCCCGTGGAAGAACCGATGGCGACGATCTTACGCCCCACGCGGAAGTCCGCGACGGCCGGCGGCGGCACGCGCTGGGCGGTGGGCTTCACATACTGACGCTGCGAGCGGGCAGCCGCCTTCACCTTGTCCGCCAGATCGCCGAAAGGATGGGGCTCGCCCGGAGAGGGCTTTCCGACGCAGTCGAATGCGCCGATTTCGAGGGCGGCAAGCGTCGCGTCGGCACCGCGATGGGTCATAGTGGAGACCATGATGACCGGCATGGGCCTCAGCGTCATGATCTTTTCCAGGAATTCGAGGCCGTTCATGTTCGGCATCTCGATATCGAGGGTGACGACATCCGGATTGAGCGCCTTGATGGCTGCCCGCGCTTCCAAGGCGTCGCCAGCCTGGCCGATGACGTCGACCTCTGGATCGGCACGCAGGACGGCGGTGATGAGACCCCGCATGGTCGGGGAGTCATCGACGACAAGAACACGTGCGGGAGAACTCATGGCTTCCTCCCTGCGGACTTGCCGAGATAGCGATAGGTGGTGATGCCGATATTGTCGAAGACGTGCTTGGCCTCACCGGCCACGCGCTCGGAGTGGCCGATATAGAGGTGGCCGGCATCCTGCAGCTGGCCGGCAAAGCGCGTCCAGATCTTCGTCTGGGTCGGCTCGTCGAAATAGATGACGACGTTGCGGCAGAAGATGACGTCAAACAGGCCCTTGAAGGGCCATTGCCCGAGCAGGTTCAGCTCGTTGAAGGTGATGAGCCGCTTGACGCGATCGTCGATCTGGAATTTCCGGCGGCCCTGGACATTGACTTCCTGGAACCATTGCTTGCGCATGGCCGGAGAAACCGTTTCGAGCGAAGATTCATCATAGGCGCCGGCGCGGGCAAGCCCGAGGATCTTGGGATCGATATCCGTCGCCAGGATCCTGAAATCGAAATCGGCGACATTCGGCATCAAGGCAAGCACCGTCAGCGCGATCGAGTAAGGCTCCTGCCCGTCCGAGCACGCAGCAGACCAGATGCGCACCCGGCCGCCGGCCTTGGCGCGCGCCAGGAGACCAGGCAGAACCTCGTCGCGCAAATGATCGAAATGATGGTTTTCGCGGAAGAAGCGGGTGAAGTTCGTCGTCAGATGCGACAGCATCTCGCGACGCGCCGCACTTCCCGCCGGCGACGACACGAGCTGGCAGTAGTCGCGGAAGCCGGCGAGACCCAGCGCGCGGATATGCTTCGACAGCCGGGAATAGACCAGCGACGCCTTGCTCTCGTTGAGAGAAATGCCGGCATCCGCATAGATCATTGCGGCGATTTCCGAGAGGTCGCGGCGCGTCAGCGGGTATTCGCCGCTTGCCAGCACCTCGTCCGGAGACGCCTTGAAATCCATTGCTCCCATCATGCTCATGCAGCCTCGCTTTCGCTTTCAGGGAACAGGGCTTCCAGCTCGATCAGGCAGATCATGCGGCGATCGATCGCCACGATGCCGCGGGCAAACTGCCGTTCGTGATCGGAGGAAACCTCCGGCGTCGGCTGTATGCTGTCGTCGGTAATGGTCAGGATATCCGAAACCGCATCGACCAGAAGACCGACCGCCTTGCGCTTGACCTGGGCCACGATGATCACATGCCGAACTGTCGGTTCCGCCCGCTTCATCCCGAGCCGGGCGGAGAGATCGATGATTGGCAGCACCGCGCCGCGCAGGTTGACGATCCCGAGCACATAGCCCGGCGCGTGCGGCATGGCCGTTGCGGGCGTCCAGCCGCGGATTTCCCGAACCGACATGATGTTAACGCAGAATTCCTGGTCGCCGATGCGAAAGGCGATCAGCTCGCGATTGCCCTGGTTCAGGTTCTTGACGGCATAAGACATCAAGTCACCCCGCCGCCGCGTAAGACATTTCGGGCTTCAGCGCCTGGCCGCGCGAAGCGCCGACCACCGCATCGACATCCAGGATCAGCGCCACGCGGCCATCGCCGAGGATGGTCGCTGCAGCAATGCCCGGGACATGCGTGTAGTTGGCCTCGAGGCTCTTGATGACGACCTGGCGCTGGCCCTGGATGGCATCGACCATGAGAGCGCGCTGACCACCGCCTTCCGATTCCACCAGCAGTGCGACGCCGTCGACCGGATTAGCCTGTGTGGCACGGAAGTTCAGGATGCGACCGACGTCAACCAGCGGGCAGAAGCTGTTGCGGATCGAGATCAGGCGATGGTTGGCGCCGAAGGAGTGGATCGCGGAAGCCTCGGGCTGCAGCGTTTCGACGATCGCCGTCAGCGGCACGACGAGGGTCTGGCCGGCAACCGTGACCACCATGCCATCGAGAACGGCCAGCGTCAGCGGCAGGCTCATGGTGAAGACCGAGCCCTGCCCCGGCCTGGAGGTGATGTTGATGCGGCCGCCGAGCGCCTGGATCGAGCGCTTGACCACGTCCATGCCGACTCCGCGGCCGGAAATGTCCGAAATCTTGTCGGCGGTCGAGAAGCCCGGCAGGAAGATCAAGTTGTCGATTTCCTCATCCGACAGATTGGCGTCTGCCGCGATCAGGTCGTTGTCGATGGCCTTCTGGCGCACTCTCTCGCGATTGATGCCGGCGCCGTCGTCGGCAAGCTCGATCAGGATGCGGCCGGAACGATGCTTTGCCGTCAGCCGGACGGTGCCTTCCGGGTTCTTGCCGAGCGTCGAGCGCTTTTCCGGCGTTTCGATGCCGTGATCGACGGCATTGCGGATCATGTGCGTCAGCGGTTCTGCAAGCTTGTCGATGACCGTCTTGTCGACTTCGGTGTTCTCGCCCTCGGTGATCAGGCGGATCGACTTGCCGGTCATATCGGCGATTTCGCGGACGATGCGCGACATGCGCTGGAAGACGGGCTTCACCGGCTGTGCGCGGATCGCCATGACGCTGTCCTGGATCTCGCGGGTGAGCTGCTGCAGCTCCTCGAGACCCATATTGATCGAGGACGCGCCGTTATTGTCATTCTCGATGACACTCTGGGAGAGCATTGCCTGGTTGATAACAAGCTCGCCGACGAGGTTGATCAGCCGATCGACGCGGTCGAGATCGACACGGATGGTCTGGCCGGCGGCTGCGGCGGCATTGTTCTGCGCTGCGGCGGCATTAGAAGCGGCAGCTGCGGCAAGGGCGGCTTCCTTCTTCTCGACGCGTGCGGCGGCCGAGGCGAGCTGCGTAACATTGCTTGCGGTTTCCGCAGCCGCAACGGCGGCAGCGACATCGTTTCTGGGCGCCGGTATTTCTTTTCCGGCCTCTGCAGCCGGGGTGGCGCCGTCATTGTCAAGGATCGAAAGATCGAAGGGCACCGGTACCATCGGCAACTCTTCGCTGGTCGAAGACCCGCCGCTTGCGGCCGGCTGGACATCGAGATCGCAATCCCATTCGGCAAATTCGAAGACGGTACGAATGGCGTCTTCGCCCTTGTCCGTCTTGATCGAGATTGCCCATTTGAAATAGGCGCCTTCGGGATCGATGTCGGGAAGGCCTGGCAATGCATCCATATCGCAGAAGATGTTCATCTCGCCGAGCCGCGAGAGGTCGCGCAGCAGCAGCGTCGCGTCGTTGCCCTTGGCGTAGAGATCGGACCGCGGCTTGAAGCTGACTTCATATTCCGGCCTGGCATCGACGGCCAGCTCGTCGCTGCCGAAATCATCGTCGAAGCTGAACGGGATCGGCTGGAAACCACTTTCGTCGGTCGGCGAAGGCGCGGCCGCGACGGACTTCGGAGCAACTTCGGCAACCACCGCTGCCGACGGCGCGGGAACATCGCCATTTGCCAGCGCTTCCAGTTCCTTGACAAGGCCACGGCTGCGCGCCGGATCGACGCTGCCGCCATCGCGAGCAGCATTGGTGAGATCCGCCAGAACGTCGGCGGCCTTGAGCATGACCTTCAGGACATCCTGGGTCGGCTCCAGCTTGTTGGATCGAACGCAATCGAGCGTCGTCTCGAAGACATGAGCGAAGGCGACCAGATCGTCCAGACCGAAGGCACCCGCCCCACCCTTGATGGAATGAACGGCGCGGAATACGGCATTGACGGTTTCCGGGTCACGGTCGCCATCATTCATTTTCAGGAGACCGGATTCCAGTTCGGCGAGCTGCTCTTCGCACTCCTGGAAGAAAATCTCTTTGATTTCGTTCATGTCCATGAGGGATGGATCCTGTCTAGGCGGTTACGCGCTCGATGGCATCGATCAGCTTGGCGGGATCGAACGGCTTGACGATCCAGCCGGTCGCACCGGCCTGGCGGGCACGGTTCTTCTTTTCCGCGTCGCTTTCCGTCGTCAGCACGAGGATCGGAACCGCGCGGTATCTGTCGTTGCGGCGAACGCCCTCGATAAAGCCGAAGCCGTCAAGACGCGGCATATTGATATCGGTGACGATAACGTCGGGATTGGCTTCTTCCAGAATTTCCAGGCCCTCGACACCGTCTTCGGCCTGAATGGTCTCAAAGCCTGCATTGTTGAGGGTCACGAGAAGCATGTTTCGGATGGTTCGAGAATCATCCACCGTCAGCACTTTTTTCTTCATTGCCGGATCTCCTTGGCAAGCAGATGGGAGATATCCACCCCGATCACCTGCATCGTTTTTTGAAATGCATCCGACACCTTGGAGAAGGTGAAGGAGAGTTTGTCCTCATCCCAGGTCTTGGCGGCAGCCATGATGACCTGCACGCACAAAGTCCCGATCCTTTCGACACCGGACGCATCGATCGCGACATTGCTGCCGCGCAACCCCATCAGTGTACCGCGAAGGCTCGAGGCCTCGTTGAGGTCCAGCACTGCGGCCAGACTGATGGTCTTTTCGCCTTTCCTGCTCGGCATCGCGTTATTCCTCGTTGTCTGAAATCAGGCCCGTCGGCCCGCATGTGCATGAAACTGAAAGATCAATAGGCATTGCGATCGCCTCCCGCTGCAGCCCTGCGAAGCGGGAAGCCGAAATCGGCCATATCCTCTTCGTTCTGCGTGATGCCGAACTCCTCGCGGGCTGGGAGCTGTGGTTGCTGCGCGACCCTGACCGGGACCGCAGGGGCCGCATGCCGCCGCTCGCGCTCGATGCGGAATTCGCGGATGGTCCGGCCGAGTTCGACGACGACGGAATGAAGGTGATCGGCACCTTCCTCGGAGCGGCTGGCCTCGCTGCCGGCAGCGGCCGCACGCTCGCTGTGGCCGCCGATATCTGATGTCAGTGCCTTGAGGCCGGCGACTTGTTCGTCGCTGGCCGCGACAATTCCGGAAATGGCTTCATTGATATCCGTCACCTGGCGGACGATGCTGCCGATCGCTTCCTGGGTGCGGCCGACCATCTGCACGCCGGCATCCACCTGCGCCTTGGTGCCCGTCACGAGAACCTTGATCTCGCGTGCGGCATCGGCGGAACGCTGGGCGAGCGCGCGGACTTCCTGCGCAACGACGGCAAAGCCGCGACCGCTATCACCGGCGCGGGCGGCCTCGATGCCGGCATTCAGCGCAAGAAGGTTGGTCTGGAACGCGATCTCATCGATGACGCCGATGATCTGGCCGATCTTTTCAGCTGACGTTTCGATATCGGCCATGGCCGATATCGCCTGCCCGACGATCTTGCCGCTGTCTTCGGCCGCCACGCGGGTCGATGCGGTGACGCGCTCGGCCGAGCGGGTATTGGCTGCATTGCCGCGCACCTGTTCGGCCAGTTCCGCTAGCTGCTTTGCAGAGGCCGCAAGTCCTCGCGACTGCTCGGACGATTTTTCAGCCAGGGATTTCGTGGCGCGGGAAATGGTGTCGCTCGTCGCTTCGGCCGCCTGCACACCACCGGACAGCGCCGAAAACTGCTGCTGAATATCAGTAAGCGCCGCGTTCAAGGCTTCCGCCACTTCGGTATAGGCCTCAGGACAATCCATCGGCATACGGGTCGTCAGATCGCGAGCGGCAAGGCCGTTGGCGAGATCGGCAATCAAGGCCGCTGCCTCGGCGCGGTCGGCAGCCCGCTGTTCGGCCAGCGCCCGCTGGTGACCGACCCGCAATTCGTTGAACCGCAACGATACGGCAATCTCGGCATCGACCAGCACCAGGCGCACGACCGATGTCACGAGTTCGCTGAGCTCGCGGGCACGTCGCTTGGCTCCCGGCAGAATGGCGCGGCCGCCCATATCTTCGAGCAGGCCGGAAAGAAGATGCTCCAGCATCACGCCATGGCCCGCAACATGCCAGCGCGGATCGAGCCCCATCTTGCTTTCGCTGTCGGACAGAACCTTGACGCGCTCGGCATAGAGGCTGTCGAAGCGCGCATCCGTCAGCACATCCCAGTGCGAGGAGTGCAGATCCTGGAGCCGTACGAGCTGGCTTTCGCTAGCGAAATTGCGCGCAGCGTCGGGATAGGTCTGGAAACGGAGGAAAAGATCGCGCAGGCCGGCTTTCAGATGCGCCTCGAGCATCGGCCGGTGACGGCGCAGCGTTTCGCATTGTCCGGCATCGAGACCAGCAAAACGCAAGCGGTCGCGCAGGCTGCCAGCCTGCGCCCTGCCTGCCTGATCTGAAGGCGTATCCTGCGCCAAAGTCGCCCCTGCCGAACTGCCGCGCATTGAAGCGCCGGCGAAACCGCTGATAATCCGCGCCAGGCACAATGAGGAGGCGAGAAAAGGCAGCCGTAGCCGTCGATCGACTGATCGAGGCACCGAAGCTCGCTCGTTCATCAAAGTCTGTTGCGGACCTGTTTGATGACATGGATACCGGATCGGACCCGGTACGACGGGGCGGCTTCATGCCTGGTGAGAACGAGTCACAATTTTCCCATTCCGACGTTCAAGCTCAATATTTATGGTTAATTCCTTGCCCGAAGGTTAATGACGGACAAGACGCGGCTCGTAGTTATCCCTACTAAATTAGCGACTACTTTGTTGCCGGAAAAGAACATCGATCGTAAGTCACGAGCAAGCTTCATCCCTTACTACCCAAGGGATAGACAGTTTCGATGTCGTTACGGAGAGAGCAATGATTGTTCTTGGTTTGACAGCCTCGCTGATGGCCAGCCTGACGCTTACGGCCTTCATGCTTCTATATCGTCTCGAAGAGGCGCGCGGCAAAGCCACTAGCCGCATTCTCTAGATAAAGCTGTAACGGACGTCTCAGATCCAAGATCGGACATATGGCATCTCGTGGCCAAGACGACGAGCGCTGCTGTTCTTACGGACGGCAGGGAGCTAGCTTTGGCCTCAATAGTTCCGTATTAAGCCTCACGATTAGGCACCGAGACCCATCTTTTAATGCTCGACACAACCCATTCCCGAACAAACGCCCAGAAACTTTCGCTGGGGCTCGCCCTCGCGATCATCTTTGGAGTGACGCTCTGGCGTGTACTCATGTTGCTCCTCAATAAGACGGACCTCTTCGTCGATGAGGCGCAATATTGGTTCTGGGGCCAGAATCTCGATTTCGGTTATTATTCCAAGCCGCCGATGATTGCCTGGGTCATCCGCTTCTTCAATGCGATCTCCGGCTCGGATTCGACCTTCTGGATCCGCATATCGGCACCGCTCTTCCATCTTGCCACAGCCCTGATGCTGATGTGCACCACGCGGCGGCTGATCGACGACGAGACCGGACGCGAGATTGCGCCATGGGTCGGCGTCATCTTCATCACCCTACCGGCTGCCTCGCTTTCGGCCGTGCTGGTGTCGACCGATACGATCCAGATCCTGTTCGTGACGATCGCCATCTGGGCCTTTATCGGTCTGACCAGGCGCTCCTCGATACTGGAAGCCATCATCCTCGGCGCTAGCCTCGGTTGCGCTTTCCTGACGAAATATTCGGTGCTCTTCCTTCTGCCGGGCGTCGGCATTGCCATGCTGACGATGCGTTCGGCGCGGATCGCCTGGCGGGATATGGTGATTGCCGCCATCGTCGGCGCCATCGTCGTTTCCCCTAATCTCTGGTGGAACCTTACGCATGATGCGGCGACCATAAAGCACACCGAAAACATCGCCCAATGGAGCAAGAGCGGCGGCGGCAACACTCTGCTGAAGCACACGCTCAACGGGCTCAGCTTCTTCGGCGCGCAGTTCGGCGTGGTCGGCCCGGTCGTCTTCTTTGCGCTCTTGTGGGCAACGTGGCGCCTGATCCGTGGACAGAGCGACGACCGCGAAAAGCTGCTGTTCTGGCTATCGGTGCCTGTCGTGGCGCTGATCACGCTGCAGGCCCTTCTCGCCAAGGCCTATGCCAACTGGGCCGTATCGGCCTATGCCGCCGGTACCATTCTTGCCATCTGGCTGCTCTATCGGCTGACGAAAAAAGGGCTGAGCACCTCGCTGATCATAGGCGCCGTCGTCGCCGTCGTGATCCCGGTACTGACGGTCTTCGCCTATGACATCAAGCTGCCGAACGGCAATCTCGTCATGAAGCGCTATGTCGGCCGCAGCGTCATCAGTCAAGAAATCGCCGATATCGCCACGCAGGCGAAGATGACCGAAATCGTCGCGCAGGATCGCGATATCCTTGCCGATCTCTATTATACGCTCAAGGGCAAGCCATTCCGCATCTATGCCCGCCCTTTCGGCGGCTTCCCCCACAATTATTATGAGCAGGATTTTTCCCTGCCGGCCAGTGTGACCGGTCCGGTATTGTTCGTCGACAACGATCCGATCGAGTGCCCGGAAGGCCAGGCCGAGCTCCTGAAGAGCTGGTCGCCGCCCTATGGCGAAATGAAGGGCAAGACGCTCTACGCCTATCGCGTGCCGGCATCCTGCCTGGCGCCCAAACCGTCAGCGACGGCTGAAACGGAAAATTAAGAAATCGAGCCGGAACTGTTGACCGGCTCGTGCAACTGCATCATGACAGGCCGCTGTAGCACTTTTAATCTGCTGCATAATTCCTTAAATCGATCCCGATCTGAGGAATTATGCAGTGGGAAGACGCTAGGCGTCCTGATATCATGACCGAACCGCCGGAGTTCGCTCCGGCAAAGGAATGAAGGCATTTGGACCGTTGAGCCCGCTCGAATTCGGCGCCGCCGACAGCGAAGATAGAGACGATAGGACGCATCGCGCCGGAGCGCGCGTGATCGCCTCGCTGTTCGTCGCGTTTTTCGCCTATATCGGACTGGCGCTCGGCGGCGGCATCAATCTTGCCACGCGCGCCGATGCCGAAGCCCTCTCGTCGGGCAAGGACAGTCAGCCCCTCTACCTTTCCCTGCGCGATCCGGTCCGCGGGATTGTCATTGCCGACCGGCTGGTGACGCCGAAGGCCGCATGGCACGACATCGGGCCTGCAACGCTTGGCTCCCTCCCTACCCTCGGATATCCGGCAACCTCGTGGCAGGTGAACCGCCCGAACGATGCCGCAAGGCTCGAATCCTTGGCGTTTCGCGCCTATCTCGCTCGCGCACCTCCAGCCGCGCTCGCCTAAGCGTTTGGCGCGTATGCGCCGCATTTCCGACAAGACCTCAAGTCCGCCTGCGGCGAAGCCGTCGGCATAGGCCTATTTTCAAGGATAATACCCATGCGTACCTCACCATGGCTCGTGGCACTTTATACAGTGGTCATCGTCATTGGCTTTCTGATCGCCCTGCCGAACGCGCTGCCGCCGTCGGTTCTCAACAAGATTCCGTCCTGGCTGCCGCATAGCCAGGTTTCGCTCGGTCTCGACCTTCGTGGCGGTTCCTATCTCGTTCTCGAAGTCGATGAGAAGGACCTGACGAACGGCCGACTGCAGTCGCTGCAGCAGGACGCACGCCGCGTGCTGCGCGACAAGAACATCCAGACCCGCTCGATCGTCCGCAACGGCGATCAGATCGTCGTGACGCTCACTGATCCCTCGCAGAGCAGCGATGCAGTGACGCAACTGCGCACGCTTGCCAATACGATCACATCGGGCCTCTCAGCCGGTCAGTCCGATCTCAACATCACGCCGAATGGCGCGACGATTGCGATGTCCTTCTCGCAAGCCGGCATTTCCGCCAACGTCGATTCCGCCGTCCAGCAGAGCCTTGAGGTTATCCGCAAGCGCGTCGACCAGGTGGGCGTCGCCGAGCCGACCATTCAGCGCGTCGGCCCGAACCGCGTTCTCGTCCAGCTTCCGGGTGCACAGGATCCGTCGCATCTGCGCGAGCTTCTCGGCTCGACCGCGAAGATGTCCTTCCACCTGCTCGCCGGCAATGTCGATCCGAACAATCCCGGCCCCGGCGTCACCATCATGAAGGACGAGCAGGGCAACAGCTATCCGGTTCTCGACCGTATAGAACTGTCCGGCGACCGTCTGACGGACGCCCGCGTCAGCTTCGATCCGAACACGCATGAGCCGCTCGTCACCTTCCGCTTCGACAGCGCCGGCGCCAACCGCTTTGCCGAAATCACCCGCGAAAATGTCGGCAAGCCCTTTGCAATCGTTCTCGACAACAAGGTGCTGAGCGCACCGAATATCCGCGAGCCGATCACCGGCGGTTCGGGCCAGATCTCCGGCAATTTCACCGCCGACAGCGCCACCACGCTTGCAGCCCTGCTGCGCGCCGGCGCTCTGCCCGCCAAGCTCACCGTCATCGAAGAACGCACCGTCGGCGCCGATCTCGGTAGCGACGCGATCCAGAAGGGCATCTATAGCGGCCTCGTGGGCTTCGTCTTGGTTGCCGCCTTCATCTTCGTGCTCTATGGCGCCTGGGGCATTCTCGCCAATGTCGCGCTGCTCATCCACACGGTCCTGACCTTCTCGGCTCTGACGCTTGTCGGCGCCACGCTGACGCTGCCCGGCATCGCCGGTATCGTCCTTGGCATCGGCCTTGCGGTTGATGCCAACGTTCTCATCAACGAGCGCATCCGCGAAGAAACCCGCAAGGGCCGCGGCGCCTTCGCCGCCATCGATAACGGCTTCAAGAAGGCCTATTCGACGATCATCGACGGCAACATGACGGCGCTCATCGCCGCCGCCATCCTGTTCTACTTCGGCTCCGGCCCGGTTCGCGGCTTTGCCGTGACCATGGGTCTCGGCCTCATCATCTCGATGTTCACCTCCGTCGCCTTCGTGCGCGTCGTGATGATCGCCATCACCCGTCGCCGCAAGCTGAAGGTGATCAACATCAGGCCGCTGATCCCCTTCAGCCCTTATGACAAGCACATCCAGTTCATGAAGGCCCGCTTCTTCGGCGTCACCGTCTCGGCGATCCTGTCGATCGCCTCGGTGGTTCTGTTCATCCATCCGGGCCTCAACTACGGCGTCGATTTCCGCGGCGGCATCCAGATGTCGGTCAAGACCAAGGACGCAGCCGATCTGTCTACGTTCCGCGAGGGCTTGAACACGCTCGGCCTCGGCGAAATCGCACTGCAGTCCTTCGGCGACAACAATAGCCTTCTTGTCCGCGCCCAGCGCCAGGACGGCGGCGAAGAGGCGCAGACGGCGGCAGTGACCAAGCTCAAGGCTGAAATCGTCAAGATCGACCCCGGCGCGACCATCGAAGGCACCGATGTCATCGGCCCGAAGGTCTCGGGCGAGCTTGCCTGGGCCGGTATCCTGTCAGTCGTAATCGCCAGCCTAGCGATGCTCGTCTACATCTGGGTGCGGTTCGAATGGCCGTTCGCGGTCGGCGCCATCGTCACGCTGGTGCTCGATGTGACCAAGGCGATCGGCTTCTTCGCGATCACCGGCCTCGATTTCAACCTGACGGCCATCGCCGCGATCCTGACGCTTGTGGGATACTCGGTGAACGACAAGGTCGTGGTCTATGACCGCATGCGTGAAAACATGCGGCTTTATAAGTCGATGCCGCTGCGCGACATCATCGACAAGTCGATCAACGAGACCCTGGCGCGAAGCCTTTATACCAACGCCACCGCCTTCCTGGCGCTGGTGCCGATGGCGATCTGGGGCGGCAGCGCCGTCTCCAGCTTCGCGATCCCGATGGTGTTCGGCATCCTCGTCGCCGGCGCCTCATCGGTCTTCATCGCGGCGCCGATCCTGCTATTCCTCGGCGACTGGCGTCGCCGTCATGCCAAGCCGGCCGCCAATGACACGGCATCGACAGACGGCAAGTCCGGTAAGGACAACAAGCAGATTCCTGCTGCTTAACACATGAAAAGAGGACATGCCCGGCTTCCGGGCATGTCCACCAGCCGCTTACGAAATCGGCGGCATATGCAAAGGCAAGCCCGGACGCGGGGCCGTAATCTTTTCCACAACACCGTTTTCCTGCTCGCTGACGAGCAAATGCTTGCCGTCCACGGTGAAGGCGATATTGGCTGGCCTTGTGCCGTCGGTGCGGATATGGCCGGCCATTTTTCCCTCGGCGTCCACCATAGAAATTTCACCCAGGCCGTACATGGCACAATACAGCATGCCATTGCGATCAAAAGCGAGGCCTGCCGGTCCGCGCAGCGCATTGACGGCAGGCGATGTCATCGACTGGACAAACATTTCCTGCCTGCCGCCCACGACCTGCCGATAGATTTTTCCGGTCAGCGTTTCGCTATAATAGAGCAATCCGTCGGCATCGAAGGCAATGCCGCTCGCAAAGAGCAAGCCGGCTGCCAGGACCCGGATGACCCGGCCCTCGGCCGGATCGATCTGATAGACACAGCCATTATAAGCCGCCTTGAAGAAATCGGGATGGATGTGGCCGCCTTCGAGAAGATTGGCAAGAGGGATGCCGGAATCAGTCATGTAAAGCAGGCCGTCAGGTCCGAAAGCGAGTGCATTCGGATGGAGAAACGGACCATCGGCGCTGCCTTCAATGACCTGCAGGACGCGGCCTTGCGCCGATAATCTGACAAGGGAATTCTCCGGGCCATTGGCGACCCAGAAACATCCGTCACCATCCGCCGCAATCCCCATCGGCCAGCCACCGACCCGGCAAAGTTCCTGCGATACGCCGCTTGCGTCGAAAAGTTTCAGACAGCGGCGACTGGCATCCATTTCTACGACCGCGAGGCGGCCGTCCGGCAAGGCCACGAGGCCGCTAGGCAGACGCAGCCCGGTGGCAATCGTTTCGTTCATGTTTTGAAACCTTCATTCTACGCATTACGAAGCCCCAAAAACTCAAAATGCTGCGCCGAAATGATACATAAGCATGAAGAAGATCCTTTTCGAGCCGAACGAGTGCAAATCCCGATAAGATTCTTGCGCCAGAGGTCACATCCGCGTGCAGGCCCTGCTCATCTTGACAGGCTTTAGCGATTCGGAACATCCATAGAACGTTCCTATATTTTCGCGTTTGCGATTCGCCGCATATCGCGCTCCGTGCCGGCCGCCGGAGATAGTCAGGAGAGTTGATGACCGCCGCCTATCTGGAAAAGCTAAACCCGGAGCAACGGCTGGCGGTGGAGCATGGCACGACGGAGGGTAACAGCCATATTGCCGGGCCGCTGCTCGTCATAGCGGGAGCCGGCTCCGGCAAGACGAATACGCTTGCGCATCGTGTCGCGCATCTGATCGTTAAAGGCGCAGACCCGCGCCGCATCCTGCTGATGACCTTTTCGCGCCGCGCCGCAGCCGAAATGGGCCGCCGTGTCGAGCGCATCTGCCGCGAGGTGCTGGGTGCGAATTCCGGCATCACCGCCGATGCACTTGCCTGGACCGGCACGTTCCATGGTATCGGTGCGCGCCTGCTCCGGGATTATGCAGAACAGATCGGCATCGACCCGGCCTTCACGATCCACGATCGGGAAGACAGCGCCGACCTCATGAATCTGGCGCGCCACGACCTCGGCTTTTCGAAGACGGAGAACCGCTTCCCGACCAAGGCGACCTGCCTTGCCATCTATTCGCGCTCCGTCAATGCCGAAGCGCCGCTCGACGGTGTGCTGCGCGACTTCTTCCCATGGTGCGCCATGTGGGAGCAGCAGCTGCGTGATCTTTTCGCCTGTTATGTCGAGGCAAAGCAGGTGCAGAACGTACTCGATTACGACGACCTGCTGCTCTATTGGGCGCATATGCTGCAGGAGCCTCTGATCGCCGAGGATATCGGCAGCCGTTTCGATCATGTGCTCGTCGATGAGTATCAGGACACCAACCGGCTGCAGTCCTCCATCCTGCTCGCCCTGAAGCCGGATGGCCGCGGTTTGACCGTCGTCGGCGACGACGCGCAATCGATCTATTCCTTTCGCGCCGCCACCGTACGCAACATTCTCGATTTCCCCAAGGCCTTCACGCCCTCTGCCGACATTGTTACGCTCGACCGCAACTACCGTTCGACACAGCCGATCCTGGCCGCCGCCAATGCCGTGATCGATCTTGCCTCCGAGCGCTTTACCAAGAACCTGCGCACCGAGCGGCAAAGCGTAGAGCGGCCGCGGCTGGTGACCGTGCGTGATGAGGCCGATCAGGCGCGCTACATCGCCGATCAAATACTGGAAAATCGCGAGGGTGGCGCAAGGCTCAAGCAGCAGGCCGTGCTCTTCCGTACCTCGAGCCACAGCGGCCCGCTGGAAGTGGAACTCACCCGGCGCAACATTCCCTTCGTCAAGTTCGGTGGATTGAAATTCCTCGACAGTGCTCATGTCAAGGACATGCTTGCGGCGCTGCGTTTCGCCCAGAACCCGCGCGACCGTGTGGCGGGGTTCCGCCTGATGCAGCTCCTGCCCGGCGTCGGCCCTTCGACAGCACAGCGCGTACTCGACCAGATCGGCGAAGAGGCAAGCCCGATCACGGCGCTCACCGAACTCCCGCCGCCACCGCGCACGGGAGACGATTGGACCGCCTTTGTCGAGACGATGCGGGAGGTCAAAAGCGGGAAGGCCGGCTGGCCGGCGGAAATCGGCCTCGTTCGCCAATGGTACGAGCCACATCTGGAACGCGTACATGAGGATGCATCGACCCGCCAGGCGGATCTCGTCCAGCTCGAACAGATTGCCGCGGGCTACGGCTCGCGTGAGCGCTTCCTCACCGAGCTGACGCTCGATCCGCCTGACGCGACCAGCGATCAGGCCGGCGTGCCGCTGCTCGATGAGGACTATCTGATCCTCTCGACCATCCATTCCGCCAAGGGCCAGGAGTGGACGAAGGTCTTCATCCTCAACGCTGTCGATGGCTGCATTCCCGCCGACCTCGCCGTCGGATCATCCGCCGAAATCGAGGAGGAACGACGGTTGCTCTACGTCGCCATGACGCGGGCTAAGGACAATCTCGATCTCGTCATTCCGCAGCGGTTCTTCGTGCACGGCCAGCATGCGCAGGGCGACAAGCATGTCTTCGCCTCGCGCACCCGCTTCATTCCAGCAACCTTGCTGCAATTTTTCGAGGTCTGCGGCTGGCCGCAGGCACGGGCTGAAAGCGCTGCCGCCATTCGGGCGCGCGAGGTGCGCGTCGATGTGGGTGCGCGCATGCGGGGCATGTGGCGGTGAGTTGCAGCAATTGAGGCCGGCAGGTCAGGCATGGTCGCCGAAGCCGCGCCTTCGTGCCTGCCCCCCACCCTACCGCGCCTGACCATCCGGCAATCCTCACTTCGCGTCGCGAAACATCTCGATAATCGCGGAAAAATCGCGGCCGCCATTTCCGAGCTTTTCAAAGAGCGCATAAAGCTGTGCCGCCTCCGCGCCCAGAGGCGTCGATGCGCCGCTGGAGAGCGCCGCTTCCTGTGACAGGCGCAGATCCTTCAACATCAAGGCGGCGGCAAAACCGGGCTTGTAGTCGTTGTTGGCGGGCGATGTCGGCACCGGACCGGGCACGGGGCAGTAGGTATTGATCGACCAGCATTGGCCGGAGGAGGTCGAAGCGACATCGAAGAGGGCCTGGTGCGAAAGGCCAAGCTTCTCGCCGAGCACGAAAGCCTCGCAGACGCCGATCATGGAGATGCCGAGGATCATGTTGTTGCAGATCTTCGCGGCCTGGCCGGCGCCGGCATCGCCGCAATGGACGATCTTCTTGCCCATCACCTCAAGCAGCGGTTTGGCGGCGGCAAAGCTTTCCGTCGAGCCGCCAGCCATGAAGGTCAACGTTCCGGCCGCGGCACCTCCGGTGCCGCCGGACACCGGCGCATCGAGAGAAAGACAACCGACGTCAGCCGCCATCGCGTGAGCCTTGCGGGCACTGTCGACATCGATGGTGGAGCTGTCGATCAGCAAGGTTCCCTTGGGCACGGAGCGCAGCACGTCAACCCAGACGGTCAGGACATGCTGGCCTTTCGGCAGCATGGTCACGACCACTTCGGCATCGGCCAAGGCCTCTGTCAGCACGCTGGCAGCCTTTACGCCAGACGCTTCGGCTGCCTTCAGCACGTCATGCGAAAGATCGAACCCAGTGACAGCGTGGCCGGCCTTGACGAGATTGGCGGCCATCGGGCCTCCCATATTCCCGAGGCCGATGAATGCGATCCGCGTCATGATGTTTTCCTCCCATGATCGGTTATCTTGCGAAAAGCGGTGGCTGCGCCGGTATGAAGAAACGGTCGATGGCATCCGCCGTCACTTCGGAAAGGCTCGCCGGAGACCATTTCGGATTGCGGTCCTTGTCGATGACGACGGCGCGCACGCCCTCGTAGAAATCGTGATTATACAATATGCCCTTGCAGGCGCCGAGTTCACGATTGAGGCATTCGGCCAAATCGACGCTCGTTCGCCCTGCCCTGAGCAGCCGCAAGGTCAGCTTCAGGCTGGTCGGCGAGCGGCTGGCAATCACGCTTGCGGCTTCTGCGGCAAATTCTCCCGGTTCATCCGCCAAAGCCTTCAGAATTTCCTCCACCGTGTCTGCCGAAAACGCCCGGTCGATCACCTCTCGGTTTGCCGCGAGCCGGCTTTCGCCGGCATCTACAGCCATCGTTTTGATGAGGGCGTGCACGTCTGCGGCAGAGGCCGCAGCGGGCAGCACGGCTATCGCATCAATGAGGGCTGGCAATGCGGAGGATGCCACACAATGATCGGCAAAACCGGCGTGGATAACATCGGCTGCGCCGACGGTCTGCCCGGTCAGGCCCATCCAGGTGCCGGCCTCCCCCGGCGCGCGCGGCAGCAGCCAGGTGGCGCCGACGTCAGGGAAGTAGCCGATGCCGGTTTCGGGCATGGCGAGGCGCGTGCGTTCGGTGACGACGCGATGGCTGCCGTGGGCCGACAGACCGACGCCGCCGCCCATGGTGATGCCGTCCATCAACACGACATAGGGTTTGGGATAGCGCGAGATGGCATGGTTGAGCAGAAATTCCTCGCGCCAGAAGATTTCCGCTTCATCGGTGCTTTCCTTGCCGCTCCGATGCAGCAGGCGGATATCGCCGCCGGCGCAGAAGCCACGTTCCCCCTCACCCAGGACGATGACGCTGGCGATCGCGGGATCTGCGGCGAAATCTTCCAGGGCCGGCGCAATGACCCGCACCATCGGCAATGTCAGGCTGTTCAGCGCCTTCGGGCGGTTAAGCTTGATAATGCCAGCCGATCCGCGCCGCTCGATGATGACTTCATCCGTGCTATCCATGCAAATCTCCTGTCCTTGCTGCCAGCCATGAATAGGGCTTCATCTGTTGTCGGCAAGGATCATTTCGGCTGCCTTCTCGGCGATCATGATGGTTGGTGAATTGGTGTTGCCCGATGTGATCGACGGCATGACGGAGGCGTCGGCGATACGCAGCCTTGCCAATGCTCTGAGCCGCAAGCGGGGGTCGACGACGCTTTGCCCGTCGCCGCCCATGCGGCACGTACCGACCGGATGGAAAATCGTCGTGCCGATATCACCAGCGGCGCGCTCCAGATCGGCATCGGTCTCATAGGCCAGCCCCGGCTTGAACTCCTCCGGGCGGAACCGGGCGAAGGATGGCTGCGCCACGATCCGCCGCGTCAGGCGAATAGAGCGCACGGCGATCTCCCGGTCGCGAGCTGCGGAAAGATAGTTGGGGCTGATGGCCGGTTGGAGGGCGAAATCGGGGCTGCGCACATGCACCGAGCCGCGGCTTTCAGGGCGGAGATTGCACACACTTGCGGTGATCGCCGGAAAGGGATGAACGGGATCACCGAACCTGTCGAGCGAGACAGGCTGCACGTGATATTGCAAGTCCGGCGTTTCCTTGTCCGGCCCGGAGCGTGTGAAGATACCGAGCTGGCTCGGCGCCATCGCCATAGGGCCTGAACGGCGAACCAGATATTCGAGGCCGATCGCCGCTTTGCCGATCAGCTTCGTCGCCTTCTCGTTCAACGTGGGCACGCCGGTCACCTTGTAGGCAAGGCGAAGCTGCAGATGATCCTGCAGGTTTTCGCCGACGGACCGAACCTCGCGCACGACCTCAATACCGGCTTTACTTAACACCTCGCCATGGCCGATTCCCGAAAGCTCGAGAATGTGCGGCGAGCCGATGGAGCCGGCCGATAGCACCGTCTCCTTGTTCGCATAGACGCGCTTCGCCACGCCGTCGTGCTGGAATTCGACGCCGGTCACGGCATCCCCCTCGACGATCAGCCAGCGGACCTGCGCCTTGGTATAGACGGTGAGATTGCCGCGCTTCATGGCCGGGCGCAGGAAAGCTTTCGTGGTGTTCCAGCGAATGCCGGAGCGCTGGTTGACGTCGAAATAGCCGGAACCTTCGTTGTTGCCGCGATTGAAATCAGCCGTTTCTGGGATGCCAGCCTCCTTGGCGGCTGCCTGGAAGGCATCGAGCACGGCCCAGCGCACGCGCGCCTTCTCGACCCGCCATTCGCCGCCGGCGCCATGCATCTCGTCCTTACCGCGATAATGATCCTCGGACTTGACGAAATAGGGCAGCACGTCATCCCAGCCCCAACCGGCGCAGCCGAGCTGGCGCCAGAGATCGTAATCGCGGGCCTGGCCGCGCATATAGATCATGCCGTTGATGGAGGAGCAGCCGCCGAGCACTTTTCCGCGGGGATAGTTGAGCGACCGGCCATTCAGCCCCGCTTCCGGCGATGTGGTGAAGCACCAATCGGTGCGGGGGTTGTTGATGCAATAGAGATAGCCGACCGGGATGTGGATCCAATGGTAATTGTCGTTGCCGCCGGCTTCCAGCAGCAGCACCCTATTGTTGCGGTCGGCCGAAAGCCGGTTGGCCAGCACGCATCCGGCACTGCCGGCACCGATGATGATGTAGTCGAAGCGATCCATTCAAGAGACTCTGTCGTCCCCTCTCCCAGCATGCGGGGAGAGGGTTAGGTGAGGGGCGGGAAGGCTCGGCAAATTCCGTATTCGCCGGAATAAATGCAGGCCCCTCATCCGCCCTTCGGGCACCCTCTCCCCGCATGCGGGGAGAAGGAAACTCAAATCGCTAGCGCCGATATTCGAACCCCAGCTTCCGTCCCAGCCGCGAGGCATAGAATTCGCCGACGACACCGCGGCGGAAGAGCAGGACGCAGACCATGAAGACGATGCCGGTGATGATGGTGACGGGGAATTCCGAAGTCGCCAGATAGTTTTCCAGCGTCGCCACGAAACCCGCGCCGAAAAGCGGGCCAATCAGTGTGCCGATGCCTCCGAGCAGGGTCATGAGGATGACCTCGCCGGACATCTGCCAGGCGACATCGGTGAGCGTCGCGAACTGGAAGACCAGCGCCTTGACCGCTCCTGCAAGCCCGGCGAGCGCCGCCGACATGACGAAGGCGCCGAGCTTGTAATGCGCGACGGAATAGCCGAGCGAGATCGCCCGCTGTTCGTTCTCGCGGATCGACTTCAGGATCATGCCGAAGGGCGAATTGATGAAACGCCAGATGATCAGCACGCCGATCAGAAACACGGCGAGGACGAAATAATACATGTTCAAAGAGTTGCTGAGGTCGAGGACGCCGAAGAGGTAGCCGCGCGGCACCGACTGAATGCCGTCCTCGCCATGGGTGAAAGCCGCCTGCAGGCAGAAGAAATAGAACATGTAGGAGAGTGCCAGCGTGATCATGGCGAAATAGATGCCCTGCCGACGGATGGCGACGAAGCCCATGACCAAGCCAAGCAGGGACGCGCCGGCGACGCCGATCAGGATGCCGAGCTCGGGCGGAAGCCCCCATTCCTTCACTGCATGAGCGGTGAAATAGGCCGCACCGCCGAAGAAGGTGGCATGGCCGAAGGAGAGCAGGCCGGCATAGCCGAGCAGCAGATTGAAGGCACAGGCAAACAGCGCGAAGCAGAGCACCTTCATGACGAAGATCGGGTAGATGAAGAACGGCGCCCAGATCAGGCCGACGAGGCCGACAACCAAAAGCAGCTTCTGCACGGAAAGCTTCGGACGCTCCTTGGAACTCAAGCTGATTAATCCAGCCATATCACGCCTCCCGACCGAAGAGACCTGCAGGCCTCAGAAGCAGCACAATTGCCATGATCACGAAGATGACGATATTCGAGGCTTCAGGATAGAAAACCTTGGTGAGGCCCTCGGCAATCCCAAGCATATACCCTGTGACGATCGCGCCCATGATCGAGCCCATGCCGCCGACGACCACAACGGCAAAGACGATGATGATCATGTTCGATCCCATCAGCGGCGAGACCTGGTAGATCGGCGCGGCCAGCACACCGGCAAAGGCGGCAAGCGCAACGCCGAAGCCGTAGGTGAGCGTCAGAAGCACCGGCACGTTGACGCCGAAGACCTGCACAAGGGTGGAATTTTCCGTCGCCGCGCGCAGATAGGCGCCGAGCTTGGTCTTCTCGATCAGCAGCCAGGTGCCGATGCAGACGACCAGCGAGGCGATGACCACCCAGCCGCGATAGACCGGCAGAAACATGAAACCGATATTCTTCGCGCCCGCCAGCTCCGTCGGGACGGCATAGGGCTGGCCGGAGGAACCGTAGAGATAGCGGAAGGTTCCTTCGATGGTCAGCGCCATGCCGAAGGTGAAAAGCAATCCGTAGAGCGGATCGATCCTGTAGAGCCGGCGCAGGCAGAGCCGCTCGACCAGAGCGCCGAACAGGCCAACGATCAGCGGCGCGAGAACGAGGGCCGGCCAATAACCGATGCCGGCATAGGCAAACAAGAGATAGGCGGTGAAGGCACCGAGCATATAGAGCGCGCCATGGGCGAAGTTGATGACCCGCAGCATACCGAAGATGATCGCAAGACCGAGGCTCAGCAGCGCATAGAAGGAGCCGTTGATGAGGCCGATCAGCAATTGACCGAGAAGCGCCTGCGCGGGGATGCCGAATATCGTCGTCATGGCTCAGACCCCCAGAACCTTGTGCAGCATATCCATGCGCTCGGAGAGTTCGCCGACCGGAAATTCCGAGACCATCTGGCCGTGATCCATCACATAGAAGCGATCGGCGATGCGGCTCGCAAAGCGGAAATTCTGCTCGACGAGCAAGATGGTCATGCCGCGGCCTTTCAGCTTCTGCAGGACTTCGCCGATGCGCTGGACGATGACGGGCGCGAGACCCTCGGTGGGTTCGTCGAGCAGCAGCATGCGGACGCCGGTGCGCAGGATGCGGGCCATGGCGAGCATCTGCTGCTCACCGCCGGAAAGCCTGGTGCCGACGCTGTTGCGCCGCTCATGCAGGTTGGGAAACAGCTCGAAGATCTCATCGAGCGTCATACCGCCTGCTGCGACGACCGGCGGCAGCATCAGGTTTTCATAGACGCTGAGCGTCGAGAAGATGCCGCGTTCTTCCGGCACGAAGCCGATGCCCTGATGCGCAGTCTTGTGCAGCGGCACCTGCATCATGTCCTTGCCGGCAAACGCGATCCTGCCCTTGCGGGCACGAACGATGCCGACGATCGTGCGCAGCGTCGTCGTCTTGCCGACGCCGTTGCGGCCGAGGATGGTGATGGTCTCCCCCTCACCCACACGCATATCGACACCGTGCAGAATATGGCTTTCGCCATACCAGGCATTGAGGCCCTGAACGTCGAGAAGCGGCGCCATCGTCAAGCCTCCTCCGTGCCCATATAAGCTTCGCGGACGCGCGGATCGCGGCTGACCGTCGCGTAATCGCCCTGAGCCAGGATCTCGCCGCGCTGCAGCACCGTGACATGATGGCAGATATCGGCAACGACGGAGAGATTGTGCTCCACCATGAGCACGGCCCTGTCGCGCGCGACGTCGCGGATGATGGCGGAGACCGTGTTTACATCCTCCAGCCCCATGCCGGCCATCGGCTCATCGAGCAGCAGCACCTTCGGATCGAGCGCGAGCGTGGTGGCAATCTCCAGCACGCGCTTACGGCCATAGGAAAGATCGGCAGCGACGGCATTGCGCTCCTTCGAAAGGCCGACGGAGGCAATGAGCTGTTCGGCGCGGGCATTGAGGCTGTCGAGGGCCGATAGCGGGCGCCAGAACTGATGGGCGAGATTGCTCGGCCGCTGCAAGGCGACGCGGACATTGTCCAGCACCGTCAGATGCGGGAAGACGGCGGAAATCTGGAAGGAGCGCACGAGGCCCATGCGCGCGACCTTGTCAGGTCTCGTCTTGGTAATATCGGTGCCGAGCAGTGTGATGGTCCCATGCGTCGGCTGCAGGAACTTGGTGAGCAGGTTGAACACCGTCGTCTTGCCGGCGCCGTTCGGGCCGATCAGTGCGTGGACCTGGGCATGATGTACGTCAAGATCGACATTCTTGACGGCGGTGAAGCCGCCGAAATCGCGGCGCAGTCCCCGGGCGGACAAAACCACCCGGGGCTCTTCATACGGATGTGTCGCGGACATCGCCATGGGCCGGTCCGTATCCTATTGCTTGACGAGGTCGCAGCCGCTCTTGGCCGG
The DNA here is from genome assembly GCF_057784395.1 of Martinezella sp. CNPSo 3957. NCBI lineage: Bacteria > Pseudomonadati > Pseudomonadota > Alphaproteobacteria > Hyphomicrobiales > Rhizobiaceae > Martinezella > Martinezella sp. CNPSo 3957. The sequence continues at coordinate 72,627 of NZ_JBXSOU010000005.1, forward strand.
ATCGATATAGGCTTCCTTGCCGGGGATCGTTGCCAGCACGTTGAAATAATCCCACGGCTCCTTGCTCTCCTCAGGCTTCTTCACCTGAAGCAGATACATGTCGTGGATCATGCGGCCGTTGGCGCCGACCGTGCCGCCGCGGCCGAAGAAATCATCGACCGGCATTTCGTGCAGTTGCTTGGCAACGGCGTCGGTATCGTCAGTACCGGCCTTCTGCACGGCCTTTAGATACTGCATCACAGCGGAATAAGTGCCGGCATGGATCATGTTCGGCATTTTGCCGGTGCGGGCAAAGAAGCGCTTGCCGAACTCGCGGCTCTTGTCGTCGAGGTTCCAGTAGTAGCCTTCCGTCAACGTCAGCCCCTGCGCCGCCTGCAGGCCGAGGCCGTGAACTTCTGCGAGCGTGAAGAGCAGTGCCGCCAGATGCTGGCCACCCTGAGTGATGCCGAATTCGGAGGCCTGCTTGATGGCGTTGGAGGTATCGAGGCCAGCATTGGCCAGACCGATGACCTTGGCGCCAGACGACTGGGCCTGCAGCAGGAAGGATGAGAAATCATTCGTCGACAGCGGATGGCGGACGGAGCCCAGGATCTTGCCGCCGCTTGCCTTGACGAAATCGCCGGTCTGCTGCTCGAGCGAATAGCCAAAAGCATAGTCCGCCGTCAGGAAGAACCAGGTGTCGCCGCCCTGCTTGACGAGCGCGCCGCCGGTGCCGACGGCGAGAGCATGTGTGTCATAAGCCCAATGGAAGCCATAGGGCGAGCATTGCTTGCCGGTAAGATCGGTGGTCGCAGCACCCGTGACGATGTCGATCTTCTTCTTTTCCTTGCCAACTGCCTGAACGGCGAGCGCGACCGAAGAGGTCGTCAGCTCCATGATGGCATCGACCTTGTCCTGGTCGTACCATTGGCGGGCGATGTTGGAGGCGATATCAGGCTTGTTCTGGTGGTCGGCATCGACGATTTCGATCGGCACGCCGAGAACCTTGCCGCCAAAATCCTCCGCGGCCATCTTGGCGGCCGCTACCGATGATTTCCCACCGAAATCCGCATAGACGCCGGACTGGTCGTTGAGGATGCCGATCTTGACGACACCATCGGACGGGCCAGCGGCGAAAGCCGCAGTGCTGGCTGCAAGCAGAAATGCAAGTGACGCAATAAGACTCTTTCGCATATCCTCTCCTCCCAGAGATTTGGCAAAAACGAATCTGTTCAAAATTGGCCAGCCGCTTTCCTCAAAACGGCTTTTCCCACCGCCAAGATCACGGAATTCGCGCGTTGACGCAAGTCGCGATTGCAATTAATTCCAAACAAGGTCTGTTCATTTTTGAACAGAGGAGGATGCATGAAGCGTACGCCGCACTTTACCTGGGACGATTTGCAATTTTTCCTCGCCGTTGCGCGAACGGGGCAGCTTTCCACCGCGGCGCGACAATTGCGCAGCAGCCACGCCACGGTCTCGCGGCGCATCGACCGACTGGAATTCGCCTTGAAAGTCAAGCTCTTCGAGCGCAATCCACGCGGTTACATGCTGACCAGCATGGGCCAGCGCTTCGTCGATACGGCCGAGCATATGGAGCAGGAGACGGAACGTCTTCGCGCCGATCTGTCTGCGGGATCGGCAGCACAACGGGGTGTCGTGCGCATCAGCGCGCCGGAGGGGTTTTCCAACTTCTTCTTCACCGGCGTCCTGCCGGAATTCACTGCGAAGCACCCAAACATTTCACTCGAGCTGATCACCATCCAGCAGATCATGTCGCTCTCGCGCAAGGAGGCCGATATCGTCGTGGTGCTCGACCCGCCGAAGGCCGGGCCTTACTTCACCGAGAAGCTCACCGACTACCACCTGCAGGTCTACGGATCGCGCGACTACCTCGCCCGCCATCCGCCGATCGAAAGCCGTGACGACCTGCCGGACTTCGCCTTTATCGGCTATATTGAGGACATGATTTTTGCGCCCGGCCTGGATTATCTCGATGACGTCCATCCGCGCATCAGGCCGCAATTCCAAAGCTCAAGCATCTTTGCGCAGCTGACGGCGACGAAGAATGGCCAGGGGCTCTGCGTGCTGCCGTTCTTCATTGCCGGCAAGCACCCCGATCTGCAGGTGGTCCTGCCGCATGAGGTGGATCTCAGGCGCCACTACTGGATTACATGCCATCGCGACCTGCGCCAATCGCCACGCGTGCGCACTGTCATCGATTTTCTCGCGGAAGCCGTGCGCAAGAATGCGCCGGCTTTTCTTGGTCCCTGGAGACGCCCGGAAAGCTAAGAGCGCCGCTCGCGTTATAGCATGCTTGGAGCGGCGTAGACCCTGCTGACGCCGGCGGCATCAAAGCCCGCGCGCTCGGCAAGGCGAAGCTCCCAATCCAGCGACGAGCGCACGATCATTTCCAGGTCATTGTATTTCGGCGTCCATCCCAATTCGCGACGAGCAAGCGTCGCATCGGCGACGATACTGGCCATATCGCCGGCGCGCCGGGGAGCGATGTGAATGCGGAAGGCGCGGCCATAGACGCGCATGACCATGTTGAGCACGTCCAGAACCGAATAGCCCTGGCCGTAGCCGCAATTGGCAACCAGTGAGCGGCCGTCTTCGCGCAGATGCCGCAATGCCATCAGATGTGCCTCGACGAGATCGCTGACGTGGATATAGTCGCGAACGCCGGTGCCGTCATGCGTCGCATAATCGGTGCCGTAGATATCGACCTGACCGCGGCGGCCGAGGGCGGCCTCGCAGGCGACCTTGATGAGGTGGGTAGCGCCGTTGGTCGACTGACCCGCCCTTCCCTCGGGATCGGCGCCGGCCACGTTGAAATAACGCAACGCCACATAGCGGAAATCATAGGCAGCAGAGGCATCGCGCAGCATCAGCTCGGACATCAACTTGGATTGACCATAGGGGGATTCAGGCCGCAGCGGCGCATCCTCGCCGACCGGCCTGTCCGCCGGCTGCTGGCCATAGACCGCAGCAGTGGACGAAAAGACGAAATGGCGGATGCCGGCCCTGATGGCGGCGCTCATGAGGATGCGGGTCTTGCCGGTGTTGTTTTCGTAATAGGCAAGAGGATCCTCGATCGATACGGGGACGACGGCCGAGCCAGCGAAGTGGATGATGGCCTCTATATGATTTTCAGCGAAAATCTGATTCAGGAGCGCTTCATCGGCGATATCGCCGAGATAGAAGCGGGCAGCCGGCGGAATGGCCCAGCGAAAGCCCGTGGAGAGACGATCGAGGACAACCACATCCTCTCCCGCGTCCAGCAATCTCCAGACCATGTGGCTGCCGATATAACCGGCCCCGCCTGTCACCAAGACAGTCATTCTTCGCGTCCCCGCCAAGTCTTACCGCCTCCATATGAGGCCGCTTCCCCTGCGAAATTGGTTAAAAGCAGGAGGTCTGCCGGGAAAGATTGCGGGAATGGTTAGAGGGGGCTTTCGCGGATCGATTGCATTTTATGGATTGGGAGAATTGCGCTCTGCGGAGGTGCTAGAGGCACGGCAATCGAAAGGGTGCCTTCGACCGCCGGGCCAGTCGAAGCAAAGCCCCCCGCATTACAAACTCAAAATATACCGGCTCAACCGCTCCGCAGCATCCGCCACCTGCACCGGATCGCGCAGGAAGCAGGCGCGCATGAAGAGCTCGCCGCCTAGCCCGAAAGCCGTCCCAGGCGCGAGGCCGACACCGGTCTTGTCGACGATGTCAATGGCGGCCTTGCGGCTGTCGGTGACGCCGTCGATCCTGAGGAAGGAATAGAGCGCGCCATCCGGCTTCAGCGTCTGCACGCGATTGGTGGCGATCAGCGCGTCGCAGAGGATATCCCGCGAGCGAGTGGCCTTCTCGATATTGGAGCGGACGAAATCATCGCCCTCGTTCAAGGCCGCAACCGCGCCTCTCTGCATGAACTGCGCAACGCCCGAGGTCGAATATTGCACGAGGTTTTCGATCACCTGCCCGAGCTCCGCAGGTGCGACGATCCAGCCGACGCGCCAACCGGTCATCGACCAGTTCTTCGAGAAGGAATTGACGAACAGGATCTTGTCGTCGGCTTCCTTGACGTCGAGGAAGCTCGGCGCGCGGCCGCCGGCATAGTAGTAGAGCGCATAGATTTCGTCGGCCATGATCCAGAGATCGTGCTTGCGCGCTAAGGCGAGAATATCGCTGAGATCCTGATGGGTCGCCGTCCAGCCTGTTGGGTTGGATGGGGTATTGATGAACAGGCCCTTTGTCTTGGGCGTAATCGCCGCTTCCAACCGATCGAGATCGAGCGACCATTTACCATGGTCGAATTGTAAGGGTACGGCGATGGAGCGGGCGCCTGCGATCTCGAGCGCAGCTGCGATGTTCGGCCAGGCTGGGGAGAGATAAACCATCTCGTCGCCGGGAGCGGTGATGGCCTGCACGGACAGCTGAATCGCCTGCATGCCCGAGCCGACGACATAGAAGTTCTCCATCGGCAGTGAAGTGCCGAAATGCCGGCCATAATAATCGGCGAGCGCCTGGCGCAGTTCCGGAATGCCGCGCTGCCAGGTGTAGAAGGTCTCGCCGGCGTTGAGCGAGGCCATGGCGGCGCGATTGATGAAATCCGGCGTCGGCAGATCGCCCTCGCCGACCCAGAGCGGCAGCAGGCCCTCACGGCCACGGGCATAATTGACCACTTCGACGATCCCGCTTTCGGGTGCTGCAAGCGCGCGCGGGCTGAGGCTATCTAGTATCGACATGCAAAGTCTCCGGTTTCCGCCTTCATAAAGCAGAGCGGCGGACAAATCCCATGACTTTGCCTTAGTGACCAATCGATTTTGGTGATGAATAAAGCCCCAGTCCTCGCATGGACCGGGGCTTGCAAAAAGAGTCGAGCAAAGCGAGTCAGCGCTTGGCGAGAAGGTCGCGAATTTCCGTCAGCAACTGGACATCAGCCGGCGGCGGTGCCGCTTCGGCGACCTTGTCATCCTTACGCTCGACTTGCGCGCGCAGCGCGTTGACGCCCTTGACCATCAGGAAGATGATCCAGGCGAGAATGAGGAAATTGATAAGGACGGTGATGAAGCTGCCGTAGGCAAGAACCGCGCCCTGGGCACGGGCCGCAGCGAGCGTCGGTGCGTTGACACCGGAGGCGAGGCCGATGAAGTAGTTCGAAAAATCGAAGCCGCCGAAAATCGCGCCGACGATCGGCATGATGATATCGTCAACCAGCGATTTCACGATGCCGCCGAAAGCGCCGCCGATGATCACGCCGACCGCAAGGTCCATGACGTTGCCTTTAGCGATAAAGGCCTTGAATTCATTAAGCATTGAGCAGTCCCCTTCGCGTTGCCGTTGAATTCACTCTTGGTAATTAGCACCATCTTTTTCCTTATTTTTCAATAGGAAATTGATCTGGGAGTTTGTCCAGGCATGCATATCCCATGATAATTTCACCGCGTAAGCAACTTAAGGATGCATATATTCTGCAACTTGTTCGTCAGTTGCGAGCAACCAAGCCGAAGCCGCTGGATGTACCCCAGGGGATCTCGGGTGAGTCATTCGGCATTGTCGGCCGCGCTTCAAGCGCTGACCACACTCTCCCGCATCACCTTCGCGACGAGCTTGCGAACGTAGTGGGGATCGGGCGCCTGGTCGAAGAGAATGCGATAGATGATCGGTGAGATGACGTGATCCATCAGCTCCACCAGGGCCGGAAAGGGCTCGCCAGCTGCCTCCGCCCGCGCAATGAACACGCTCAATTGACAGCGTGTATAGGTGCAGCATTTTTCGGCGTTTGCGTTATCGGACACCGCGAGAACATCGCGCAGCAGCTGCCGTCCGACTCCCGAAGCCATTTCATCGGCATATTGCTCGACCCAGGCTTCCAGATCCTCGCGGGCGCTGCCGATCCTGGCGGGCTCGCCTTCGGGCTGCAGGCGCGAGGCGGCAACATCCGCCAGAAGCTTTTGAAGGTCGCCCCAGCGGCGGTAGATCGTCGACGGCGTGACATTGGCGCGCTGCGCGATCAGGGGGATCGTTACATCGGCGCGATCCATGGTTGCCAGCATGTCGCGGACGGATTGATGCACGGCCGCCTGCACTCTGGCGCTGCGCCCGCCGGGGCGGGGATTTTCTCTATAGCCCATAAGCCCTTGCCAATTTTCCCTTTTTGCGGATCGCGAATGACCAAAGGCATCCACTAACGCAAATTATTTGCTTTTATACGCCAGGCACCCTATATCCGCCTAACGCAATCTTTTAGCTTTAGGTAGGATATAGTCGATGACCGAACTCGATTCCACCGCCAGCGCTCCGATTTCACCCGCCAGACGCCTGGCGCCGTACTATTATGCCGCAACCAGCGCCTTGTTTTTGGCCGCCTCATCCGCACCGACGCCTCTCTACCGCCTTTATCAGCAGGCCTTCGCCTTCTCGCCGGTGCTGCTCACGGTGATCTTCGCCGTCTACGCCTTCTCCCTTCTCGCCGCACTGCTCATCGTTGGCTCGATTTCGGACCATCTCGGGCGTCGACCGGTGATCTTCGCATCGATCCTCCTCAATATGGTGGCCACAGCGCTGTTTTTAATGGCTCGAGGTCCGGATTGGCTGATTGCCGCCCGCATCGTGCAGGGCTTTGCGACGGGCACAGCCATCAGTTCGATCGGCGCCGCCCTTGTCGATCTCGATCCGATCAGGGGATCGATCACCAACAGTCTTGCCCCGCTTGCCGGCATGGCGATCGGCGCGATCGGCACGAGCCTGCTGATCCAGTTCGCGCCGGCTCCGACCGTGCTTGTCTATGTCGTGACACTTGCCCTGCTGACGCTGCAAGCCGCGCTGCTATGGATGGTGCCGGAAACAACGAGCCGACGGCCCGGCGTATTCGCATCGTTGAAGCCGGAAGTCGCCGTTCCCAAGCAGGCTCGCCGGACACTGCTGGCGCTGACGCCGATCAATATTGCCGTCTGGGCGCTTGCCGGCTTCTATCTGTCGCTGGTGCCTTCGCTGGTCAGCGCGACGACCGGCAGCACGGCGCCACTGGTCGGCGGCTCCGTGGTCGCAGCCTTGACGATCAGCGGCGCTGCCGCCGTCTTCCTGCTGCGCCGGAGATCCGCTACCGTGATCATGAAGTTCGGCATACCGACCATGAGCCTCGGCATACTGACCATCATCGCCGGCATGCATGCGGCCGAAGTGTCGATCCTCGCGCTCGGAACTCTGATCGCCGGCTCGGGCTTCGGGGCAGCTTTCCTCGGCACGGTGAGAAGCATCATGCCGCTGGCCAAGCCCGACGAGCGCGCCGGGCTGCTTTCGGCCTTCTACATCCAGAGCTACCTTGCCTTCAGCGTCCCCGCCATCCTGGCAGGCTTCCTGTCGAAAGCGCTTGGATTTGCCGAAGCCGCCGACATCTACGCGGCGGCAATCCTTCTGCTTATCGGCTGGGGTGTCGTTGCGTTGAGGGCGGGGCAAGAGAAAGCGGTTGAGCGAGGTCAAGCCGGGCAACGCAGCCAATAGCGCTTGAAGACTTCGATACCAGTGCCGTACGGCTCACGCGTCTTGCCCCACGCGCTGGTTGCGCTTTCCACCAAAGTATCCTCGTCAACGGGAACAAGATTAACCGGCAACGCTGACGATAAAGCCGCCCGACGATACCACGCGATAGCCTCCTTTCGCTGCCGCTCAGCGATGACGCTTGTCCCACCGACAGGCGGAACATGGAAACGTTCCGCATGCTGCTTCACGTCTAGCATCGGATCGTGAAGTGGTACGCGCAAAAGCTCGCGATCGCCCGCAAGCCGCAGTTCAAATTCATCCTGCGCCGCCGGCACCGGACGGTCTTCCGAAGAGGAGGTATCTGCAACATGCGCCGTCAGGATCGGCAGGGGCTGATGCTCCGCCTTCATTTCGATACGGCGGATGTGGCAGAGATCCGAGACCGTTCTGTTCCTGATATCGGACCGGGAGAGTTCGTCGACTATTGTCCAAGCACCTTGCATTTTCTGCACGAAAGGTACCGATCCATCCGCGCCATAGGATAGAAACGCGGCCTGTGCTGTCATTCTTTTCTTCATCGTATTCACGAGCTGAATATTTCGCGCGTTTCTCGCGCTATCTTCCGGGTCGCTGAGGCATCTCACCCAGAAACTCATCCTGGAAGGTTCTGCCGTGTTTGTAATGACGACGACATCATTACTGAGCGGCAAGATGCCTCCCTCTTGAACGCTCCTTTGCATCAGCAGTCCGCGCTGGAGTGCCATCGCTGCGTCCGTGGATTTATCGAGACCGAGCCGTTGCATCTCATCTTGAACGTTGGATATCCAATAGAAATTGCCACCACCTGTCAGACGCAGCTCAAACCGACTTGAGCCCTCCCGGCCGATCCAGCCGTCAAAGATCGAATTGCCCGAGCGAGGTTGGTTGAAATGCGTTCTTATACCCGCGCACAGCATTTTCGGAGCGTCTGCGGGAACATCGTCGGGATAGAAATCCGGCGGTATATTGGCCCAATCGCCGGGCAGTATCTTGAAGATGGTTTGCGGATTCAAATCCGGGCCGACGTCGAACGCCCGCATCAGCCCATCGGTGATCGCTTGCAGGCGCGCGCCGGCACTCAGCTCAGCTGGCTTGGAGGGCGCGACCGCTGCATCCTGAGCCAGGAGCGGCGATGACAAGAACGCCCCGTAGGCCAGCCATGCCAGTACGGCAAGGGCGACATGGCCCCACCGCCCAGTCAAAAACATCCAGACTGCTTTCAGCGACATCTATCGACCTATCATTGTTGCGATGATGAAGACTACCAGCCGCCGAGCTTGACAATACAGCCTCTCTGCGTAGCGGCAGTGCCGATATCCACAACCATGAGCGGTTCAGCGCTCTCAAGCATCACTCTGGAAGAGGTGACCTTCCGGTTCGATTTCCAACGGTTCGCGACATCGTCTGATTGCAGCCGATCAGCCGCACGCAATGGCAAACAAAAAGGCCGCTCCCGACAGGGGCGCGGCCCGTTATTGGTCGTCAGTAACAACCTATTGTCTTACGCGGCTTTCGCGGCGCGGTAGGGATCGAAGCGCCCGTAGAAGGTCTCGCCCTTCGCCGCCATGTCCTTCAGCAGTGCCGTCGGCTGGAAATGCGGGCCGTGGGCGGCTGCCAGCTTGTCGCAGAGTTCCACGAAAGCCTTCACACCCATGCCGTCGATGTAGGACAGCGCGCCGCCGGTATAGGGGGCGAAGCCGAAGCCGAGGATGGAGCCGACATCGGCCTCGCGCGGATCGGTGACGATGCCTTCTTCAATGGTGCGGGCGGCCTCCAGCGCGATGGTCACGAGGAAGCGCTGCTTCAGCACGTTAACATCGACCTCATCGGCTTTCTGCTGCGGATAGAGATCCTTAAGGCCTGGCCAGAGCGACTTCTTCGCCGGCTTCGGCGGATAGTCGTAGAAGCCCTTGGCGTTCTTTCTGCCCAGGCGTCCCTCGCCTTCGACGAGACCGCTAACTAGCTGCATGTGACGCGGATCGACAGCCTTCTCGCCGAGATCGGCGACCGTCGCCTTCAGGATCTTGTAGGAGAGGTCGATGGCAACTTCGTCGTTGAGCGCCAGCGGCCCAACGGGCATGCCGGCCATCTTGGCGGCATTCTCGATCATGGCAGCGGGTACGCCTTCGATCAGCATGTCATAGGCTTCGTGGATGTAGCGGAAGACGCAGCGATTGACGAAGAAGCCGCGCGTGTCGTTGACGACGATCGGGGTCTTTTTGATAGCGGCGACGTAATCGAGTGCGACAGCGAGCGCATGATCGCCCGTTTCCTTGCCGAGAATAACTTCCGTCAGCATCATCTTCTCGACCGGCGAGAAGAAGTGGACGCCGATAAAATCGGCCGGGCGCTTGGAATTCTTGGCAAGGCCTGTGATCGGCAGCGTCGAGGTGTTGGAAGCGAAGACGGCGCCGGCGGGCAGCACGGCTTCGACCGCCTCGATGACGGCCTTCTTGACTTCACGATCCTCGAACACCGCCTCGATGACGAGGTTGGCATCCTTGAGATCGGCATAATCGGCCGAAGGCGTAATGCGCGAGAGCAGTGCCGCACCCTCGTCTTGCGTCAGTCTTCCCTTACCGATCGAATCCTTGACTAGTCCCTCGCCGACGCCCTTGCCCTTAGCCGCAGCCTCGATATCGCGGTCGATGAGGGTGACGGGAATGCCCGCGGCGGCGGTGACATAGGCGATGGACGCACCCATGAAGCCGGCGCCGACGACACCGACCTTCTTCAGCTCCGTCTTCGGCTGGCCGGCCGGACGGCGCGCGCCCTTGCCGAGTTCCTGCATGGAGATGAACAGCGAGCGGATCATTGAATAGGCTTCGGTGGTCTGCAGCACATGCGTGAAATAGCGCTGCTCGATCTTCAGGCCGGTATCGAAGGGAACCTGCAAGCCTTCATAGACGCATTTGAGAATGGCGAGTGCCGCCGGATAATTGCCCGATGTCTCGCGGCGCAGGACGGCTGGCGCCGCCGGCCAGAGCTGAGCTGCGGCCGGCGTCCAGATGCCGCCGCCCGGCGCCTTGAAGCCCTTTTCATCCCAGGGTGCCACAGGCTTCAAACCGTCCTTGATCATCTGCTTGGCGGCCGGGATCAGCTGATCCGGTTCCACCACCTGATGCACGAGGTTCATCGCCTTGGCGCGCGCGGCCGTCAACGACTGGCCTGTCGTCATCATCTGCAGGGCGGATTGCGCGTCAGTTAGGCGCGCAATGCGCTGCGTGCCGCCGGCGCCGGGGAAGATGCCGACCTTGACCTCGGGCAGCGCGATCTTGACGCTCTTGGCGCTCGACGCGACGCGGCCATGGCAGGCGAGCGACAGCTCGAAAGCGCCGCCCATGCAGGTGCCGTTGATGGCCGAAACCCACGGCTTGCCGCAGGTTTCGAGCTTGCGGAAGAGGCCGGTCATGCGGCCGACGAGATCGAAGAGCTTCTTCGCGGCTGCGGCCGGGTCCTTCGCCTTCTCCTCCTGATAGAAGGAGAACATCGACTTGATCATCGAGAGATCGGCGCCGCCGGAAAAGGACGATTTGCCCGAGGTGAAGACCACACCCTTGACGGCTGCATCGGCGACGGTTGCGTCGATGATGGCATTCAGTTCCTCGAGGATCTCGGCGGTGAAGACGTTCATGGACTTGCCGGGCATGTCCCAGGTGACGAGCGCGATGCCGTCTGCGTCCGTTTCGACGGTGAAATTCGTGTAAGCCATTGGTTTCCCCTCCTCAGACGCGTTCGACGATCGTAGCGGTGCCCATGCCAGCGCCAATGCAGAGTGTTACGAGCGCTGTGTTGAGATCGCGGCGTTCCAGCTCGTCGAGTACGGTGCCGAGGATCATCGCGCCGGTTGCGCCGAGCGGATGGCCCATGGCAATCGCGCCGCCATTGACGTTGATCTTGTCATGCGAGATGTCAAACGCCTGCATGTAGCGCAACACGACGGCGGCGAAGGCTTCGTTGAGTTCGAAGAGATCGATATCGGCCAGCGTCAGGCCGCTGCGCTTCAAAAGCTTTTCGGTGACGTCAACCGGGCCGGTCAGCATCAGCGCCGGATCGGAGCCGATATTGGCGAAGGCCTTGATGCGGCCGCGCGGCTTCACGCCCATGCTCTCACCGCCCGCCTTGGAGCCGAGCAGCACGGCAGCCGCGCCATCGACGATGCCGGAGGAATTGCCGGCGTGATGGACGTAGTTGATGCGCTCGACCTCGGGATGCGCCTGGATACCGACGGCCTCGAAGCCGCCCATCTCGCCCGGCAGCTGGAAGGATGGGTTGAGCGAGGCCAGCGCCTGCATGTCGGTGCCGGGACGCATGTGCTCGTCGCGGTCGAGAATGGTCAGGCCGTTGATATCCTTCACCGGAATGACCGAATTCTTGAAGTAGCCCTTTTCCCAGGCATTGGCGGCGCGCTTCTGGCTCTCGACGGCATAGGCATCGACGTCATCGCGCGAGAAGCCGTATTTGGTGGCGATGAGATCGGCCGATACGCCCTGCGGCATGAAATAGGCCGGGAAATTGACGGAGGGATCCATGAACCAGGCACCGCCGGACATGCCCAGGCCGACGCGCGACATGCTTTCGACACCGCCGGCAATGACGATATCGTCAGCCCCTTGAGCGATCTTCGCCGCACCAAAATTTACGGCATCGAGGCCGGAGGCGCAGAAACGCGAAATCTGCATGCCAGGCGCCTTGGTGGAATAGCCGGCCTCGAAGGCGGCACCCCTCGGGATGACGGCGCCGGCTTCCATGACCGGATCGACGCAGCCCATGATGATGTCGTCAACCGTTGCGGTATCGAGGCCGTTGCGATCGCGGATCGCCTCGAGCGTCTTGGCGGCAAGGCGCACGGACGGCACTTCATGCAGCGACCCATCCTTCTTGCCGCGCCCGCGCGGCGTGCGCACGTGGTCGTAAATGAAAACCTCGGTCATGTCTCATCTCCCTGCAGCAGCTAACGCCGCCTTGCTCAAAAGGCTTCCGCCGCCAGTTCCATCATCGTATCGGCGCCGGTCTCGATGCGGGCCTTGCGCAATGCCGTTTCCGGCATGATGCGCTCCATGTAGAACCGCGCCGTGACAAGCTTGTTCTTCAGATAATCCTCGCGCGCGCTGTCGCCAGCCGCAAGGCCTGCTTGAGCCGCTTTCGCCATCTTCGCCCACATATAGCCGAGGACGACGAGGCCGAAGAGGTGCATGTAGTCGGTCGAGCCGGCGCCGGCATTGTCGGGCTTGGCCATGGCATTCTGCATGAACCACATGGTCGCGGCCTGCACGTCGTTCAAGCCCTTTTTCAGATGCTTGGTGTAGAATGCCATCTGCTCGTCGTTACGGTTTTCCTCGCAGAAATCGCCGATTTCCTTAAACAGCGCCATGACGGCGCGGCCTCCGTTCAGCGCCAGCTTGCGGCCGACGAGATCAAGCGCCTGAATGCCGTTGGCGCCCTCATAGATCATGGTGATGCGGGCATCGCGAACATACTGGCTCATGCCGTGCTCTTCGATATAGCCATGACCGCCGAAGATCTGCTGCGCCATGACGGCATGCTCGAAACCCTTGTCGGTCAGGACGCCCTTGAGGATCGGCGTTGCGAGGCCAAGGATATCGTCGGCTGCCTGGCGGCCCTTCTCGTCGGGAGAGCGATGGGCGATATCGGACTTCAGCGCCGTCCAGAGCAGGAAGGCGCGGCCGGCTTCGTTGAAGGCGCGGATGGTCATCAGCGAGCGGCGAATATCGGGATGGACGATGATCGGATCGGCCTTCTTGTCCGGCGCCTTCGGGCCGGAGAGCGAGCGGCCCTGGATGCGTTCACGCGCATAGTTGGCGGCATTCTGATAGGCGATCTCGGCGATGGAGAGACCCTGCAGGCCGACGCCGAGGCGCGCCTCGTTCATCATAACGAACATGGCATTAAGGCCCTTGTTCTCGGTGCCAATCAGGAAGCCGGTAGCCTCGTCGTAATTCATGACGCAGGTGGCGTTGCCGTGGATGCCCATCTTGTGCTCGATCGCGCCGCAGGACACCGGGTTGCGCGCGCCAAGCGAACCGTCTTCCTTGACGAGGAATTTCGGCACGATGAACAGCGAAATGCCCTTGGTTCCCTCAGGCGCACCTTCGATGCGAGCAAGGACGAGATGGACGATATTATCCGTCATATCGTGCTCGCCGGCCGAGATGAATATCTTCTGGCCTGAGATCTTGTAGCTGCCATCAGCCTGAGGCACCGCCTTGGTGCGCAAGAGGCCGAGATCGGTGCCGCAATGCGGTTCGGTGAGGTTCATGGTGCCGGACCAGCTGCCCTCGATCAATTTCGGCAAGTAAGTCTGCTTCTGCGCATCGGTGCCATGGACGAGGATCGCTGCGATCGCGCCCTGGGTCAGGCCCGGATACATCATCAGCGACATGTTGGCGGCCGAGGTATATTCGCCGACGGCGCAGTGCAGCACGTAGGGAAGCCCCTGCCCGCCGAACTCCTCCGGCACGGCGAGACCCAGCCAGCCACCCTCGCGATAGGCGCGATAGGCCTCCTTGAAGCCCTTCGGCGTCGAGACCGTGCCATCGTCATGGCGCACGCAGCCTTCCTGATCGCCGGAATAGTTGAGCGGGAAAAGCACTTCCTCTGACAGCTTGGCCGCCTCGCCGACGATCGCCTCGATCATGTCGGGCGTGGCATCGGCATAACCGGGAAGATTGTTGTAGCGCTCCAGCCCGAGCACATCGTTCAGGACGAAGAGCGTATCGTTCACCGGGGCCTTATAGACTGGCATTTCTCGAATTCCTCCAATTCGCCGCCGGACCTTGAGATTCCGGCCACCGTCATACTCTTACAAAATATTGACGTTTGCGTAAACGTCAAATTCGTGTCTCGCGTTGAAATTTTGGTGAAGCCGGTGAGGGAGACCATCCCGCTTATCGCCGATACGCCCCTCCCCTCAGCAACCGGTCACTGCCTGCGTGCAAGAATATCAGGCCGCGGGACAGCAGAACCGAAATAAAAGGTTAAGATTTCCGACAAACTTAACGAGTTGTTTACCACGTTTCGTAAATTGTACGAGTTGAGCAGCAGTGCTTCGGGTTTCTTCAACTTATGCTTGGAAATCCCGCTGTCTTTGCCGCTCTGTTTGAGGAAAGCCAATACATTTATCCCTTTCCGAACGACGGATGCAGACAGCGCGGCGATAGAGCAACGTCTTCTTCCATCAGCATGACGGCCCGGGGTGGTCCATAGTTCAAGGCGAGCAAAGATATGAGCGGATCGCGATCAAATCCTACCGGTACGGGCGACTGGACGTCGCTGGATGCTCTGAGCCGCACGATCGAGGGGCTGGAAGCACGCATCGAAGGGCTGATGGGAACCGCCGCCGCGCGCGATACGCGCCAGCGCGTCGCTGCCGGCTATGCACCTGTCCCCGAACGAGCCGCCCCGGAGCGGATGCCGCCCCGCCCCGAACGTGAACAATATGCCAGCCGCACTTACGAGCGCCCGCTGCGCAACGAACGCCATGAGAGCGATCTTCGATCAGATCCGCTTGCCGAGATCCGTCAACGCCAACGCACGCTGGAAGCAAACCGCGAACGTCTGCAGCCAAGACGCGAGGAAATCTCGCACGCAGAACCGCAGGCGGCTCGTCGGCCGATCGACAGCCATGCGCAGCGCCAGCCGATGCGGGCCGCAGCCGCCGACGCACCGGTCGATATCGCCCAGGCGCTCGTCAACCTCCGCCAGGATCTGAAGCGCGACATCGCCGACAGCGTGACCCGCGAGGTCTCCGCTCTGCGCGCCGAAATCCGCGATATCCGCGAAAACGCCGAGGACAAGCATTTTGTCGCCGATGTCCGCCAGGACATGGCCAGGCTTGCCGACAGCATCAACCAGCTCACCGGTCAGCCGGAAACCGCCGGGCTGAAAGCCGAATTCGACGAGCTGCGCTCGCTGATGGACGGCCTCGCCCGCGAGGAATCCCTGCATCACGTCGAGCGCCAGGTGAAGGCGATCGACACGTCGGGCCTGCAGGACGAGCTCGTCTCGCTTGCCTACCGCCTCGATGACATCAAGCAGCATCTCGGCGGCATGAACGACAGCCCGGCCGTGCATGCGCTGGAAAACAAACTGCTGACGATCGCGACCGCGATGGAGAGCCTCGGCTCCATGATGCAGCCGCAGGACCAGGCCATGCAACGGCTGGAAGGCCGCCTCAGCGGCCTTGCCGACCAGATCGACCTGATGAGCCGCGATGCTGCCGGCCGGCATCAGCCTGCCGACGATCTTTCCAGCCGTCTCGAAGCGCTCGCCATGCGCATCGACGAGCTCGGCGGCGCCAAGGCCGTCGCCCGCCTCGAGGAGCGGCTGGACCAGCTTTCGCATCTGATGGAGCGTTCGCAGAAGGCCGCACCGCAGCCCGAACTCGTCACCTATCTCGCCGATATCTCCCACAAGATCGATGCGCTGGAACATGGTTCCGTCGGTAACGTACTGGCCGACCGGCTGGATTATCTCGCTCGCCGCATCGACGAGATCGATTTCCATCCGCCCGCTCCGGCAGCAAGCCTCGACGACAGCATGGCGCGCCGGCTCGAAGGCCGGCTTTCCGACATCGCAGCCCGCCTGGAAGCAAGCACCGCCGCACCGCCGACGGATACGCAGGCACTGCGCAGTCTCGAAGAGCAGATCGCCCATCTCTCGACATTGCTGACGAACGAGCCCCGGGCCGTCGCCAATCATCTGCCCCCGGACTTCGACCGCCGGATGAGCGCGATCGAAGACTATATGGCGACCAACGACGAATACATTATCGAAGCGGCCCGCCATGCGGCGGAAACCGTCGTCGAGGCCTATTCCCGCGAAGGCGGAATGGTGAACGGTTCGCAAGCAGCCGACATGTCGGCTTTGGCGGCTCTTGCGGACGATCTTCGTCATCTTGAGGACCTCAGCCGCGCCACCGACGAGCGGACGCATCGCACCTTTGAGGCCCTGCATGACACGCTGCTGCAAATCGCCGACCGTCTGGATCATATGGAGCAGCGCAAGCCTGCGCCCGCCATGCCGGCCGCGACCTTCGAAAGCGACGTTTTCGCCGAAGAGGATGCTCCGGGTCTGAAGCCGCCCATGGCGGCGCAGAAGGCAGGTCCGATCATCCGCACGGTTGCGCCAGCAGAATCCTCAGTCTCCGGCGAAGTCGCCGTCGCACAGGCGATCGACGCCAATACGAAGGCCGAAATCAAGGCAGCCGTGAAGAAGAGTGGCAAGTCCAGCCTGTTCGCGAGCCTCGGCAAGCGTTTCTTTACGCCGGAAAAGGCCGAGCCGATCTTTCCGCCGGACCGTCCGGTCATCGAACAGGCACCGTCGATCGATCCCGCCGACGTGATGCCCGGCGAAGAAGCCAACGAACTGCTGGAGCCGGGTTCCGGCGCACCCGATATCAAGAAGATCCTCGAGCGCGTGCGCGCCAGCCAGAACACCTCGCGCAGCGGAAACGTGCGTCAACCGACCGAAAACGAACGGGCCGACTATATCGCAGCCGCCCGCCGCGCCGCGCAGGCCGCTGCCATGGAAGTCGACCAGACGCAACGCTCGGCTCCTGCTTCCAAGAAAGACGCCAAGAAGGGCGGCGCGTTCTCGCGCTTTCGCCGGCCGATCCTGCTTGCATTGGGCGCCGTCATGCTTGCCATCATGGCCTATCCGCTGGCGAACACGCTGACCCGCGGCCAGAAGGCGCCGGCACCAGCCCAACTATCGACGATGGTCGCGCCTGCCGATAGCGCCGCGACCAATACCGTCGCTGCCAATACGAACCCGGCCGCCAGCAATCAGCAGCCTGCCACAAATCAGGCCGCCGCACCCTCGGTATCCACGACGCAGACGGCGGAAGTCCAGCCCGCACCCACGACCGCGGACCCCGCCGCCGCGCCAGCGAATGATCACCTGACGGCAGCGACCCCGCTCGACGGCAACCAGACGGCAAGCGAAGAGTTGGCGCCTGCCGGCAGCGCAGCTCCACAGCAGGCCACCGCCTTCGTTCAGACTGAGAATACGGCCGCCGCAACTCCCGCCGCCACGCCGGCAGCGCCTGATATCGCCGTGCCTGATGGCATCCAGCCACCATCGCTCGTCGCTGCCGCAAAATCGGCCGATCCGGTCGCGCTCTTCGAAATCGGTGCACGCTACACGGATGGCCGCGGCGTTGCTGCCGATATGAAGCAGGCTGCGAACTGGTATCAGCTTTCGGCCGACAAGGGTTATGCCCCGGCACAGTACCGCCTCGCCAGCATGTATGAGAAGGGCAATGGCGTCGATCGAGATCTCGTCAAGGCCAAGCAATATTATGAGCAGGCCGCCAATCAGGGCAACGCCAGCGCCATGCACAATCTCGCGGTTCTCTATGCTTCCGGTACTGCCGGCCCGCAGGATTATGATAGCGCGGCGAACTGGTTTATCCGCGCCGCCGATCTCGGCGTCTCCGACAGCCAGTTCAACCTCGCGATCCTCTATGCACGCGGCAACGGCGTGAAACAGGACCTGCAGGAATCCTACAAGTGGTTTGCTATCGCCGCAAAGAGCGGCGATAAGGACGCCGCCCAGAAGCGCGACGAAGTCGCCAACGCCATGAAGCCGGCCGATCTGGAAAGTGCCCGCGCCAAGGTCGACCTCTGGAAAGTGCAGCCGGCCGATCCGAAGGCCAATGGCACAAACATTCCTGACGAATGGACCACCGGCAAGGGTGTGAACACGGCCTCCATCGATATGAAGAAGGCAATCCGCAACATTCAGGCCATTCTCAACAAGAATGGCTTCGATGCCGGTTCGCCCGACGGCGCCATGGGCGACAAGACGGTAGCCGCCCTGAAGAGCTTCCAGAAATCCGTCGGCCTGCCGGCGGATGGACGGGTCACCGATCAGGTGGTCAAGGAACTGCTCGCCCGCAATAAGTAGTCAGGGATTTCGTGCGAAAGCGATCAAACGACATGCCGGCGTCAGCACGCCGGCATTTTGTTTAGGACGCTCAAGGCTGCCGCCATTCCGCTATACAGCGTCACAGAAAAGTGGAAAAAGCCGGGTTAGGGTGCAATCCGGCCATTCGAAAACCGTGACAGCGCCGCCTTTCCTAAGGCTCTGGCAATGATTTCGGATTAGAATCCGCCGTTTAAGGGGAAATAGGCTTCGGTCACAGCGCCGAAAGCCTGCAAATGGGAACAAGGCGTGACGATCTATCTGCCGATTGCAGAATTGTCGGTGAATATTTTGATTATTCTCGGCATGGGGGCAGCCGTAGGGTTTCTTTCCGGCATGTTCGGCGTCGGCGGCGGTTTTCTCATCACGCCTCTTCTGATTTTCTACAATATCCCGCCTGTTGTTGCCGTCGCAACCGGTTCCAATCAGGTCGTCGCCTCCTCGGTTTCGGGAGCGCTCAGTCATTTCCGCCGCGGCTCGCTCGATCTGAAACTGGGCTCGATCCTGCTGGCCGGCGGCTTGGCGGGGGCGACCTTCGGCCTCTGGCTATTCGTGCTGTTGCGAAGGCTCGGCCAGATCGACCTGATCATCTCGCTGATCTACGTGATTCTTCTCGGCACGGTGGGCTCGTTGATGCTGTGGGAAAGCGTGCAGGCCATGCGCCGAGCCGCCGGCAAACTGCCGCCAGCAACCGGCAAGCCGCGCCATCACAACTGGGTGCAGCGGCTGCCGTTGAAACTGCGATTCAAGAAATCCAAGCTCTATCTCAGCGCCATTCCGGTCATCGGCCTCGGCTTCTTCGTCGGTATGCTGACGCCGATGGGTATCGGCGGCGGCTTCATCCTCGTGCCCGCCATGATCTATCTGCTGCGCGTGCCCACCAACGTCGTTGTCGGCACCTCGCTGTTCCAGGTCATTTTCGTGACGGCCTTCACGACAATCGTTCAGGCCGCGACGAACTATTCCGTCGATATCATTCTGGCCTTCCTCTTGATGGTGGCAGGCGTCATCGGCGCGCAATACGGCGTTCGCGTCGGCCAGAAACTGCGCGGCGAGCAACTGCGCGCGCTCCTTGGCCTGCTCGTCCTGGCCGTCGGCCTTCGCCTCGTCGTTACTCTCGTGGTGACGCCGGCTGACGTTTACTCCGTCATCATGGAAGGAGTGAGCCGATGAGAGGATTCGGACTGCTTCTTGCTACCGCATTGCTGCTCGCTCCGTTCACCACACAGGCGCAGGTGCTGCTCGATCAGCCGACGACCTCGACCACGGCGCGGGAGACGATGGAGATCGGCACCTCGACGAGCGAGATCGCCATTACCTCGGACTTCACCGGCGCCGATCTGACGATTTTCGGCGCGCTCTCCAATACCGATCAACTGCTTCTGGCGATCGGCCAATACGATATCGTCGTCGTGCTGGAGGGGCCGCGCGAGAATGCAACGGTTCGCCGGAAAGAGCGCGTCTTCGGCATATGGGTCAACACCCGCTCGATGACGTTCGAGCATGTGCCGGAAGCCTATTCGCTCTCCAGCACGCGCGCGGTCGACAACATCACCACACCGCTCGAACTCAGCGACCGCGGTATCGGCGTCGATCATATTCCGCTGACCCCGCTCGGCTTTGTCGGCAATGTCGGCGATGTTCCGGAATTCCGTAATGCCTTCCGGCGCCTGCAAAAGACGGGTGGGCTCTATGAAAGCGATCCCGCCGGCGTGCGCTTCGTCAGCTCCTCGCTCTTCAAGGCAACGCTCAGGGTTCCCGCCGACGTGCCGAACGGTGTGCATATGGTGCGTGCCTATCTCTTCAAGAGCGGTAAGTTCCTCAGTGAGAAATCGCTGCCGTTGCGGGTCATCAAGACGGGAATAGAGCAGACGATCACGGATGCGGCGCATCAGCGGCCGATCACCTATGGCATTTTTTCCGTGCTGCTGGCCCTCGTCACCGGCTGGAGCGCAAGTTTCATCTTCCGGAAGAACTGATCAGCCGGTTTTCCGGCGATTGGCGACTTCGAGATAGGCTTCGGTCAACCGACCAAGCACCGAGGGCGTGCCCGGAGGCAGCTCCTTGCCGAGATGCTTGGCACGCAGCTCGTCCATGAAATCATCCCAGAGCTCCTGGCCACCATCCTCCAGGAGCTCTGCCCGGATCGACAGCTCTTCCGACACCGGAAGATGCTTGCGGCCCCAGGCACCCATATGGGCAAAGAGCGGCACGAGGTCTATCGCCATTTCCGTCAGGCTGTAGATAGCTTTCTGCTTATGGCTCGGATCATCTTCGCGGGTCAACAAGCCGCGCTCCACCAGCCGCTTCAGCCGGTCCGCGAGGATATTGGAAGCAATCCCCTCCTGCGACTTCTGCAGCAGTTCACGAAAATGCCGGCGATTGCCGAACATGATGTCGCGGATGACGATCAGGCTCCAGCGGTCGCCGAGAATTTCCAGCGTCAGATTGATCGGGCAGCCAGAACGATGCAGCGCGTCCATGATGATCTCCAAAAACTACTTGCATTTTGCCATCAGTCTAGCTAGCTTGCAACTACTTGCTTTTAGCAACCAGTTTTGATTATGATGCAGTTATCACAATGGAGGAAGTGATGAGAAAGCTCGTTATCTGGAATCTTATGACGCTCGACGGCTATTTCGAGGGAACCAAGCCGTGGGACCTTGATTTTCATATGCTCGCCTGGGGCGATGAGCTGGAAAAGTATGCCGCCGAGCTCGGCAAGGAAGGCGATCTGTTGATCTTCGGCCGCAAGACCTATGAAGGCATGGCCGCCTATTGGCCGAGCGCGACGGAAGCGCCCGACATCGCCGCCTACATGAACGGCATCGCAAAGATTGCCGCCTCGCGGACGCTCGACAAAGCAGACTGGAACAACACCCGCGTCGTCGGCGACATCGTCGCTGAAGTGAAGAAGCTGAAGGAAGAACCAGGCAAGACCATGTTCGTCTTCGGCAGTGCTGAAGTGGCCGATCTATTGCTCAAGGCGGGGCTCGTGGATGAGCTCAGGATCTGCCTCGTTCCCGTCGTGCTTGGCGCCGGCAATCCGCACTTCAAACCGGCGGCCGAACAACGGCCGATGAAGCTCATCGATTCACGCCCGTTGAAGACCGGCGCGGTGATCCTGCGCTATGAGCCGGCGAGGGCGGCCTAGAGCTTTTTTTCGCTTTTCTTCGAATCGCGAAAACGCTCTATCTTCTTGTTTTTACGCAATTCCTGGCGGAAAACCGCTTCGCACTTTTCCTGGAATTGCTCTAAGCCGAGAGATTGCCGAAACGGACGGAATAGATGCGGTCGCGGCCGAGCAGGTGCGCAATCAGGCTCTCCCGCTCGAAAAGGCCGGCCATAGCCTTGTGGCGAAGATCGAGGCCGCCGGTCATCACGCCGAAGGCCGGCATCAGCAGGCGGGCACCATCCGTTGCAAAGCACGGGCGGCGCACCGATTTCTCCCGACGCCGAACGGTGGCGGAGGGGTGGAGATGGCCGGCGATTTCGCCAGCCTGCAGCCCGGCCTTTGGCTCATGACGGAACGTCAAGCCGCCATAATGCATCTCGTCGACCGAGTGCCCCGGCAGGTCGACCGTGCCGTCCGGATCATGATTGCCGTTGATCCAGATCCATTCGCGGCCGCGGGCCATGTTGACGATCAAGCGGCGAAATTCGTCCGGCAAGTGCTGCGAACCGACCCGATCGTGGAAATTGTCGCCCAGTGAAACGACGAGTTTCGGATCATAGCGCGAGATGACGGCGGAAAGAACAGTCAGCGTCGCCAGCGTATCGTATGGCGGCAGCATCATGCCTCGGCGGGCAAAGGCCGCGCCCTTTTCCAGATGCAGGTCGGAGACGACGAGAATGCCGGCATCCGGCAGATAGAGCGCGCCGAGCGGATCACAGACGGCGGCGACACCATGAATGACGGCCTCGACGCCCTTCGCACTGGTTGCGCCGTTGCCTTGAGCATTCATATCTCGCGCTAGCGCCAGGCGGTTCATCACTTTAACAATCTACCTTCGTCGTCTGCTTTGCAGCATCCCTATTCCATCGCCTCGCGGATCAGGTCATCGGCCGCTTCCGCAAGCAGGGAATCGTGCGCCTCGCCCGGCACCGGCACCTTGCCGATTTCCAGCATCACCGGCACGGCGAGCGGGGAAATATGGTCCAGCGCGCGATGGGTAATGTGGCCCTTGATTCGCTTCAGCATATCCGCAAGACGGCCAATATCCAAAAGTCCGGTCGCAGCATCCTGCCTCGTCGCTTGTAGCAGGATATGATCGGGCTCGTGGCTGCGAAGCACATCATAGATCAGATCAGCCGAAACCGTTACCTGCCGGCCGGTCTTTTCCTTGCCCGGATGCCGGCGCTCGATCAAGCCGGCAATCACGGCGCAATTGCGGAAGGTGCGCTTCAAAAGAAAGGATTCGTCGAGCCAGGCCTCGAGATCGTCGCCGAGCATATCCTCGTCGAAAAGATCGGAGAGGCTGAGGCGCCCGTTAGCGATCATCAGCCCCATATCCTCCAGACCCCAGATGCCGAGAGAATAATCGGTCGCGACGAAGCCCATAGGCTTAGCGCCGGCGCGCTCCAGCCTTCGGGTCAGCAGCATGCCGAGCGTCTGGTGCGCCAGCCTTCCCTCGAAAGGATAGGCAACCATGTAGGCGCGGCTGCCGCGCGGGAAAGTCTCGATCAGAAACTCATCGCGCTTCGGCAGCAGCGATTTCTCGTTTTGAATTTCCAGCCAGTCGCGCACCTGATCCGGCAGGCGGTGCCGCCGGTCGGGATCCGCAATCATCGCCCGCACCTGATCGGCGAGATAGGTCGAAAGCGGAAACTTGCCGCCGGCATAAGAGGGGATTTTTGGGTCCAGCGAGAAAGCCTGCGAGGCCAGGCATTCGCTTTCGCGGATGCCCTCGAAGCGCAGTACCTTGCCGGAAAACAGGAAAGTATCGCCGGGCGAGAGCTGCTCAACGAAATATTCCTCGACCTTGCCGAGCGGAGCGCCGCCTCTTCCAAGCGAGCCCAGCGCGTTGCGTTTCACCAGACGGATATTCAGCATCGCCTCTTCGACGATCGTGCCGAGGTTCAGACGATACTGCTGGGCGACCTGCGGATTGGAGACGCGCCAGCGGCCATCCGCCATCTTGCGGATGCGGGCATAGCGCTCGTAGGTTCTGAGCGCATAGCCGCCGGTGGCGACGAAATCGACGATGCGCTCGAAGGTCTCCCAGGAAAGCTCAGCATAGGGAGCGGCGCTCTGCACCTCGTCGTAAAGCTCCAGCATGTCGAAGGGTTCGGCGCAGGCCATGCCGAGCACATGCTGGGCGAGAACGTCGAGCGCTCCTGCGCCGATGGGCGGCGTGTCTTGGGCGCCCATATAGTTGGCATCAAGTGCTCCCTGGCACTCCATGACCTCGAAGCGGTTGGCCGGCACCAGGATCGCCTTGGAAGGTTCGTCCATGCGGTGGTTGGCGCGGCCGATGCGCTGGGCAAGGCGGCTTGCACCTTTCGGCGCACCGACATGGATGACAAGATCGACGTCGCCCCAGTCTATGCCGAGATCGAGCGTCGATGTGGCGACGACAGCGCGCAGCCGGTTTTCCGCCATGGCCGCCTCCACCTTGCGGCGCTGGCCGACATCGAGCGACCCGTGATGCAGGGCGATCGGCAGATTGTCGTCATTGGCCGACCACAGCTCCTGAAACAGCATTTCGGCCTGCGAGCGCGTGTTGACGAAGAGCAGCGTCGTGCGATGCGCCTTCAGCTCGCGATAGATATCGGGGATGGCATATTTGGCTGAGTGGCCGGACCAGGGGATGCGCTCTTCCGTCGCAAGGATCGAGATATCGGGCTTGGCGCCACCCTCGACAATGACGAGGCCGGCGTGGTGCTCTTCTTCCGGCCGCTGCGCCACCAGCCATTTCTGCAGGTCCATGGGGTCGGCGACCGTCGCTGAAAGGCCGATGGTCTGCACGCGCGGCGCCAGCTTGCGGATGCGGGCAAGGCCGAGCGACAGCATATGGCCGCGCTTGGAGGTGACAAGCGAATGCAGTTCGTCGAAGACGATGTACCTGAGGTCCTTGAAGAAGCGCTCGGCTTCGCGATTGGCGAGTAACAGCGCCACCTGCTCGGGCGTCGTCAGCAGAATATCGGGCGGATTGAGCTTTTGCCGCTGGCGCTTGCCGCTCGGCGTATCGCCCGTGCGGTTTTCGACCGTAACAGGCAGGCCCATTTCCGAAACGGGCTTCATCAGGTTGCGCTCGATATCGACCGCGAGCGCCTTCAGCGGCGAGATGTAGAGCGTGTGGATACCGGTAAAGGCCGAGCCGGGCGGAATCTTGCCGCGCCGGGTGAGGTCCGTCAGCGACGGCAGGAAACCGGCAAGGGTCTTGCCGGCGCCGGTGGGCGCAATCAGCAGCGTGCTTTCGCCCGCTTCGGCGCGGGCCAGCAGTTCCAGCTGATGGGCGCGCGGCTGCCAGCCCTTTTCCGCAAACCAGCGGGTGAAGGGGGCGGGCAAGGCAAGGAGGCGGTCGGCGTCGATCTGGTCCACGGGCTGAATGTAGTTGAAATGTGGAGGATAGGAAGCGGGGAGGCTCGTTGGCCTTGGCATTTTCGGAAAGTACGCACCCCCCTCTGTCCCTGTCGGGACATCTCCCCCACAAGGGGGGAGATCGATAATCCGTGGCACTTGCTTGCCACAAACAAACCTCGCCTCCGCCGGCACCAAAGCCTGATGCTGACCAAGATGCAGCGGCACACTCCAAACGATCTCCCCACTTGTGGGGGAGATGTCCCGACAGGGACAGAGGGGGGTATCGGGCGCGCGGCGGACTCCGAGCGCAGCTTGTACGTAGTCCCATTTCCCTGGCTCTTGACTCGCTTCATAATCATAGATAAAAAATACCCACGATTAGAAAGGCACGAAAATGAAGCTCGGAGACGGTGTCGAACAATCCATTCATTGCGTTGGCATGCTGGCTGGCCTTTCCGATGGCGGCGTGCTGTCAGCAGCAGCGCTTGCCGAATTTCACGGTGTCTCTGTCAGCTATCTTCTGAAGCATCTGCAGGCGCTTTCGGGTGCCGGCATCCTCGATACCGTGCCGGGACCGAAGGGCGGATACCGGCTGGCGCGCAAGCCGCAGGAGATCACCCTGCTCGATATCGTGCTGGCCGCCGAAGGCCCCGCCCCGGCGTTTCGCTGCGCTGAAATCCGCCAGCGCGGCCCGAACCCGCTCGAAGGGCGCTACTTCGCCAAGCCCTGCGGCATCAATGCCGCTATGCTGGCGGCCGAGCGCGTCTATAGGACCGAACTGGCAAAGACAACGATCGCCGACGTGCTGGCCGATCTCAGGCAGACGGACACGGACGGTGGCATAGCCGCGAGAGGCTGCGCCTTTCTCGAGCTGCATGAACGCAAGACCAGAAACTGAATCTCAATTTAAACCCAAGGAGAAGACCCATGCATCCGCGTTTCAACTTCGCCAAAGCCTCCCCCGACTCCTACAAGGCTGTCGTCGCGCTGGAAAACTTCGTCCAGAGCAGCGGCCTCGAGCGCCGCTTCATCCACCTGATCAAGCTCCGCGCCTCGCAGATCAATGGCTGCGCCTATTGCGTCGACATGCATGTGAAGGAAGCCCGCCATGATGGCTTGAGCGAACAGTGGATCAACCTGATGTGCGTCTGGTGGGAATCGCCCGTCTATGACGATCGCGAGCGTGCCCTGCTCCGCTGGGTCGATTCCGTCACCAAGATCGCTCAGACCGGCATTCCGGATGCCGATTTCGAGCCGCTGAAACAGCATTTCAGCGAAGAAGAGATCGTCAAGATCACCGTCGCGATCGGCACGATCAACATTTGGAACCGCCTCGCCGTCGGCTTCCGCTCGCAGCACCCGGTGGATGCGGCAAGCAAGGCTGCTTGACGAGATAGATGCGATTGCCGGAGAGTCTCCCCCCTCTGTCACGAAGTGACAGAGGGGGTGCCGCACAGGCAACGAGATCAAAAGCTGCGGCCAATCCTCAAATCATACCCTCAGATACAATTATGGCGCCGATCCAAAAGACCGGCGCCATATTCAATGCTTAGGCAGCAACCGAGCCGAAATCAGCTGTCGGAACTTCCGAGATGGTCTTCAGAACCTGCGAAGCGATCTGGTAGGGGTCGCCTTGCGAGTTCGGACGACGATCTTCGAGGTAGCCCTTGTAATCGTTCTTGATGAACGAGTGCGGAACGCGGATCGAGGCACCACGGTCGGCGACGCCATAGCTGAACTTGTTCCACGGAGCCGTTTCATGCTTGCCGGTCAGGCGCATGTGGTTGTCCGGGCCGTAGACAGCGATGTGGGCTTCGAGGTTCTTGTCGAACTGAGCCATGAGCGCTTCGAAATAGGCCTTGCCGCCGACTTCGCGCATGAACTTGGTCGAGAAGTTGCAGTGCATGCCCGAGCCGTTCCAATCGGTGTCGCCGAGCGGCTTGCAGTGGAACTCGATGTCGATGCCGTACTTTTCGCAAAGACGCAGCAGCAGGTAGCGAGCCATCCAGATCTGGTCGGCAGCCTTCTTGGAGCCCTTGCCGAAAATCTGGAATTCCCACTGGCCCTTGGCCACTTCGGCGTTGATGCCTTCGTGGTTGATGCCTGCTTCGAGGCAAAGGTCGAGGTGCTCTTCAACGATTTCGCGAGCGACATCGCCGACGTTCTTGTAGCCGACGCCGGTGTAGTACGGACCCTGCGGAGCCGGATAGCCCGCTTCCGGGAAGCCGAGCGGACGGCCGTCCTTATAGAAGAAATATTCCTGCTCGAAGCCGAACCATGCGTCTTCATCGTCGAGGATGGTCGCGCGGCTGTTGGACTCGTGCGGGGTGACGCCGTCGGGCATCATGACTTCGCACATGACGAGAGCGCCGTTGGTACGGGCCGGGTCCGGATAGATGGCGACGGGCTTCAGCACGCAATCAGAGCTGCGGCCTTCGGCCTGCATCGTCGACGAACCATCGAAGCCCCAAAGCGGAAGCTGCTCGAGCGTCGGAAATGCGTCGAATTCCTTGATCTGCGTTTTACCGCGCAGGTTCGGTACCGGGGTGTACCCGTCGAGCCAGATGTACTCGAGCTTATATTTCGTCATTACGCACCTCATAACAGTTAATCAGGCGAAGTAGGAAAACTTGCCCGGCGCGCCCGCCGGAAAATTCCTCACTACGAACGGCTGCCAAGAGAGATGCATGTGCCGTGCCAGATTGGTTCGACATCTGACTTGTGAGGCGAGATTTTTATGATTCAGCCGCGTTCGGGCAAGATTTCCCGGTGCCAAGCATCAGATTCTTTTCAAATCGCCGCCATGGTTCCAATCGAGCTGCCAAAGTGTCGCAGGCTCGACTGGCCCTAAAATGGATTGGAAAATCGGCAGATCAAAGAAGCGGCATCCGCTGCACTATCATCGAATTGCCTATAATTTCATCATTTAGCATTTTTTTTAAGCGGAATGGTGATATTTGCCTTCGGCTTTGCTATATATGAGTTGTCTCTTGAAGCGCGCCCGCTTGAACACCAAAAAGGGAGAGACAACGAATGGCAATCGGTACTCGGCACGAAACCGCAAAGATCTATCAGTTTCCCGTCACGGCCCGCCCCACGGCGCTCAGCCAGCGTCCGAAGGTGAACCTCACCCCGGATATCGGCCCGTCTATTGCGACGGCCGCATTCGACAGCTGGTATCACGAAGCCGCGATCGTCGAATCCGACGAGACCCGCAAGCAATAGATATAAGCTTTACAGCGCTATATAGCGGTCTGAGCGATGATTGATCGCCACGAAAAGGTTGAGGACAATTGCGCCGATGACGGAGCAGATGACCACTGGCGGCGTGGTCACGACAAAAGCGACCGCGAGCACGCATAGGTCGATTGCAAGCTGTACCAACCCTGCCCTGATGCCGAAACGCTCCTGCAGATAAATCCCCAGAATGCCGACGCCGCCGAGGCTTGCCCGATGGCGATAGAGTGCGAGCAGCCCGAAGCCGAGCAGAATGCCGCCGAGGAGCGCCGACCAAAGTGCATTGATATGTGCGACATTGAACAGCACCGGCTGCAGATTGGTCAGCAGCGAGGTCAGCGCGATGGCGATGAAGGTCTTGATGGTGAAGGCCGGGCCGAGCTGTTTCAGCGATAGATAGAAGAACGGCAGATTGACCACAAAGAAAGCTAGGCCGAAATTCACGCCGATTGCGTAATGCAGCAGGAAAGCGATGCCGGCAGTGCTGCCGGTCAAAAGGCCGGCGCTCGAAAGGCAGAACAGCCCCAGCGACGAAATCAGGCTGCCGGAGACGATACCCTGAACATCCTCAATCCACGAATGCCGGGTCGCGGACGTCTTCCAGACGCCAAATGCGCTCTTTGCGTTTGCCATGTGCTTTCCCCTGGGTTTCCAGGCTTTTTGCTGGAAGCTTAGGCGACAATCAAGCAAAAATACGTAAGCAATACTGACCTATTTTAAATTCGCAAGATTCGAAATCATCAAGCCGATTTCCGGGTAATGAACAGAATGCCGTGGACCGGTTTTCCGCCATCCATGCGAATGATGCTGCGGGTGAGATCCAGCACCGTAAAGCCGTGACCGGCCAATATTTCCCGAACATAGGCTTCGGAGTGCGCAAATCGGAGAGAATCGCGTAGCACATAGCCATCTGCCTGCTGCGCATCCTCGACGGAAAAGGCGAAGATCGCTCCACCGACCGAAAGCTTGCAGACGATCGCCATCACACCTTGCAGATCGCCGAGATACATCAGCACGTCGGCCGCAGTGACCAGATCGGCCCGGCTGACGGCAAGCTCGCCATCGAAAACGCCCGAGAGATCCGGTGCCAGCGACAGATCGGCCTGGCCGAGATGATCGTAGACGTGCTTTTCCGCCGCCTTGGCGAGCATGCCCTTCGACAGGTCGTAGCCCTCCAGCCGATCGACGCGAGCACGGATTTCCGGCCCGAGCAGGCCCGTGCCACAGCCGAGATCGACCGCGAGGCGGAAATGTTTCGCGATGTCGACGGTTTCGGCAATCAGGGCAGCAAGCTTGCCGGGCACGCTATATCCGAGCTTCTCGACCAGCGAGGTTTCGAAGCGGTCGGCATAGTCGTCGAACAGCCGCTCTACATAGAGGCTCGGCGGCCGGTCCGGCACATCGGCACCGCCAAGCACCGCAAGCTTCAGGCGGGCGCCGAAGACATCCCCCTCATCGAGCGTCAGCACCTCGTTCAACGCCGCGATCGCGCCTGATGCATCGCCGGCCTTCTCGCGATAGGTTGCGAGCGAGAACCAGCCAGCCGCCCAGCGCGGCGCCAGCTCCAGCGCCTGCTCCATTAGCTCGGCAGCGCTGGCGGGTTCGCCGCTCTCGGCAAGCATCTTCGCATAGTCTGCGCGGCGGTCGGCAATGACATCGCCGGAGGAAAGCTGGCTGGGCAGCATGGGTTTCATCCTGTTTGACGCTTGCCTTTGAATGCGGCCATAAAAAAACTCAAGTCCTATTTCAGGCAGACGCTGGTTTACGGTGTAAGCTGGGGCAAAAGTGCTTGCGAGTCGCAAGCGCCGGCCCTATCTCAACACCGACCGACTGCCATTATGGAGACGTCAGTATGTCCGATCAGGTGAACAGATTCCTTGGCGACTCGCCAGGTAGAACGCTGGTGAAGCTCGTCATCGTGTCGCTCGTCGTCGGCTTCGTAATGAAGTTCTTCGGCTGGCGGCCACTCGACTTCCTCTATGGCGTCCGCCGCTTCCTGCTCGATCTCTGGCACAGCGGCTTCGCTGCGCTTGGCGAGTTCGGCGACTATGTGCTGCTCGGCGCATCCATCGTCATTCCGATCTTCATCATACTTCGTTTGTTCAATTACCGCAGCTGACATGACCTCCCAGACCCTGACCTTAACGCGCCGCGATACGCTGCGCCTCGCGGCTCTTGCGCTTACCGCATCCGTTGCGAGCTGCGCCACGCCGCCCGCCCGCGTTTCCAATATCCCCGCGAGCGACCAGACCGCCTCCGCCCTGCCGCTCGTCAATGCACTGCGCGCCAAGAATGGCCTGCCACCGCTGAAGGTCGACGCGGCCGCCAGTGCCGCTGCAGTCTATCAGGCTAGGCGGATGGCGGATGCCGGCAAGATGGAGCATCTGATCGGTCTCGGCGACGATTTCGGCAAGCGGGTCAAGACAAGCGGCGTCAAGCTGCCCGCGGCAGAAAACATTGCCGAGGGCCAGCGCGACGTGAGCGCTGCAGTGACGGCCTGGATCAACTCGCCGAAGCATTTGCACAACATGCTCGGCAAATATGACGGGCTTGGTGTCGCTCTGGCCTACAACCCCTCTTCCGGCGACAGGCCCTATTGGTCCATGGTGCTGTCCTCGAACTGAGGAGGCGTAACGCAGCATGGATATTCAGCAGAGGAGCGTAAGGGTCCTCCCCTTTGACGTGACGCATCGGCTGGTGCTGTCGATCGCGATTCCCATGACGCTCGGCTTCATGACCACGCCACTCCTCGGCCTTGTCGATACCGCCGTCGTCGGCCATATGGGGCAGCCCGACGCGCTGGCGGGGCTTGCGATCGGCGCCGTGCTGTTCGATCTCCTTTTCTCAAGCTTCAACTTCCTGCGCGCTTCGACGACAGGGCTGACCGCGCAAGCCTATGGCCGTCACGACCGGCACGAACAGCAGGCCGTCTTCTGGCGAGCGCTGATATCGGCGCTTACATCAGGCATCCTGATTGTGCTTTTGTCGCCTATTCTCCTTTGGCTCGGCCTCAAGCTGATGGGGCCGGAAGGTGGCATCGCGGATGCGACGCGCACCTATTTCTCCATCCGCATGCTCTCCGGCCCGGCAGCGCTTGCCAATTACGCCCTACTCGGCTTCGTGCTTGGCCGCGGCCAAGGCCGCATCGGGCTCTTGCTGCAGACCGTCATCAACGGCGTCAACATCGTGCTCGCCATTCTGCTCGGGCTCTATCTTGGCTGGGGTGTGGCCGGTGTTGCCTGGGGTACCCTGATCGGCGAGGCGAGCGGCATGCTGCTCGGGCTTTTCATCGTGCTGCGCAGCTTTGCCGGCGAGGAGCGGCCGCCTCGCGCGGAACTGCTTTCCCGCGCCAAACTTACCCAACTCTTCGCGCTCAACCGCGATATCCTGATCCGCACCTTCGTTCTGATCGGCGCCTTCACGCTGATGACGCGCATCGGCAACAGTTTTGGTGCGGTCATGCTCGCCGCCAATGCCGTACTGATGAACTTTTTCCTGCTGTCAGGCTATTATCTCGACGGGCTGGCAAACGCGGCGGAACAGATCACCGGCCGCTCGATCGGCGCCAATTACCGGCCGGCCTTCGAGCGCGGCTTGAAGCTGACCGCGCTCTGGTCCTTCGGGTTGGCGCTTGCCGCCGCAATTTTCTTCTTTACCGTCGGGCCGGCGCTGATCCGGCTGCTGACGACCTCGGAGGAGGTTCGCGCAGCAGCCGGAACCTATCTGCCCTGGGCGGCGATCACGGGCCTGACCGGGGCGCTCGCCTTCCTGATGGACGGGGTCTTCATCGGCGCTACATGGTCACGCGAGATGCGCAACAAGATGCTGCTCTCCTTCGGCGGCTATCTCATAGCGCTCGCCATCCTCGTGCCAACGCTCGGCAATCACGGCCTATGGATGGCCATGAATGCCTTCCTGCTGTTTCGTGGCATCTTCCTGGCCATGGGCCTGAAGAAGCGGGCGGATCAGACGTTCCGGTTCGCCCAGTAATCCAGCTTGGCGTCGCGCAGGTCGCGGATCGAACCGGCATGCTCGCGGTCGAGCAGCTTCGACAGGCCGGTGACGACCTGTGCCGGCAGGCCGGGGCCTTCGTAGACCATGCAGGAATAGAGCTGCACGAGATCGGCTCCGGCCTTGATCTTCTCCAGTGCAGTCTCCGCTGAGGATACGCCGCCAACGCCGATAATCGGCAGCGCGGCACCCACGTGGCGGCGCATCTTGGCCAATACGATGGTTGATTTTTCGAAGACCGGCTTGCCGGAAAGACCGCCGGACTCCTTGGCCTGGCGCTGATCCTTCAACCCATCGCGCGATAGCGTGGTGTTGGAGACGATCAGACCATCAAGCGCGTGAGATAAAGCTTCGGCGGCGATATCGTCCATGCCTTCCTCGGTCAGATCCGGAGCGATCTTGAGAAAGACGGGAATGCGCTTGCCGGCCTTTGCCGCTTCCTCGTCGCGGGCGGCAAGCACGGCCGACAGCAGGGCCGACAGGCTTTCGCGCGCCTGCAGATCGCGCAGGCCCGGCGTATTCGGCGAGGAGATATTAGCGGTGAAATAGCGCGCCACGGAGTAGAAGCGGCGGATGCCGGCGACATAATCGGCGATGCGGTCGGCGCTATCCTTGTTGGCGCCGATGTTGATACCGATGATGCCATTGCCGCGGATGGTTTTGAGGCGCTGAAACGCTGCCTCATGGCCCTCATTGTTGAAGCCGAGGCGGTTGATGACGCCTTCGTCTTCGACCAGGCGGAAGATGCGCGGACGTGGGTTGCCCGACTGCGCCTTCGGCGTCACCGTGCCGATCTCGGTAAAGCCGAAACCGAGCTTCAGCAATGCCTCCGGCACCTCGGCATTCTTGTCATAACCGGCAGCCATGCCGATGGGGTTGGCAAAGTCGAGCCCGGCCACGGTCTGGCGCAGGCGAGGATCGGCGTTGATACGGCAGGCCGGAACCAGCCCCGATTTCAACGCCGCTATCGACATGCTGTGGGCGGTTTCCGGATCGAGCAGGAACAAGCCGCGCCGGCCGAGATCGCGAAAGGCGCCAATCATTCCGCCATCTCCGGAAATACGTGGGCACCGTCATCGCCGATCGGCAGCGGCTTTTCCCAGAGCACGGCCGAAAGCGGCAGTGGCGCATAGAGATGCGGGAAGAGATCGCCGCCGCGCGAGGGTTCGAAAACCAGCTTCTCGCCAAGCGCATCGCCATCGATCGCGACGAGCAGCAGCCCGGTCTGATCTGCGAAATAGAGTTCGGCGGTTTTCTTTGCCTGCTTCGCGGTGGAGAGATGAATGTAGCCGTCGGTCAGATCGATCGCCGCGCCATGAAAAACGCCGGTTTGTCTGGCTTGCTGCCAGAGCGTATCCGGCACGATCTTGTAAACCACTGGCATGGCGATCATCATCCCTCTGTAAAGCTGTGCTGATAGGGCTTTGCACGAAAACATCAGCCGATGTCCACGGTTTCCGTGATGGATTTGGGGTTTAACGCAGAAAATCCGGAGGATGACATGACGAAGGAACTGAAAATCGGCCTTGCGGCCATGCTTCTGCCCGCTGCTTTTCTTCTCTCCACACCGGCTTTGTCGGCCGAACCGGATGCGGAACGCTTCCAGCTGGAGCGCAGCGGCGATCACTTCATCCGGCTCGACAAGCAGACCGGCGCGATGTCGATCTGCCAGGATCAGGCCGGCAATCTCGTCTGCCGCATGGCCGCCGACGAGCGCACGGCCTACGACGATGAGCTGGATCGCTTGGCGGACCGCGTGACGAAGCTGGAAAAAACCGTTGCCGCAAACAAGGGCTCAAGCCTGCCCGACGATGCCGAGATCGACCGCACGCTCGGCATCATGCAGAAATTCATGCGCGGCTTCATGGGCATGGCGAAGGAATTCCAGAACGAGCAGCCGGATGTCAAGCCGCAGCCACAGAAGACCTGACGCCGAAAAAGGCGCCGCCGCGAAAGCACGGGGATAAAGGACCCTATTCCTATGCCGGTCTTTACTCGCCAAAATGCCTCGGTTAACCTTTTCTAAAGAGCAGAGCGCCGGGCGAGCCGGCGCGGATACCGAGCGGCGATGCTGTCACACGAGCAGATATGGGGTGCGATCGACCGGCTTGCGGAGCGGCATGCCTTGACCCCTTCCGGCCTTGCCCGCCGTGCCGGACTTGACGCTACCTCCTTCAACAAATCGAAGCGGCTTAGCCAGGACGGACGTCTCCGCTGGCCCTCGACGGAATCGATCGCCAAGATCCTGGATGCGACCGGAGCAAGCCTGGAACAATTCCTGAGCTTTATCCGCCCGGCCGAGCCACCGACCGCAGCACTTGCGAACGGATTCCTGCCCTCCGGCACCTCCATCCCGCTGATCGGCTTCGCCCAGGCGGGGGCTGGCGGCTTCTTCGATGATGGTGGCTTTCCCGCCGGACAGGGCTGGGACATGGTGGACTTTCCGGTTGCGGCCGCACAAAGGGCCGGCGTCTATGCGCTGGAGGTGCAGGGCGAAAGCATGTTGCCGCTTTACCGCGACGGGGATATTCTGATCGTCGAGCCGGGAGCCCAGATCAGAAAGAACGACCGCGTCGTCGTGAAGACCCGAGAGGGCGAAGTCATGGCCAAGGTCCTGCTGCGGCAGAGCGCCAAGTCGATCGAGCTTTTGTCGCTCAATCCGGAACACCCCAACCGCAGCTTCGATCTTGCGGATGTGGAATGGATTGCCCGGATCATATGGGCCAGCCAATAGGAAAGTATTCTCGTTATGCGTCGTGATATTTGGCTCGTAGGTGTGGCAGGCGCGGTCGTGGGTTCTTCGTTGACCCTGGTCGCGGTACAGTTCGCGGGGCATGGCTTCGATCTGCACGGCCGTGGCAACACGACTGCAGACAACAAGCCAGCCGCGACGACGCAGAGCGACACCGCCAAGGCCGAAACCACGCTGCCAAAGGCTATCGAGGCGCCCAAGCCTGCCGAAGCCACGAAGGATAAGGCAACGATCCTGGCGACCGCCTCCCCTTCGACAAGCAGCTCCGACAGCAGCCCCGAGCTATCCGCCACCGTCATGGCGGCGGCTGCCGCGGCGGGTGCCGGCGACGATGCGAAGGTCGAGGAAACCAAGATAGCGGCGGAGCCGGTGAAGCAACAGGACATTAAGGTTCCTACCGATCCCGCGCGCTCCAACGACGTGTCGACGAAGCCAGAGGAAGCACAAGCATCGCCGCCCGCAGCAGATACCGTGAACGGCAAGGGCGCTGCCGCCCCTGCATCGCAGCCAAATGAGGCCAAGCCGGACAAGACGGCTGTTACTTCATCGGACACGGCATCTTCCGGTGAAGCCAAGGCCGATCCTGCTCCGGACAACCGGATACCAGCCGATCAGATCGATAGGCAAACGGCGGCGGCCGAACATCGAACCCTATCGCCGGTATCGCCGCAGCAGCAGGCTCAGCCCATGCCTCAGTCTGAACCTCAGCCTCAATCCGAACAGGCAGCGACTGATCCCGCATCCAAGCCGCCGGAGCAGACGACGACGATCGAACTCGTCCGTCCCTTCTCTGATCAGGCTGGTATATTGACTATCGGCGGTAGAAGCGTGCAGCTCACCGGTATCATTCCGACCGATGTCGACCGGATGTGTACCGGCCCGAGCGGAAAGGACTGGCCCTGCGGCCAGGCAGCACGCACGGCATTCCGCATGTATTTGCGCGGACGCTCCATCGATTGCGACGTGCCCGATGCCAATTGGAAAGGCACGGCCAAGGGCGCCTGCCGCTATGTCCGGGTCGATCTCAGCGCCTGGCTGGTCCGCTTCGGCTGGGCCGATCCGGAGCCGGGTTCGCCGCTCGCGGCTCTCGTCGATGAAGCCAGGGAAAAGAAGCGCGGCATCTACGGCGACGACCCACGCAAGGGCGGAAAATCGACGCTTGCACCGCCTCCGGTCAAAGAAGACCCGCTCAATCCCATCTGACGCCTTGCTTCCGCCACTACAGCGCTGTGCGTCATATATGACGCGCGGGCGCTGTAGCACTTTTAATCGGCTGTATAATTTTGTCCTTAAATCGGTACCGATTTAAGGAATTATGCAGTAGCTTTTGCCATGAGATACGCGACTTTTCAGTCTGCCAAATTCAAAGGACTTCGCCTGTCATGAACAAGCCGCTTTCTGCTCACGAGGCCCTGATCTACGTTATGGTACTGGCCTCGGCCGTCGACCGCACGATGAACGATCGGGAACTCAGCCGCATCGGAGAGCTCATTCACGCCCTGCCGGTCTTCAAGGGGTTCGACGACGAGAAGCTGATTTCCGTGTCCCGCGATTGCGCCAAGCTGCTTTCGAACAATGAGGGATTGGACATCGTGCTCGAAACCGTGCGCGATACGCTTCCCGCACGTCTGTACGACACGGCCTATGCGCTCGCCGTCGAAGTCGCTTCGGCCGACCTGTCGGTCAAGGCCGAAGAGCTACGCCTGCTCAGCCTGCTCCGCGACCGTCTCGGCCTCGACAAGCTGACCTGTGCGGCCATCGAGCGCAGCGCCATCGCCCGCTATCGCAAGGCCTGAGGCATTACGCCTTCCGGGCGGAAAACCGCTGCGCGGTTTCCTGAAATTGCTGAATCAGTAAAGCCCGTAAGGGAAATAGCGCAGATAGATTTCCTGCAGCCTGCCATCCCGTGAGAGGGTGGCAAGCGCATGGTTGATGGCGGCCGTCAGATCGGCATCCTGCTGGCGCAGCATGATGGTCATGCCTTCGCCGAGAAATTGCTGCGACAGGTAGGGGCCGTCAAAAAGGGCGCAGCATTTTTCCGCCGCCGGCGACGAGACCCAGAAGGAAAGCTGCAGGCCATCGGCAAATGCCGCATCGACCTTGCCGTCCTTGACGGCGGCCAGAAGCCCGTCCTTGTCATCGAAGGGCACCGGCTTGATCGCCGGGAAGTAGGCCGCCAGCATCGCGGCGTGTACCGTTCCCTTGACGACGCCGACCGGATGTCCCGACAGCGAGGCGGCGGTCGTGCCGCTGATCGATGCCTTGAGATTGCGCACGAAGCGGGCCGGCAACATCAGGAAAGGCCGTGAAAAGGCGAAAGTCTTGCGCAGCTCGGGCGTAACCGCCACGCCGGCGATGATGGCATCGCCTTGCGAAGCGGCAAGTGCACCCTGCAATTCGCCGAACGGCAAGGCCTGGATCTGGCATTTGTCCGATATTGCCAGCTCATCGCAGATCTTGCGCGCCAGCTCGACATGGAAGCCGGTGAGCTTGCCGTTCTGATCGAGGAAGTTGAAGGGCGGAAAGTCGATCGACGTCAGGAAGCGCAGCCTGACCAGTGAGGACAGATCCGGCTTCGGCAGGCGCTCACGCGCATCGAACAGGATCGGCAGGCTCTGCGGCTTCGTCTCCTGAGCGGCAACCGGCACGGTGCAGGATAGAGCGATCAAGGCCGCGAGCGTCAGGTGCCGGGCGACTGACATGGTCGACGAAAGGCAAACACGCATGGTCTGGATACGGCCTCCGGTCGTGGATGCACATTCTGATTCACGAATCCGATGTAGCAGAGACAGGTCGCAGGGGGAATATCGCGCGATTAATGAAGACCGAAACGGCGCCGGGATGGGTGGCGTTGGAGCCTTTTACTTTTTCGGCAGAATGAGCCGTTCAATCTTTCCCGACCGGCTGCCTTCAGCTTCTCCGCGCCGCTTCAACAGTCTCGCCGGAGCGCCGACATAGATGCCGTAAGGCTTGGTCCGGCCCTTGACGACGGCGTTGGCGCCGATAACGCATCCCTTGGCGATATGGGAGCCACCGAGGATCTTGGCGCCCGCCCCTATCCAGACATCGTCCTCAATGACGATCGGCTTCTTCGTCACGCCCTGAAGGCGGATCGGCTGCGAGATGTCATCGAAATTGTGATCGAAGGAGACGATCATTGCATGGGCAGCGATGCGCACATCATTGCCAATCACAATCCCGCCGCGGCCGAGCAGAATGCTGTAGTCGTTGAAGGAGACATGATTGCCGATTTCGATGCTGCCTTCTTGCGCATCGATGATGACGCCCTTGCGGAAATGCACTCTTTCCCCGATGCGGACATCGCCCCGCTTCCAGATGATTTTGGTGCCGAGAGGTACTTTGGTGCTGCGGGCAATCTTCAGCGCACCGCTTCGAAAGAGTGCTCTCAACCTGTAAAACCATGCAATGCCACGCATTTCGACGCTCCTGACAAGGAGCGCCCGTTCTTACATGCTTGTCTGACGCCCGCCTGAATGCGCTACAGATGGCGATGCGGCAGTGCATTCACAAGTGCTGTCCCGTTGCCTGCACTGTTCAGATGCGCGCGGCAAGGCCTGTGATCAACGCAATCACGCCGAAGCCCGCGGCCCCTGCACAGACGGCAACCCAACCGCCGAAATCCCAGGCGGTTCCGGCAAGAGCCGATCCCAGCGCGCCGCCGAGAAAGAATATGCCGACAAAGAGACCGTTGATGCGGCCGCGGGCTTCCGGCTTCAGGAGATTGACGGCGCGACGACCCAGGGTCTGATCGCCGGTGACGCCGACATCGAGCAAGACCGCGCTGACGCCCAGAAGGATCAATAGCGCCACAGAGTCACCAGACCGTATTCCACCCACCCAGGCAGCCAGCGCCATAGCGGCAAGCACGATCAGATGCGACGCCAATGTCGCCGTCCGTGTCCAGCCCCTGTCGCCCATGCGGCCGAAGACAGAGGTCGCCGCAGCTCCGCCGGCACCCACAAGGGCAAACAGCGCGATGCCGGACTGGCCGAGTGAAAATGGCGGCTGCGCCAGACGCAGGGCAACGGATGTCCAGAACAGGCTGAAGCTCGCCATCATCAAGGCTGCAGTGAAGGCACGCAGCCGCAGCACCGGCTCCTCCCGCAGGAGCCCGAAGAGCGAACCGATCAAGGCCCCGTAACTCGCGTTGATCAGAGGGCGCCGCTCCGGCAGGCGCAGGGCAAGCA
The DNA here is from genome assembly GCF_057784395.1 of Martinezella sp. CNPSo 3957. Lineage (NCBI taxonomy): Bacteria > Pseudomonadati > Pseudomonadota > Alphaproteobacteria > Hyphomicrobiales > Rhizobiaceae > Martinezella > Martinezella sp. CNPSo 3957. Next base: position 111,805 of record NZ_JBXSOU010000005.1, read on the forward strand.
CGGCGGCGAGCAGTGCAAGCGTTGCGGCGCTCAGGGCATAGAAACTTCTCCAGCCCCAAAAGTCGGCAATCAGGCTCGCCAGAGGGCGTGAGACAAGAATGCCGACCATGACGCCGCTCATGACATTGCCGATAACCTGGCCACGATGTTCAGGCGGCGCCATGGCAGCGGCGATCGGCACGAGGATCTGGATGGCAGAGCAGGCCGCTCCCAGCAGGAAGAGGAAGATCAGAAGGCTCCAGCCCGTCGGTGCGAAGGCGGCGGCAATAGCCATGACCAGAGCGGAGAGAAGCATGCGTAGCACGAGCTGCCGATTTTCCATGAGATCCGCCAGCGGCACCAGGAAAAACAGGCCGGCGGCATAGCCGAGCAGCGAGGCCATAGCCACCAGGCCGGCACCGCTTTCGGAAAAGCCGAGCGACGGGCCGATGATGCCGACCAGCGTCTGCGGCGCGAAGAGATTGAGGATGATGACGCCGGTGGCGATGGCGAACAACAAGGTCGAAGGAGCGGCCGCCGTTGTGGAAACCTCTCCCTCCGGCTCGCTCGTCATGCGTTCGGGGACTTGCGACATGAGCTCTCCAATAATCTTTGATAATAAAGATAGCCATGTTTATCGCTTTGTCGCATAATGCAGCAATTGAAATGAACTAATAATGATTATGCGAGTTCGGCATGAACATTCATGATCTGGAAGCCTTCGTCGCCGTGGTGGAGACGGGTTCGATCGTTGCCGCCTCGGCGCGCATCAACCTGACCCAGCCCGGCATCACCCGACGCATACAGAACCTGGAAGACAGCCTCGGCATCGCCTTGCTCGACCGGCAGTCAAAGCCCCTACGGCCGACCGCGGCAGGCCGCGAGGCCTATGAGCATGGACGCCGCGTGCTGCGCTCGCTGGACGATCTCAAGGCCGGCGTTTCGCCCGGCGGCGCGATCGGCGGCGAATTCCGTCTCGGGATCATGCCCTATCTCTCCGAGGCGGCCTTATCCGCTCCACTTGATGAATTGCGCAGCCAGTTTCCGCAATTGACGCTGCGCATCGTCACCGGCTGGTCGCCGCAGCTGATCGAGCAAGTCGCTCATAGTCAGCTCGATGCGGCAACCGTCTGCCTGGCGGAGGGGTTGCAGCCGCCCGACAATGTCATCGGCGAGATGCTTGGAGTCCATGCCGTCATTCTCGTCGCAGCACCGTCGCTTGGCGTCCCTAAGCAACCGAGGCTCGAAGATCTTTCCCGTTTTCCCTGGATCATGAACCAGAGCGGCTGCGGCTTCCGCGCCTTCATTCAGCATCGCTTCGAAGCCGAACGGCTGCCCTTCGATGTCGGGGTCGAGGCCATGAGCGCCGATCTGCGCATGTCGCTGGTTGCGCGCGGGCTCGGCATTGGCGTCCTGACGCCGGCGGCATTGGCGCACAGCCGCTGGCGCGATTTGGTCGAAATCGTCGAGGCACCGGATTTCAGCCCGAAAGTCGTCAACTGGCTGGTGCATCGACCGCCGGCCGGGCGGCTGGCGCGGCCGATCGAAACCTTTGGAGATGCGCTAAAGGAAGCGCTGAAATCGAAGAGACCGCTTCTGGCGTGAAGATTATGGAGCGGGTGAAGGGAATCGAACCCTCGTATTCAGCTTGGGAAGCTGCTGCTCTACCATTGAGCTACACCCGCCTGACACCCTGAGATGTCCAACAGTTGGCGGCCTCTGTCAAGGCCGCCAAAGTGTCGATCACAGCCGGAAGTGCTTCGAGAGCTTCAGGCCCTGTGCCTGATAGTTCGAGCCGAGGCCGGAGCCGTAGAGGCTGCTCGGCTGTTCCAGCATATGTTCGTAGATCAGGCGGCCGACGATCTGGCCGTCTTCCAGAATGAAGGGTACTTCGTGGCTGCGCACTTCCAGCACGGCGCGGCTGCCGCGGCCGCCGGCCGGCGCATGGCCGAAGCCCGGATCGAAGAAGCCGGCATAGTGGACGCGGAATTCGCCGACCAGCGGATCGAACGGCGTCATCTCGGCGGCGAAGTGCGGGGGAACATGCACCGCCTCGCGCGAAACGAGGATGTAGAACTCGTCGGGATCGAGGATCAGCTCGGTACGGCCGCGGCTATAGAGCGGCTCCCAGAAATCGAAAATATCGTGCTGGGCTTTCTTGTCGACATCGACGACGGCCGTGTGATGCTTGCCGCGATAGCCGATCAGCCCTTCCTTGTCGCCGGCAAGGTCGATCGACAGAGCGATGCCGCCGCCGGTGATGTTCGGCTTCTTGCTGGCAACCAGTGTTTCGCTCTCGTGCAGCGCCAGCAATTCCGGCTCGGTGAGCAGGGCCTGGCCGACGCGGAAGCGGATCTGCGACAGGCGCGAGCCGCGGCGCACGACGATCGGGAAGGTGCGCGGGCTGATTTCGAGATAGAGCGGGCCGGAATAGCCGGCTGGGATCTTGTCGAATTCCTGCGCCCGGTCGGTGATGACGCGGGTGAAGATGTCGAGACGGCCGGTCGAGCTCTTCGGGTTGGCCGATGCGGACATATCTTCGGGCAGGTCGAGGCGCTCCATCAACGGCACGATATAGACGCAGCCGGTTTCCAGCACCGCGCCTTCCGAGAGATCGACGACATGCAGCTTCAGCCGGTCGAGCTTGTCGGCGACCAGATGCGACGGGCCGGGCATGAAGCTGGCGCGAACGCGGAAAGCATGCGAACCGAGCCTGAGGTCGAGGCTTGCCGGCTGGATCTGATCGACGTCCAGTTCTCTCTCGCTCGTCAGCCGCCCTGTTTCAAACAGCGCTGCAATGGCCCGGTCGGCCAGAATTCCAGTATTGCGAGCCATCATGCTTCTCTCATAATTTGCCGCAGACAAAACCAAACTCAGGGAATTGACGCAAGCCGTCAACGGCAGTATTGCAACTTATCCCGTGGTGATTTGGCCGGTCGGCTTGCAGCCACGTTAAACAAATGGCTAAAAAGACCGGGGTTGAACCGGTCTGCTTTTGCGACCGGTTTTTTTGTTTTGAAAGTGGTGATGGCATGAGCAAGACTTGGCGCCCCGCAACCCAGCTCGTTCACGGCGGAACACTCCGTTCGCAATTCGGCGAGACCTCCGAAGCAATCTATCTTACCCAGGGCTTCGTCTATGACACGTCGGAGGCGGCGGAAGCCCGCTTCAAGGGCGAAACGGATGGGTTCATCTACGCCCGCTACGGCAGCCCGACCAACGACATGTTCGAAAAGCGCATGTGCGCTCTGGAAGGCGCTGAAGACGCCCGCGCCACAGCTTCGGGCATGGCCGCCGTTTCTGCCGCCATCCTCTGCCAGCTTAAGGCCGGCGATCATATCGTTGCCGCCCGTGCGCTCTTCGGCTCCTGCCGTTGGGTGGTCGAGACGCTCGCGCCGAAATACGGCATCGAATGCACGCTGGTCGATGGCCGTTTCACCGAGAACTGGGAAAAGGCCATCCGCCTGAACACCAAGGTCTTCTTCCTCGAAAGCCCGACCAATCCGACGCTGGAAGTGGTCGATATTGCCGCCGTCGCCAAGCTCGCCAACCAGATCGGCGCCAAAGTCGTGGTCGACAACGTCTTTGCGACGCCGCTCTTCCAGAAGCCGCTGGAACTCGGCGCGCATATTGTCGTCTATTCCGCCACCAAGCATATCGACGGCCAGGGCCGTTCGCTCGGCGGCGTCATCCTCTCCGACAAGCAGTGGATCGACGAGAACCTGCAGGACTATTTCCGCCATACCGGCCCGGCCATGTCGCCCTTTACCGCCTGGACGCTGCTGAAGGGCATCGAGACGCTGCCGCTGCGCGTTACACAGCAGACGGCGAATGCCTCCAAGGTTGCCGATTTCCTCGCCGAGCAGACCAACAAGGTCGCCCGCGTGATCTATCCCGGCCGCAAGGACCACCCGCAGGCCGAGATCATCGCCAAGCAGATGAGCGGCGGCTCGACGCTGGTCGCCTTCGAGCTGAAGGGTGGCAAGGAAGCGGCCTTCAAGCTGCAGAACGCGCTGGATATCGTGAAGATCTCCAACAATCTCGGCGACTCGAAGAGCCTGATCACGCATCCTGCCACGACGACGCACAAGAACCTTGCCGACGAGGCTCGCGCCGAACTCGGCATTTCGCCGGGCACCGTGCGCTTCTCCGCCGGCATCGAGGATAGCGCCGATCTGGTCGAGGATTTCGCCCGCGCGCTCGAGCAGGTTTCCGCCTGATATCCGTCGAGCCGCCCGGATTTTCTCCGGGCGGCTCGATCGCCTTTAGACAATTGGCAGCTCGTCAGCTGGCGACCTTGAATTCGACCAGGCCGTTGTTCAGGAAGACCATCTTGTCGAACAAGTTGAGATCCAGCGGATTCGGCAGGCGAACATCCGCAAGATCGGGCACGGGCTTCAACGCGGGATCGTAGGAACGGTCGATCTGCGAGATGAAGACGACGATAACGCCTCTGGCGCGCGCAAACGTCTTCAATATCTGAACCTGGATCATTAATTCCGGATTCTCCCGCTTCTGATCCAGCAGTTGCAGAAAATCGACCACTGCCAATGTACCGGGCGCCGCCGCAGTCAGCCTTTCGACGATATAATCGGCACTGATGGCATCCGAATTATCGAATTCGAATAGATCAGCAAATTCCGCATGATCGGCACCGATCACCGGGAAACGCTCCAGAACGACCTTTTCCGTGTCCTCCAACGTGAAGAAGACACCGCGATTGCCAGCCTTCATGGCTTCGACGGCGAGCCTCAGGCTCATCAGGGTCTTGCCGTGACCGCGCCGTGCGCCGATCAGCACCAGATCGCCCGGGCTTAAACGCGAATACAGCTCGCCGACGGGCACGGCTGAGTTCGTTTTGCTTGCAAGCAAACTCCAGCCTCCGAAACCCTCGACGGCCGCGACGCGATCCAGCGCGGCGTGCAGGGGGATGTTCTGCTGGCGGGACAGGAGCCTCGCCTTACGTTTCAAATGATATACAGGGGCAGAAAGCCTCATATAAACCTCCTATTGCGAGCAATGACCGCAACCCCTCCTTATGCCAGGCGCTCAAACAGTCGGTTTGGATGTCGACGGCCCTGCATGAAATATACTTTCCCGAATGGAGGGGGGAGGCATGGGCGATGCCAGAATCAGATGATAGCCCAAATCCTCCTGCAGGGGAATCTCATCCAAGCCCTGTCGGAGGAACATATAAAAGGAATGGGGGTTATATGGCTCGGAGGTTTTGATGCCGAGCGATCAGGTTGACCATCGATCACAGAAGTCCACGGACAATCGTGGCAAGCGTTTCCTGAGTACGGAGGATGCGCCCACCTCTACTCCGGCAGATAAGATCAAATCACGGTGACCTAGGATACTTGGGGATGACTTCGTTAACCTTCAACATGAGCCGCAATAGCTGGAATCGAAACCGTCCCAACCGTTCACGCAAGATTTCATTACGTCGTTCCTTGACGGAAAGCATCGGTTATAGGATACCGCTAAATATCCTGCACTTTGCGGGAATGGTGGAAAGCGGATAATATGCCGCAAACTTGAAAATGCTGAAACGGCGATGCGGCTTCAAGGAGCGCTCGACGTTTCAGGGCAGTGGCAAGGTGTCAGGCATGTATCGCGCCCTAACACGCGACATCGAGGTGGTTGTAGAGCCGTTTTATCTGGAGGAGCAATCCGACCCGGACGATGACCGTTATGTCTGGGGATACCGCATCGTCATTTCCAACCACTCGAAGGAAGCCGTGAAGCTGGTAACGCGCTATTGGCACATCACCGACATGAACGGCATCGTGGATGAAGTGACAGGCCCCGGCGTGGTCGGGGAGCAGCCTCACCTGAAGCCCGGCGATACCTATGAATATTCCTCGGGCTGCCCACTGGATACACCGTCAGGCATGATGTTCGGTCATTACCAGATGGAAACGGACGGCGGGGAGCAATTCCATGTCAAGATCCCCGCCTTTTCACTGGATACGCCTAACCTGCTGCGTACGCTGAACTGAGCGACCTCAAGCCACCTCTATTTCCGACACTTCGAAGCGATAGGTCGTCGAGCAGAACTCGCAGGTGACGGCGATCTCGCCATTCTCCTGGCTGGCCTCAATCTCCTCGGCTGTGAAACCTTTCAAGACGCCCTTCAGCTTGTCGCGCGAGCACGAACAGCGGTCATAGACGGCCTTCGGTTCATAGACGCGCACGCCGCGCTCGTGGAAGAGGCGATAGAGAAGCCGCTCGGTGCCAACCTGCGGATCCGTCAGCTCATCTGCATCGATGGTTTCCACCAGGCTGCGCGCTTCCGCCCAGGCGTCGTCCTCGGCATGATCGCGCCCGCCGGTATCGCCATCGCCGCCATGCAGGTCCGGCTGGCGCATGCGCTCGGGCGCTTCCGGCAAGAACTGCGCGATCAGGCCGCCGGCACGCCAGCGGTGACGCGGCTTGCCGTTCTCATCGCGATCGAAGAGCTCTGCAGCGCCCAGACGCACACGCGTCGGGATCTGTTCCGACTGGCGGAAATAGGTGCCAGCGATCTCTTCGAGCGAGGCGCCATCAAGCGCGACGATGCCCTGATAAGGCTGACTGAAGCGGCCCTGATCGATGGTAAAAGCGAGCACCCCCTTGCCCAGCAGCTGCTCAGGCTCGGTCCGGCCTTCCGCAACTGCCTTTGCCAGCGCCTCTTCATTGAAACGCGCATAGGCCCGGACGTTTTCCGGCGTCGAGAAATCGGCGACCAGAAGGTCGACGGGACCGTCGCCCTTGGTTTGCACGGTGAACTTGCCTTCGAATTTCAGCGACGTACCGAGCAGGACGGTCAGGACAATGGCCTCGGCGAGCAGCCGCGCAACCGGCGTCGGATAATCGTGCCGGGCAAGGATCGTGTCCAGCAGCGGACCGAGCTGCACGGCACGGCCGCGCACATCCAGACCTTCCACCTGGAAGGGAACGACATGATCGTCACCGGCGAAATCGAACTGACCCAGCGAGGCGGCATTTTCTGCCATTAGCTTACTCCTACTGCGCCCGCGCCCTTGAGACGCGGCTTGATATCTTCAGATCGCGCCCAGGCACCAAGCAAGAATCGACTTTTGCGCATGAAGGCGGTTTTCCGCCTCATCAAAGACAACGGATTGCGGGCCATCGATCACCTCGTCCGTCACTTCCTCCCCGCGATGGGCGGGCAGGCAATGCATGAACAACGCGTCTTTGCCGGCCTGTGCCATCAAAGCCTTGTTGACCTGATAGGGCTGGAAGACGTTGTGACCGCGTGCCCGGTGCTCCTGATTCATGGAAACCCAGGTATCGGTTACCACGCAATCGGCGCCGGCGACCGCACGGTCTGCATCATGCGAGAGCATGATTTCGGCGCCCTCGTTGCGGGCCCAGTTCAGATAGTGATCCTTCGGCTCGGAACCAAGGGGTACCGCCATATTCATGCGATAGCCGAAACGGGCGGCCCCTTCGATCAGCGAATGCAGCACATTATTGCCGTCGCCCGTCCAGGCAAGCGTCTTGCCCTTAATAGGGCCGCGATGCTCTTCGAAGGTCATGATATCGGCCATGATCTGGCAGGGGTGCGTGTCGTCGGTCAGCGCATTGATGACCGGAACAGTCGCATGTTCCGCCAGCTCCAGCAGGCGGGAATGATCGGTCGTGCGGATCATGATCGCATCGACATAGCGCGACAGCACTTTCGCCGTATCGCCGATCGTCTCGGCGCGGCCAAGCTGCATTTCGGTGCCGGAGAGGAACAGCGTCTCGCCGCCGAGCTGCCGCATGCCGACGTCGAAGGAGACGCGGGTTCGGGTGGACGGCTTCTCGAAGATCATCGCCAGCATCTTGCCGGCAAGCGGCTTGTCGGCCGTGCCGGCCTTCTGCGCGCTCTTTCGGACGATCGCGTCATCGATGATGTTGCGCAGATCGGCAGCCGGAACGGCAGAGAGATCGAGAAAGTGTTTCGGAGAAGCCATGTCCTTACCTGTACTCCAGAAAAAACAATAACGCCCGCGTGGGGCAGGAACGCCCCGACAGCGGGCGTTGAATTCAAGCCGATTTCTTGGTGCGGGCAGCGCGCGCACGCTCGGCGGCGCGCTCCAGGCGAGCGAAACCTTCGCGTGCTTCCTCGGCAGTGACGACCAGCGGCGGCAGCAGGCGGATGACGTTGTCGCCGGCCGGAACGCCGAGCAGACGCTCGGCACGGATCGCCTGCAGCAGGTCCGCCTGCGGAATGGCCGCCTTGATGCCGAGCATCAGGCCTTCACCGCGAACGTCCTCGATGATGTCAGGAAAACGATCCTTGAGCGAGGCGAGCCCCTGGCGGAAGACCAGCGAGACATCGCGCACATGCTGCAGGAAGCCTTCGGCAAGCACGATATCGAGAACCGCATTGCCGACTGCCATGGCGAGAGGATTGCCGCCATAGGTCGAGCCATGCGTACCGGCCTTCATACCGGAAGCGGCTTCTGCCGTCGCAAGGCACGCACCGAGCGGGAAACCGCCGCCGATACCCTTGGCGACCGCCATGATGTCAGGCTTGATGCCGGACCATTCATGGGCAAAGAGCTTGCCGGTACGGCCGACACCGCACTGAACTTCGTCGAGGATCAAAAGCAGGCCGTGCTCATCGCAGATCTCCCGCAGCCCCCGCAGGAATTCGTTGGTCGCCGGGCGGATACCGCCCTCGCCCTGCACCGGCTCGATCAGGATCGCAGCCGTCGCATCCGTGATGGCGGCGCGCACGGCGTCGAGATCGCCAAACTCCACCTGGTCGAAGCCCGGTGCCTTCGGGCCGAAGCCTTCGATATACTTCTCCTGGCCACCGGCGGCGATCGTTGCGATGGTGCGGCCGTGGAAGGCGCCTTCGAAGGTGATGATATGGAACTTCTCGGGATGCCCCTTGGCGAACTGATAGCGCCGCGCAGTCTTGATGGCGCACTCCAGCGCCTCCGCGCCCGAATTGGTGAAGAACACCTTGTCGGCGAAGGTCACCTCCGTCAGCCGCTTCGACAGCTTCTCCTGGCCGGGCACCTCATAGAGGTTGGACAGGTGCCAGACCTTGTCGGCCTGCGCCTTCAGCTCGGCGACAAGATGGGGATGAGCATGACCGAGCGAATTGACCGCGACGCCGGCTGCGAAATCGAGGTAGCGTTCGCCATTCTCAGTGACCAGCCAGACGCCCTCGCCTCGCTCGAACCGCAGCGGAGCGCGCAAGTAGGTGTCGTAAAGCGGCGTGGTCTCGGCCATGGCCATATCTCCTGATCACAACTTTAAGGACCGATCGCTTCCATTTGATGAAACGGGTCCGAAAAAATCAAAAATGCCGCCTTGCGGCGGCTTGGGCACTATTGATGTTTTGCACCGCGATGTCAACAAAACTGCCGTTTTAGCAGGTGCGAGAAAACGCTTGCCGGCAAAAGAGATGCATCGGGCGGCGCCTATGGCAGAAATGCCACGCCCGGACAGCAAGTTGGGGAAAACCTCGAAATCGATTCCTCAAGATTCCCGCGACTCTTGTCACGGAGTCAGCCTCACACTAGGTTAAAAACCAATTGCTAGACTGCATGCGGCGGAACTAGTCACCACAATTTTAGAGCGTTTCGCGCCTCGATACCATGCGAGGCAATGGTGAGGGATTCTGCCATCGGAAACGCGACAGCGGAGACAGGGCATGAATTGGACAGACGAACGCGTCGAGAAGCTGAAAAAGCTATGGTCCGAAGGATTGAGCGCCAGCCAGATCGCTGCGCAGCTCGGTGGCGTGAGCCGTAATGCCGTTATCGGCAAGGTGCATCGCCTGAACCTCCCCGGCCGAGCGAAGGCGGGCGGCACGACAACCGCAGCGCGCACGCCGAAGCGCAGCGCAGCGGCACCTCGCGCTGCGACCTACGGATCGCGCGTTGCTACCCGCACGGTGGTTGCCCGCCAGCAGGGCGCAACCATGCTGAAGGAAGAGATCGAGATCGATTCCGTCAATGAAATCCAGTATCGCCCGGCATCGAACGTCGTCGTTCCGATCTCCCGTCGCCTCGGCCTGACGGAACTGACGGAGCGTACCTGCAAGTGGCCGGTCGGCGATCCGCTGAAGGACGATTTCCATTTCTGCGGCAACGAGAGCCCAGATTCGTCGCCTTACTGCACCTACCATCAGCGCCTGGCCTACCAGCCGGTGCATGAACGCCGTCGGCCAGCGCAACCACGCGGCTGAGACGCGCCATCGATGAGATAAAAGAAACGGGCCCTGGGGCCCGTTTTCTGTTTCCGCCGCTATGTCGAATGCCTGATCGGGTATCCCCGCTCAGGCCTCCATGGAGTAGCCCGCGCCGCGAACGGTGCGGATGACATCCTGCATATTGGAGAAATTGAGCGCCTTGCGCAGGCGGCCGACATGGACGTCGACCGTGCGTTCGTCGACGTAGATATCGTGACCCCATACGCCGTCGAGCAGCTGCGAACGCGAGAAGACGCGGCCCGGCGAGGACATCAGGAACTCCAGCAGGCGGAATTCCGTGGGCCCCAACCGCACTTCGCGGCTCTTGCGGTGGACGCGATGGGTTTCGCGATCCAGCTCGATATCGCCGCAGCGCAGCACCGTGGAGAGAACCTCCGGGCGGGCACGCCGCAGCATCGCCTTGACGCGAGCCATCAGCTCCGGCGTCGAGAACGGCTTGACGACATAATCGTCCGCGCCGGTCGAAAGCCCGCGCACGCGCTCGCTTTCCTCGCCGCGCGCCGTCAGCATGATGATCGGCAGACGCTCCGTCTCCGGCCGCATACGCAGCCGGCGGCAGAGCTCGATGCCGGATACGCCGGGGAGCATCCAGTCGAGGATCAGGAGGTCGGGGATGCGCTCCTGGAGACGCAGCTCGGCCTCATCGCCTCTGAGGATCGTGTCTACCTCGAAGCCTTCGGCCTCAAGATTGTAGCGCAGCAGAACGCTGAGCGCTTCCTCGTCTTCTACAACAGCAACTCTCGGAACCATGCGCCTATGGTCTCCTTTCTTCGCTTTCGGATTATTCCGTCACTGCGCCGACGGTATTGGCGGTATCGTCCTTCGGGCGCTCGCCTTCCGGCTGCGCGCCCGTCGCCATGTAATAGATCGTCTCGGCGATGTTGGTGGCGTGGTCGCCGATGCGCTCAATGTTTTTGGCGCAGAAAAGAAGATGCGTGCAGGTGGTGATGTTGCGCGGATCTTCCATCATGTAGGTCAGCATCTCGCGAAAGAGCGAGGTGTACATGGCGTCGATTTCCTCGTCGCGTTCGCGGATCGACACGGCCTTGTCCGGCGAGCGGGTCGCGTAGACATCCAGAACTTCCTTGAGCTGGCTCAGCGCCAGTTCGGAGAGATGCTCGATGCCGCGAGCGAGACGGCGCGGGACACCGGTGCCCTGCACGGCGATGACGCGCTTTGCGGTGTTCTTGCCGAGATCGCCTACGCGCTCCAGATCGGAGGCGATGCGGATCGAGCCCATGATTTCACGCAGGTCAGCCGCCATCGGCTGACGGCGGGCGATGGTGACGATCGCCTTGTCGCCGACTTCGCGCTCGGCATGGTCGAGAACGACGTCGTCGGAGATGACCTTCTGGGCCAGGGCAGTGTCGCTGTTGACCAGCGCGCGTACGCTATCGCTAACCATCTGCTCTGCCAGGCCGCCCATTTCAGCAATGCGGCGCGTCAGGAACTTCAGGTCTTCGTCATAGGCAGAGAGAATGTGAGTGGAGACCATTTTTCTATCCTCAAGGTGAACTGTGTGAAATGAGCCGCGCGCCTGACATCATCAACCAAAACGGCCCATGATGTAATCCTGCGTGCGGAAATCGTCGGGATTGGTGAACATCTTATCGGTGTCGTTCTCCTCGACCAGGTGGCCGAGATGGAACATTGCGGTACGCTGCGAGACGCGGGCTGCCTGCTGCATGGAATGCGTCACGATGACGATGGTGAAATTCTCCCGCAGCTCGTGGATGAGATCCTCGACCTTGGCGGTTGCGATGGGATCGAGCGCCGAGCATGGCTCGTCCATCAGGATGACCTCCGGACTGACCGCGACGGCGCGGGCGATGCACAGACGCTGCTGCTGGCCGCCGGACAGGCTCGTGCCGGCATCATGGAGCCGATCCTTCACCTCGCCCCAGAGACCGGCCTTCTGAAGACTGCTCTCGACGATATGCTCGAGATCGGCCTTTGAGCGATGCAGGCCATGGATGCGCGGACCATAGGCGACGTTCTCATAGATGGACTTCGGAAATGGGTTGGGCTTCTGGAAGACCATGCCGACGCGGGCGCGCAACTCCACCACGTCGATGCTGTCGTCGTAGACATCCTGATCGTCGAGCGTGATCTTGCCGGTGACCCGGCAGGTCTCGATCGTATCGTTCATGCGGTTGAGGCAGCGCAGGAAGGTGGACTTGCCGCAACCGGAAGGGCCGATCAAAGCCGTGACCGTATTCGCGCGGATCTTCAAATTGACGTCAAAGAGCGCCCGCTTGTCGCCGTAGAACACAGAAACGTCCTGGCCGATCATCTTGTAGGGGATCGTCATCATCTTCCTGGACAATGCTTTTTCGCTGGCGGCTTCCGTCATCATGTTCATTTCGTGCGCCCTCCCTTACCAGCGCCGCTCAAAGCGGCGGCGCAGCAGGATGGCGCCGATGTTCATCGCGACGAGGAAGAAGAGAAGCACGATGATGGCGCCGGACGTCCTTTCGACAAAGGCCCGCTCGGCTTCGCTCGCCCACATGTAGATCTGCACCGGCAGCGCCGTCGAAGGTTCGAGCGGCGATGCCGGATAGTTGGCGACGAAAGCGACCATGCCGATCAGAAGCAGCGGCGCAGTCTCGCCAAGCGCGTGCGCAAGCCCGAGGATCGTGCCCGTCAGAATGCCCGGCATCGCAAGCGGCAACACGTGATGGAAGACCATCTGCATGCGCGATGCACCAAGACCGAGCGCCGCGCTGCGGATCGACGGCGGTACGGCCCGCAGCGCCGAGCGTGTGGCGATAATGATCATCGGCAGCGTCATCAGGCTCAGCACGAGACCGCCGACCAGCGAGGCAGAGCGCGGCAGTCCCATCATGTTGATGAAGACCGAGAGACCCAGCAGGCCGTAGACGATCGATGGGACGGCCGCGAGATTGTTGATGTTGACCTCGATCAGGTCCGTCAGCCGGTTCTTCGGTGCGAACTCCTCCAGATAGATCGAGGCGGCGACGCCGACCGGCAAGGCAAGCACGAGAACGGTCAGCATCAGGTAGAACGAGCCGATCAGAGCGACGCCGAGCCCGGCGGCTTCGGGTCGGCTCGAATTGCCCGACAGGAAGAGACCGCTGTTGAAGGCCTTGTAAAGCGCACCGCTTTCGCTGAGTTGCTTCATCCAGGCGACCTGGCGGTCGGATATCTTGCGATCCTTCTCATCGACCGTCAGATCGATCTGGCCCTTGTTGGCTGAATCGATATTGGAGCTGGCAAGGAAGGTGACGTTCTGCGTCGTCCCTATGATCGAGGGATTGGCGACGACCCTATCGCGCAGCGCGATCCTGGCACTGTCCGACACCATCGCCGTTGCCTCGCGAACGAGAGCGCGATTGGCCGGATCGATACCAAGCGCCTTCACCAGTGCATCGCGCACCAGTACCGGGTAGTTGGCAGCGATCAGAACCTTCGGATCGCTGGCGCGCTTGGCTGCAGGGTCGATCACCTTCTCGGTGAATTCGATCGGCAAGGTGATCGATGTCTGAACAAAAGCCGTGTAGCCGGTGCGGACCACGGTCGAGACCAAGATCATAAGGAAGACGAGACCGAAAATGACAGCCGTGATCCCATAGGCGCGAAAGCGGCGCTCGGCAGCATAGCGTTTTTTGATACCGATATCACGGCGCACCGACGCACCCGGCGTCAGGCCACGCGGCATGTTGAGCTGAGAGGAGGATACGACACCGCTCATTCGTATTGCTCCCTATATCGACGGACGATGTAGAGCGCGTAGACGTTGAGGCACAGCGTCAGGAAAAACAGCGTGATCCCGAGTGCAAAGGCGACGAGCGTCTGCGGCGAGGTGAATTCCAGATCGCCGGTCAGCTGGTTGACGATCTTCACGGTGACAGTCGTCATCGGCTCGAAGGGATCGAGTTGCATGCGCGCGGCAACGCCGGCTGCCAGCACCACGATCATGGTTTCACCGATCGCCCGCGACGCGGTCATCAGCAGTGCGCCGACGATGCCCGGAAGGGCGGCCGGCAGCAGAACACGCTTGACCGTTTCCGACCGCGTGGCGCCGAGGCCAAGCGAACCGTCGCGCAGCGAGCGCGGCACGGCCATGATGATATCGTCCGACAGCGAGGAAACGTAAGGGATGAGCATGACGCCCATGACGAAGCCGGCCGTCAAAACGCTCTGTGCCTCGATAAAGCTTCTGTAGTTTCCAGTCATCAGACCGTCGATCTCGGCGGAGATATCGCGCAGGAAGGGGCCGACGGTGACAAGGGCAAAGAAGCCGTAGACGATCGTCGGGATGCCGGCTAGGACCTCCAGCATCGGCTTGGCGATGGAGCGGACGCGCGCCGAGGCATATTCAGCCATGTAGATCGCCGCGAACAGACCGATGGGCACGGCGAAGAGCATGGCGACGAGCCCGATATAGATCGTGCCCGCCAGCAGCGGGATCAGGCCGAAGGTGCCTGAAGTTTGCGTGCCGGCGCCGGCGAAGCGCGGGTCCCAGACCGTGCCGAAGAAGAACTCGCTGGCCGGCACCATGCCGAAGAAGCGTGCCGCTTCCGAAAGCATGGAAACGACGATGCCGACCGTCGTCAGCACTGCGATGGAGGAAGCGACGATCAGTGCCCCGAGAATGACCTGTTCCACACGATTGCGGGCGCGAAAACGCGGGGCGATGGCGCGAAGGCCATGGGCTGCGCAAAGCAGCGACAGAACGATCGCCGCTGCCGACATGACTGTGCGGCTCACTTCGCGCATGCCATTATATTTGTTGGCAGCGTCGATCATGTAGCCCGTGGGGCGAACGGCAAGCGGAACGCCCTTCTGCGCCAGCAGCAACTGAAGATCGGCCTTGCCTGCATCGACATCGGCGAGCTCCTGGCTATCGAGCATGCGCATGCCGCGAGCGATGCTGCGCACCATGCCGTAGCTGAGATTGAGTTCGGCCGGTGGAAGAGACTGAACCTCCTCCGGGAAAGATTTCGTCACCAGGCGGTCGATGACGATGGGGCCGGCGATCAGCCAGACGCAGACGAGCGCTAAGGGCGGAAGCACCGCCCAGATAGCGGCATAGGCACCGTGATAGCCGAGCCGGGAATGCATGGACGAGGACCTGCCACCCGACAGCGCAGCCGCCCTCACCCGCCCCAGCACGAAAGCGGAGGCGCCGAAGACCGACAAGCAGAGCAGCAGCAGCGATACACTCATTCCCATTCCCCGGCGAACCCCGGCGTGGCGGAAAGCCGCACCGGTGCCCGACCCTTCCGCATTCACATGATCTTCCCGACCGCGACATCCTTACGGATCTGGTCGCGCTCAGCATCCGGCGCCGGCACGAGGCCATATTCCGCTAGCGGGCTCTCAGGTCCGATCATCTGATCGCTCGTGAAGAAATCGACATATTCCTTGAGCCCAGGGATGACACCCAGATGGGCTTTCTTGACGTAGAAGAACAGCGGCCGCGATACCGGATAGGTGCCATCGGCAATCGTCTGACCCGAAGGCACGATGCCGTTGACGGTGGCTACCTTCAGCTTGTCGGCGTTGTTCTGGAAGAAATACAAGCCGAACACACCGATGCCGTGCTTGTTGGCATTGATACGGGCCAGCGTTTCGGGATAGTCGCCGTCTATATCGACGGCGACGCCATCCTTACGCACGGCAACGCATTTTTTGGCCTGCTGAGCGGCGTCGGAGACTGCAGCCTTGATCACATCGGCGGCGCCCGAAGCCTTGCAGCCGGCGGCAAGCACCTTCTCTTCGAAGACTTCGCGCGTGCCGTGCTTCTCACCCGGAATATAGGTAGCAATTTCAAAATCCGGCAGCGATGGATTGATCTCAGACCACTTCTTGTAGGGGTTGGCGACGAGCTTGCCATCGACGACCACTTCGGCGGCAATCGCCTTATAGAGATCGACGGGTTCGAGCCTGATGTCTGGATTGCTCTTGTCGAAGGCAAAGACGATGCCGTCATAGCCGATCTTGATCTGCTGGATATCGGTGACGCCGGCGGCCTTGCAGGCTTGGACTTCGCTGTCCTTGATCGGGCGCGACGAATTGGCGATGTCGATCGAATCCGTTCCGACACCCTTGCAGAATTCCTTCAGGCCGGCTCCGGAGCCGCCGGACTCGACCACAGGAGTCTTGAAATCGGTAAAGGTCTCGCCGAAGGTTTCGGCAACGATCTTGGCATATGGAAATACGGTCGATGAGCCGGCGATCTGAATTTGATCGCGGGCGGTTGCAGTGCCCCCAAGGGCAGCCGATGCAACCAGCGCAAGAACGGACATTTTCAAAGCATTCACAACGAATCCCCCTGATGAGCTTTGAAGAGCGCCGAGGTGGAGGCTACATCCACTTTTTCAGCAGTCCATTCTTACTGATGAAAACACCGCCCTTTTATGTCAGGCGAGTGAAACAATTATGACAGATTATGTATCTGATATTGTTCTGGTAAATCGCCATCCGAATGAGGATGCGAGGTACTTCTCAGAAGCGAACCGTAAAATCGGTTCCTTTTCCGACTTCCGACTTTACGATCAGCCTGGCACGGTGGCGGGTCAGGATATGCTTGACGATGGCAAGCCCGAGACCGGTCCCCTTCTTGGACCGGCTGTCCTCAACGTTAACGCGATAGAAGCGCTCGGTCAGGCGCGGCACATGTTCTGCGGGTATGCCCGGCCCCTTGTCCGAGACGACCACTTCGACGGCCTGGCCGGCACCGCTGAGTAGCGAAACCTCCACCGACTTGCCTTCCTGGCCGTATTTGCAGGCGTTCTCGATCAGGTTCTCGAAGACCTGCACCAGCTCGTCTCGATCCCCCAACACCTCCACCTTGCCCACCGGCAAATGCAGATTGATGGTCACGTCGAGATCCCCCGCAAGCGGCAGCAGGGAGTCACGCACATGACCGAGCAAGGGGACGAGATCCACCTTCTGATCCGGCGCGATATGCGACTTCAGCTCCAGGCGCGACAGCGACAGAAGATCGTCCACCAGCCTGCTCATGCGGGTCGTCTGATCGAACATGATGCCGAGGAAACGCTGCTGCGCTTTCGGATCGGCTTTGGCGGGCCCCTGGATCGTCTCGATGAAGCCGCGCAGCGATGCCAGGGGCGTGCGCAATTCATGGCTCGCATTGGCAACGAAGTCCGAACGCATGCGATCGATGTGGCGCAACTCCGATATGTCGCGGAAAGAAAGCAGGAAGAGCGCATCTTCCTGCCTGTCGATCTCAGGCAGATCGATCGGCGCGATACGCACGACATAGACCCGCTCCGATGGCAGTCGCTCGGAATGCTCGATCTGGTTCGGCGCATTGGTGGCGATGGTCTCGCGTACCATGTCGAGCAAACCCGGCGAGCGCAGCTTGGAGGAAATATGTGCGCCGATCGGAAAGGCGCCGAAAGCTTTTTCGACGGCCATGTTCTGTACCAGCACGGACGCCTCGCGGTCGATGATCAGCACCGGCATATCGAGTGCCGCCAGTCCCGCAAAGGCGGTGCGCAACAGGGTTTGCGCATCGGCAGGCGCAGGTTCGGCTTGTGATGGCACCTCGACCCGCTCGACCAGCGGCGGACGAATGAGCGTGACGATCATGACGATCGCCCAGATCCAGAATACGGCGCCGGTGTTGATGCCTTCGACGAGGGCGAGCGCGGCAATCAGCGTCGCCAGAACCAGGATGGCACTCTCCTGCCGCAGCCGCACCGCCAACTTCCTGACAAATGACCATTCGTCTTCCAACTGCGCCGTCCTTCGCCTGCCATCATGGAACGCTGGATTCCGCGTCTTATCTGCGATTCATGACAGAAGTATTCGGCTCTATCCACAGAAGCCAGCAATTGGCAGAAATAAATGTAGCCGGCAAACGAGGGTGGCGGCAAAAGGCTTGAAACTATTGAATAAATGCCCCAGTTTTCTGGCCAAGCTTTTTGCCGCCGGCGGCGGCAGGGTTAACGCCATGTAAACAACCGAGGAGCCGACATATGGGGGAGAAGACAGAAAGCCGGGCGGTGGAGCTGGATATTCATGGCATCAAGCGCATATTCGATGTCGATAACCCCGTGCTGCCGAGCTGGATCGATGACGAGGCGCTGACCTCGGGTGGCTATCCCTACAAGAAGAAGCTGAAGGAAGAAGAATATCTCGATGAGCTGAAGACGCTGCAGATCGAACTCATCAAGGTGCAGTTCTGGCTGCAAGCGACCGGCAAGCGGGTGATGGCGCTCTTCGAAGGCCGCGATGCCGCTGGCAAGGGAGGCTCGATCGCAGCGACCTCGGCCCATATGAACCCTCGTCTGGCGCGCGTGGTGGCGCTGACGAAGCCGACCGACCGCGAAAGCGGCCAATGGTACTTCCAGCGCTATGTCGCCCAGTTTCCGACGGCCGGCGAATTCGTGCTCTTCGACCGCTCGTGGTATAACCGCGCGGGGGTGGAGCCAGTCATGGGATTCTGCACGCCGAAGCAATACGAGCAGTTCCTGAAGCAGGCGCCGCAGATGGAGAAACTCATCGTTCAGGACGGCATCCATTTCTTCAAATTCTATCTCGATATCGGCCGGGAGATGCAGCTGAAGCGTTTCCACGACCGGCGCCACGATCCACGCGCCGTCTGGAAGCTCTCCTCGATGGATATCGCTGCCCTGCCGAAATGGAAGGACTACAGCGAAAAGCGCGACCGCATGCTGAAGGATACGCATACGGACCACGCTCCCTGGACCGTCCTCCGCGCCAACGACAAGCGGCGCGCGCGCCTGAACCTTATCCGTCACATTCTGCTGACGCTCGATTATGACGGCAAGGACAAGGAAGCCATCGGCAAGGTCGACGAGAAGATCCTCGGGATGGGATCGGATATCCTCGCCTGACGAGTTCGACGCGTGGCCCAGACCTAAAGCAGTTCCAGGAAAAGTGCGTAGCGGTTTTCCGTCCGGAATGCGTTGGGAAATAAGAGCATGGAGCGTTTTCGCGATTCAAAGAAAAGTGGAAACGCTCTATTGCCCGGGCAGAACACGGATGGCGTAGATATTGACGCCGCGGGCCTTGCCATCGACATCGCTATTGATGATCAGGCGCCCTGAGCTGGTCGGCGCCATGGCACGATCGAACTTGACCTGGAACAGCGAATCCGTCTTTTGCCGGCTGACGGTAAAACGATGCCGACCGCAACGGCCGAGAGAACCGAAATCGCACTCCACCGTGATCTGCGTCGGTGCATCCGAGGTGGATTGCAATGTCAGTGCGATCGTCGAGGCCTTGCCGGCCATCTGCTGCAGTACATTGACGGGCACCTCGATCGAGCCGCTGCCGTCCGGGCCACTGCTGAGCGAGGTCAGCCTCACGGCCGGCCCTTCATTCTCCGATACGTTTTCGGCCTTCGATTGCGGGCTGGTGGCAACCTTCGGCGCGTCGGTGGGCTTCAATACCTCCAGCCATTCCGCGGAGAAGCTGTTCTGCGGATCGATGGTGGCAAGGCCCGGATTGACCGGGCCGCTATTGTCATCCTGATCCGACGTGTCCTCATCATTGCTGTTGCCGCTGAAATCCTGCGAATCGACATGCGCCGGCGGATTGGGCACGCTCGTATCCCGCTGGGCGGCGGACATGAGCACACCCGAGGTCTTGATCCACCAGGCACCGACGCCGAGGAAGGCAAGCAGAATGCAGAAGACGAGCAGGCGCGAGAAGAACTTGCGCGGCTTACGGCGCACGGCCGCGCGCTCCGGCTTGAAGTTCATCGACCGCGCCGGCCGCGCATCGGCCGTCGGACGCACATCGCTGTCCGCACCGAGATGATCGGCGGGGCCGGCGCGCATATCGCCGAAATCACCTTCGCGTCCTGCCCGCTCGGCCGACATCGGCTCCACCGGAACGGCAGGGCCAGCCGACATCGGGGGATCGCGTGTTTCCCCGCGCACGCTCATGACGGGCTCCTGCGGCCGTGCGGCTGCCTGCCTTGTTTCGGGTCTGGTTTCGGGCCTTGCTTCGGAGCGCGGTGCGGATGGAGAAACATGCGGAGCGTCCAGCGCCGGTGAAACCGGTATCGCCTGCGCGGGGCGGGCGCGCTCCTCGACCTCGATCTCGCGGATCGTCGCCTCAAGACGCTGGCGCTGGGCGGTTACGACATTGACGTCGGTAATGTCCTGCTTGCGAAGACCGGCTTCCAGCGCCTGCCGTGCCGACTGATAGATGCGAGCCCGGATTTCCGGATTGGCGCGATCAGACCGATCCAACGCGCTTCTGATGGCCGTTTCTAATCCGCTCACATCCGATCCTTTACGCTCACTCGCACCGTACTTGCATAGCCCGCTGGCAAGGCAGCCGTATTTTCATCAATCGTTAACCGGATTCGGTAACGCCCCGTTCTGCAATACGCAAGCCTCCGCCTTGGGTTAAGGGCACTCGGGCGGGGATAAATGGCAAAGACGACACAAATGGGGTGCCGGTAGGCAGCAGCAGTAGGCGAAGGTATAGGACCGGGACGGCCAGGCACTATTGCCCATTGCCTCCTGCTCTGCTTGCCTCCTCCACCATCTTCCCCTCTCGGCAGACATCTGCTATCCCTTTTGACGTTTTCGTAAACGTCAAAAGGGATGATGTTCATGCCCCTCCCCTCGATCCTGACCGAGCATCTGCGCCTGCCGGTCGTGGCTTCGCCGCTCTTCATCATCTCTCATCCCGCCTTGACGCTGGCTCAATGCAAGGCCGGTGTCGTCGGCTCGTTTCCGGCGCTGAACGCGCGCCCGGAAAGCCAGCTCGACGAATGGCTTGCTATGATCACCGAGGATCTTGCCGCCTACAATGCCGCAAATCCGGATCATCCGGCAGCTCCATTTGCAGTCAATCAGATCGTCCATACGTCAAACAAACGCCTGGAACACGATCTGATGCTCTGTGTGAAATACAAGGTGCCGATCGTCATTTCCTCGCTCGGCGCCGTGCCCGAGGTGAACGCGGCCGTGCATTCCTATGGCGGCATCGTGCTGCACGACATCATCAACAACCGGCATGCCAATTCGGCGATCCGCAAGGGTGCGGACGGGCTGATTGCCGTCGCTGCCGGCGCCGGCGGCCATGCCGGCCAGCTTTCGCCCTTCGCGCTCGTGCAGGAAATCCGCGAATGGTTCGATGGACCGTTGCTGCTGGCCGGTGCCATCGCCACCGGCGGCGCGATCCTCGCGGCGCAAGCTGCCGGCGCTGATCTTGCTTATATCGGCTCGCCCTTCATCGCCACGGAGGAGGCCCGCGCGGCCGACGCCTACAAGCAGGCGATCGTCGAGGGCACCGCTGCCGATATCGTCTATTCCAATTATTTCACCGGCGTACACGGCAATTATCTGAAACCCTCGATCCGCGCCGCGGGCCTCGATCCGGACAAGCTGCCCGAGGCCGATCCTTCCAAAATGGATTTCGAGGCCGCCACGACCGGCGTGAAGGCTTGGAAGGATATCTGGGGTTCCGGCCAGGGCATCGGCGCGGTCAGGTCCATCCAGCCCGTATCCGCTCTCGTCGATCGGCTGGAGAGAGAATACCAGCACGCACGGGCGCGGCTGGCGCTTTGACCGGCGCTGAAAAGCGGGGCTTTTTTCACAAGCACCTCGCTTTTTTGCCAAATGGCAATTTGAGCGCTTGAAATCTGACCGCATAGACTGTATCAGCGCCATGCAAATCGCGGGGCCGAACCGAATGCTCCGCAGAATGCCGCTTTAGCTCAGTCGGTAGAGCACATCATTCGTAATGATGGGGTCACGTGTTCGAGTCACGTAAGCGGCACCATCCATTTTTCCTGTTTGCCAGTGATGTTGAACCGCATGTTCGAACGCGGATCGAGATCGTTCGCGGCACGAGGCTGCCGCTTGCTTGGAATGAGCACGGAACTTTGTGTCCAAGCCCGATTTTCCCGCTTAGGGCCAGAGATTGATTGCGGAACGCCTAAAAGGGCGCCGGCGGATTAACAAAGTTAAATGCATCTCCAATGGCAGAAGGTCCAAAACGGCTGCGCCAAGGCGGAGTCTTCGACCATGAACATCGTGCCACACTTCCCTCCGATCCGCATCTTTCGCTGCGGATCTGGTGAAACGAAATCCGTCGGTACGGTGGAGGAAGTATGGAAGACGCTTCTCGATGACTGGCCTTCGGAGGAAGGTGACTGCTTTCTGTCGGCATTGCTTATCTGCATCGACGTCCAACGCGGCAGGCGAGCGCCGGAAGAAGCGCGCGTCGCCTTTATTGCCGCAGCGGCCGAAGCAGGAATTCCCTTGTTGTCGTGAGGGTGCGGATTCGCCCGGCGTGCCTCCGGGAACATTCCGGCCAACGGCACGTTGATCGCGGAAGGAGAAACTTCCATGGCGCAATGGTGGAGCAAACCCGTAATCGTCGAGACCCGCAAGACGGGCGACCGGCTGGTGATATCGAATGCGGAACGCGCCACGGAATACATGGCGAAGGAGTGGCCGACGCTTGAGGACGGACAAGCCTACAGGGTCGCCAGAAAAGCGCTGTTGGATGCACATGAGGGCAAGCTTGATGCCGAGAAAGCCAGAGAGGCTTTCATCGCGGCTTTGCAGGAAGGCGACATATTCATCTTCGACGATTGAGCTTATCGATTCCATGATCCGCGCCTTTAAAACCCACGTGAGCAACTGCCAAGCCGACGATGTCGGCCGATGCGGTCATTTCTCATCCGGCAACGAACGGCGCGGCGACCTGTTTCAGAACCGTAGATGCTGCAAGTTTCGGCATTCATGGCTTGTGTCACGCATTCGAGCCGATCACGAATGCCGACCTACGAGACGGATGCGCTCGTTCGAAACGCTCCGTCGACAGATGTAGCGGACCGGCCGCTGATAATGAAACGCCTTTCGCGCGCGATCCGTTGAATGCACGCGATTAACACAACCAAACATTCAGCTTTTGGTGGTTCCGTGCGCCTCGAGATCATATTCTGGGGGGTGCATCATGAAAATTGCCGTTGGCGTGGCGACATGCGGTCGCAAGGCGATCCTCGCCTCAATGATCGACAGGCTCGCGACACAGGCCCGCAAGCCGGATCACCTCTTCCTCTGCCCGACCAAGGATGACGATATCGACATGGCGCGCTTGAGCTCAGCGCCGTTTCCGGTGACGATCCTCTCCTCGCCACAGGGAAGCTGCCCGCAGCGCAATGCCATCATCGATGCAGCTGTCGGCATAGATGTCGTCGTCTTCTTCGATGACGATTTCTTCCCGGCAACGAACTATCTTGCCGAGACGGAAGCCCTATTCGAGGCGGATGAAGATATTGTCGTGGCGACTGGCGAAGTCGTTCGTGACGGTATCCTTGGCCCAGGCCTGACGGCGGACGAAGCGGATGCCGCACTCGCAGCCGATGCCACTCCCTTTCCAGCACCGACGATCGAGGCCACGCATAACGCTTACGGCTGCAACATGATCTTCCGCCGAAAAGCGATGCTGGCAAATGGTATCTATTTCGACGAGGATCTGCCGCTCTACGCCTGGCAGGAAGATGTCGATCTGTGCCGGCGGCTGCGTCCTTTCGGCAAGATCGTCAAGTTCAATCGCCTGCGTGGCGTCCATCTCGGCGTCAAGACCGGCCGCACATCGGGCCTGCGCCTTGGGTACTCCCAGGTCGCCAATCCGCTCTATCTCGTCAGGAAGCGCTCGGTATCGCTGAAATGGGCGCTAAAGCTGATGGGCGGCAATATCGCCTCGAATGTCGTTGGCTCGGTCAGCCCACCGCCTTATATCGACCGGCGCGGTCGCCTGCAGGGCAATCTCCTTGCAGTCAGCCACCTCCTGAGCGGATCGCTTGATCCGAAATACATCAATCGGATGTAAACCTGCCGGAAGCGGCGGGATTCGAAGCGCGATTAAAATGGACGTTCGGCATTCGGCTCCCGTCTTTCCGTGATAATGGTGAACCGGCCGCGCATTCGGCAGCGTCCGCTCGTTTCATTCGTATAGCTATCTTGCCAAGGACATGTCCATGATTCACGTACTCGCCATCCTTACCGCCCATCCCGGCAAGCGCGCCGAAGTGCTTAAAGCCTTCCAGGCGAATGTTCCGGCCGTTCACGCCGAAGACGGCTGCATCGAATATACCGCCGTTGTGGATGTCGAAGGGGCCGATCCAGCTTTTGGGCCTGACACCTTCGTCGTGGTCGAGAAATGGGAGAGCCTGGCGGCGCTGAAGGCGCATGCCGCCTCCGCGCATATGGCCGCCTACGGCGAGACGGTGAAGCATTTGATGGCCGATCGCGCCGTTCACGTCCTGAACCCGGCGTGAACCAACACTGCCGGACAGCTTATAAACTCATCCTGACACGGCGCCGAAAGGCGCCGTTCTGCTATCGGACAGACCCTCAGTTATGCGAGAAATGCGGCTCGCTATAATAGCGCCAATGGCCGCCGCCGCCATGCCATCCGTGATGACCGCCGGCATACCAGCCATGATGGTATCCGCGCCCGCCATACCAACCGTGGTGATGGTGATAGCCACCATAGCCCCCGAAAACGCCGAATACGCCCAAGGGATAGTAGGGCTGGTAATAGCCGTAATAGGGTCGGTCATAGCCATAATAAGGCGCGTAATAGCCGTAATATGGGCGATAGTAGTGATGGCGGTAATAGTAGTGGTGATGATAATACCGATGGACGAACACCCGATGGTGGTGTCCATGATGATGAGGACGCGCTTCGGCATAGGTTGCCGGCAACACGACCATACCTAGCGCAATCAGCGCTGTTGCCAGAATTTTCATTTCCAGCCTCCTTGAATGCCGGACGTAAACGCTACTCGGATTACTTGCGTCCTCCGGACGATATAATAAACGCAATAGCGCCTTCGAAAGTTCCGCTATCCCTTGAGGAGCAGGCGTTTTCGCGACATCGCCATCGGACCCGCCTGATCACGATCGCAGGCTCATCGGCCGGTGCGCTTCAACCGATATTAGCAGGCCGGAAGAAGAAGGACGCAATTGGCCAGTGGCCAAAAAAACGGCGCCCGAAGGCGCCGCTTTGATGCCTGTCCGTAGCGGTCAGGCATGCGAGAAATGCGGCTTGCTGTGCCAGCGATGATGGCCGTGGCCATGCCGCCAGCCTTCATGGCGATGCCAGCCATGATGATGAGGGCGATAGTCGCGATGATGGTGCTGATGCCAGCGGTGATGGTGATGATCACGCGCCTCGGCATAGGTAGCGGGCAGAACAATAATGCCGAATGCGACAAGCGCCGTTGCAAGAATTTTCATGTATGGTTTCTCCTTGGGTGCCGAACGCGCCCCCCGGCTGCGTACGCCCGGACTAACCTAACCGACCTAAACGCGAAGATGCCGCATTTGTTCCGCTAGCCGCGGGATGACGAGCGCTTTCGTGTCGTCCCCATCTCTCCAACCAGTTCGCGAACCGCCTGCTGGATCAGCCGGCACGCTTCAATCGAGGCTTTACGGCCATTATGGGCGAGGTGATAGGACAGCGGCAAAATCTCATCGGGATCGACGATGCGGACCTTGTCGGCGATCGGAAGCGCGCTGACGCGGCCGAGGAACGACACATAGCCGTGATTGGCGACGAGATCGACGATGACGGGCAGGGAATCGGCCGAGGTGATGTCGCGGCCGCGAAACCGGCGGCGGTCGCGGCTGTCGTAACCGAAGGCCGTCGCGGCATTGCCGATGCCGGTGCGCGGGCTCGGCACGCAGAGCGGATGGTTTTCCATGAGCGCGGCGAAGGTCTGCTCCGTGCTGTCGGGCGGGGCGATCGCCACCATGTCCGTGGCGACCAGTTCCACATGTTCGAAGGCGTCGAGGCCGAAGACGGAATCGACGATGGCGACATCGATGCGGCCGGACCGAAGCGCCTCGCGCAGATCATCGGCTGTCATCAGCAACAGCGACAGCATGTTGCTGTTACCGCCGATGTTCCAGCGCGATACCAGGCTCGCCAGCGAGCGCGCCACCCAGCTTTCCGAGCCTGTGGGAATGATCGAGCCGATGCGGACCGCGCGCGCAGTGCGCTGAAAGCGCTCGTCCGCCGCCGCTTTCATCTCGTCCCAGGCCTGCGCAATGGCGGAGAGGATAGCATGAACCTCCTGTCCGGCCTCCGTCAGCACGGAACCCTGCGCCTGCCGGGCGAACAGGCGGCAGCCGAACAGTTCCTCCAGATTGGCAATCTGCAAAGAGAGTTGCGGCTGACCCAATCTAAGGCGGCGGGCGGCGCGATTGATGCTGCCCTGATCGGCAACCTCAAGGAAGCGTTCGATGGTGGCGATCTTCAGCGGCAGGCGTGCGGCCCATTGGTCGTAGTCCTTTGGAGCCGGCGGTTCCTTCATCAGGGTCGAAAGCTGGCGCATGCCGGCGAGAATAGGCTGCAGCCCTTTCTGAACCTTGGAACTCGCCAGAAGGGTCGCAAGCTCACCGGAGGCACGCTCGACAAGCTTCATGGCAAGCTCCGTTTCGAGCCGGCGCAGGGCACCGGAGACGGTCGATGCCGAAAAAGATAGCCGCCGCGCGGTCTCCCTCACCGAGCCGACGGAGAACACCATGTCGGCTATGAACAATGCGCCGAGATACAAATCAGATCCCTCTCAGCCGCGGCGCGTATCCTGGCTCGACCGCAGCAATATCAACGATATCCCGACAATATGACGTGTTCTCAAAAAAAGATATCCCTAAGCCGAAAAGCGACAGCTATCGTTTCTTTGTCGCCCCACTGATCCAGCCGCAAAATGAGATCGGAACAGCGCCAAACGGGTAAGGGGAACAAAAACAAACGCACTTGCCCCCGAAAAAAGAAATCCAATTTCGCGCGAATGTCGAGTACGCTCGTCATAATCGCGCGACTGCAACGGGTATCGGAAGCGCATCGACTTTTCCGCGATGAGCGCTAGCTGCCTGAAGTAGCCATAAATTCGCTTGTGGGCCGCCGGCCCGCTCCAAGCCTGCCTGCCCGGACTGCGGCCCTTCAAGGCGCCGCGGGCAAGCAGCAAAACGATTTAACGGGGTACAAAGGGAAACATCATGTTCAAGAAGCTTGCACTTGCCGCCACGCTGACGGCCCTCCTTGCCAGCGGCGCCAGCGCCGCCGACGTCGTCGTCTCCTCGAAGATCGACACCGAAGGCACGCTGCTCGGCAACATCATCCTCGCGGCGCTCAACGCCAACGGCATCAAGGCGCAGGATCGCATCGCGCTCGGCACGACGCCGGTCGTACGCAAGGCGCTCACAGCAGGCGAGATCGACATCTATGCCGAATATACCGGCAATGCCGGCTTCTTCTTCAACAAGGCCGACGATGCCGCCTGGAAGAACCTGCAGCAGGGCTATGATCTGGCCAAGAAGCTCGATTATGACGCCAACAAAATCGTCTGGTTGACACCGTCGCCTGCCAACAACACCTGGGCGATCGCCGTGCGCAACGATGTCGCCGGCCCAGCCAAGCTGAAGACCATGTCGGACTTCGGCAAGTGGGTCGCCGGCGGCGGCCCGATCAAGATCGCGGCTTCTTCGGAGTTCGTCAATTCGCCGGCGGCCCTGCCTGCCTTCGAAACCACCTACAGCTTCAAGCTGAAGCCGGATCAGGAAGTCGTGCTTTCTGGCGGCGATACTGCGGCGACCATCAAAGCTGCGGCCGACCAGACCAACGGCGTTAACACCGCGATGGTCTACGGTACCGACGGCGCCATCGAAGCCGCCGAACTGACTGTCCTTGAGGACGACAAGAGCGTGCAGCCGGTCTATGCGCCGACGCCGATCATCCGTGAGGCCGTGCTGAAGGCCAATCCGAAGATCGAAGAAGTTTTGGCGCCGATCTTCAAGGGCCTGACTGCTGACGTGCTGCGCAAGCTCAACGGCCGCATCCAGGTCGATGGCGAGCCGGCGAAGGCTGTTGCCGAATCCTACCTCAAGGACAATGGCTTTCTGAAGTAAGGCATTGACGCTGCTCTGGCGGCTTCATTTTTGATAGAGTGAAGCCGCCGGGTTTCGATTGGGCATGATCTTGTCCGAACCCGCCTTGAATTCTGGGCTCATGCGCTGACGGAGCTTGCCTGATGGAAGATGCGCTAGCGGTCCGCAGAGTGGACCGTCTCGGAGTGGTATTGGTGGCCGGCGGCGGGCTGGCAATGGCCTGGATGCCATTCATCATCGTCAAGGCAAACCGCATCGCCGCGGGCAAGCCACAACTGCTGACGCAGCTCATTGCCCAGCCGACAGCGCTGATGCTGATCGCCCTTCTCGCTGCCGCGGCGCTTGCCGCGCTTTTCCTTCGCAATCAGGTGATCCGTCTTGGCATAGCCACGCTTGCGATCACTGCGCTGATCGTCACGCTCGGCCTCGTCTCGACCGTCGCAACCCCCGCAGGCAGCACTGTGGCACGAATTACGCCCGGCGGATCCTTCTGGGTGCTGCTTGGGGTCGTCGGGTTGATGATTTCGGACGCGCTGGTCAAGCTGCGGCTAACGCCTTGGCTGCGGGTGGCAGCGCTTGCTGTTTATGCCGCGCTGCTTGCCGTCGTCCTGCGCTCCGGCCTGCTGGACAATCTTTCGATCATGAAGGAATACGCCAACAACGCCGACAAGTTCTGGCATGAAGCGCTGCGTCACGTCTTTCTTTCCCTCGGCTCCGTCGCCATCGCCATCGTGCTTGCGCTGCCGCTCGGTATCTTTTGCTACTGGCAGCCGCGCCTCCGCGCCGTGGTGCTGCGGGCGTTGAGCCTGGTGCAGACCATTCCGAGCCTGGCGCTGTTCGGCATCCTCATGCTGCCGCTCGGCTATATCGCCGCCCATGTGCCCTTCGCCGCTGCTATCGGCATTCAGGGTATCGGCGTGGCGCCGGCGCTGGTGGCGCTTATCATCTATTCGCTGCTGCCGATCGTTGCCAATACCGTCGTCGGTCTTGCCGGCGTCGATCCCTCAGTGCGCGATTCCGCTGCCGGCATGGGGCTGACGCGCCGGCAGATCCTGACCGGCATCGACCTGCCGCTTGCCTTTCCGGTCATCCTCACCGGCATACGGATCGTGCTGGTGCAGGCGATCGGGCTGGTGACGGTCGCAGCCCTCATCGGCGGCGGCGGCTTCGGCCTCTTCATCTTCCAGGGTATCGGCCAGACGGCGAACGACCTCGTTCTGCTCGGCGCCGTGCCGACGGTCTTTCTCGCCTTCTCATCGGCCGTCATCCTCGATGCGGTCATCGACAGCATCCGGGGACAACGCGCATGACCAACATGATCGAGCTCAAGGGCGTCACCAAGCGTTATGGCAACGCCACCGTGGTCGACGATGTCAGCATGAGCATGGAGAAGGGCACGATCACCGTCATCGTCGGCACCTCCGGCTCCGGCAAATCGACGCTGATGCGCATGATCAACCGGCTGGTGCCGATATCGGCCGGCCACATCTCCGTTGCTGGCGAGGATATCATGAATGTGCCGGCGACCGAGCTTCGCCGCCGCATCGGCTATGCCATCCAGGGGCACGGGCTTTTTCCGCATCGCACGGTCGCGCAGAATATCGCCACCGTCCCCGAGCTGCTCGGCTGGGAGAAGACGCGCATCGACAGCCGTGTTGAAGAGCTCCTCAACCTCTTCCATCTCGACCCCAGCACCTTTGCAGGCAAATATCCGAGCCAGCTTTCCGGTGGCCAGCAGCAACGCGTCGGCGTCGCCCGCGCGCTTGCGGCCGAACCGGAATTGCTGTTGATGGACGAGCCCTTCGGCGCGCTCGATCCGGTCATCCGCGGCAAGGCACAGGACGACCTGCTGGCCATTCAGAAGCAGTTCGGCACGACCATCGTCCTCGTCACCCATGATATGGACGAAGCCTTTCATCTCGGCGACAAGATCGCGGTCATGAGCGGCGGCAAGCTCTTACAATGCTCAGAGCCCGAGAAGATCCTGACAGAGCCGGCCGATCCCTTCGTGCAGCAGTTGACCGGCACCTCCGATCGCGCCTTGAAGCTGATGTCGCTGCTGCCGCTGAAGGACAGCATGCAGCCGCCGCGGCCTGGCCTCGGGCACCGCCTGCCGGAGACCCTCAATCTGCGCGACGCATTGGCGGAATTGATCTGGCAGGGCGCGGACGAGGCGACGGTCGAAGACGAGCGCAAGGTGCCCGTCGGCTCGATCTCGATCCAGCACCTGATCGAGCTGGGCCGCAAAGCATGAGATTTCTGGCCGCCAATCTCTTTCGCGTCCTGGCCCTGGCCTTGCTGCTAGTCATGCTGTTCCGTCCGGAATGGCTGATGCCCGTGCTTGCGCCGCTGACCAAATTCGGAGCGTCGCCGATCTATACGCAGAACAGCCTGCCGAGCCTGGCGCTCAGCCATCTCGAGCTGATCCTTGTCTCGATCGCCGCGAGCGGCATTCTGGCGGTGCTCGGCGGTATCTTCGTCACGCGGCCGATCGGCGCCGATTTCCTGCCGCTGTCGCGGGCGATCGCCAATGCCGGCCAGACCTTCCCGCCCGTTGCCGTGCTGGCACTTGCCATCTCGACCACCGGCTTCGGCGCCGTCCCGACATTCATCGCGCTGTTTCTCTATGCGCTGCTGCCGATTTTCGAAAACACCGTCGCGGGCCTGCAACAGGTGCCGGCCTCCGTGCTCGATGCCGCCGACGGCATGGGCATGAACGGCTGGCAGCGCCTCTTCCGCGTTGAGCTGCCGCTCGCCCTGCCCCTCATCATCGAGGGGCTGAAGATCGCAACCGTTATCAATATCGGCACGGCGACGATCGGCTCCACCGTTGCCGCCAAGGGACTGGGCGAGGTCATCATTGCAGGGCTCATCAACGACAACACCGCCTTCATCCTGCAGGGTGGCCTGATTGTCGGCCTGATGGCGGTGCTGATCTATGACGGCATGGAGATGATCGAACGGTCGGTCACGAGCAAGATCGGCCTCCAATCCCACGGAGATTGAGGGCGATCACAGCCTGCCCTCAATTGCCTTCGCCTGACCGCAGGGATGCGCCGGGCAGATAGAGCGAAATCGGTCTGACTTCATAAACGGCGGTCGGATTGACGCGGCGCAATTCACGCGCTGCCTCGATTGCCCCTTCAATCGTTGGAAAATCGACGACGTAGAAACCGAGCAACTGCTCCTTCGTTTCCGCAAACGGCCCATCGATCACCATTCCCGCGCCTGGCCCCCGCAAGGTAACGGCGTTTTGGGTCGATCCGAGACGCGCGGCCGGTCCCAGCGATTTCTGCGCGACCAGGCGGTCATTGATCTCCAAAAGCTCCGTCATGAGCGCGGCATCCTCCTCCTTGCTCCAGGATTCGACGATACCTTCCTCGTGATAGGCCAGAATGGCGTAGTACATAGTTTCTCCCCCTTGAACCGCATAGTTGAGCGCCGGGAGTTAAGCAGACCGATCGCAATCCGGAAACCCTGGATCTATACTCGACTGGAGATATGGCGAGTTTCCCCATGCTTGCCTTCACCGGCTGCCGATGGCATTGGCTGCAATGACATGCCCTGACGATTTATGGAGACGCCGATG
The DNA here is from genome assembly GCF_057784395.1 of Martinezella sp. CNPSo 3957. Classification (NCBI taxonomy): domain Bacteria; kingdom Pseudomonadati; phylum Pseudomonadota; class Alphaproteobacteria; order Hyphomicrobiales; family Rhizobiaceae; genus Martinezella; species Martinezella sp. CNPSo 3957. The sequence goes on from NZ_JBXSOU010000005.1 coordinate 143,483, forward strand.
GCCAAGATGATCCACTCGATGATCCGCGTGCTCGACGAAGCGCGCTCGATCGAATTCTACGACAAGGCTTTCGGCCTCAAGGTTGCCGACCGCATTGCCTTCCAGACCTTCACCCTGGTCTATCTGAGCAATGCCGAGACCGGATTCGAACTGGAATTGACCGTTAACCAGGGCCGCATCGAGCCTTATGCGCAAGGGGATGCCTATGGCCACCTTGCAGTCTCCGTTGCGGAATTGGAGGACGAGCATGCACGCATGACCCAGCTCGGGCTCACCCCGGGCAACATCATCGAGCTCAATCGTGATGGGAAGCTTTTTGCATTGCTGTTCTTCGTCACCGACCCCGATGGTTACAAGATCGAGGTCGTGCAAAGGCTTGGGCGGTTCAAATAGCCCAAACAAGGCGCCGGCCCCGCCTCGGCGGGGCATTCCGGCAGTTCCGCCAGCGCGTTCACATCCAATAGGGAGGCACACCAAAATAATCGTGGCCCTTGTGGCCATGATTCTTATGGTCGTGATCGTCCTTGGCAGCGAAGCGGCACGCCTTTTCGATGTCGTTCTTGGTCATGCTGACGCGATAACCGTCAATGCGGGCATCGTAGCGCAGCTTCTCCCACGGCAGCCGGTAGTGCTCCTGGCCGATGCCGAAGAAACCGCCGAAGCTCAGAATGACGAAAGCGATGCGTCCATCACTTTTTTCCATCATCAGCCGCTCGATATGACCAATCTGCTTGCCGTCCGAGCCGTATACCCTGGACCCTTCGACGCGGTCGCAGGCGACCAGCATCGACATGTCCTTGATGTAAAGGTCACGACCCGAGAAATCGGCACTCTCTTTATGCATATGCGCACCTCCTTTTGGATACGCGTCACATAAACCATGGAGCGTCCGATCTGCTCTTTGAGGCAGCACGATGCTCCGATGGGTCTAAGCCCATGGCGCTATTAACGCTCCGTTGTCATAAAAGTTCCAGTACTTTTTTCAGGATTGTAAAAAAACGTGAGCACGCAACAAATATTGACGTTTACGTCAAGGTTATTGTAGCTTTCGTGATGCTCCAATGATTTAATTGAGAGCAACACTACGGCGATGTGAAAAGCGGGAGACTTTTTGATCGTCCAATGACACTCTGCATAGCCGCCGCATATGACGGCCGGGCGTGGTGATGGTGCGTAGAGGAGGAAATGCGCATGAATTCAGTCTCCGCTCCTTCGGATAAACCGCAGGTCAAGAAAATATGGCTCGCGTCTTACCCGGATATCGTACCGGCGGAGCTGCCGCCGCTGGAGCATGCCTCGCTCGCCGAACTGCTGGAGGAAAGCTGCGCGCGCTATGCCGACAGACCCGCCTTTACCAGCATGGGCAAATCCATCACCTATCGCGATCTCGACCTGCAGACGCGCAAGATCGCCGCCTGGCTGCAGAGCCTCGGCCTGCAGAAGGGCGATCGCGTTGCCGTCATGATGCCGAACGTGCTGCAAAACCCGATCGCGGTTTACGGCATCCTTCGCGCAGGGCTCGTCGTCGTCAACGTCAACCCGCTCTACACGCCGCGCGAGCTCGAGCACCAGTTGCGCGATTGCGGCGCCAAGGCGATTTTCGTTCTGGAAAACTTCGCCCATACGGTCGAGCAGGTTCTGGCCCATACGGATGTGCGCCATGTGGTCGTCACCGCGCTCGGCGACATGCTGGGCGTCAAGGGCCACATCGTCAACCTGATCGTCCGCAAGGTGAAGAAGCTCGTGCCGGCCTGGTCCATTCCCGGCCATCGCAGTTTCAAGAGCGTGATCGCCGAGGGCTCGCGTCTGCCCCTGAAGCTATCGGAACTGACCGGCAGCGACATTGCCTTCCTGCAATATACCGGCGGCACGACCGGCGTTGCCAAGGGCGCGATCCTCACGCATTCCAATCTGCTCGCCAACCAGCTGCAATTGCTGCTCTGGCTGCAATCCGCCTATATCAATAAGCCGCGACCGGAACAGCTGACCTTCGTCTGCGCCCTGCCGCTCTATCATATCTTTGCGCTGACGGTGAATTCACTGATGGGCATGTCGCTCGGCGGCCACAATGTGCTGATTGCCAATCCGCGCGACATACCCGCCTTCATCAAGGAACTCGGCAAATACAAGTTCGACATGTTCCCCGGCCTGAACACGCTGTTCAACGCGCTGATGAACAATCCGGAGTTCAGCAAGCTCGACCTGTCCAATACGGCAACGCTTGCCGGCGGCATGGCGGTGCAGCGGCCCGTCGCCGAACGGTGGCAGAAGATGACCGGCGCCTGGATCACCGAAGGCTATGGCCTTTCCGAGACGTCGCCGGTCGCAAGCGCCAATCGTTTCGACAGCCCGGAATTCACCGGCACGATCGGTCTGCCGATCACGGGCACCGATTTCGACATTCGCGACGAGAACGGCAATTCACTGCCGCTCGGCGAAGTCGGCGAAATCTGCATCCGTGGACCCCAGGTCATGGCAGGCTATTGGAAGCAGCCGGCCGAAACCGCCCGCGTCATGACGGAGGACGGCTTCTTCCGCAGCGGCGACATGGGCTTCATGGACGAGCGCGGCTACACCAAGATCGTCGATCGCAAGAAGGACATGATCCTGGTCTCGGGCTTCAACGTCTATCCGAACGAGATCGAGGAAGTCGCCGTCATGCATCCGGGCGTTCTGGAGGCAGCTGCGATCGGCGTGACCGATCCGCATTCCGGCGAGGCGGTGAAGCTCTTCATCGTCAAGAAGGACCCGGCTTTGACCGAGGCCGACGTCAAGGCTCACTGCGCTGAAAATCTTACCAATTACAAACGCCCGCGCTTCATCGAGTTCCGCACCGAACTGCCGAAATCGAATGTCGGCAAGATCCTGCGCAAGGAGTTGCGCGGCTGACATGATTCCATGTCATTCAGGAAGCCGCTCGTGCTTGTTTCACGAGCGGCTTTTTTCGTTTTGGGCGATAGGTGAACTTGATTTACGCCCTACATAGGGAATAGTTTTCGCGACCAAACTCAAAGCGCTTGGCCCGGTTTTGAAGGCCAGCAGCGCGAACCGCAAGGAGCCTCCCATGAACGCCCTCGTCGATCAACTGAAGAGCACCGCATCGGCAACGAAGGCCACGGATATTCGCGCAGCCTTCGCCGCCGATCCGAAACGCTTTTCCCGCTTCAGCGCCTCGTTCGACGACCTGCTGATGGATTACTCCAAGACAGCTGTTAACGACGATATCCTCGCCCTTCTCGAGAAGCTCGCAGCCGAGGGCGGCGTCGCCGCCAAGCGCGAGGAAATGTTCTCCGGCGTCGCCATCAATTTCACTGAAAACCGCGCCGTGCTGCACACCGCGCTGCGCAACCGCTCGAACAAGCCGGTGCTGGTCGACGGCAAGGATGTCATGCCTGACGTCAATGCGGTTCTGGCCGCCATGGGCAAGTTTGCCGATGGCATCCGCTCGGGCGCGCTGAAGGGCTCGACGGGCAAGGCGATCACCGATGTTATCAATATCGGCATCGGCGGCTCCGATCTCGGCCCGGTCATGGCGACACTGGCGCTCGCCCCCTTCCATGACGGCCCGCGCTCGCATTTCATCTCCAACATCGACGGCGCCCATATCGCCGATATCCTGAAGCTCGTTAAGCCGGAAACGACGCTCTTCATCGTCGCTTCGAAGACCTTCACGACCATCGAGACGATGACGAACGCTCAGACGGCGCGCAAGTTCATCGCCGATGCGCTCGGCGAAGCTGCCGTACAGCATCACTTCGCGGCCGTTTCGACGGCGCTCGACAAGGTCGCCGCCTTCGGCATCGACAGCGAGCGCGTCTTCGGCTTCTGGGATTGGGTCGGTGGCCGCTACTCGATCTGGTCTGCCATCGGCCTGCCGCTGATGATCGCGATCGGCCCGGAAAATTTCGGCAAGTTCCTCGATGGCGCGCATGCGATGGACAACCATTTCCGCCAGGCTCCCTTCAAGGAAAACCTGCCGATGCTGCTCGGCCTCATCGGCTTTTATCACCGCAACGTGCTCGGCTATCCGACGCGCGCGATCCTGCCCTATGATCAGCGCCTGTCACGCTTCCCGGCCTACCTGCAGCAGCTGGACATGGAATCGAACGGCAAGGGCGTTACCATCGACGGCACCCCGGTCGAGGGCAATTCCGGTCCCGTCGTCTGGGGCGAGCCCGGCACCAACGGCCAGCACGCCTTCTATCAGCTCATCCACCAGGGCACGAGCATCATCCCGGCCGAGTTTATGATCGCCGCCAACGGCTTCGAGCCGGAGCTGCGCCACCAGCACGACCTACTGATGGCCAATTGCCTGGCGCAGTCGGAAGCACTGATGAAGGGCCGCACCTTCGAGGAAGCCAAGGCTCAGCTCACCTCCAAAGGCATGGACGACAAAAAGGCCGATTTCATCGCGCCGCACCGCGTCTTCACCGGTAACCGCCCGTCGATCACCTTCGTCTATGACAAGCTGACGCCCTTTGCGCTCGGTCGCCTGATCGCGCTCTACGAACACCGCGTCTTCGTCGAAGGCGTGCTCTTCCGCATCAACTCCTTCGACCAGTGGGGTGTCGAACTCGGCAAGGAACTGGCAACGGGTCTGCTTCCGGTTATCGAAGGCAAGGAAAGTGCTGCCGGCCACGATTCTTCGACGCAAGGGCTGGTGGCTGCGTTGGCAAGCCGCGCGAAGTAAGGTTTGGGCGATGGGGTGGATTTTGTTCTGCCCTATCCCATCCCTCTGAATGCGGGGTGAGATACCCCCCTCTGTCACTATCGTGACATCTCCCCCACATGGGGCAGATTGGTGGTTTGGCACGTTCTCGCACCAAACAAATCTCGAAGTTTCTGAGAGAATTTCATCCCGTCACAGAATGTGCGGCAAACTCCCAATGATCTCCCCCCATGTGGGGGAGATGTCCCGATAGGGACAGAGGGGGGTACGGCCTCTCCGCACTCTCAAGGCCGATGAAGGATTACAGCCCGATCTCATGCGCCCAGGGTGGATTGGCTCCGGCGCGGGAGACCGTGACGGCCGCAGCCTTCGCGCCCAGAGCCAGCGCATCCTGCAGCGCCTTTTCGTTCAGCGAAGCCACCTGCGCCTTGGTCAAAAGGTTGTTCATCTTCAGCGACGCCAGAATGCCGGCATCGAAGGTATCGCCGGCACCCACGGTATCGACAACGGTGACGCGCTCGCTTGGCACCGAGACTTTCAGCGACTTGGTGTAGCCGGTTGCGCCTTCCGCACCCTTGGTGATGACGACGAGCTTGGCGCCCTGGTTAAGCCAATGGGCGGCCAGCTCATCGTGATTCCCAGCAATGCCGAACCATTCCAGATCCTCATCGGAGAATTTGAGAATGTCGGACATGGCAGCCATCCGGCTGATGCGGCCCATATGGGCTACCTTGTCCTTGATGAAGCCCGGGCGGATGTTCGGGTCGAGCGAGATGACCCGGCTCTGATGCTCGCGCTTCATCAGCGCCTCGTAGGTTCCGCCACACGGATCGGGGATCAGGCTGATCGCGCCGAAGTGCAGCGCTTCGCAATCATCGCCGAGCGTCGGGAGATCCGCTTCGGTGATCATGCGGCCAGCCGTGCCTTCGTCATAGAAGGCATAGGTCGCCTGACCGTTGACGAGTTTGACGAAGGCGATCGTGCTCGGCCGGGGTGTGATGGCGCAATAGCTGAAATCGACCTTGGACGCCGAGAGCGTGTCGCGCAGGATTTCGCCCATCATGTCATCGGCGATGCCGGTGAAAAAGCCCGTGGGAATGCCGAGGCGACCGAGCGCGATCGCGGTGTTGAAGATCGCACCGCCGGCATAGGGGGCAAAGCCCTTTTCACCCAGCGTCGTATCCCGCGGCAGCATGTCGATCAAAGCTTCGCCACAGCACAAAATCATTCCGGCCTCCCAAAGAGCGCGTCCATCGTGTCCATTACATAAATCGATTAGATAGATTCAATGCAAAAGCAAAGCGTCAGTTTGTGGGCAGCTCCGAAATGCCGCCATTCCAGCCGGACCAGGCGAGCGGCGCATTGAGAAAGGCCTCGACTTCCTCGAGCGTCTTGTCGTCGAACAGCTTCTGCTCCTTGGCGACGGCGAGCACTTCGCGCCACGTCGTGATGTATTGCAGGCTGACTTTCCGGTTGGCAAAGCGTTCGACCGCCCCGGGGAAGATGCCGTAATAGAACAGCGCCATGCCATGATCGACAATGCCGCCGGCTGCACGGATCGCGTCGATGAAGGTGAACATGCTGCCGCCGGCCGTCGTCAGATCCTCGATGACGAGCACGCGTGCGCCGTCCTTCATATCGCCTTCGATCTGGGCGTTGCGACCATGACCCTTCGGCTGCTTGCGCACATAGATCATCGGCAGGTTCAGGCGCTCGGCCAGGAAGGCGGCGAAGGGAATGCCCGCCGTCTCGCCGCCGGCGACGCAATCGAACTGCTCGAAACCGACGTTGCGCACGATGATGCTGGCTGCAAAATCCATGACCGTCGAGCGGATGCGCGGATAGGAGATCAGCTTTCGGCAATCGATATAGACCGGGCTCGCCATGCCGGACGCAAATTTGTAGGGCTTGTCGGCATTGAAGTGGACCGCCTTGATCTCCCAAAGCATCCTGGCCATCAGCTCGGCCATGACAGTGCGATCGGTGAATATCATCTGGGTCATGCAAGGCCTCCTTGGCGAGCGCTAATGTTCCAGCGGCAATAGCAGCAAGCGGGCCGAGTTTCCAGACATATGAAAGCTTTTGCGGATATCCCCTCGCTTGCCGTCTGCAGGGCGACCGGAAGCAATCAGCGCAGTGCTCCAAGATCGGCAGGGAGCATGGCCTTGAACAGCGCGATGACCTTGTCGCCTTCCTCCCGTTCGATCGAAATCGCATAGCGCACCGCAGCCGCGACAAGCTGCATAGTCAATCGGGCTGTTCTTGCAAGTTCGGAGTCGTCGCGCTCCGGCCATAGGCGTTTTAGGACGGTCAGAAACGCCTGCGAGTGCCATTCCATATCCTCGGCATCGACCTGCTGCAGCAGTTTGTCGGCATGGGTCGCGTGCCAGATGTCGCGCATGACAGGCTCTTCCAGAAACATGGCGTAGTAGCCATCGACGATGCGGCCGAGAGCGGGCTGCAGATGATCGCGGCTTTGGATCGCCACCAGTTCGTCTTCGACGCATTGCCGGCCCTGCTCGTTGAAGCGCTCGGCCAGCACGCGGATGATCGCCGTCTTGTCGGGGAAATATTGGTAGAGCGAGCCGAAGGAAACACCCGCCTTTTCGACGATCTCACCCATGCGCAACGCATCGCTGCCGTTTTTCGCAATCAGCTCGGATGCCACAGAAAGGATCAGATCCACGCGTTCGCGACCGCGTTGCTGACTGGGTATGCGCCGCGGCGTCCCCGCCTCGTCCTTGCTGCGCCTGCGTCTCGCTATCGGTTCCCGTGCCATTCCATTCCCTGCCCATCACTGTTGACAAGCAATATAAGAGAGTTTATCACATTTGCAAATGAGAGAATTTATCACATTTTATGCTGGAGGAGCTTGAAATGCAGATCTCGACAATTGCCGTCATCGGCGGATTGGGAAAAATCGGCGACCGCGTCGTCGAGCGTCTCGACGGCCGCAACTCGCCTGTCACGAACGGCATCGGCCGGATCCTCTGCAGGCAGCCGAAAGATTTTTTCGATTATGCCCGACAAACCGCCGCAACCGGCATCCGGAGTGCTCAGTCATGACCTTTCCGATCACGAATATCGCTCTCATCATCGCCGCGCTCAGCAGCGGGCTTCTCGCCGGCGTCTATTTCGCCTTCTCGACGTTCATCATGCAGGCTTTCGCCCGCCTCCCCGTCGATCAGGGGATTGCCGCGATGCAATCGATCAACACGACGATCGTGCGCTCGCCCTTCATCGTGCTGTTCCTGCTGACGGCAGCGCTCTCGATCCTCATCGCAGTGATGGCCATCCTTTACTGGCGAGGCGGCACCAGCGTTCTGATGCTGACGGGTGCAGCGCTCTATATCGTCGCGAGCTTTCTTTCGACCATGGTCTTCAATGTGCCTCTGAACGACGCACTCGATAAAGTGGACAGCCATTCCGCTGAGTCGGTGCAGCTATGGTCCACCTATATTGGCGACTGGACGCGCTGGAACCATGTGCGCACGGTCGCCTCGCTACTGGCCGCATGCGCCTTCGTAAAGGCCCTGTTCTGACAGCCTGTGACGAGAGACGGTCACCCGAAAACGACCGGCTAGACAGCCCGCAGATAGGCCGCGACCTCCACACGGTTGCGGCCGTTTCGTTTTGCCTCATAAAGCGCCTTGTCGGCGGCGCGAAGCACATCATCGAAACCGAGCCCTTTGGCGGTACCGGTCGCGATACCGGCACTGACGGTGCAGGCGAAAGATTTGCCTTCGATGCTAATCGCGTGTGCTGCAAAGGCATCACGCACCCGCTCTGCGACCTGCTCCGCGCGACCCGGCAGCGCGTTGTCGAGAACAAGCGCAAATTCCTCGCCTCCCAGACGCGCCACCGTGTCGGAAGGCCGCAAACCGAAGGCGAGTTCCTGGCCGAAAAGCTTGAGCACGAGATCGCCGGCGGCATGGCCGTGCTGATCGTTGATCGCCTTGAAACGGTCGATGTCAAAGATGATGACGGCCATCGAAGGGCCGAAGGACCGGCGGCCATAAAGATCGAACAGCGCGCGGCGATTAAGCAGTCCGGTCAGGGCGTCGGTGATCGCCTCCTGACGATGAAATGCGGCTTGGCGCCACTGGTGCAAAGCAAGGGACAGTGCCCCGATCCCGGTCATTCCGGCGATGCAGACGGCGAGGCTGACATCCTCCGCCCAGTTGTCCGGCGCATGACCGAGTACGAGCTTGCCATCGGCGATCAGCACGGCCGCGCATAAGGCAAAGGAAATGGCCGTCAGCGTGTAAAGCGCCGTAATGCCATAGAGCGGCGTCGGTGCCTCGCGCCGGCTGAGCCAATATTCGCGCGCCGTCAGAAGCAGAAGCACGCAGATGACAAGGTTATCGGCGATGAACGCCAGCCCGTCGTAGCCGGCAAGCATCGGTCCGATCGATGCTGACATGCCCGGCAAGCAACCGAGGGCAAAGCGGATCCTGGAAAGGCGACCCGTGCGAAACTGATAACCGGCCACCCAGATCGTCGTGAAGCCAAGGAAGAACAAGACGAACGTCAAAATGGCAAAAATCGGCTTGGGATGGTCAACATAGGCGCCGTAGACGAAGATGCCACCGACGATAGGCACAAGGCCGGCAGAACACGTCAGCAGGAAGGTGTCGGGCCGGCGCGAAAACCAGCTTCCGACCAACGTGACCGCAAGGCATGATGCGGAAACACCGAGGGCGAGAAGCAGGGAATTGTAATCGACCAGCATCATGCTCTTTCGACGGTTGGACTTCTACCGCAGGGTGTGTCGTCGGCACACTAGGCCTTCAGGCGTATCCAATTAGTTACGGCAAATAATAAAGAAAATATATTTCAACAAAATATACGTTTCATATTGCGGCAAACACCAACTGGTTGCCGCAATATCACTTCTATATTTTAATTTACTTATGTACGACCCGTCTAAATCTCGACATCCCAATGCAATGGGAACATCGGGTCGAAAACGGTGACCGGGCCGGCTCCGGTCTCGATCTTGGCAGGGAAAGTCACGGCCTCAGCCCGGCGTACCAGGGTGATGCTATCCTCGTTGACGGGCAGGCCATACCAGGCCGGGCCGTTCAGCGACGCAAAAGCCTCAAGCCTGTCCAATGCACCTTCCTGCTCGAAGACATGGGCAAGGCAGCTCATGGTGTTGATCGACGTATAGATGCCGGCGCAGCCGCAGGCGCATTCCTTCAGCGGATCGACATGCGGAGCCGAATCCGTGCCGAGGAAGAACCGGGCATCGCCGCTGGTTGCGGCCGCACGCAAGGCAAGACGATGGTTTTCGCGCTTGGCGACCGGCAGGCAGTAATAATGCGGGCGAATACCGCCGACCAGAATGGCATTGCGGTTGATGATCAGGTGATGCGTCGTGATCGAACCGGCGAGGTTTGCCTTTGCCGATTTGATGTAGTCGACCCCGTCCGCGGTGGTCACATGCTCCATCGTGACCTTCAGTTCAGGCAGGCGTTGGCGCAACGGATCAAGCACGGTCTCGATGAACACGGCCTCGCGATCGAAAATATCCACCTCGGGCGTCGTGACCTCGCCATGAACACAGAGCGGCAGGCCTATCTTCGCCATGCGCTCCAGCACCGGCATTGCCTTGTTCAGATCGCGCACGCCGCCATGCGAGTTGGTCGTCGCACCCGCCGGATAGAGTTTGACGGCTGATATAAGGCCGCTCTTCTTGCCTTCTTCGACGTCGTCGGGATTGGTGTGTTCGGTGAGATAAAGCGTCATCAGCGGTTCGAACCGATCGCCCGCCGGCAGCGCTTTCAGGATGCGCTCGCGATAGGCGGTCGCATCCGCCGTGGTCACGACCGGCGGCACGAGATTGGGCATGATGATGGCGCGGGCGAAATGCCTGGAGGTATCGGCTATTACGCCTTCCAGCATGGCTCCGTCCCGCAAATGCAGATGCCAGTCGTCAGGACGGCGGATGGTGAGCTTTTGCATGGGCGCGACCTCTGGAAATGTGAGCGCGATCCTACCCGAAAGCTGCTTCAGCCTTTTCGGGATCGCACTTTCTGCTATCGCGCTTCGATAGCATCATCCGCCCTCGCAAAACAATCCGCGACGGCGGTTAAATGATGGGCGAAGTCAATCCTGAACGATATCTATGGTGACGTCCGCGCGGCGCCGGTTCTCGAGGATGAGCCGGCCATTCGGCAGATCGTTGCCATAAACCTTGGCCCGGGCGGCTTCTTCATCGAGATCGTAGCCCCTCCAGCGCGCCCAAAGCCGCTCTTCCAGCACTTCCATCGGCGGCGCGAGCATGATCGAATAGTCGAACATGCCTTCCAGCTCCGCCCATTTGCCCTGGTTGAACAGCAGATAATTGCCCTCGATGACGATGAAGCGATGATCTGCCGAGACGATGCGGGCCGAGGCGATTGCAATCTCTCGCGAGCGGTCGAAGACCGGCACGAGGACCTCCTGATCGGCGGCGCGCACGGCCTTGACGATATCGAGAAAGGCGCGCACGTCGAAACTATCAGGCACGCCCTTCCGCTTTAAGAGTCCCTTCTCGATGAGGACGGCGTTATCCATGTGGAAGCCGTCCATGGGCAGGACTTCGGCGCTTTCGCCCCTCGCCTTCAACGCCTTAGCGACATTATCGGCCAGGGTGGATTTGCCGGCACCAGGCGGGCCGGCAATCGCGACCAGAAAGCGTTTCGCGTTGCCGGCGCGTGCGATAATCTCGCCGGCAACATCGTCAAGAGAAGCACTCATGCAGCGACGTTCTCGACCGGCGGAGCCTTGGCGCCGGTCATGAAGGCAACCGCGTCGGACATGGTGTATTCCTTCGGATTGATGACGGTCAGGCGTCGTCCAAGGCGATGGATATGGATACGGTCCGCAACCTCGAAGACGTGCGGCATATTGTGCGAGATCAGAACGATCGGCAAGCCGCGCGCACGGACATCGAGGATGAGTTCAAGGACCTTGCGGCTTTCCTTGACGCCTAGGGCTGCCGTCGGCTCGTCCATGATGACGACCTTGGAACCGAAGGCGGCGGCGCGTGCCACGGCAACGCCCTGGCGCTGACCGCCGGAGAGCGTTTCCACCGCCTGGTTGATGTTCTGGATCGTCATCAGGCCGAGCTCGCTGAGCTTGTCGCGGGCGCGCTTTTCCATGGCCGGCCGGTCGAGCATGCGGAAGACGGAACCGAGGAAACCGGGCTTGCGGATCTCGCGACCGAGGAACATGTTGTCGGCGATCGAGAGCGCCGGCGACAGCGCCAGGTTCTGGTAGACCGTTTCGATGCCGGCATCGCGCGCTTCCATCGGCGACCTGAAATGAACAGGTTTGCCTTCCAGCTTGATCTCGCCTTCATCGGGTGTCACCGCGCCGGAAATCGCCTTGATCAGCGAGGATTTTCCGGCGCCGTTGTCACCGATGACCGCAAGGATTTCGCCGGGATAGAGATCGAAATCAGCGTTGTCGAGCGCGGTGACGCGTCCATAGCGCTTGACGAGACCGCGGGCAGTGAGGATGGGTTCGACGGTCGTGGTCATGCCGATACCTTTCTGATCCATTGATCGATCGCGACGGCGCCGATGATGAGCACGCCGGTCAGAAGCACCTTCCACTGCGGATCGGCGCCGAGCATGTTGAGGCCCATGGAGACGACGCCGACGATCATGGCGCCAAAGAGCGTGCCGAGGATCGAGCCGCGACCGCCGAAGAGCGAGATGCCGCCGATCACGGTTGCGGTAATCGCCTGAAGATTGAAGTCCGTCACGGCCGAAGACGGTGAGACAGAGCCGTTGCGGCCGATCGAAACCCAGGCGGCAAAGGCCGCGATCAGTCCCGAAACGCCATAGACGGCAAGCAGTACCTTCTTGGTCTGGATGCCCGACAATTTCGCCGCTTCCGGATCATCGCCGACAGCATAGACATGCCGGCCCCAGGCAGTGTGATTGAGAATATACCATAGGCCCAGCACCAGCAGCACCATGGCGATGACGCCGAGGGTCAGCACCGCGCCGCCAAGCCGGAAGCTGATCGCGAAGAGATGCAGGAGCGGCGCCTTTTCATCGACATCGGTGTCGCGGATGGTTTCATTGGCGGAATAGATGAAGTTCGTCGCCATGACGATGTTCCAGGTGCCGAGCGTCACGATGAACGGCGGCAGCTTCATGTTGGCGACGAGGAAACCGTTGAGCAACCCGCAGATGCCGCCAGCGGCCATGCCGGCGATGATGGCGACCGGCGCCGGCAGGCCGTAAGTGACGGCGACGTTGCCCATGACGACGGAGGAAATGACCATGATCACACCGATCGAAAGATCGATGCCGGCGGTCAGGATGACCAGCGTCTGGGCAGCACCGAGAATGCCGACGATCGCGATCTGCTGCAGGATCAGTGTCAGCGTATAGGCGGAAAAGAACCGCCCACCGATCGCGATGCCGAAGATCACGATCGCCATTACCAATACGATCAACGGCACGGCGGCCGGCGTCGAATGCAGAAAGTGCTGCACGCGCTTGAGAAAAGAGACATCGTGCTGCTCGAACGACGCGACGTTCTTGTCGCTGCCGTCGAGAACACGTTCGAATTCCTGTGCTCCGGACATAATTATTCCTCCGCCACCGCGCACATGCGCGGAAACCGCCGGCTGTTAAAGGGCCCGCCGAGGGGATGAACCCCGGCCGACGTGACTGTTGCGATGGTCTGCTCCCTTATAAGGAGAGCCGCGCCAGCAGGCGCATGACGCGGCTCCCGAAGGGATTATATCACATTTCGCGAGGGGCTTAGCCCCAGCACTTTGCCGTGCCTTCCTTGGTGTCGATCGACTTCAGGCCGGAAACCGGCTTGTCGGTGACCAGGGAGACGCCGGTGTCGAAGAAGGACTTGCCTTCGGTCGGCTTCGGCTTCTCGCCGCTATCGGCGAACTTCTTGATCGCCTCGACGCCGAGGGCGGCCATCATCAGCGGATACTGCTGCGACGTAGCGCCGATCACGCCTTCCTTGACGGATTTGACGCCCGGGCAACCGCCGTCAACAGACACGATCAGAACCTGCTTTTCCAAGCCGACGGCCTTCAGGGCCTGATAGGCGCCGACAGCGGCCGGTTCGTTGATCGTGTGGATGACGTTGATGCTGGAGTCCTTCTGCAGGAGGTTTTCCATGGCCTTGCGGCCACCTTCCTCGTTGCCGTTGGTGACATCATGGCCGACGATGCGCGGATCGGTTTCGTCGCCGATCTTGTTCGGATCCTTCGGGTCGATGCCGAAGCCGATCATGAAGCCCTGGTCGCGCAGGACGTCGACGGAAGGCTGCGACGGCGTCAGGTCGAGGAAGCCGATCTTGGCATCCTTGGCCTTGTCGCCCAGCGTCTTGTTGGCCCATTCGCCGATCAGCTTGCCGGCAAGAAGGTTGTCGGTGGCGAAGGTCGCGTCGGCGGCGTCAGCCGGTTCCAGAGGCGTATCGAGGGCAATGACCAGCAGGCCGGCATCGCGTGCCTTCTTGACGGAGGAAACGATGCCCTTCGTGTCGGAAGCGGTGATCAGAATACCCTTGGCGCCGCTAGCGATGCAGCTTTCGATCGCGGCAACCTGGCTTTCGCTGTCGCCATCGATCTTGCCGGCATAAGACTTCAGCGTGACGCCGAGTTCCTTGGCCTTGGCGGTGGCGCCTTCCTTCATCTTGACGAAGAAGGGATTGGTATCGGTCTTGGTGATGAGGCAGGCGGATACGCCGGCGGCCTTGGCCGGAGCGGCAAATGCAACGCCGAGCGCCAAGGCGGCAACGGCTGCGGAAATAACGGATTTCTTCATTCAATCCTCCCGATGTTTAAAAGCCGGACCCTCCGGCCGTCGCGGGCTCACTTCGAACCCGGTTAAAGATGCGTCAAGCCTGTCGGATTGTTTTCGGTGGACCTCCTCCAAGGCTATGCGCGCATCCTCGACAGTCCGTATCAGAGCGTAAAGAAATCCGCCTGTCAATAAATAAATCCGATTGAATTATTAATTCGATGTGGCATTCTGCGGAAAAATAGGGCATGGCCATGATGGAAGGAGCAGGCCAATGTCTCTCGTGCATGACCCGGAGGACACACCCACAACGCTAGCGATTCTCGACCCCTCCGGGGGTGCGAACCAGCTTGGCGTGCGTGCTCACAATGAGCGGCTCGTGCTTTCGCTCGTTCGCCGCCACGGTGCCCTCTCCAAGGCCGATATCGCGCGGCGAAGCGGACTTTCGGCACAGACTGTGTCGGTCATCATGCGGGAACTGGAAAAGGACGGGCTGCTATCCCGCGATGCGCCGGTTCGCGGGCGCGTCGGCCAACCATCCACTCCGATGCGGCTCAATCCGGACGCGGTACTCTCCTTTGGCGTCAAGATCGGCCGGCGCAGCGCCGACCTCGTGCTGATGGATTTCGTCGGCAGCATCCGGATGCAGCTCCATCAGATCTACCCCTACCCACTGCCGCAGGACATCATCACCTTCGTCGCGGCCGGCATCAAGGAACTGGAAGGGCGCCTCAGCGAAGAGCAGCGCCGCAAGATCGCGGGAATGGGCGTGGCCGCACCGTTCGAGCTCTGGAATTGGGCCGAGCAGGTGGGCGCTCCGCCAGGAGCGATGGATGCCTGGCGAGGCTTCGATCTACGAGCCGAAATCGCCTCGCGTGTGTCTTACCCGGTCTTTCTGCAAAACGACGCTACCAGCGCCTGCGGTGCCGAACTGGTCTTCGGGATCGGCCCGCATTATCCGGATTTCGTCTATTTCTTCATAGGCTCGTTCCTCGGCGGCGGCATCGTCCTGAATTCGTCCGTCTTCGTTGGCCGAACGGGTACCGCCGGCGCACTCGGCCCCCTGCCCGTGCGCGGCCGCAACGGCGAGAACCGCCAGCTTCTCGAGATCGCTTCGATCTTCGTGTTGGAAAATCTATTGCGGGATCACGGTTTCGATCCACGCCCTCTTTGGTATTCGGCGGATAATTGGATCGATTTCGGCGAACCGCTGGAGATTTGGATCCAGGATACGGCCAAGGCACTGGCACAGGCGATCGTCGCCTCCGCCTCCGTTCTTGATTTCAGCGCCGCCGTCATCGATGGCGGCTTTCCCGGCTGGGTGCGGGAACGCGTGGTGCGCGCAACCATCAAGGCAGCGGCGGAACTGGATCTTCAGGGCGTCGTCATGCCCGAGATCATCGAGGGCGCCGTGGGGCCCCAGGCTCGCGCCATCGGCGGCGCCAGCCTGCCGATCTTCGCGCGCTACCTCATCGACCAGAACGTTCTTTTCAAGGAGATAGAGCATGCTGAAGGGCATTGACCCACTGTTGAGCCCGGAGCTTCTGGCGACGCTACGAGCCATGGGCCACGGCGACGAAATCGCCCTCGTAGACGGCAATTATCCCGGCCTCGAACATGGGCGCCGCCTCATCCGCCTCGACGGTCATGGCGTCATTCCCGTGCTCGATGCGGTGCTGAGCGTGCTACCGATCGACGATTTCGTGCCGCAGGCGATATTCCGGGCGACCGTCAAGCAGGACCGCGATGCCATCGACCCCGTTCATGCGGAGATGATCGAATGCTGCGCCCGGCATGTGCCCGAAATCAAGGTCGTGCCGTTACTGCCGTCGGAATTCTACGAGCGGGTGCAGCGTGCGCATGCACTGATACAGACGAGCGAGCCGCGGCTCTATGGGAACATCATTTTGCGCAAGGGTGTGATTTATCCAGCAAAATAGCATGCCGGCCCCTCATCCGGCCTTCGGCCACCTTCTCCCCGCTTGCGGGGCGAAGGGGATGGGCGCACCTGCAGCCTTCCCTCCGGCAAGTTGCCCAGACGAGAATGCAGAGCTAGTCCCCTCTCCCCGCCTGCGGGGAGAGGGTTAGGGTGAGGGGCAAACTCTCAAGATGGCAGAAGCCAGTCATCCGCCTACCCCTCAAATATCGCCCGCCGAAGGTCCCCAGACATCCGTCATGGCAAAACCTTCCGCCATCGGGTCGAACGGATCGAGCGCCACTTGGCTAAGACCGAATGTGAAGCCGCGGCCGGTGATGGTCGGGATAATCGCCGGCCTGCCGGCAACCTCCGTCTCCGCCTGCAGCCCTACCTCGAACTCCGAACCGATGATCGAGCGGGACTTGAAGATATCGCCGACCTTGGCCTTGCCACGGGCGTGCAGCGTCGCCAGATTGGCGGAATTGCCGGTGCCGCAGGGCGAGCGGTCGGCGCGGCCGGGCCACATGGTCGTGCAGGTGCGGATGGCGCCATCGGCATCGATATCGCGGAACATGACATAGGCAACGCCTGAGATCGCCGGGATTTCCGGATGAACCACGGACATGGTGCGGTTGATCGCATCCTTGAGGATCATGCCGGCCTGGACAAGGGCGGCCGCATTGGCCTTTTCGATCTTCAAGCCGATCTGGCCGACATCGACGAGCGCGTAGAAGATGCCGCCATAGCAGAGATCGAGCTTGATCCTGCCCCATTGCGGTGTGTCGAGCCCGACATCCAGTTCATGCACGAAGGACGGCACCATGGTCAGGCGCACCTTTTCACAGCGGCCGTCACGGCAGGTCGCGGTGGCGCGGACGAGACCGGCGGCCGTGTCGAGCGTCACGACCGTTTCCGGCTCCTTCATCTCGACGATGCCGGATTCCAGCAGCGCCGTGGTCACGCAGATGGAGTTCGAGCCGGAGCTTGCATGCGCCTGATCGGGTTGCAGAATGATGAAACCGGCATCGGCCTCAGGATGCTTGGCCGGCAGCAGCAGGTTCACCGATCCGATCGGCGCGCCGCGCGGCTCCAGCACGAGGAAACGGCGCAGCTCCTGGCCCTTTGGATCCGTGTTCAGCCAATGGAGCTGCTCGGCAATGCTGTTGCCGGGGATCTTCGGCACGCCGCCGATGGCAACCTTGCCGATCTCACCCTCGCAGTGAACATCCAGCAACTGGATCGTGCGCTTCCATCTCATCTCATCCACTCCAATCACACATGCCAGATGGTGCAGCCATCTGACTGCTTGCATCTCTGATATATCAGATGGCGAAACATGACTATCGCGTTTCGCAGCAACGATGAATGCGGCCGCTCCGGATCGCATCATGATAGCATTATTGACGCAATGCTTCGCCGACATTGCTGCCGGTCGCCTCGACGCTATCGCCCAGAGATCCCACCGTATTGCCGGCCGATGCGCTAACGCGACGCCATTGCTCGCCGTAATTCGCGCGGGTGCGAGGATCGAAAATGGCAATCGGAGCGCTGACGGCAGCACCCGCCACGCTCCCGACCGTCTGGGCAGCACCCATAGCAACTGCTCCGACGGCATCGCCGATACCGACATCGGAGTCCGTGATCGTCTGGCCGGCAATCAACCGCGCACCAATCAGCTTCACCACTTCCGGGCTTTCGGCGAACTTGCCGTGATTAAGACCATCGCCGGTCTTGAGCTTCGTGAGATCGAGTACGGTGATCCCGTGCTTTTCCAGCTCACTGCGATAGGGCTCAGCTGTCGGGTCGATCTGTCCGAGCCGGTCGATATTGCCGGAAATGCGACGTGAGAGTGAAAGCGCGCGATCGTCCCGCGAGACGAACAGCGTGAAATGCGGCTTGTCCTTGCCGAGTGCTGCGAACTGTCTTCCGAAGACATCGACGTCTAGATCGGGCGAAGCGAGGATGACATTGTTGATCTTCGGCGCGACACGACCGTTGCGGATCGCCATCTGTCGCAGCGATTCGACTGCGAGCCAGCTGCCCATCGAATGCGCCATGACGGTGATATCGCCGACGGCCGGATCAGCGGCGACGCGGCGCAGCAATTCCTCGAGCGAGTCACGGGAATAGTTTGTGCTCTCCTTGTCATAGGCATAGTCGAAAATGCTAGCGCGCGACGGCCAGGTAAACACGATCGGTACGACGTCGGCATGCGAATCGTGAACGATCTGCGCAAAGCGGTAGACGGCATCCTCATAGCGGTTGTTGAAACCGTGCACGAAGATCAGCACCCGCCTGTTCTTCGGCAATTCCGCATGCACCCAGGCCCGCCCATCCGCCTCCGTCGCCAAAGGCTTGACGGCGGTGGTGACGAAATTTTTCAGCGGATCGCCTGGCAAGCGGCTCGGCCACTGCACCTGGCCGACCTTGCGATTGGCCTCTGGCGGAATGGAGACGCTGACGGCATCCACCTTGAGCCCCGGCCCGCGCTCACCCGAAAACAGGATGGCCGGATCCTTGTCCGGCAGGCGCGTTGTGGCGACGAGCAGATCGACCTTGGATGTGCCAGGCACGTTTTCACTGATGGGCTGCATTACCCCGATAGGGCGACCGCATGCGGCGAGCGACAATGTCGCAACGACGGTCATAGTCCGGAGAAACAGCTTTCCCCGCCGGTCCGAACCCGCCATGCGCTGCATCATGCAACCCTTCCATACCGCCATAACGTCGCGCCACTCTACGCATGGATACCTGCGGTGCAAGCCGCTCCCGCGGCTTATGGCCACATGACGCGACGCTAATTCGCGGCGGCATTGCAAAGGCGCAACGCATTCTGACAAGTCACTCACGATGGGAAGATAAAAAAAGAGCCCGACGCGGGAGGAGGATGCATCGGGCTCTTGATCCGGATTGGCAACTGGGAGGAGGAGGAGTGTTGCCAATCATTGAAGGAGCGCTGGGAGGAGGAGTGCGCTGCCTTCGAGGGATTAGATATAACGAGCGGATGGGGATGAACAGACCGGCTTTCGCAATGCAGCAATGCGCTGAGCGCATGGCTTTCTCCTCAGAAGCCGAAAATATCGCATACCGCCGGCGTTCTGAACGTTTTACCGCCTATTTTGCAGTCGTTATCGATCCTAATCCTAAGATTCACATGATTGTGATCGGCGTTTCTGCATGGGAAGCACCCTCGGCCGCTTGTCCGATCAGCAACCGCCGATCGAACAAGCGAATTTCGGTTTAGGCGGCCTTGAAGGCTTTCTTGCCTTCAGCATCGAGCGCAGCAAACTCCTCGTCGGACAGAACGATATCGACCGCGGCGGTGTTTTCCTCGAGGTGCTTAACCTTGCCCGTTCCGGGGATCGGCAGCATCACGGGGCTGCGCTTCAGCACCCATGCAAGCGCGATCTGGCTCGGAGCGGCATTGTGCTTCTTCGCGATGGTATCGAGCAGCGAGCCCTCCTTGGCGAGATCGCCGGCGGCCAGCGGGAACCAGGGGATGAAACCGATGCCGTGCTTTTCGCAATAGTCGAGCACGTCCTCGCTGGTGCGATCGACCAGATTGTAGCGGTTCTGCACCGTCACCACCTTGAAATGCTTCGACGCCGCCTCGATGTCGGCAATGGAGACCTCGCTCAAGCCCGCATGACGGATGATGCCGTCGCTCTGCAACGACTTCACGGCATCGAACTGCTCGGCCGCCGGCACCTTGGAATCGATCCGATGCAACTGCCAGAGATCGATGCGATCAACGCCGAGGTTGCGCAGGCTCTTGTGCGCCTGCTGGATCAGGTATTCGGGACGCCCCACGGGCACCCAGACATTCGGGCCGGTTCGGGTAAGACCGCCTTTGGTAGCAACCACGAGACCGTGACCGTAGGGATGAAGAGCCTCCTTGATCAGACGTTCGGAAACGTCCGGGCCATAGGAATCGGCGGTATCGATGAAATTGATGCCGAGTTCCGGCAGCCGCCTCAGCGTACGCACGGCTTCGTCATGGTCCTCCGGCTCACCCCATATACCGGCGCCGGTGATGCGCATGGCACCGAAACCGAGGCGATGAACGGGGAGATCACCACCGATCTTGAACTGACCGGACTTGGCTGCGTCGAATTCTGACATGGTTATAGTCCCTTTTTGCTGATCTGAAATGTATCTGGCGTTTCGGGCATCCGCGGAGGAGCCGAGACTTGAAGTGCAAATCGAGGGTTTCGCGAGAGATGCAGTCGCGACCCGATACTACATGGGTCTGCATCGCGGCATATGCAATGCATCGCGATGCACGATGCGTCGCGACCGATCAGGGCGGCTTCCCTGGGTTAGCCCGGCGCAGTCATGGGCGCCGTTGCACCTGCTCGCCCAGATCGGCAAGCGCTGCCCAAAGCTCATCGAACATGGTGCGAGCGAACTGCTCCACCGAAGCATTCTGCGGAGATTGCGTCCAGCGCTCACCGCCGATGCGCAGCATTGCCACGACCGCCGCCGCAAGCATGCCGAGGCGCAGACGCTCCCCCTGGCTGCCGCTGCGGGCAAACAGCGCGTCCGCGAGCTTCCTCTCCAGCTTGGCATATTTCAGCTGATCGCGGGCTTGAAGAGTTGGCGTATTGCGGATCAGGGCGACGAGAGCAAGGCTTTGCGGATCGACGATGGCAGTCTGAAGGGCGGAATTGACGGCGGCTTCGATGACCTCGACGATCGAAGCATCTTCGGGCTGTGCGGCGACCGCTGCGATCAACTCGCGGGCAAAACCATCCTGCCAGGCGGCAACGACCTCTTCCTTGCTGGGGAAATAATCGAAGAAGCTACGCTTGGAAACGTCGGCCGCCTCTGTGATATCTTCGATCGTGGTAGCGTCAAAGCCGCGCTCGAGGAAAAGCTTCAGGGCGGCGGCTTCGATGCGTTCGCGGGTTTGACGGCGCTTGCGCTCGCGCCGGCCTTCCTTTACCGCGCTGTCGACATCCGGCTTTTTCGCCATCCTCTACCCCCGGCATTCACTTCAGGCCGCCCAAATCGGCCTTACCGGCTTCAGGCGCTGATTCCGGCATTCTCTCCGGTGCTACGATATTTGGAGCCGATGATCGAGAGCTCCAGAGGATTTTGCCGCGATATCCTGTAGACGCCGGCCGGCGGAATGTTGCGCACGGTGCCGCCGATGCGCTTTGCAGTGAGCCCGAGGCTTTCAAGGATCGGTTTCTGTACCGGACAGCGCGGGCCGTAGGTGAACTGATAGAAAGCTCCTCCCGGCTTCATCGTTTCGAAGGCACCCCCGACGATGCCCGCGACTTTGGCGGGCGGCATGGATAGCAACGGCAGGCCGCTAATGACGGCGCCGAACGGCGCGTCATCGAAAAGACCGCATTGGCCGAGCTGCGCCGCATCCATATGCACGACCCTCGCCGCCGGAAAACGCTCACGCAGGCGGACGGCAAACTCCTCGCCGAACTCGACGAGCGTCAGCGCGCTCTCGGGAATGCCTCGCGCCAGCAGCGCCCGGGTGAATACTCCGGTGCCTGGACCGAGCTCAAGGATCGGGCCATCGACCGGCCCGATCTCCTGGGTCATCAGTCTTGCCAGACTCTCGCCCGAGGGCGCGACCGCCGCAACGCGCATCGGATTGCTCACCCAGGAGCGGAAGAACTGCACAAAATCAGCGCATGAGGTTTTTGTCGTCATTCCGCAAATCCAATCTTCGGCCACAAGGCATGATGAGTGCCGAACAGCATGGCAATTCAAAGGCATGCCGCGCCATCCGGCTACGGAAAGTCCCTGATACGCAAGTGTTGTCGCGTATTTCGAGCTTCTATATTTTCATTCGATGCAAACTTGCATTTAGTATATGAATTACCAGATACAATGGGCAAATGCCAAATCTCTTCACAGGAGCCCGCAATGCCAGACTGGACAGTGAAAGATATTCCGCCGCAGACAGGCCGCATCGCAGTCATTACCGGCGCCAACAGCGGTATCGGCTACGAGGCGGCAAAGGCTCTGGCAGCGGCCGGCGCCAAGGTCGTCATCGCATCGCGCAATGAGGCCAGGGCCAACGAGGCACTCGCCAGGATCCGTGCGGCCACACCGGGCGCAGACGTGACATTCGAGGCGCTCGATCTTACCAGCCTCGATTCCGTCGCGCGCACGGCAACCCGCATCGCTGATAGGCTGCCGCACATCGACCTGCTCATCAACAATGCCGGTGTCATGGCCATTCCGGACCGGCACGAGACCGAGGATGGCCTCGAGATGCAGATGGGCGCCAATTATATTGGCCATTTCGCCTGGACGATGCGGCTGCTGCCGAAGGTCTCTGCGGCCGAAAATCCGCGTGTGGTCACGGTCAGCAGCCTGGCGCATCGCAGCGGCAGGATCAATTTCGACGATCTGCAGTGGCGCAAGCGCTATCGGCCCTGGCCCGCCTATTGCCAATCGAAGCTGGCAACGCTGCTCTTCAGCCTGGAGCTCGATCGCATCGCACGCGCCGAAGGCTGGAAGCTGAAAAGCATTGCCGCCCATCCCGGCTATGCCGCGACCGGCCTGCAGACCACGGGTCCGCGCATGGGCCGCGATCGGGCCGGCAGCCTCGAAATCGCGACAAGATTGCTGGGGCCGTTTCTATCGCATACGGCAGCAGCCGGCGCCCTCCCGACCCTCTTTGCGGCGACCGCGCCGGAGGCGGAAGGCGGCGCCATGTATGGCCCGAACGGTTTCTATGAACTCAAAGGCCCGCCGGTGCGAGCCAAGATTGCCGCTCATGCCCGCGATCAGGCCATCTGGCGACGGTTGTGGGATGTTTCCGAACAGTTGACCGGCTGAGACAGCCCTTGCCGCAGCGGTCTGAAAGAAATCTCCCTCCACAGAACGGAGAGGGATTTCGATCTGTTTCACATTACGGGCTGACGCACTGACGCCGCGGACCATTGGTCGGCTGATAGGTATTGTCCGATGCACGATAGGTCTTGTAGCGACTTGCGCACCAGCGGACATGCGCGCTGCCGCGCGGCGGCTGTGCTACGGCCCCGCCGATGATCGCGCCGGCTGTGAAGGCGGCCATCGGATACCACCAGCCGTCATGACGCCGATAGCCGGGGCGATGATAGCGATAGCCGCGATGGCCGTGCCAGTAGCCGGGGCGATAGTGCGGACGATAATGGGGGCGATGCCGCCCGCGATAGTGCCTGTTGTGATGACGGTATTGAACTTCCGTCAGGCCGGCGGGCTGCTCACCCGTCTGCTGGATGGCCGGCTGGGTTAGCGGCTGGATTGGGGCGGCGGCCACCGGATCGAAAGACGTAACGGCAAGCAGGGCACTCAAGGCAGTTACTGTTACGGTTGTCAGAAATCGTTTCACAGCTCTTCTCCTCCCGTCGAGTCGTAATACTGATGAACAACGCGCAATGATTGAAAATCTTTCACAATATTATTGCTTGCGCAAGTACATGCCACGCGATAGGTCTATAGATAGGAAGCCTATCTATCTATCAGTGAGAGACGTAATGGGTAAAGCCGACCCCCATCAGGGCCACGAGGATGCCTACGCGCTGGCCGAGGCTTTGCGCCCTGCACTCCATCGACTCTATCGACAATTGCGGCGCGAGAGCGACGAGGCCGATCTGTCGCCGCTGCATGCCCTGCTGCTCGTCGCCATCATCCAACAGCCAGGCATCGGCGTTGCCGAACTAGCTCGGCTGGAGAGACTGAGAGGACCGACGATTTCAGGCCATGTGAAGGCGATGGAGCGGGATGGCCTCATTGCCCGTTCGGAACCGGACCCGAGCGACCGTCGCCGCAATGGCCTGGTGGCGACCGAGAAAGGTGAGGAAATCATCCGCAGCCTGAAACGGCGGAGAACGGACTGGCTCGCCTCAGAACTCGCCAAACTGTCGCCGCAGCAGCGCGCCGCCATTCGCGCCGCCATCGAACCGCTCATGGAGATCGGGCAATGAATGCGCCGCTTCCGGATAGTGCCACGCCATTGGCTTCGGCAGCAGACGTCCCGCCCGATCGCCGCGAGATCCGCGCCGTTATCTTCGGGCTGATGATCGTTCTCGGCCTCGGCGCCATCGACCAGAGCATCGTCGCAACGGCGCTGCCACGCATCGTCAGCGATCTCGGGGGCCTGACGCATCTCTCCTGGGTGGTCAGCGCCTATGTCCTCGCCTCGACCAGCACCATGCCGCTCTACGGCAAGCTCAGCGATCAGTACGGCCGCAAGCCGATGATCTATGCGGCAATCCTCATCTTTCTTCTCGGCTCGGTGCTGAGCGGCATGGCGCAAACGCTGATGCAGCTCATCATCTTCCGAGCGATCCAGGGCATCGGCGCAGGCGGATTGCTGCCGCTGGCGCAGATCATCATCGGCGACATCGTGCCGCCGGCAAGACGCGGACGCAATCAGGGTTCGATCGCGGCCGTCTTCGCAGTCTGCAGCGTCATCGGCCCGATCGCCGGCGGCGTCATCACCGATCTTCTGTCATGGCACTGGATCTTCTACGTCAACCTGCCGATCGGCGCGGTCGCCCTCGTCATGATCGGCCGAGCACTCAAGCGGCCGCATCAGGCGCGTAGCCGCCGCATCGACTATCCCGGCGCGGCTCTGCTGACGAGCTGTACGACGACCTTCCTGCTGGTGCTCGCGCTCGGCGGCAATGAATGGGCCTGGAACTCGCCCGAGATTTTCGGGCTTTCTGCGCTTGCACTCGTTCTCTTCGTCTTTTTCATCCTGCATATCCGGCGTGAGCCTGAGCCGGTGCTGCCGCCCGATCTCTTCCGCAACCGGCTCTTCGTCGTCGCCTGCGTCGTGCTCGCCCTCACCTTCATGGGCATGCTGGGAGCAAGCCTCTTCTTTCCGCTGTTCTTCCAGATGGTCATGGGGGTCAGCCCCTCGCATTCCGGCCTGCTCACCGGTCCGCTGATGATCGGCGTCGTCATCTCCTCCATGGTCAACGGGCGTGTGCTGCTGCATCGCTTCGGGCGCTACAAGCCGGCGCAGCTCTGCGGCCTCAGCCTCGCAACCGTCGCCTTTGCCGTGCTCGCCTGGGCTGCCGCCACCAGCCAGGGCTTCTGGATCATCGAGCCGACGGTCTTTGCGCTCGGCCTCGGCCTTGGCCTCGTCATGCCCACAATGACGATCGCGGTACAGAATGCCCTCCCCCCGGCCCATCGTGGCGTGGGGACGGCGACGCTCGCCTTCTTCCGCTCGCTCGGAGGCCTCATCGGCGTCACCGGCTCCGGCGCTATTCTTGCCTATCGCGTACAGAATGCCGGCGGCGCCCTCGACGGGATGCATGGTTCCTCATTGACCGAAGCCGGCATGAAGCAGCTCGCCACCGCCTCCCCCGAAGCGCATGACGCCGCGATAGCGCTCTATCGACATGCGATCGCCATGACCTTTGCGACTGGCACTGCGATTGTGGCCTTGGCGCTGATCGCGCTGTTGTTCTTGCCGGAATTGCCGCTAAGAGCGGATCATGGGCCGGAAACGAAGCGGCAGGGTTGAGCGACGCAAAGAGACGTGAAGGCCCTCAACGCCTGCCGCGATTATCCGACGGCAGGTCCATGGGGCACAAACATCATGCCGTCAGTCAAAAATACAAATGGAAAAATGGCGCACATCTCAGGTGATGATGAGAACTACGCCCACTCTACAGCAGCCCTCTGAAGAGCGACTTTCAAACCTTCCAAGCACGGTCCGTTCTTTAGCTTGCCAAGATCGCATATATGGGCCGACCGGGCCTGCCTCGAATGGATGCTACCCTCGAGCATTTCGCCTCGGGGCGAGGATGTTGGCGACCGCGACTTGGACTTCTTCGTTGTGCTGATTGAGGGTGCGCAGACGTACCTTAAGCAGACCAAGCGCGGGATTCGATCGCGATGGCTTCACCTCCAACACCTCCGTCTCGATGCGCAGAGTATCGCCGGGGTGTACAGGACGCGGCCATCGGATTTCTTCTCCACCGGCGCCGATAACGCCACCGACGATCGGAAGCCCGCCATCCACCAGCAGGCGCATCGTGGCAGCGGCGGTATGCCAGCCGCTTGCCACTAGCCCACCGAAGAATGATGTTTTGGCTGCCGCCGGTTCAAGATGGAAGGGTTGCGGATCGAACTCGGCAGCAAAGCGCATAATCGCGTCGGCTTCCATATGGAACGGCCCCGCTTCAAATCGCTGCCCATCGGTAAAATCCTCGAGATAAAGCTTGGAAGTCATCGTAGATCCTCCGTTAAGGCCGAACTCCTTGGGATTAGGAAGCGCGCGAACTGTCCGTTGCCGCGGCCGGCACAGCGGGCGCGGTACCGCGCACTATGAGGCGGTGGGCGACTTCTGCGGTCAAAAGACCGGCAAAAATCAGAACAGCTCCAACCAAACCCAGAAAACGTGGATCAAGCACTTGGAGGACTGCTGCACCGAGTGCACCAGAGGCCGAGACGCCGATGTAGATCGCAGCAGCGTTCAAGGCGATCAGAAGGGGCGCCTTGGTGGGTGCGATGCCGATGAGGCGATGCTGCTGCGGAACCAGGACGCCCCAACCGGCGAAACCCCAGATTATGAGCGTGACACTCGCGCCGACAAAGGTACCGCTCGTCACCGGCATGAGGGCAAAATCCAGCGCAGCGATCGCCGCGGCGGCATTGATGATCCTACGGCTTCCGAACTTGTCTGTCAGGACGCCGGCAGCCAGATTGCCAGCTAACGCGGCAATTCCCCATATCGAGATCAGGGCTGCCAGAAGCGACCCATCACCACCGGTGGCACGCTCGAAGGCAAGGCTGATATAGTTGTATACGGTATAAAGGCCAGTTAGCACGAAGAGGGTCGTAAGCAGTGTCATCGCTACACGGAGGTCGCCGATCGGCGCCAGCCGTTCCGCAAGTCGCAAGCGTGGCGGAGGCGCCGTTTGCGGGAGAAGCAGTCGGACGCCAACTAAGGCCAGCAGACCCAAGGCGGCGACAAACCACATCGTCAACCGCCAATCGCCAAGGCTGCCGACCAGGGTTCCGATCGGCGCACCAAGCGCGGTTGCTCCGCTCAACCCCGCCATGACGATGGCCAGAGCCCGACCGCGTCGCTCAGGCGTGACTAGGCCCGCTGCCATAGCGCTTGCGGCCGGAGTGAACATGGCGCCGCCTAGGCCTGCTAACGCGCGGCTTACCAGAACGAGATCGAACGTAGAAACCATTGCCGTCAGCACATTGCCGACAATGAAGACGACGAGACCGCCTGCAAGCACGGTCCGGCGCGGCCATTGCGCCGTCAGCGTGGCCATGACAGGCGTCATCAGGGCATAGGCGAGAGCATAGACGGTGATCATCTGCCCGGCCGCAGTCACCCCGATATTAAGTGAGCGCGAAACATCCGGCAGAATGCCCGCGACGACAAAACTGTCAGTGCCGATCGAAAAGGTGCCAAAGGCGAGCACGAGCAGACGCATATCCATTTTACAGCCTTCCCTTCCTCTTGATGTAATCGTTTTTGTTACATTTATAGTTACAAGACATCCACCTGCCGCACCGTCTTATTGGCAGGATCTAAATTCTGTTTGATCCAGGTGTCGCCGAAAGTGTATCGGCGAGGACCTGCTCAATGGTCGTTTTCGCGAGATGTTGCTGGATCAGATGATCCAAAGAACTGTACACACGGCTGAGCGCAGGCTGAATTCCTCGCCCGACCGGGCAGCCTGGATTGGGTGGCGAAGCATGTAGGCCAAATGGCCCTCCCTGCTCGAGCGCCGCAGATACGTCGCCCAGCGTAATTGCGGCGGCGCTTTTGGCGAGCGTCCATCCCGCATTCACGCCGCGATGACTTCTGACGAGGCCCGCCGTACGCAAAAGCCCAAGAGTACGCCGGATCACGACGGGATTGGTGTTCACGCTCAGCGCAATCCGTTCCGAGGTTACGGGATCGGCGCGGTTTCGTGCTACGAGGGCCATCCACGACAAGATGTGAATGGCAACGGTAAGGCGGCTGTTTGCGCTCATTCCAAATGACTCCTTGATGTAACTGTATATGTTACGACAAGGAGATGTCAACAAATGTAGCGCGTCTGATGATCCGCATTATCACTCTCCCGGGCTTTTCATCGAGAAGTCGGTCGCAGAAGAGGGAATCGTTCACCACGATGTGACGCCACGGTCTTTCCTCCGGCATCCCGGTTTCGAGCGGAACCGGCGTAGTCCCGGCAACCATCGGCGGCAAATTTCGGTATCGATGCAGTGAAAATGGGAAAATGGCGCACCCGAAGAGATTCGAACTCCTGACCCCCAGATTCGTAGTCTGGTGCTCTATCCAGCTGAGCTACGGGTGCGTGGCCGAAACGGAAGAAACCGTTGGCGTGGGCGGTTCTCTAAAGCCTCCCTTGAGGGAATGCAAGTGGATTTCTGAAAAAGATCGCAATTTTCGTGCATAGCGACGTCAAATAACTGAAAACAATCAGTTTTCTTGCAGGCTTCTGCTGCGGTAATCATCGAGGGATACCGGGCGGTCGGGAATTTCGATGCGGAACTGCGTGCCGGCCGCCGGTTTTTCGACGAGCGCAATCGTGCCGCCATGGGCAAGGACGAGTTCACGGGCGATCGCGAGGCCAAGGCCGGTACCACCCGAGCGCGCCGAACCGCGAAAGGCCGTAAACAGGTTCTCCCTCGCCTTTTGCGGCATGCCCGGGCCGGTATCGTCGACGGTGATGCTGACGACACTGCCAATCCGATGCGCCGAAACCGTGATTCGCCTGACGCTATCGGGTTCCGCTTCGCCGAAAGCGATCAGCGCCTGATAGGCATTGCGGCAGAGATTGTGGATGACACGGAAGAGCTGTTCGCTGTCGGCATCGACCTCCAGATCCGGGCTGAGCTGCACGATGAACTCGATGCCGCTGTCCGGATCGATCGCCAAGATATCGCGAACCTCTTCAATGAGTTCGAATATGCGAATCTTGCGCCGGCGTGGGGCCGACTCAGAGGTCTGGCCAAAGGAGAGAACCTCGGTCGTATAGCCAACGGCGCGATCGATGGTGCGCAACAGCTTCGGAGCAAAGCGCTTGACCATCGGGTCGTCGACATCGACCAGACGGTCCGACATCAGCTGCGCGGCCGAGAGGATATTGCGCATGTCATGGTTGATCTTCGACACCGCCAATCCGAGCGCAGCCAGGTTCTTCTGCTGCTTGAGAGTCTTTTGCAATTGCGACTGCATCGCGGCGAGATGCCGGCCGGCCACGGCCAGCTCGTCCCGCCCCTTCTCCGGCACAAGAATATGGCCGGGATCCTCCGGATCATCGGAATAGGCCTGCATGCTGTCGGTCAGGCGGCGGATGGGACGGATCATCATGCGATTGATCGCAAAGAAGATCAGCGTTGCGGTGAACAGCGAGATGAGGATGGAGACGAAGAAGACGCTGGTCGAATAGGCAAGCATCGCATTGCGCAGCCGGGTATCCTTCAGCACCACCTCGATGCCCGTATTGGCATCGCCGCCAACCGGACCGAACACGCGGATGATGCGATTGCCGCCGAAGAGCAGCGTATCGAGCGCATCCTTGATGGCGGTGAGCTGGGACACGTCGCTGAGATCGTATTTCTCATCGACGGCAGCCGGCATCTCGGCTGTAGCCAGCAGGCGCGACGTGCCGTCCTTGCGCAGAACGATAGCCCGCGTGCCCGTCGCCATCAGGGTCTCCTTTTGCAGAGCACGCGGCAGTTCAGCCGGCTGCAGACCGTCGATGACGATGGCAGCGGCAGCGGCGGTGTTCAGCCGATCCTGCAGCCACCGCAGTCGCATATTGGCGACCGAAGGCACGAAAATCAGCACTTCCGCCAACGAAATGAAAACGACGGTGAGGATGAGGAGCTTGCCGGAAAGGCCGCCGAAAATACCTGTGGGACGACAAAGCTGGGACAGGCGGCCTTTCTCGACCTTGCCGTCCTTTACGGCATCCTTGTCCTGCCCACTGTCCATTTCAATTGTCCCGCTTCGCTTAAAAAGCGATCTGATGCGACCTGATCGAAACTACATAATAGGCGATTGTGGAGCTTTTTCCAATCGGCTTGGGATTTTGACAGAAGACGAAAGCCGGGAGCGACGCTCAGGCGCCGCAGCCGGCCTCATTGTCTGACGGATCAGAACTCTTCCCAGCCTGGCGCCGCTGCAGCCGGAGCAAGCGTCCCGCCGCCAAAGGCGGACGCGACCCTGTCGATCATGCGTCGGGCCGGCGAAGCGGCCGGACGATGCGTCTCGGCGCGTGCTGGAACGGGAGAGGAAACATTGGCTGCGTCCACCTTGAAGCGCGAGACGAGCTGGACAAGGCCATCCGCTTCGGCCGCCAGCCGATGGGTCGCGGCCGAAGTCTCCTCGACCATGGCGGCATTGCGCTGAGTGACCTCATCCATCTGATTGACGGCCTTGTTCACCTCCGACAGGCCCGTTGCCTGTTCGCGTGCCGCTGTCGCTATCGAGTGAATGTGATCGTTGATCTTCAGCACGCGGGCCTCGATGGAGGACAACGCCTCACCGGTTGCCTGCACCAGTTTGACGCCGACCTGCACCTCGTTACCGGACTTGCCGATCAAAGCCTTGATATCCTTGGCCGCGGTGGCGGAGCGCTGGGCGAGCTCACGCACTTCCTGGGCAACGACGGCAAAGCCCTTGCCCGCATCGCCGGCGCGTGCGGCCTCTACGCCGGCATTCAGCGCCAGTAGATTGGTCTGGAAGGCGATGTCGTCGATCACACCGATGATCTGGCTGATCTCGCCCGATGCCTGCTCGATGCGTCCCATGGCGTCGATCGCGTTGCGAACCACCGTGCCGGAGCGAGCCGCGTCGTCCTTGGCTTCGCTCACCATGACGCTCGCCTCACGCGCCCGTTCCGTCGAATTCTGAACGACGGAGGTGATCTCGTCGAGCGCTGCCGAGGTCTCTTCCAGAGCAGCCGCCTGCTGTTCGGTGCGCTTGGAAAGGTCGTCGCTGGCGTGACGGAGCTCGTTCGTATTGGAATTGATCGAACCGGTGGTGCCGCGCACTTCGCTCATGGTGCTTTTCAGCGTCTCGAATGTCGCGTTGACGTTCTGCTGCAGCTCGGCGAAGGCGCCCTGGAAATTGCCCTTCATCGCCTGGGTCAAGTCTCCCTCGGCCAAGCTCGCGATGACGCGGCGGACCTCACCGATACCCGTGTCGACGCTCACAAGCAGCTCGTTCACATTGCCGGCGAAACGATTGAGGTTGACGTCGCCATAGTCCTTCTCGATGCGGTGGCTGAAATCGCCGGCCGCGGCGGCAGAGACTGCGAGAGACATGCTCGACTGAAGCTCGTCGCTTTTTGCGCGCAAGGCCGCCTCCTCGGCATTCATACGGCGCACGGCCTTGCCGTTTTCCTTGAAGACGTCGACGGCCGCCGCCATCTCGCCGATTTCGTCCTTCCGGCCGGCAAATGGCACTTCGATGTCGAAATGGCCGTCGGCGACATCCTTTATCGCATCGGTCACCCTGCGGATCGGGCGGCTCAGATGGACGGTTCCAATATAGGCGCCGAGGCCGACGCCGGCTACGATACCGGCGACCATGATGCCGAGCACGACCCACAAGACGCTGCTGTGAAAGTCTGCAATCTCGGTCTCTGCCTTTGCAAGCTCCGCTTTGTCGGTCTGAACAATCGCATCTATCTCAGCCTGAAAAGCCTTGCGGTTGGCGCGGTTCGCCTCGTTGTTGCCCTGCTTGCCGGCGGCATCCGGGCCATCGGTCACGCCGAGCCTGGCCGTTTCGGTGCGAAAGGTGCGAAACTCCTGGGCACGGGCCTGCAGCTTGGTGAATTCCGGCTGCTGCATCTCCGGCACCAGGGGCGCCCAGCTTGCAAGCACCTTGTCGATCTCGTCGAGATCGGCCATCAGCCCATCGGCAAAGGGTTTGACATCCTTTGCGGCAGCAGCGGCATAAATGCCCCGCGCTTCCATCACGACCGCGGTCACGTAACGATTCAAGCGCTCGCCCATGTAAGCGCGGCTCGCCGTCTGCTCGTAGCTCTGTAATTTCTGGTCATATTGATGCAACGCATAGAGCGCAGTGACGCCGATCATTAGCGCCGCCCCGGCCATGACAGATACAAGCAGATTAATTTTGCCGCGAATTTTCACAATACCCCTCCGGCGCAGATCCCATCCCCCACAAACCGATGGGTTTTACCGCACAAAGCTAGATATCGGCTAAAATCATTAATGTTATATTGAGTTATCTTTAATCCAAGCGCCTGACATTCTTCACTATACTATCCGTATATTTTAGAAGTTATGCAATTTATATTCAAGGTTGCGCGCACGCCCCGGGGAGCGGCAGCCAGATGGCGATCAGCCGCCGCCGATCGCGCGAAATTGCCTGCCTTAAAGGAATCTGCACCCATATAATTGACTTCCGGAGGCTTGATCCGTATAAGCCCGCGCACGTCCGGTCATGGAGCCTGCATTTGCGGGCCAAGTCCGTTCGCCATAATCAACAACGCTCCTTGCTGTAAAGCAAAGCTCAAGAAGGGCCGCACTCCGCGGTGTTTAAATAAATGAAGCGTACCTACCAACCATCCAAGCTTGTCCGCAAGCGTCGCCACGGCTTCCGTGCGCGCATGGCCACCAAGGGCGGCCGTGCGGTTCTTTCCGCTCGCCGTAACCGCGGCCGCAAGCGTCTTTCGGCCTAAGGGCCGAAGTGCCCGATAATCCAGGATGGCGGGCAAATTGACGAATGAACGACCAAAAAAGACTGTCGGGCGGCTGAAAAGCCGGCCGCAGTTTCTTGCAGTCCGCGAAGGCGAGAAGCGCAGAGGCAGCTTCTTCCTCATCGAAATGCTGGACCGCAAGACCGCCGACGCCGAACCCCGCGTCGGTTTTACCGTTACCAAAAAACATGGCAACGCGGTGGAGCGCAACCGCATGCGGCGCAGGCTGAAAGAAGCCGTGCGGCTTCACGCCGGATTTGCAATGCAGCCCGGACACGACTATGTGGTTGTCGCGCGACGCGAGGTGCTGACCGCGCCTTTCGAAAAACTGGCGAGCGAACTCGTAAGCCGCATCGAAACCAGGCCGAAACACCGGCGGTCGGAAAAGGACCGCTCCAGGAAAGTATGATGGAAAACAACCGCAATTACTTCATTGCAATTGCACTGTCTGTGCTGATTGTTCTCGGCTGGCAGTTTTTCTATATGAACCCACGCCTCGAAGCGCAGCGTCAGGCCGAGCAGGCCGCCAAGCAGCATCAGCAGGCGCAGCAGGCCCAGACGACGCAGCCAGCTCCCGCGGGCACTGCGGTCAACGGTTCGCTGCCCGCAGGTGGCCAGACGGCGCCGACGGTTCTCACCCTCGAGCAGTCCGTGGCCAAGACCGCTTCGTCGCGCGTCACCATCGACACGCCCGCGCTTGCCGGCTCCATCAACCTGGAAGGCGCCCGCTTCGACGACCTCCAGCTCAAGGCCTACCACGAGACCGTCAGCAAGAGCAGCCCGATCATCACGCTTTTCAGCCCGGCGGACACCAAGGACGGCTATTTTACCGAACTCGGCTATGTCGGCAGCGACGCGACGGGCGCAGTCCCCGGCCCCTCGACCGTGTGGAAGCTTACCAGCGGCGACAAGCTGACCGACAAGACGCCGGTGACGCTTTCCTACACCAATGACAAGGGCATCACCTTCAGCCGGACGATCTCCGTCGATGATCGCTACATGTTCACGATCACAGACAAGATCGCCAACGCCAGCCAGGCTCCAGTTTCTCTGTCGAGCTACGGCCGCGTCACGCGCTACAACAAGCCCGAGACGCCGTCGGCTTACGTTCTGCACGAAGGCTTTATCGGTGTCATCGGCGATGATGGTTTGATCGAAACCAAATACGCCTCGACCGAAAAGGAAGCCACGACGCCCGCCAAGGCGACCGGCGGCTGGCTCGGCATGACGGACAAGTACTGGGCTGCGACCATCGTGCCGCCGCAGGCGACAGCCTATGACGCCCGCTTCTCGCACTTTACCGATGGCACTCCGCGCTATCAGGCCGATTACAAGCAGGATGCGGTCACCATCGCTCCCGGCCAGTCGCAGGATCTGAAGAACCTGGTCTTCGCCGGCGCCAAGGAAGTCCCGGTCATCGACCGCTATGAGACCAGCTACTCGATCCCGCGCTTCGACCGCCTGATTGACTGGGGCTGGTTCTATTTCATCACCAAGCCGATGTTCAAGCTGATGGATTTCTTCTTCCGCTACTTCGGCAATTTCGGCGTCGCCATCCTCTGCACCACCATCGTCGTCAAGGCGCTCTTCTTCCCGCTCGCCAGCCGGCAATATGCCTCCATGGCGAATATGAAGCGCGTGCAGCCGAAGATGGAGGAGCTGAAGGCCAAGTTCGGCGACGACCGCATGGCCCTGCAGCAGGCGACCATGCAGCTTTACAAGGAAGAGAAGATCAATCCGATCGCGGGCTGCTGGCCAGTGCTTCTGCAGATCCCGATCTTCTTCTCGCTCTACAAGGTGATCTACATCACCATCGAGATGCGCCATGCGCCGTTCTTCGGCTGGATTCAGGACCTTTCCGCGCCGGATCCGACCTCGATCGTCAACCTTTTCGGCCTGCTGCCGTTTGCGGCTCCCACCTTCCTGCATCTCGGCGTCTGGCCGCTGATCATGGGTGTCACCATGTTCTTCCAGATGCGCATGAACCCGACGCCGCCGGACCCGACCCAGGCGATGATCTTCAACTGGATGCCGCTGGTGTTCATGTTCATGCTGGCAAGCTTCCCGGCCGGCCTCGTGATCTACTGGGCCTGGAACAACACGCTCTCGGTCATCCAGCAGTCGATCATCATGAAGCGCCATGGCGTGAAGGTGGAACTCTTCGACAATCTGAAGGGCCTCTTCAAACGAAAACCGGCGCCATCGAAATGACGACAAAGCCCTGCTTCGGCAGGGCTTTTTCTTTTGTGGCGACAGGTGCCATCGGCGCGAACTCCGGCACCGATGTACCGCCAATAACGGTCATCGCAATGCTGCGATGGAAGATAGAGCAGCGATGGAAAGCCCACCCAGAGCGGCCGCGATGGCGAGTGACGGCGTGATGCCGATATTCTGCATCGCGAAGGCTAGGACGAACGGGGCGAGAGCTGAAAGGATCAGCCGTGCCGCCATCATCTTCCCCTGTAGCTTTCCGTAGCCATCGCTGCCGAAAAGATGCAGAGGCAGCGTGCCGGTGACGATGCTGAGGAGGCCGTTGCCCATGCCGAAGATCATCGCGAAGGCCATGGCGCCGAGTACGGAGGGAGCAGAAAGCACAAGCACCAGCACTCCGCCCGGGATCAGCATCGAGGCGATCACGGCCAGATGGAGTGCGGGCAGGTTCTTGCCGAACACCATGTTGATGAGGCGGCTGCCGACCTGCGACGGGCCGAAGAGTGTCCCCACGAGAGCGGCGGTCGCGCCGAGGCCGAGACCAGACAGCAGCGGCACCAGATGCACCAGAATGGCCGAACTGACGAGCGACATCAGCGAAAAACCCGTAACCATGATCGCAAAGCCGAGGCGACGGCGGGCAGGTGGCAATACCCCCTCGACGCGCGTAGCGACGGTCGATGCCTTCGCGCCCTGCGTGGATCCCTGACGCGACAACCATGCGTGGATTGGCAGGCAGATACAGAGGTTGAGGGCGGCGAAAACCAGATAGACGTTCTGCCAGGCGAGATGCGCATGGAGCGCCGTGGTTGTCGGCCAGAAGATTGTCGAGGCGAACCCGGCAATCAGCGTCAGATAGGTTATGCTGCGGGAAGCGACCTGTGGTCGGATTTGCACGAGCAGCGCAAAGGCCGCGCCATACTGGACCAGATTGGCGGCAACCTCGATCGCAATGAGTGCGACGACGTAGACCGCCTTGTTAGGCGCTAGGGCGCAAGCGGCCAGAGCTGCGGCTGCCACGAAGGAGCCGATCGTCATCACCCGTGCGGCACCGATCCTGTCGAACAGCACGCCCAGCCACGGCGCGGTAAGGCCGCCTGCCAGAAGCGCGACCGACAGTGCGCCAAAGACCCATTCGCTCGACCATGCGAACTGCATGGCCATATCGGGCGCAAGGATGCTGAAGCTATAATAGAGGGTGCCGTACCCGATGATCTGCGTGATGCCGAGCGCAAACACGGCATGAAGCGGCACGCGTTCAGACAAGGCGCTTGCCGTCGGCGTCGAGAACCAGCTCGCCATCTTCCTTGGTGAACGGGCCTTTATGCGTATCGGGCAGGATATCCAGGACAACTTCTGAAGGCCGGGCCAGACGCGTACCCATGGGCGTAACGACGAACGGGCGGTTGATCAGAATCGGATCCTTCAACATGGCATCGAGCAACTGGGCATCGGTTAGATCCTGGTTATCGAGGCCGAGCTCGGCATAGGGTGTGCCCTTTTCGCGGATCGCCTGCCTGATGGTCAAACCCGCATCGGCAATCATCTTGATGAGATCATCGCGGCTTGGCGGATCTCTCAAATATTCGATGACGGTCGGCTCGATGCCCGCATTGCGGATCATCGCCAGCGTGTTGCGCGAGGTGCCGCAGTCGGGATTGTGGTAGATCGTAACATCCATGGTCATGGGACGGTTTCCGTTTCAGCGAGAGTTTGAGGATTGCGGGCATCCATCAGCAGCCAGTTCGCAAGCGTCAGTGCCAGCAATGCGCCGAGGATTTCCGCGACGATAAAACCCGGCAGATCGACAGGACGGATGCCGGCGAAGGTGTTCGTCAGCGAGCGAGCGATTGCGACAGCCGGATTGGCGAAAGAAGTGGAAGCGGTAAACCAGTATGCAGCCGTGATGTAGAGGCCGACCAGCCATGGCACGGCGTCGGCGCGAAACCGCAGGCCGGAGAGGATGACGAAGACGAGGCCGAAGGTGGCCGTCACCTCGGCCAGCCATTGCGCGCCGCCACTGCGGATGGTTGTCGAGGCCTGCAGCAACGGCAGTTCGAACATGGCATGCGCGAGGATCGTCCCCGCAATCCCGCCAAGGATCTGGGCGACGACATAGCCCAAAGCCGACATCGCGGTCAGCTCGCGGCGTATCGCAAAGACGAGCGATACCACCGGGTTGAAGTGAGCGCCGGATATCGGACGGAGGACGATGATCAGCACGACGAGGATCGCGCCCGTGGGCAGCGTATTGGCGAGCAGCGCAAGCGCCGTATCGCTCGTCAGCCTGTCCGCCATGATTCCCGAACCGACGACCGTCGCGACCAGAAGGCCCGCGCCCAAGGCCTCCGAGACAAGGCGGCGCGAAAGCGGAAAAGATGTCACGGCTTCGGACCTCAGATCAGCATATTCATGGAACATTACCCGCCGCAGCTGGTACACAGCAGGCAGCGACTTGCGCCGCCGGCGCGCAGACCTCCGGATGCCCCGCACAGCAGTCTTCCATCAGGAAGCGGACGAGACCTCCGAGCACATCGTAATTGGCGGTGTAGACGATAGAGCGGGATTCCCGCTGCTGGCCAATGAGGCCGGCCCGATCCAGTTCCTTCAGATGGAACGAAACATTCGAGGGCGATACCTCGAGCTTCTCTGCAATCATGCCCGCAGCCATCCCATCAGGACCGGCAACGACCAGCATGCGGACGATCTGCAGGCGGGTCTCCTGAGAGAGTGCGCCGAACGAAGCGAGGGCTTGACCTTCATCCATATTTCAACAATCCTTGAAATGTTGAAATATGGAGTACATCAAATGAATGCGATCGACAAGAGCCTGCCTTCGGATATCAACCTCGGCCTTCTGCTTGAGACTTTGGCCGTTGCCGGCGATCTGCCCCTTGTATTCCGCTATGACGGTCGGCCGGTGAGGCCGGGCTATCACGTCACAGAAGTTAAGGCCGGGCAGTTTTCGGCACTGGACTGCGGGGCCAACCCGGAAGCATGGGCTGAGATTTTCGTGCAGCTTTGGGATATCGAGGAAGGCAACCGCACGCATATGCCGGCGGGCAAATTCGCCGCTATCATCCGCAAAGTTTCCGAGCACGTGCAGCTCGACGGCTCCGCGAGGCTGACCTTTGAGGTGAGCGACGGGTTGCAGCCGATGCAGCTCTACTGCGCATCAACTCCTGTTATCGGCGACGATGCCGTCTATGTCGAGCTCATTGCCCGCGCAGCCAGCTGCAAACCACGTGACCGGTGGCTGGCAGAACAGACCCAAGCGGCAACCTGCTGTGGATCAGCGAATGCTGCCAAGTGCTGTGGCTAGTCATTACCGGCTCCTTGGCCGACACCGAAGCTCGGCGGCACGAAGCCAAATGCCGATCCAAACTTGACTTTCGCGGACAAAAGCTTGAAGCCAATCCACGAAACCAAGCAAAGATCGAGAGAATGGCAGACCAGACGACCAAAGACGACAAGCCGCTTTTCGGGCGCCCGTGGATTTTCATTCGCGGCGTGCCGTCGATGAAATTTCTGCCACCGGAAGGGCCGCCGGAAATCGCCTTTGCCGGCCGCTCCAACGTCGGCAAGTCGTCGCTGATCAATGCTCTGGTCGGGCATAAGGGACTGGCGCGCACGTCGAATACGCCCGGACGTACACAGGAGCTCAACTATTTCGTTCCCGACGGCTTTTCCGGCGAGGCTGGCGACCTGCCGCCGATGGCTCTGGTTGACATGCCCGGCTACGGCTATGCCGAAGCACCGAAGGATCAGGTCGATGCCTGGACGAAGCTGGTCTTCGACTATCTGCGCGGGCGCACGACGCTGAAGCGCGTCTATGTGTTGATCGACAGCCGCCACGCTATCAAGAAGAACGATGCGGAGGTTCTGGACCTTCTCGACAAGGCCGCCGTTTCCTATCAGATCGTGCTGACCAAGACCGACAAGATCAAGGAGGCGGGCATACCGAAGCTGCTCGCTGATACCGCCGAAAAAATCCGCAAGCGCCCGGCCGCCTATCCCGGCATTCTTGCGACGTCTTCGGAAAAGGGCCTTGGACTTCAGGAATTGCGCGAAGCCATTGGCCTAACGGTCGGCATCCAGGTTTGAAGACCGCATCGATACAATGAGACCGCCGCCCCTGACCTCGTATCAGGAGACGACGGCCGTGTTGCCGATGAGGATCACATCTTCGGCAACAACACCTTGTCGACGACATGGATTACGCCGTTCGACTGCTTGACGTCGGCGATGGTGATGTGAGCGGCGCCGCCCGCTTCGTCGGTCAGCGTCAGCTTGTCGCCCTTGGCCATAGCCTTGATCGTGCAGCCGCCGACGGTCTTCAGATCGTATTCCCCGCCTTTGCTCTTTGCCCATTTCTGGATGGCGGCCGCCATGTCATCACCAGCCACGACATGGCAGGTCAGGATCTTGACCAGCTTCTCCTTGTTCTCGGGCTTCAGCAACGTTTCGACGGTGCCCGCCGGCAGCTGCTTGAACGCTTCATTCGTCGGTGCGAAGACGGTGAACGGGCCTTTACCCTCAAGCGTGTCAACGAGACCGGCCGCCTTCACGGCTGCGACCAGAGTCGTGTGGTCCTTGGAGTTCACGGCATTCTGGATGATGTTCTTGCTGGCATACATTGCAGCACCACCGACCATCGGGTCCTTGGCGTAGGCAAGGCTGCTCGCAACGGACAACATTGCGGCTGCGGCAGCAATGCGAAATACGGTCTTGATCATAACGTCTCCTCTTCCTCTCTATTGCCCCGATCGGGCGGGGTCGGAAGAAGATACGGAGCACGCTTTCAAACAGTTTCAGCTTGGATCGCTTTTCGCGAGCGGAAATTCGTCAGGGCAAATGGATCGTGCCGGAAGCGACCACATCGCCCGTCGGCTTGCCGGTCGGCGAACCGCCAAAGGGTTCGACGCTGACGGCGATGATTGCGCCCTCCGTCAATTTACTGTGAAGCTCCGGCGGGAGGACGATTTCACCATCGCCACCCTGCGGCAGAACGCCAAGCGCCTCGGCGGGATCGCTGCCACGAATCAGCCAGAGCTCCAGCGACTTTTCTTCGGGTTTGCCCGCAGCCACCGGCGTCACCTTCAAACGCCCATTGGCAACGTCGTAATTGGCGAGGAGCGTGATAGGGCTATTCTGACCGGAAAGCGATGCCGTCAATTGCTTGCCCGATGTTCCGCGCAGAGCACCTTCATTGGTTATGGCAAAGACGAGAACGCCGGCCGCCAAGAACAGCGAACCGAAGGCCATCGAGCGCCAGACCAAAAGGGAGTTCCAGAGCTGGGCACCGAATGCCACGTCACCGAAAATCCGCTTCTCGATCTTCGGATAGACCGAAGAAGACGGCGTCACCGTTTCATATTCCTCATTGAATTCCGAGAGGTTCTGTTCCCAGCGGCTGACGATGGCGGCAAACTGGCGGTCGCTGCGCATCCGGCGCTCGACCTTCTGTCGATCCTCCAGGGAGAGCACGCCAAGCACATATTCTCCGGCCAGGACTTCATCGCGGGAGCGGCCTCCCTTGCTTTGATCGGGCGTACTCATCGGTCCATGCACTCTCTCAGTCTGATCAGGCTTCGACGCAGCCAGGTGCGCATCGTGTTCAATGGTACAGCGTGTTGGTCGGCGAGCTCCTGGTAGCTCAAGCCCTCGACATAGGCGCTGCGGACCGCCCGCGCGCGATCAGCTTCCAACTCTTCCATGCACCTGTCAATCCGCCTTCCCTCCCCCTTCACGATTGCTTGCTCTTCGGGGCCGGGTTCCAGGTCGGCGAGATCGTAGGCGCTGTCTATTTCATCGGCTACCGGCTTGCGAGCACGCACGAAATCGATGGCTCGATTGCGCGCTATTGCCGTCAGCCAGGGCATCGCGGGCCCTTCCGTAACAGCAAATTGTTCGGCTCGCTGCCAGACCTTGATATAGACCTCCTGCAAAACCTCTTCCGCATCCGTTTTGTTGCCGACGATACGCAGGCAAACACCGAGAAGTTTCGGGCTGGTACGCTTGTAGAGCGCGGCAAAGGCTTTCTGATCGCGCATGGCGACGCGGCCGATCAGCGCTTCCGTCTCCTCGCTCGCCATCCAAATCCCCAGGGTGCGACGCCTGCACCATCTTTAGAAGAAAACTTCGCTTCGGCAAACGTGTCCGCACCATCAATTTCCGCGACGCTAATGTGACATAGCGTCAATGAAAGCACAGCGCGCTCTTTCAGATCGGCATTCGCGCTTTAGATCTTTGATTTCGCGTGTGCGATTGCGGCAAAACCGCTGCGCACTTTCGCGCGACATGTTTTATTGGCGAGATCATTATTCCCTCTGTCAAAAACTTGAGATAAAAGGCCCGCGAACAATTTCGAAGGGTGCACCATGTCCGAAGCCCAAAGCGAACTCCAAGCCAACCTGCTCGCACAGGCGCTGCCCTATATGCAGCGTTACGAAAACAAGACCATCGTCGTGAAATACGGTGGCCATGCCATGGGCAATGTCGAGCTTGGCAAGGCCTTTGCAGCCGATATCGCGCTCCTGAAGCAGTCCGGCGTCAACCCGATCGTCGTCCACGGCGGCGGCCCGCAGATCGGCGCCATGCTGACGAAGATGGGTATTGAATCGAAGTTCGAAGGCGGCTTGCGCGTCACCGACCAGAAGACGGTCGAGATCGTCGAAATGGTGCTCGCCGGCTCGATCAACAAGGAAATCGTCGCGCTGATCAACCAGACCGGCGAATGGGCGATCGGCCTTTGCGGCAAGGACGGCAACATGGTTTTTGCCGAAAAGGCGCGCAAGACCATCAAAGACCCGGACTCCAACATCGAGCGCGTGCTCGATCTCGGCTTCGTCGGCGAAGTGGTCGAAGTCGACCGTACGCTGCTCGACCTGCTTGCCAAGTCCGAGATGATCCCGGTCATTGCCCCTGTTGCCCCCGGCCGCGACGGCGCGACCTACAACATCAATGCCGATACCTTTGCCGGCGCGATCGCCGGTGCGCTCAGTGCCACGCGCCTGCTTTTCCTCACGGACGTCCCGGGCGTCCTCGACAAGCAGGGTCAGCTCATCAAGGAATTGTCCGTCGCCCAGGCCCATGCCTTGATCGCCGACGGCACGATTTCCGGCGGCATGATCCCGAAGGTCGAGACCTGCATCGACGCCATCAAGGCCGGCGTTCAGGGCGTCGTCATCCTCAACGGCAAGACGGCCCATTCCGTGCTGCTCGAAATCTTCACGGAGCGTGGCGCGGGCACGCTGATCGTTCCGTAAATCAGCCTAGCCTGCAATGTCTCAAAGGTGCTTCGCAAATGTTGATTGCGAAGCGCTGGCAGGTCCGTCAGGACGGCCGATAGATCGCTTCGGCCTCGCTTTTCAGCATTCCCATGACCGAGCGGTAGGGAGCCGGCCCATAGCTGATGCGGCTGACGCCGAGCTTTGCCATGGTCTCATTGTCCGGGGTCGTTGGGCGCACCATGATGTTAACCGGCAGTGGCGAACGTTCGCAAAGGGCGCCAATCAGATCCGGTTCGACCAGGCCCGGTGCAAAGAAGCCGCTGGCGCCAGCCTCGGCAAAAGCATCGGCGCGCTGAAAGGCGTCATCCAGCAGGAGCTGATGATGCGCCGTATCGCTTTCCTGCAGGAAAAGATCGGTGCGGGCGTTTATGAACAAGGGTATTTCCCGGCGATCGGCCATTTCACGGATGGCGCGGATGCGTGCCGCCTGCGTTTCGATAGGATGAACACCCTGACCGCCAATCACTTGATCTTCGAAATTGATGCCGATGGCGCCGTGATCCATGATCTTTTCGACATTGGCGGCGACCTCCTCGGGTTCGATGGCATAGCCGCCCTCGAAATCGACCGACAGTGGCAACGGGCTCGTCACCGAAATCAGCCTGGCGGTCACCGCCAGCAGCGATAGCGGAATTGCCTGTCCGTCTCCGAAACCGTTGGCGGCGGCGACCGACCAACTCCCCGTTGCCAGCGCCTTGGCGCCGGCCTCCGTGACAGCCTTGGCAGAGCCAGCATCCCAAATATTGAAAAGGATCAGCGGCTCGCCCTTCTTGTGCAGCCGCGCAAATTCCAGCGCCTTTTCCACTTGACCCATCGCATCCCCTCCGAAAAGCCCAATCGGGCGATTTCCCCTCCGCGACCATAAAGAGCGTAAGCTCTCCCTCACATGGCAAATAGCGTAAAACCCCGGAAATCAATAGTAAAATCATAGCCGGCATTGAATCGCACGGCAATCTCTCCTATGGCCGGGGATGCAGCAGCATGAATATTTTCCTTCCCCCGTGCCGACCGTGCGTGCCATAAGACGGGCATGAACCAGACAAAAACGCTATCCGAACCTTCAGATTTTGCCGGCATCCGCGATTGGGTGTTCGATCTCGACAACACGCTTTATCCGCATCATGTCGATCTCTTCGCGCAGATCGACAAGAACATGACGGCTTACGTCTCGACACTGCTGCAGATGGAGCGTGAAGACGCCCGCAAGCTGCAGAAGCAATATTATCTCGAGCACGGCACGACCCTGCAGGGATTGATGATCCATCATGGCATCGACCCCAACGATTTCCTGGAAAAGGCGCATGCGATCGACTATTCGGCGCTGACGCCGCAGCCGGAGCTCGCCGCCGCCATCAAGGCGTTGCCGGGACGCAAGTTCATCTTCACCAACGGCAGCGTCAAACACGCCCAGGCGACGGCCGGCGCACTCGGCATTCTCGACGGCTTCGACGACATTTTCGATATCGTCGCTGCCGACTACGTGCCGAAGCCTGCCGGCAGCACCTATGACAAGTTCATGAGCCTCCATCGCGTCGATACGAAGAAGGCGGTCATGTTCGAGGACCTGCCGCGCAATCTCACCGTGCCCAAGGCGCTCGGCATGAAGACCG
The DNA here is from genome assembly GCF_057784395.1 of Martinezella sp. CNPSo 3957. Lineage (NCBI taxonomy): Bacteria > Pseudomonadati > Pseudomonadota > Alphaproteobacteria > Hyphomicrobiales > Rhizobiaceae > Martinezella > Martinezella sp. CNPSo 3957. The sequence continues at coordinate 187,635 of NZ_JBXSOU010000005.1, forward strand.
TGCTTCTCGTACCGCAAAATCTCGAGACGACGATCGTCGAATGGTGGGAACGAACGACCGGCGAAGATGACCACATCGACTACGTGACGGACGACCTCACCGCTTTCCTGAAGGCGCTGGTTTAACTGTTCATTTGAGCACTTCCAGGAAAAGTGCGCAGCGGTTTTCCGTTCGGAATGCGGAAACATACGCCCAAGGCGGGGTTACGAAAGTTTCATGCGCCTTACAGAGGTTTAATTGGCCGTTTTTGACCGCCAACCGTATCGTTTGCCCATTCCTCGACACGAAAGGAAAAGCGATGAACGGGAAAAAACTTCTTCTGGCCGGACTTTCTGCAACCCTGCTTCTCGGCGGCGCCGCACAGGTGGCGCTCGCCGCTTCGCATGATAGCGACCGTGGGGACAGACATCATCATCACGGCCGCTGGCACAGACCGCATATTTCGCCCGAAGTCCTTTACGTGCGCATGCTGAAGGAATTCGGCAATCCGGGTGACACAAAGCTCACCAAGGATGAGGTCAAGGCAGGCGTCGACAAGATCTTCGACCAGATCGACGTCAACCACGACGGTGAAATCACCCCCGGCGAATATCGCGCCTACCGCCAGGAGCAGATGAAGCAGTGGCGGGCCGAACACGCCAAGGCCGATGGCGATCAGGCTCAAAACGGCCAGGCGCAAGGCGGCGACCAGGCACAAAGCAATCAGGCGGGGGGTAATCAGGCCCCAGACAACCAGGCGCCGGCCGACCAAGCTCAAAACGACAATGACAACGACAAGGGCGGCGAAGGCCATCGCCATCACGGACCACATGGCCGCTTCATGCATGAAGCGATGATCTTCCGCTTTGCCGATACCGATCAAAGCGGACAGATCAGCAAGAAAGAGGCCGAAGACGCCATGAACAAGCTCTTCGACCGGCTGGATCGCAACCACGATGGCGTTGTCAACCTTGACGACATGCCGGGCCGCCCGCTGCTCTAAGCCGATCGCTCCGCCGGCAATAAACCCATGAACAAAAGCCCGCCCTCGCCCAAGCGACGGCGGGCTTTCCGTTTTCAGTGGCCGTTATCGTGCTCGTAGAAATCGGTGACGATCTTCCAGGCTTCGTCGGCGGTATCGACAAAGCTGATGAGGTTCACATCGTCGGGCGCGATGGTGCCGAACTCGGCCAGTGCCTCGAAATTGATGATGTTGCGCCAGAATTTTTCGCCGAAGAGAATAAGCGGCAGGCGCTCCATGCGGCCGGTCTGAATGAGCGTCAGGCATTCGAACAGCTCGTCGAGCGTGCCGAAGCCGCCGGGGAACACCGCGATCGCCTTGGCGCGCACCATGAAGTGCATCTTGCGGATCGCGAAATAATGAAAATTGAAGCTGAGCTCCGGTGTCACATAGGCATTCGGCGCCTGCTCATGCGGCAGGACGATATTGAGGCCGATCGAGGGAGCCCCTTCTTCCGCCGCGCCGCGATTGCCCGCTTCCATCACGCCGGGACCGCCGCCGGTGACAACGACATATTCATGGAAGTCAAAACCGGCGGAATACCGCGAGCAAAGCCGGGCGAACTTGCGCGCCTCCTCGTAATAGACCGATGCCGCTTCGAGATTGGCGCGCTGCACCTCGTTGCGGGCGGCCCAGGCATTGGTGCCGGGGGCAGGAATGCGCGCGCCACCGAACATAACGACGGTCGATTTGATGCCGCGCTCGGTGAGCGACATTTCGGTCTTCAGCAGTTCCAGCTGCAGGCGGATCGGCCGCAGTTCCTCACGGCACAGGAAATCTTCGTCCGCATAGGCAAGCCGGTAGGACGGCGACATCGACTGCGGCGTGCGCGGCACGGATTCGGCTCGTTGCTTGTCCGCCGAGCTCGTCTTCAACGGGTCCCAAACCCCATCCTTGCGCCTCAGCCTGCCGTTCTTCCCCTTGCTCATCTATTCATGCCTTTCAAATCGATCATGACCCGCCGTTTCCGTCCGCGAACGGAAATAGCCAAGCTCTTGCATATGCCCCTACAACGCCTTGAATCCAAGCTCAATCGCCGCGGAAAAGACATTCCATTTTCGGCATGCATGCTATAGGACCAATCGACCGCTTCCGGACCTTTATCCGGAAATCACGATAGGCCCCGACGTTGTAAGGAATTCCCATGAGCGCTACCGATCTCGCCTCCCTCGAAAAGTCCATCGAGGCTGCCTTCGACAATCGCGACAATGTGAACACATCGACGCGCGGCGAAGTCCGCGATGCCGTCGAAACGGCGCTCAATCTCCTTGACAGCGGCAAGGTTCGCGTGGCCGAGCGTGGGGCCGACGGCAATTGGACCGTCAACCAGTGGCTCAAGAAAGCGGTTCTGCTCTCCTTCCGCCTCAACGACATGAAAATCGTCGAAGGCGGCTCCGGCGGCGCCACCTGGTGGGACAAGGTTCCCTCGAAATTCGAAGGCTGGGGTGAGAACCGCTTTCGCGAAGCCGGCTTCCGTGCCGTGCCGAACGCCGTCGTGCGTCATTCCGCCTATATCGCCCCCAACGCCATCCTGATGCCGTCCTTCGTCAATCTCGGCGCCTATGTCGGCGAAGGCACCATGGTCGACACCTGGGCGACCGTCGGCTCCTGCGCCCAGATCGGCAAGCATGTGCATCTTTCCGGCGGCGTCGGCATCGGCGGCGTGCTGGAGCCGATGCAGGCCGGCCCGACGATCATCGAAGACAATTGCTTCATCGGCGCCCGCTCCGAAGTCGTCGAAGGCTGCATCATTCGCGAAGGTTCCGTGCTCGGCATGGGCGTCTTCATCGGCAAGTCCACGAAGATCGTCGATCGCGCCACCGGCGAGATCACCTATGGTGAAGTTCCGCCCTACTCGGTCGTCGTCGCCGGCGCGCTGCCGAGCGGCAACACCATGGCGAACGGCCAGCCGGCCCCGAGCCTTTATTGCGCCGTCATCGTCAAGCGCGTCGACGAAAAGACCCGCTCGAAGACCGGCATCAACGAACTGCTGCGCGACTGATATCGCAAATTTCGGAAGCGCGGTTGCCATATCGCGCTTCCCGGATGCTTGCCGGCTGAGCATGCCTGTGCGATTGCTGGAATCGCGGCAAAGATTTTCGAGTCGTCACCGATCCTTTGCCATCGCTTTGCCATTTCCCGCCGGATAAGTTGCCTCCGATGACTGTTACGAATCCCATCACGAATCTGCAGACCCTGATCCGCTGCGCTTCTGTCACGCCTGCCGAGGGCGGTGCGCTGACCGCGCTTGCCGATATGCTGGCACCGCTCGGCTTCAAGGTCGAGCGCATGACGGCGAGCGAGCCGGGAACGCCCGATATCGAAAACCTCTATGCGCGGCTCGGCTCGGACGGGCCGCATCTGATGTTTGCCGGCCATACGGATGTCGTGCCGGTCGGCGATGCCGCTTCCTGGAGCCATCTCCCCTTTGCCGCCGAGATCGCCGATGGCGAACTCTTTGGCCGTGGCGCGGTCGACATGAAGGGCGGTATTGCCTGCTTCGTGGCAGCGGTTGCGCGTCATATCGAGAAGCATGGCAAGCCCGCCGGCTCGATCTCCTTCCTGATTACCGGCGACGAAGAAGGACCCGCGATCAACGGCACGGTCAAGCTGCTGCAATGGGCAGCCGAGCGCGGCGAAACATGGGATGCCTCGCTCGTCGGCGAGCCGACCAATCCCGACCGGCTCGGCGACATGATCAAGATCGGCCGCCGCGGCTCGGTCTCCGGCACCATCACCGTCCATGGGGTTCAAGGCCACGCCGCCTATCCGCACCTTGCCGATAATCCGGTGCGCAGCATCATCAAACTGACGGAAGCGCTGCTCGATCCCCCCTTTGACGCCGGCACGGACAACTTCCAGCCGTCGAACCTCGAAGTGACGACGATCGACGTCGGCAATACCGCCACCAACGTCATTCCCGCCAAGGCGACCGCTGCCTTCAACATCCGCTTCAACGACACCTGGACGGCCGACACGCTGAAGGCGGAAATCCTGGCGCGCCTGGATGCAGCCGCCGCCGACCAGACATTACGGCCCGGGCGTCCGCCGGCGAAATACGATATCGTCTGGTCGGAACGTCCGAGCCAGGTCTTCCTGACGCGCAATAATGCGCTGATCGCTTCGCTCTCCTCCGCCATCGAAAACATCACCGGTCAAAGGCCGGCGCTGTCGACCACCGGCGGCACGTCGGATGCGCGCTTCATCAAGGACTATTGCCCTGTCGTGGAATTCGGGCTTGTCGGCCAGACCATGCATATGGTCGACGAGCGCGTGGCGCTCTCGGATCTCGAAACGCTGACCGAGATCTACCAGACCTTCATCCAGCGCTGGTTCGAGAATGCCGAGCTTTAAAGAAGTCCAGTATTACCTGTCCGGCCTGTGGCTGCTGATCCGGATGGATGCGCGCGGATTCCAGTATCTGGATATTTCAGACCGCGGCATGCTGCGCTCCTTCTGGGCGATTTTCTGGAGCCTTCCCTCGATCGGCATTTCCTGGCTGTGGTGGCAGCAGGCCTATCTGCGTGCCATGCCGCCGGAAACAGCGACCGGCCTCGCCTTTTTCCTGAGGCTGGCGCTGGTCGAAGCGGCGAATTGGCTGATCCCGCCCATTCTCGCAGGCGTGCTGCTTCTGGTCTTCCGCTTCGACGATAAGTTTACGCCGATCGTCGTTACCGTAAATTGGCTGTTCGTGCCGGCAAATTATTTGAACGCACTTCTCGTTGCGATGATTGTCTTTGTCCCGGCCTCAAAAGGGTTGGCAGCGCTCCTATCGTTGGTTCTCACCATGGCGATAATCTTTTCGCTGGCGCGCATTCTGAGGATGATCTGCGGCACGCATCCGCTCTTTATCGGCACGCTGACGCTGGTGCTGCTGATCCCGACCATGCTGCTGACGGATTTCCTGCAACGCTTCCTCGGCGTCTATCCGCCGGTCTAAGGCCTGCGTCTAACGAACGACGATTTCACCGTCTTCCTTGGTGAACGGGCCAACGTCCGGGTTCGGCAGAATATCGAGCACGAGTTCCGACGGACGGCAGAGGCGTGCACCTTTGTCTGTAACGACGATCGGGCGGTTGATCAGGATCGGGTGCTCAATCATCCGGTCAAGCAGTTGCTCCTCGGTAAGATCGGGATTGCCAAGGCCGAGTTCGTCATAGGACGTTCCCTTCTGCCTGAGAATATCGCGAGCCCTCAGCCCATGGCGGATATGAGTCCCGCCAGCTGTTCCCGGCTGGGCGGGTTCTTCAGGTACTCGATGACAACGGGTTCCTCGCCGGATTGGCGGATCATCGCCAGCGTATTGCGCGACGTGCCGCAGGCTGGGTTATGATAGATCGTCACCGACATCGATATCCTCCCCTTCGCTGCCGACCGAACCGGCGCCGTCACGATAATCCACCTGCATGAAATAGAGCCCATCCGGCGGGGCGACAGGACCGCAGGCCTTGCGATCCTTTGCCTCGAGCGCCGCGCGCACATCGTCGGGCGTCCACTTGCCCTCGCCCGCAAGCTTCAGGGTACCGGCAAAGGAACGGATCTGATTGTGCAAGAAGCTTTGCGCCGTGGCGCGGATCTCGATGAGCTCGCCGCTGCGGGTCACATCCAGCCGGTCGAGCGTGCGCACCGGGCTGTTTGCCTGGCAATGCGCCGAGCGAAAGGTGGTGAAATCATGCCGCCCCACAAGGGTCTGGGCCGCGGCATGCATGACCTCGTGATCCATATCCTTCGGCACCCACCAGGCACGTCCGGCTTCCAATGCAAGCGGCGCACGACGGGCGATAATGCGATAGAGATAGTGGCGACGGATGGCTGAAAAGCGCGCATCGAAGCTTTGGTCGACCTCGACGATATCGAGAATAGCAATACGGTTCCCGGCAAGCCTCAGATGGGCATTGAGCGCATTGCGCAGCGTATAGACCTTCCATTCCTTCGAGAGATCTGCATGCATGACCTGCCCCATGGCATGCACGCCGGAATCGGTGCGTCCCGCGCCGCGGATCGAAACGGTCTCGCCGGTCAAGGACAGGATGGCGCCTTCGATTGCGCCCTGCACGGAGGGGCCGTTTTCCTGACGCTGCCAGCCGACATAGGGAATGCCGTCATATTCGACGGTCATCTTGTAACGCGGCATCAGGCTTGCTCCGAGGCGAGCACGGTGCCCGGCGCGATCGGCGTGCCGCGCAGGAAATCGGCGGCCGCCAGCGGTTTGCCACCGGCCTTTTGCAGTTTGGTCAGTCTGACCGCGCCGGAAGCGCAGGCAATGACAAGATCATCCGTCAGAACGTGACCCGAGGCTCCGTTGCCCTCGGCCAATTCAGCGCCTAACACCTTGATACGCTCTGGCCTGCCGGCGATTTCGGCCTCGAACCAGGCGCCGGGAAAGGGCGACAGGCCACGGATATGATTATGGACATCGGCTGCCGGCCTGCCGAAATCGATACGGGTTTCACCCTTGTCGATCTTTGCGGCATAAAGAACGCCTTCGGGCGGCTGAGCGGTCAGCGATAGTTCATCATGCTCCAGCTTGTTCATCGCTTCGACCATGGCCTTTGCGCCGACGAGCATAAGCCTGTCATGCAGTTCGCCCGCAGTCATGGTGTCGCCGATCTCGACTTCGCGTGTCAGCGCGACCGGACCGGTATCCAGCCCCTTGTCCATCTTCATCACCATCATGCCGGTTTTTTTGTCGCCGGCCATGATCGCTCGCTGGATGGGAGCGGCGCCGCGCCAGCGCGGCAGCAGCGAAGCATGACCGTTGTAGCAGCCGAGACGCGTGCCTGACAGAATCGCTTCCGGCAGCAACAGGCCGTAAGCGACGACGACGGCAACATCGGCATCCAGATCGCGGAAGCGCTGGCGTTCGTCGGGATCCTTGAAGTTGACGGGCGTGAAGACCGGCAGTCCCAATAGCTCAGCCGCCTGATGCACCGGCGATTTCTGCAGGTCGAGCCCGCGCCGGCCGCCGGGACGCGGTGGCTGCGTATAAACGGCACGAATCTTGTGGCCGGCATCGATTAGGGACCGCAATGTCGGCACGGAGAATTCGGGCGTTCCCATAAAGATGATATTAAGCGACATGCGATCCATCCGGCTAAGATATCGGTTTTCGAATGACCCAGCGGCGGCGGTACACGCCATCGAGTCCAATGCTAGCCGCCTTCAAACGGGTTTACGAGCTTGAGATCAAGCCCCTCGAAGTCTTTTGTATTGCGCGTCGCCAATGTCGCACCGCTCGCAAGGCAGATGGCGGCGATCATGGCATCCTTCGTTTCCATCCTTCGCCCAATCTTGTGGCGCTGAGCGGAGATTATTCCGTATTGATGGGCTGCGTTGCTCGAAAATCCCAGAACGCGGCCCGAAAACTCTGCCTCTATCGCATCCAGTTCCGCGACCAGTGCCGCCTTGCGCTTCCCGTCAGCCAGGAGTTCCAGTCCAAACCTAATCTCGCCGATGGTGATGGTGGTCAGAAAAACGGCCTCGACGGCGAAGCTATCCAGCCAGGATAATATGCGCTCGCTATGCAGCCGCCCTTGCAACTCCGATACGACATTTGTGTCCAGAACGATCATGCGCAGGCCAGAGCACTATTCGAAATGGGGCGGATCGCGATCCGGCGCATTCCGAAAAGCATTGATTGCCTCGATTTCCTCTTCGCTGAGCTTTTCTGCGCCAAGAATTGCTCTCAACCCCTCCCCCGCCGAGTTGCTCCCACCCTGCTGGCGTCCAAGCGATTGACGCAGTAGTTCGATCGCCTCATCCGAGAGGCTGCGGCCATGCCTGCTGGCATTGGCCTGCAACTGCTTCTTCAAGCTGTCGTCGATGCCGCGCAGCAACAGATCACTCATTCGCGCCTCCTATGATATCAATGATATCATAGGAGCTTGAAGCCGATCTTTCAATGTCTGGGATCAGAGAGCCTTGGACTTCGCAGCTTTGGTGAATTTCTTGATCACCATCTCCCGCTTCAAGCGCGAGATATAGTCGATGAAGAGCACGCCGTTCAGATGGTCGATCTCGTGCTGCACGCAGGTCGCAAGCAGGCCGTCGGCCTCGGTGAGCTGCTCCTTGCCATTGCGGTCCAGATGCTTGACGGTGACGCGCGCCGGGCGCTCCACCTCTGCATAATAATCCGGAATGGAGAGGCAGCCTTCCTCATAGACCGAACGTTCATCCGAAGACGCGACGATCTCCGGATTGATGAAGACCAGTGGCGTTTTCTCTTCGCCCTCGCGCGCGACGTCGATGACGAGCATGCGGCGGGGAACGCCGATCTGGATCGCAGCAAGGCCAATGCCCGGCGCGTCATACATGGTTTCCAGCATGTCGTCGGCGAGGCGCTGAATTTCGGTATCGATCTGCTCAATGGGCTTGGAAGCCTGGCGGAGCAGCGGATCGGGCAAAATGATGAGTGGCTTGATCGTCATGACGTTTCCCATAACGCATCTTGTTGTGCGATGGAATCGCCAAGATGGCGGTGAGACAGTGTTTTTTCAACGACGGCCATCTGGATCAGCGCAAATGATCCAGAAATTATGTTCACGTTTTGATCTGGATATTCGCGATGGTTTTGTTATGGTGCCCATAAGAACTTCATCAGCGCGCCAGGTTTCATGTCTTTCATCATCTTCGGCCAAGCCATTTCCACCGTCCAAGTTCTGACCGGCCTCGTCATCCTGCTTGCGATCGCAGTCATCGTCCTTTTCGTCCGCGGCAAGGCACGCGCGGAAGACGACGCGCTCGACGCCGAGCATACGATGGCGGCGCTGCTACGGTCGCAGGCGGAGATGCAGGGACGGCTCGCCACCATGGCCGAAGTCTTCGGCTCCAGACAGGCCGAGCTCAATCAAGCCATCGGCCAGCGCCTCGACGGCATGTCGCAGCGGGTGACGGCGACGATCGGCGAGCAGACGCGCTCGACCCATGAAAACCTGCGCCGCCTGCAGGAACGGCTCGCCGTCATCGATGCCGCCCAGACCAATATCCAGACGCTGGCGAAGGATGTGGTCGGCTTGCAGGCCATCCTTTCCAACAAGCAGACACGCGGCGCCTTCGGCCAGGCACGCATGGAAACCATCATCGCCGATGGGCTGCCGATGGGCGCCTATGCATTCCAGGCGACGCTATCGAACGGCTCACGGCCTGACTGTACCGTTCGCATGCCGAACGGTTCGCCACCGCTTGTGATCGACGCGAAATTTCCGCTGGAAGCCTGGAGTGCCATTCGCGCTGCTGCCAACCCCGAACATGGCAAGATCGCCGCACAGCAGTTCCGCCGGGATTTGGAGCTGCATATTCGCGATATCTCGGAAAAATATCTGATCCCCGGTGAGACGCAGGATACGGCCTTTCTCTTCGTGCCGTCCGAGTCGATCTTTGCCGAGATACACGAGAATTTCGAGGCGATCGTGCAGAAGGCCCAGCGCGCGCGCATCGTCATCGTCTCACCCTCGCTGCTGATGTTGTCGATCCAGGTCATCCAAGCTGTCCTGAAGGATCAACGCATGCGCGAGCAGGCCCATGTGATCCAGAGCGAAGTGGCGCATCTGATGGATGACCTCTCGCGCCTCGATGAACGCGTGCGCAAGCTGCAGGGGCATTTCGCCATGGCGCAGAAGGATGTCGATATGATCGTTACCTCTGCTGACAAGCTGGCGAGGCGCGGCGAGCGGATAGAGGCGCTGGAATTCGAGGCGGCAAAAGAGCCTGCCAAGCCGCGCGCGGAAGAACGGCCCAAGCCTGTCGACAACCGCACAAGCCAACTCAAGCTCAGGGTAGTTGACGAAGACTGATCGCTTCGGCAGTGTCGCGCCCACTCGATGCATGATCCGAAAAGACAAAGGCAGCCTTCTGGGCAGGATCATGCAGGCGCAACACCCAGGGCAGGACATCGCATGATCACTATTTTCGGCTCCATCAATATGGACCTCATCGCCACCACGGATCGTTTGCCGAAGCCGGGCGAAACGGTTGCCGGCAACGGCTTTTCCACGGCCGCCGGCGGCAAGGGCGCCAACCAGGCGCTGGCCGCGCGCCGCGCCGGCGCAACGGTCCGCCTCAGCGGGGCGGTCGGCAATGATGCCTTCGCGGAACCTGCGCTTGCCTTGCTCGATACGGCAGGGACCGATCTTTCCACCGTCCGGCATGTATCCGAAGCGACGGGCACGGCTCTCATCCTCGTGGGGGGTGACGGTGAGAACATGATCGCCGTTGTGCCGGGCGCCAATGGTACGAACACCGCCGAACACGCAGCGGCCGCCATTGCTGCTCTGAATGCCGGCGATACGCTAATGCTTCAGCTCGAAATTCCGGTCGCGGCCGTCGAGATGGCGCTGAACGCCGCGAAAGCAAAGGGCGTGCGCACCGTGCTCAATCTGGCGCCGCTGATCCCGGAAGCTGCCCGCCTCGGCCGCCTTGCCGATATCGTCATCGCCAACGAGACGGAATTCGAGAGGCTTGCCGGCCAGGACAACATGTCGGCTTCCGAGCGCGAGGCAGCCCTGGTTCGCCTACATGGTGAAACCGGCCAGACGCTGATCGTCACGCTTGGCGGCGATGGTGTCATCGCCATTCGCGACGGCGAGCTCGCGCGCGCCAAGGGTCTCGTGATCGAGCCGGTCGACACCGTCGGCGCCGGCGATACCTTCTGCGGTTATTTTGCAGCCAGCCTCGATCAAGGCCTGGATTTCCATGCCAGCCTGCGTCGGGCTGCCGTCGCCGGTTCGCTCGCCTGCTTGAAGCCTGGAGCACAGCCGTCCATTCCGGTTGCAAGCGAAGTGGCCGAAAAGCTTTAAAGCTAAAATTCCCCACGCATCGGGAAGCGCAATTAATTAAATTTTTGCGCTTCCATATCATTCTCCTCTGGCCTGGCGCGCATAGCCTTCCGGTTGCGGCAGGAATCTTAACGGCGGCTCCATGACAGGGCCATCCTGCGCCGACCTTGCATTCGGATAATGTGTATCCGACGCATCGCTTTTTCGAGGAAATGATGTTCATCTTTCGCATGAAGTCGCTTGCGGCCAAGCTCATCTTGGTCACCGGGCTGGCGATCGCACTCGTTCTGCTGGTTTCCAATTTTCTGCTGATTTCCCAGACCCGCGATCGCGTCGAGACGCTGACAATGGATCAGGCGAACACCGAGGCCAAGTCCATTTCCAACGAGATCGCCGCAAATGTCGGCGAACTGGCGAGCGCCGCCCGCTCCATGGCCGCCATCATCGGCCGCGGCCACGAGGGTCATACCTTCGACCGCAAGGGCATGATCAATATCCTCAAGGCCAATGTCGAGCAGAATGCCTTTGCCTTCGGCAGCTGGTTCTGTGAGCAGCTCGGCGCGCTGGATGGCAAGACGACCGAACTTGCCAACAACAAGGATCAGGCCGTCAACGACAAGGGCGCCTTCACGCCCTATTGGTCGAAGACCAAGGATGGCGGCATCCAGTTCTCGACTTTCGACAATGATTACAGCGCCGCCTGGTGGAAGCTTGCCGCCGACAGCGGAAAGGGCGCGATCACGCCGCCCTATCTCGCGCAGGGAACCGACGTTCCGACGACCATGAGCTCGATCGCCTATCCCGTCATGTCGGGCGGCAAGCTGATCGGTGTCGCAGGGGTCGACATTTCTCTCGGCTCGCTTTCGACGAAGCTGCAGAAGATGCAGCCTTTCGGCACCGGCCGCGTGCTGCTGGTTTCCCAGGACAACAAGTGGCTGGTGGCACCGAGCGTCGACCTGCTGATGAAGGACTATAACGGTTCTGGCGCTGACGTCATCAAGGCGGCGCTGACCACCTCTTCTTCAAGCGTCCTCAAGAACCTTTCTGAAAATGGCGGCGAAGCATTCGACCGCGTCGTCTATCCTTTCGCCGTTCCCGGCCTCAATGCCACCTGGGTCGTTCTCATCGACGTGCCGCATAGCGCCATTGCATCACCGGTACGCGATCAGACCTATATGATGATCGTTGCCGGCATTCTCGTGCTTGCCGCCGTCATGCTCGCCCTCTACGTCGCTGTGCGCGGTTTCGTGCAGAAGCCGCTCGCCGGCCTCGTCGCAAGCGTCAATCGCCTCAGCACCGGCAATTATGCCGAACCGGTCGCCGGCCAGGCAGGTGCAGACGAAGTTGGCTCGGTCGCCAAGGCACTGGAAGGGTTCCGCTTTGCGCTTGCCGACACCAAGCGCCTCGAAGGCGAAGCCAACGATCAGCGTCTGGCTGCCGAGGGCGAACGCCGCCGGTCGGAGAGCGAACGCAACGAGAGCGTCACCCTCCAGCGCCATATCGTCAGCATTCTCGGCAATAGCCTCGCCGAGCTCTCCAAGGGCAACCTCACACAGCGGATCACGGACGATTTCCCCGGCGAATATGCCCAGCTCAAGCAGGACTTCAATGCTGCGCTGGCGAGCCTTGAGGAGACGGTTCATACCGTCAATGTCAGCGTCGGCAATATCGGCAGCGGCACCGGCGAAATCAGCAACAGTGCCTCGGATCTCGCCCGCCGCACCGAACAGCAGGCGGCCAGCCTCGAAGAGACGGCGGCAGCCCTCAACGAGCTGACCGCGCAGGTCAATTCCAGCGCCGAAAACGCACGCACGGCGGCAAGCAGCGTAAACGCGGCGTCTCAGGATGCCGAGCATTCCGGCGAGATCGTGCAGAAGGCCATTTCCTCCATGCACGGCATCGAGCAATCGTCGCAGGAAGTGTCGCGCATCATCGGCGTCATCGACGAGATTGCTTTCCAGACCAATCTCCTGGCGCTCAACGCCGGCGTCGAAGCGGCGCGGGCGGGCGACGCTGGCAAAGGCTTTGCCGTTGTCGCGCAGGAAGTGCGCGAACTGGCTCAGCGCTCGGCAAATGCCGCAAAGGAGATCAAGACTTTGATCAACGCCTCGGCCGGACAGGTCAAGGAAGGCGTCGATCTGGTCGGCCGCACGGGCGATGCCCTGCACAAGATCGCCCAGCAGGTCATGGAGATCAACGGCTTGATCCGTCAGATCTCCGCTTCCGCGAGCGAGCAGGCTATCGGCCTGAAGGAAATCAATTCTGCCATGAACCAGATGGATCAGGTAACCCAGCAGAATGCCGCGATGGTCGAGGAAACCACAGCCTCGAGCGTTGCCCTTGCCGAAGAAGCCCAGTCACTTCGGACACTCGTTGCGCGCTTCCGCACTGCACGTGCCATCCAGGAGAATGCCAGCGCGTTGCGGGCGACCGCTCAACAAATGCGGGCTCCGGCCGCGCCGCGGCGGGCAGCTCCTACCGCTGCATCACCGGCACGCAAGGCAATTCCACAGACGCAGGGCGCCAACGCACTCGCCCAGGACGACTGGGAAGAATTCTGAGCCGAGCCTGGACAGGTAAAAGGTACAAAAGGCCGCCGGATCGCTCCGGCGGCCTTTTTGATAAGTTAGTCAGATGCGGGCGAAGCGCTCCGTCAACAGCGCGAAGAAGCCGTCGGCATCGACATCGCGCATGACCTTGGCGTTGCGCTTGCGGTCGGTGACGTGCCACCAGTCGACGACGGTCATGCCGACGGTCAGTTCCGACGTCACTTCGATTTCCACGTTGCATTCGCGGCCCTTGAAGAGCTCGGGCTTCAGAAGGTAGGCGATGACTGTGGGATCGTGCAGCGGACCGCCGTCCGAACCGTATTTCTCGATATCAAAACGCTCGAAGAACTGCAGCATTTCGACCATGGCCTTGGCTGGCGGCGTGCCGACGGCAGCAATGCGCTCGACGCGATCCTTGCGCGTCAGCAGCTTATGGGTGACGTCGAGCGGCATCATGACGATGGGCACGCCGGAACGGAACACCACGTCCGCCGCCTCCGGATCGACATAGATGTTGAACTCGGCCGCCGGCGTGATGTTGCCGCCCTCGAAAAAGCCGCCGCCCATCATTACGAGTTCGCGCACGCGACCGACGATGTCAGGCGCCTTCTGGAACGCCATTGCGATATTGGTCAGCGGGCCGAGCGTGCAGAGGGTCACAGCGCCTTCCGGCTCCTTGCGCAGCGTATCAATGATGAAATCGACGGCGTGGCCTGGCTGCAGTTCCATCGTCGGCTCGGAGAGTTCCGGACCGTCGAGGCCGGTCTTGCCGTGTACATGTTCGGCAGTGACCAGCTTGCGCTTGAGCGGTGCATCAGCGCCGGCAAACACCTTGACGTCGCGACGATCGCAGAGCTCGCAGACGATGCGGGCATTCCGGCTCGTCAACCGCAGCGGCACGTTGCCGGCGACGGTCGTGATGCCAAGCACGTCGATCTCCTGACGGCTGCCGAAGGCAAGAAAGATCGCCGCGGCGTCGTCCTGACCGGGGTCGGTATCGATGATGATTTTTCTAGGTTCGGTCATGTCTTCAACTTTCCTCCGGTACAGATCGACAGGCTTTGTCGCGGGTCCGGTCCGGCTTTGTCAAGCGCTCGCTCGCCATGTGACAAAACCATTTTTCACCACGGATTTCGATCTCGCAAATGCGAAGACCTCATGGCTTGCACTCGCAGGCGCGTACTCCCATATTAGGGACAACCGGGTGCTGAAGATCAGGTCCGGAACGGTCGCTTGACACCCAAGGACTTTGAGACGATGAGCCGGACGACTCCCTTTGCCAGCCCGCTGCTTCTGGGCTTCGACACTATGGAAAAGACGCTTGAGCGAATTTCCAAGGTCAGCGACGGTTACCCTCCCTACAATATCGAGCGGATGCGCGCGGATCGCCTGTCGGGCGAGCCGGAACGCCTGCGCATCACGCTGGCGGTCGCCGGCTTTTCCGAAGACGAGCTTGACGTCACTACGGAAGAGAACCAGCTGCTGATCCGCGGACGCCAAATGGAACAGGGCGAGCGAGACTATCTCTACCGGGGCATCGCGGCCCGGCAGTTCCAGCGTGTTTTTGTCCTTGCCGACGGCATGCAGGTGCTCGGCGCCACGCTGAAGAACGGTCTGCTCTCCGTCGATCTCATTCGGCCGGAACCGGACCGCGTGGTAAAGAAAATTAACATTTCGGTCTCACAGTAGAACAACGGCCTAGAGCCGGATGATTTCAGGCCGAATCAACCTGAAGTCCGAATCGGCTCTAGAATCAAAGAACTAGAGCACGACGTCACCCGAAAGCCGCTCACACTTTTGGTCATCATGCTCTGGAGCCGTTGGTCCCTCATACTGGAGGTACGAGCATGTTGTTGAAAGAAGCTAACGCCCGCCTGACCCCATCCGAACTTGCCAATATCGGCACCGGCGAGGTCGCCTATATCAGAAAAATGGATTGGTCCGAAGTATCCCGTTGCTTCCCGGAAGCGCCGGATATCGATCCGGACGTCGATCTCTGGGCGCTTTTCGGCGCTGACGGCACCCCTATTCTGCTGACCGATAATCGATCCAGCACCTTCTATCGTGCTGCAGAAGACGAATTGAAGACGGTCAGCCTGCACTGACCGTGAGCCTCGTCCGGCGGTGAAACACCGTCCGCAAGGACCTTATCGAGGCGCCGGCGCATAGCCGCGCATGCGCATGATCCAGACCGCCTCGAGCGGCGCTCCTCACGGGATGATGCGAATATTTCAATTTGAGATTCTCGCCCGTAATTGGAGCGATCAGACCCTCTTGAAGGTCAGATAGGCCGACGAGCGCCCTTCGCGCCTGGCCTTGGCCTCGTAACGCGTGCTCGGCCACCCCTCATAGGGCGTCAGCCAGTCGGCGGCATTCTGCGCGGTCCATTCGAAGCCACCATGCGCCTGGCAATGCTGCAGCGTCCAATTGACATAGGTGTCGATGTCGGATGCGAAGCAGAAGAGCGCCCCGGGCTTCAGGACACGATGGAAGCGGGAAAGGTTCACCTGCGAAACGAAGCGGCGTTTCCAATGCTTCTTCTTCGGCCAGGGATCGGGATAGAGCAGGTCGATCTGGTCCAGGCAGGCGTCAGGCAGCCAATCCAGCACCTGCGTCGCATCGTCATTATAGACACGGATGTTGCGCGCGCCGGCGTCGTCGACGCTCGCAAGCAGCTTCTGCATCGAATTGACGAAAGGTTCTACTCCGATAAAGCCGGTCTTCGGCTGCTCCAGCGCCCGGTGGATCAGATGCTCCCCACCGCCGAAACCGATCTCCAGGCGCAGACGCTCGGTCGGCACCGGGAAGAGATCGTTCAGCGGCTGCGGCGCCGGGGCGGAAAGATCGAGGATGAACTGCGGCAGCAATGCTTCCAGCTTTTCGGCCTGCTGGCCGCGCAAGGCTTTACCCTTGCGGCGGCCGAAGAATGCTTCCGTCGCCCGCGACCGGCGCTCGGTATCGATCATGCGGCTTCCCGGAGCTTTACGGCTTCCTTGAGAGCCTTCACCAGGTCCGTACGCTCCCAGGAGAAGGAGCCGTCGCGACCGGCCTTGCGGCCGAAGTGACCGTAAGCCGAGGTCTTGGCGTAGATCGGCTTGTTGAGGTCGAGGTGACGGCGAATGCCGGTGGGCGAAAGGTCCATGTTCTTGCGGATGGCCGCTTCGACCTGATCCTCGGTGACGTCCTTGCCCGTACCGTGCAGGTCGACATAGATCGACAGCGGCTGGGCAACGCCGATCGCGTAAGAGAGCTGGATCGTGCAGCGATCGGAAAGACCGGCGGCAACGACGTTCTTTGCAAGGTAGCGCGCAGCATAGGCAGCGGAACGGTCGACCTTGGTCGTGTCCTTGCCCGAGAAGGCACCGCCGCCATGCGGGGCTGCGCCGCCGTAGGTATCGACGATGATCTTGCGGCCGGTGAGGCCGGCATCGCCGTCCGGACCGCCGATAACGAACTTGCCGGTAGGGTTGATGTACCACTTGCAGTCGGAGGCAATCTTCAGGTCGCCGAGCGCTTCGCGGATATAGGGCTCGACGACGGCGCGTACCTTCTTCGAATCCCAGCTGTCGTCGAGATGCTGGGTCGACAGCACGATCGAGGCCACTTCGGAGGGCTTGCCGTCGACATAGCGAACCGTCACCTGGCTCTTGGCGTCAGGCCCGAGCTTGGCGACTTCGCCATCGCCCTTCTTGCGGGCGGTTGCGAGCAGCTGCAGGATCTTGTGGGAATAGTAGATCGGCGCCGGCATGAGGTCAGGCGTTTCCTTGCAGGCGTAGCCGAACATGATGCCCTGGTCGCCGGCACCTTCGTCACCCTGCTGGTCGGCGGCATTGTCGACGCCCTGGGCGATATCGGCGGACTGCGAGTGCAGAAGCACATCGATGCGGGCCTTCTTCCAGTGGAAGCCGTCCTGCTCGTAGCCGATATCCTTGATGGCGCGGCGGGCGGCGGCCTTGAACTTCGAAGGATTGATGACATCGTTGCCGTCCTTGTCCTTCTTCATCAGGCTCGGCGGGAGACGAACCTCACCGGCGATGACCACGCGGTTGGTGGTGGCAAGGGTCTCACATGCAATGCGCACGCTCCAAGGGTTCACGCCGGTCTTTGTGGCCTCGCGATAAACCAGATCAACGATTTCATCGGAAATGCGGTCACAAACTTTATCCGGGTGACCTTCGGCAACAGACTCACTCGTAAACAGATAATTCGCGCGCATACGGGATTCCCCTCAAAGAACAAATCTCTGCTTTTGATATTCGTCTCCGGCGCGAAAAACAAGTCGCACAAGGACATAAATATATCTTTATATCCCCGCCAAAGTGATAAATTTTTGCCTTAAATAGGGAAAAGGCGGCCAAAACGGCCGCCTCCCGACTTTCTCGATCTTTGCTTGCTTTCGAAGTACTGCTTACTCGGCGTCGGCCTCGGCCGCGAGTGCCTTGACCAACTCGACAACCTTGCGTCGGACCTTGCCATCGGAAATCTTCACGAAGGCGCGGTTAAGCTGCAATCCTTCGGAAGAGGACAGAAAGTCGACGACGTAGTTGGAGCTGGATGCTTCGGCCATGCCGCCGGCACCGGCTGCGTGGTCACCCGGCGCATCCTCGAAAAAGAAGGAGACCGGGACATTGAGGATGCTGGAGATGTTCTGGAGGCGGCTGGCGCCGACACGATTGGTGCCTTTTTCGTATTTCTGAATCTGCTGAAACGTAATTCCGAGGCTTTCGCCGAGCTTCTCCTGGCTCATGCCAAGCATCGTGCGGCGGAGGCGTATGCGGCTACCGACATGAATGTCGATGGGGTTCGGCTTCTTTTTATTCTCTATCATCATTTTACCCTAACATAGGTTGAATTCAGGACCTGCCACCCGGTACCCTTCTCCACCCCTATAACGCTACGTTGCAGCCGATGCCCCCAAGGCCTCCAGTCTACGTTCAAAAGGCGGATGTCTAGCACTATGCAATTTTAGGGTTTTTTGGTCAATTCACCCTAAAAATAAAACCCATGCGCGAAATCGCAGCGATCAGACCGGCTGCAGCGATGATCAACCAAAAGTATGTTTTTCTGGCCTTATCGTCGATGCGCGAAACGGTTGCGCCACCCAGAGTAGCATCAATAAAGCCTTGCTGGTTATAATCGATACCAGAAAGCAGACGTCCGCGTGCATCGACAAATGCTGAAATACCAGTATTGGCGCTCCGAATCAGCGGTAATCCCTGCTCCACCGCTCTCACTCTTGCCTGCAGGAAATGCTGGTATGGCCCTGGCGTATCGCCAAACCAGCCGTCGTTCGTAACGTTGAGGATGGCGTTGGCCTGCCTGATTTCCGGGGTCATCTCGTTCGGAAAAATGATCTCGTAACAGATCAGCGGATAGAATTTCAGGCCATCCGGCATGCTCAGCAATTCCCGTTTGGCGGCCGCTGAAAACCCTCCCGGCAGTTCGATGACATTTTCGATGCCGAGATAGCCGAGGATATGTTCGAAGGGGACGTATTCTCCGAAAGGAACCAGATGGGTCTTGTCGGAGGCCCCGATGATCTGACCTCGCCCATCGATGACGTAAATGGAGTTGTAATAGCGCGGATCGACGCCGGGTCCCATATCTTCGATGCGGACGGCACCGGTAATCAGGATCTGGTCGTCGTCGAGCTGATCGGCGATGCGGGCGAGCGCATCGCGATTGTCGGTGAGGATGAAGGGCACGGCCGTTTCTGGCCAGACGATGATGTCAGGCCGCTTGCCGCCATTGGCAGGCGGCTGCACGGAAAGCGCCAGGTGCCTGTCGAAGATGGCGGCGCGATCGCCGGCGGTGTCCATCTTGGCTTCCTGGTCGATGGAAGGCTGGACGATGCGCACGACAGGCGCCGTCTTCACACCTGCCAACGGCGCCTCCGGCTGGCTCAGTGCATAATAGCCATAGCCGAAATGGGCTGAAACGATGAGAACGGCAAGCCCGAGCCCCGGCACCCGGCCCTGGCGCGTACCAAGCAATGCCGGTGCCGCGAAGACGAAGACGGCAAGCACGGTGACCCCGAGCACCCCGATCAAATGCGCCGACTGCATCATCAGCGGAATGGGCATGGCGCCATAGCCGACGGCATTCCAGGGAAAGCCGCTGAAAAGGAAACTGCGCAACCATTCGAGAATGCCGAAGCTGAAGGCAAGCGCGGCGATGCGTCCCATGCCATCGGACCACAGGACACGGGCAAGCATGGTCGCGGCACCGTAGAAGACCGCCAGGAAGGCGGGAAGACCGAGGATCGCGAGCGGCAAGGCCCAGGCGAACTCGTCGGCATCGATCAGCAGCGCGTGGCCGAGCCACCAGAGGCCGGCAACAAAATAACCGAAGCCGAACAGCCAACCGGTGAAGAAAGCCGGCCACAGACGCCCGAACAGGCCACTATCCGGCCCAGCGGCAACGCCATCCAGCAGCCAGACCAGGAGCGTGAAAGAAATGAACATCGCCGCGAAGAAGCCGAAGGGCGGCAGCGCCAGCACCCCGATGGCTCCGGCAAGGATTGCAAGCAACGCACGTTTGAAACCCCAGACGAGGATCACCTTGCCCGAAAGCCATTCCATGCGCCAGCTCCGTCCAATCGCGAATCAACTGGCGGCAGTCTTTCAAAAAAGCAGCGATTTGTCCCGCTGAAGCGCCATTTATTGGCTGGCGGCATTGCGTTCGGTTGGCATTTCCTCAGCGATCGCGTCGTGTGCCAGCAAGCCGCGTTCAGATGTTCCCGCTTCGCCCTCGAGCTTTGCTGGACGACGCCGGACAGCATGACGCTTGCGTGTGATGCGCACCCGCTTGATGCGGCGCGGATCGGCATCGAGAATATGAAACTCGAAGCCCGGAAGCGCCTGCACCACCTCACCGCGCACGGGAATGCGTCCGAGCGCGGAGAAGATCAAGCCACCAAGCGTATCCACCTCGTCCACCTGCTCGGCGATATCGAAATCCGGACCGATCGCGGCGGCGATCTCCTCCAGCTCGACACGGGCGTCGGCAACGAAGACGTCCTCGGAAACGCGCTTGAACATGACTTCTTCATCATCATGCTCGTCGTCGATATCGCCCACGACCATTTCGACGATGTCCTCATGCGAGGCCAGACCATCCGTGCCGCCATATTCGTCGATGACGAGGGCCATCTGCGTGCGGTTGACCTGCATGCGGCGCAGCAGGTCGGAGGCGAGCATCGAGGGCGGCACGAAGAGGATCTTGCGGATGATGCCGGCCTCAGCCAGCGTCTTCTGCAGATCGACGCGCGAAAGATCGAAATTCGGCTTGGCGGACCGCACCGGCTTTTCGGCCGCAGGTGCTGCCGTTGCGGCGGCCGCCGTCTTAGCGCTGCCGCTGCGGCGCTTGTTGCGAGCCTGCTTGGCAACATAGGACAGCAGGTCGCGGATATGCACCATGCCACGCGGATCATCCAGCGTATCGGCATAGACGGGCATGCGTGAGCGGCCGCTTTCCTCGAAGAGGATCATCAGCTCGCCGATGGTGATGTTCTGATCCACGGCCTCGATGTCGGCACGCGGCACCATGACATCCTCGACGCGCACCTCGCGGAAGCGCAGGATATTGTGCAGCATCGCCCGCTCATCCGCGGAGAAGGCGTCGTCACCGGCCGCGTTGGTCATCAGCGCGTCGGCAAGGTCCTCGCGCAACCGGGCGGAATCCTGTGCCGGGCGCAGAATGCGCGCGGCACGTGCCCAGAAGGAAGAGTGGGATCGCTTGCCGTTGCTACTACTGCCTACCTCGTCGGAGGAGGCTGCATCGGCTCCGTCTTTGGCCTCGGGGGCCGATCTTGTCGTAAAGTCGCTCATTGTTCCTGGTCAGACAGGGTTCAGATCAAATGGGGTCTTGTCCCGCATAGGGATCAGATAGGCCAAGACTAGCCAAAATGCGAGTCTCCAGCCCCTCCATTCTTTCGGCTTCGCTATTATTCATATGGTCGTAGCCGAAGAGATGCAAGAAACCATGCACCATCAAATGCGTGAGATGGTCGTCAAAACTCTTTTCGAGTTCCACCGCCTCACGCTCCACCGTCTCCCTGGCGATGATGATATCGCCCAGCATCGGGCCGGGTTTGCCGCCGGGTTCAAGCGGAAAAGCTGGAAAGGAAAGAACGTTTGTCGCCTTGTCCTGAGAGCGCCATTCCGCATTGATCTCGCGGATCGAGGCATCGTCGGTGAAAACCAGCGACAATTCGGGCGCCATTTTTGGAAATGGCTGCTTCTCGTGTTTCCTAAGATAATTTGCAGCTTCGCCCAGCACGCGCTCGGCAAGCGACTGCAATATTTCTTCGGAGGGCCAATCGCCCTCCTCCACGCTGATCTGTATGTCGAGTTCGGCCATGAGCTTTCGTGCCGCAGATCAAATCTGCGGATCGCTTTCCTCTGCCTTTACGGCATAGGTGGAATCATAGGCCCGGACGATGCGCGCCACCAACGGATGACGGACGACGTCCGTATCCTTGAAGCGGACGATGGTGATGCCCTCGACGCCGTTCAGCAGCTCGAGCGCCTCCACCAGGCCGGACTTGACGCCGCGCGGCAAGTCGATCTGGCTTGGGTCGCCCGTCACGATCATCCGCGAATTTTCGCCGAGACGCGTCAGGAACATTTTCATCTGCATGGATGTCGTGTTCTGCGCCTCATCGAGGATGACGGCGGCATTGGCAAGCGTGCGGCCGCGCATGAAGGCGAGCGGCGCGATCTCGATGACGCCTGCTGTGATGGCACGTTCGACCTTGTCGCCGGGCATCATGTCGTAAAGCGCGTCGTAGAGCGGGCGCAGATAGGGATCGACCTTTTCCTTCATGTCGCCGGGCAGGAAGCCCAGACGCTCGCCGGCTTCGACGGCCGGGCGCGACAGGATGATCTTTTCGACCGCACCGCGCTCCAGGAGCTGGGCAGCATGCGCGACGGCGAGATAGGTTTTACCCGTACCGGCCGGACCGACACCGAGGACGAGCTCGGAGCGCTCCAGGGCCCGCATATAGGCATCCTGAGTCGGCGTCCGCGCAATGATCGTCTTCTTGCGCGTCGAAATCTGCGCCATCGTCAACTTTGCTTTTCTCTCCATGGTCGGCAGCGTCAATTGATCGTCGGCGGCAACCGCCATGCGGATTGCCCCTTCCACATCGGAACGCTCTACATTGCCGCCTTTTTGCAGCTTGTCATAGAGGTAATCGAGCGTGCGGCGCGCCTGATTGGTGGCCAGCACATCGCCTGTTATGACGACGGAATTGCCGCGAGCGCGAGCGTCTATGCCGAGGCGCTCCTCTAGAAGCTTCAGATTCTGGTCGAACTGCCCGAAAAGCTCGCTGGCGAACCGATTGTTTTCGAACGTCAGGGTGAAGTGATTGGCGTCGCTCGCGGTGCGGGGCTGGCGCGATGAAGAAGAAACCAATTCCTGTCCGTTCAAGCGGTGCGGCTCCTTTGATCCGTCCGGAACCTAGAGCAATTCAGCGAAAAGGCTGTTGGTGCTGGTTCCGGTGATTCGTACGTTAATAATGTCACCGATTTGCGATGCTTTTGCATCAACATTCACAGATTGCAGCCAAGGGGAGCGTCCAATCAACTGGCCAGGCATCCGGCCCGGCTTTTCCAGAAGGATATCCACCGTTTTGCCGACGCAAGCCTCCGCGAACGCATGCTGCTGACGCAGCAGCAATGCCTGCAATCGCTCCAGCCGCTCGGTCTTGACCTCTTCGGGCACCTGATCCTTCAGCTCCGCACCGGGCGTGCCCGGCCGCGTCGAATATTTGAACGAGAAGGCCTGTGCATAATTCACCTCCTCGATGAGCTTCAGTGTATCCTCAAAATCCTGGTCTGTCTCCCCCGGGAAGCCGACGATGAAATCGCCGGAGAGAGCGATATCGGGGCGCGCAAGACGGATCTTCTCGATGAGCGTCAGATATTCGGCCGCCGTATGCCGTCGGTTCATTGCCTTCAGGATGCGATCCGAGCCGGCCTGCACCGGAAGATGCAGATAGGGCATCAGCGTTCGCAGGTCGCGATGGGCGCCGATGAGGCGGTCGTCCATGTCTCGCGGGTGGCTGGTCGTGTAGCGCAGGCGCGCGAGACCGGGGATTTCCGCCAGGCGATAGAGGAGATCGCCGAGGCTCCAGGCTTCGCCCTTCGGGCCGATGCCGTGCCATGCATTGACGTTCTGGCCTAGCAGCGTGATCTCGCGAACGCCGCCATCCACCAGCTTCTCGGCCTCCTCGACGATCTGAGAGACCGGACGGGAGACTTCGGAGCCGCGCGTATAGGGCACGACACAGAAGGTGCAGAACTTGTCGCAGCCTTCCTGCACCGTCAAAAAGGCGGTGACGCCGCGGGCGCGGATCTTTGTCTTTTCGGCGATCGGCAGATGTTCGAACTTGTCCTCGATCGCATATTCCGTATCGACGACGCGCTGGCCTTCCTTGGCGCGACGCAGCGCGTCCGGCAGGCGATGATAGGTCTGCGGGCCGATGACGACATCGACGGCAGGCGCGCGGCGCAAGATCTCTTCGCCCTCGGCTTGCGCGACGCAGCCGGTGACGCCGATCATCATTTCGCGGCCATCAGCGGCCTTGCGCTTCTTCATCTCACGCAGGCGGCCAAGCGCAGAATAGACCTTTTCGGCCGCCTTCTCGCGGATATGGCAGGTGTTCAAAAGGACGAGATCGGCCTCTTCCATGTCCTCGGTCGGCTCATAGCCGTCGCGCGCGAGCGCATCGCTCATCCGCGTGGAATCATAGACGTTCATCTGGCAGCCATAGGTCTTGATGAAGACCTTGCGGCTGTTGGAGCCGTCGCGGGAACCGAGCTGCAAAGCGTCGGTCGCCGGGGCGTCGAGGGTCAGGCTATCCTTGGTCATGCGCCGCTATGTAGTGGCTTTTGCTTTCGGAGAAAATGGAAAAGTTGGAATCACCTGGAAATCAGGCGATCTCGCGCCCGAGCAGGCGGCTGGCAAGCATCTTACGGATCCGCTTGGCGATGGTGGCACTGACTTCCTTGCGATTGGTGCCGGCGCGATAATCCACCGCCTCGCCGAAACAGACGTCGACATCGATGGCACCGCACTGGATGATGCCCTTCAGGTGCGGCACAAGCTCGATATCTCCAGGCCATGCCGTCAGCGGGCGATAATAGCGGCCCATCGGTGTTCCATGGACGCGGGTATAGGCGACCGCGACCGGCTGGACATGCACGACGGCATCTGGCGCCTTCGGCAGGGCGGCAGCGGCAGCACCGAACAGCGAGGATTTGACTTCGAGCAGCCGATTGCCGTCCGACGTGGTTCCTTCAGGGAACAACACCATGATTTCGCCGTCCGCCATGCGCTCGGCGATCTCGTTCACCTGCTCGCCGGTCTTGCGCTTCTGTTCGCGCTCGACGAAGACGCTCTTCTGCCATTGTGCGAAAAGCCCGAAGATCGGCCAGTCCCGTACTTCGGACTTGGCGATGAAGGAGACGTCAGCAACCGCCGACAATACGAGAATATCGAGCCAGGACGAATGGTTGGACGCCAGCATGAGAGGCCGGCTCGTCTCCATCTTGCCGACCACGTGGATGCGCACGCCAAGCCAATAGCAGACGATGCGATGCCAGCAGCGCGGCAGATAGCGCCGGAGCTTCCAGTCAAAGCGCAGGCAGAGGATCTGCAGCGGCAGCATCACCGCGCTGACGACGCCAATGACCACGGCGGCACAGCCGATGCGCAGCCAGGTCATCAAATCATTCGCTCCTGCTTGAAAGCCTTCACGTCAACGTTCGTCCTTCTTCAGCGGGATGCCGTAAAGCTCCAGCCGGTGGTCGACGAGTTTGAAGCCGTGTTCGCGGGCTATACGTTCCTGCAGCGCCTCGATCTCCGGCGAGTGGAATTCGATCACCTGGCCGCTCTTCAGATCAATCAGGTGATCATGATGTTCTTCCGGCACGGTTTCGTAGCGGGAACGACCATCGCGGAAATCGTGGCGGGCAAGAAGGCCGGCATCCTCGAAAAGCTTTACCGTGCGATAGACCGTGGAAATCGAGATCTTGGCATCCACCTCCACCGAGCGGCGATAAAGTTCCTCGACATCGGGGTGATCGCCGGAGCTCTCAATGATGCGCGCAATGACCCGGCGCTGCTCCGTCATGCGCATTCCGCGCTCGGCGCAAAGCTCCTCCAGGGATTTTACGGCGTCTTCCATCAATCGCTGTCTTCGGTCTGTTTGGACTGTGGCAACAGTTAGAGCGTCGAATTGCTGCTCTAACTATTTGTTTTGCCGCATTTGTGCGACGCCAGGTGATGCCACTTGGCTGCAAAATGCTCTAGCGAAGAACGCGGCGCATGACAAGCGCCGTCGACTTCTGGCCGTTTTCACCGACATAATAGGCCTTGCGCTCAGCGACGGTTTCGAAACCGAGCTTGCGGTAGAGGCCTAGCGCCGGCTGATTGCCGCCATCGACCTCCAGGAACATGGTTTCGCCGCCGCGATTGCGGGCTTCCCGCAGCGCCGCCTGCATGAGGCGCCAGCCGAGACCGGAGCGTCCGAGCTTGGCATTGACGGCAATCGTCAGGATTTCGCCCTCGCCCGCCACATGCCGCGCCAGCACGAAGCCGGGAAGCGCCTTTTTCAGGATGGCGTTGGTCTGACGGGCGACGAAGCCGAAGGTGGTCTCCTGCGAAAGGAGACCCTGAAACTCAGTCTCGTCCCATACCCGCGGGAACCGTTCGCCATGCAGGAGCGCCACTTCGGCGCAATCCTTCAGTTCCATCGGAACGATTTCGTATTCGGCTTTCAAGGTAAGATAGGATTCGAGCATGTCTATTGCCTGGCAACTGCGTATCCGGCCTGCGGTCTGGCATCGGGTCCGCGAAGATAAAGCGGCTTCGGCTTTTCGCCGGCAGGCTTGCCGGCGCCCAGCCGGGCGACGATGGCAATCGGAAATGCGTCTGGCCGCTCCGCAGGCGGCGCGTCGCTCAACCGGGCGACAGCCGTTCCGGTGACGACCCCGTCGAATGCGCCGGCGATTGCCCGCGCTTCGTCGATCGTCACGGCCCGAGCCTCGTCCAGCGGGTTGCCATCGGCACCGAAGCTCTGGAGATAGATCTCCTCGCGCTTGGCATCGATGGCAGCCAGAACCGACTTGCCCGGATTCTGTGCTCGCGCGGTCGCCGCCATGACCTCGAGGGTCGTGACGCCAACTGCTGGAACATTGAGGGAAAGTGCAAATCCGCGTGCGGCTGCAACGCCGATGCGGATACCGGTGAAGGAACCGGGGCCGACGGTCACGACGACATGCTCGATCGCCGAAAGCGCTACGCCGGCTTTCGCCAGCGCTCCGTCGACAACGTGCATCAGATGCTCGGCATGCCCCCGTCCGATCGTTTCCGTGACCTCCCCCATCACAGAATCACTGCCGCTATCATACACAGCGGCAGCGCAATCCACACCTGCCGTGTCGAGCGCCAGTACGATCATGTCAAATTTTCCGAAAAGCCTAAATATTAAACGGCTTCGACTTCCTGAACTTCGGGCACGAAATGGCGCAGCAGGTTCTGCACGCCATGCTTCAGCGTCGCCGTCGAGGACGGGCAACCGGCGCAGGAACCCTTCATGTTGAGATAAACCTTGCCGTCACGGAAGCCACGGAAGGTGATGTCGCCGCCATCCTGGGCAACGGCCGGGCGAACGCGTGTATCCAGCAGCTCCTTGATGGTCAGCACGATCGATTCATCGCCTTCATCGAAGAATTCGCCACCGGCATCCTGCACTTCGGAGAGAACCGACGCCGAGCCCATGACCGGCTTGCCGGACATGAAATGCTCCATGATCGAACCGAGGATAGCGGGCTTCAGATGCTGCCACTCCTGATTTTCCTTGGAGACGGAAATGAAGTCGTAGCCGAAGTAAACGCCGATGACGCCCGGGATTTCGAAGAGGCGTGCAGCCAGCGGCGAAGCTTCGGCTTCCTCGGCGCTGCGGAACTCGGCCGTGCCGTTTTCCATCACCACTTTGCCCGGCAGGAACTTGAGGGTCGCGGGGTTCGGCGTCGCTTCGGTCTGAATGAACATCTTGATCTCCATGCGGCGGGCGGAAACCCTGTCCCGACTTTAGAATATTTCAAAAGAAGATAGGCCTTTTGGCCATTCTATTCAAGAGAATGTTTCTCAAGAAATAGCGTCTGCCCATCAACTCAGAGCGTCGATTTCCTCGTTGCTCAGCGTGTCCGGAAGCACCGTCACCGGGATCGGAAAAGCGGTTGCGCGACCGGCGATCGACGAAACCAGTGGACCGGGACCCTCCTTAGCAGACCCTGCCGCAAGAACGAGGAGCGCGATGTCCCGATCCTCTTCAATCAAGGCATTGATCTGCTCGGCGGCCGATCCCTCACGAATGACAATTTCGGCGTCAATCCCGACATTCTCGCGCACGGCCTGCGCCGCCTTTGCCGTTGCTGCCTCCGCTTCCTCGCGTGCTTCCGCCCGCATGATCTCCTCGACGCCAAGCCATTGCTGGAAGTCGCCCTCGGGAATCACATAGAGCAGAACGAGGCCGCCATTGGAGTTCTTGGCGCGCCGGCCGGCATAATGGACGGCGCGCTGGCATTCTGGAGTGCCGTCGATGACCGCCATGAACTTGCGGCGATGACCTTCGAGCCGTGAGAGACGTTTTGAAACCATGCGGCGATTCTGACACCCGAAGACGACGTTTTGCAAGCCCCCGATTCAGGCGGCGGCTTGCATGCCGATATCAATATAGAAAGCCGATAATATCGCGAACCTGCTTCATGGTCACATCGGCACGAGCGCGGGCGCGGGCGCCGCCATCGCGCAGAACGGCGTCAATATGGCCGGGATCGGCCATCAGGCGGCGCATTTCCGTCGTGATTGGCGAGAGCACATGTACGGCGAGATCGACCAGCGCCGGCTTGAAGACGGAGAACTGCTGGCCGCCGAATTCGGAGAGAACCTCCGCCTTCGACTTGTCGGCAAGGGCCGCGTAAATGCCCACCAGATTGTCGGCTTCCGCACGGCCGGCGAGACCGGCGATTTCGCTCGGCAAGCCATCCGGATCTGTCTTCGCCTTGCGGATTTTCTTGGAGATGTTTTCCTCATCATCGAGCAGATTGATGCGCGAGAGGTCCGATGCGTCGGATTTCGACATCTTCTTCGTGCCGTCGCGCAGCGACATGACGCGCGGCGCCGGGCCATCGATCAGCGGCTCGACCATCGGGAAATAGGCATGCACCGGCTCGTCGCCGACAGTGATATCGATGCCATAACCCGTGCGGCGGATATGCTCCATGTAGTCCAGATTGAACTTCATGGCGATGTCGCGGGTCAGCTCCAGATGCTGTTTCTGGTCGTCACCGACTGGAACATGGGTGGCGCGATAGAGCAGAATGTCGGCGGCCATCAGGCTTGGATAGGCATAAAGCCCGAGCGAGGCCTGCTCGCGGTCCTTGCCGGCCTTGTCCTTGAACTGCGTCATGCGGTTCATCCAGCCGATACGGGCGACGCAGTTGAAGATCCAGGCAAGCTCGGCATGGCCGGGCACGGCGGACTGGTTGAAGACGATATGCTTTTCCGGGTCGATGCCGGCGGCGAGGAAGGCCGCGGTGATCGAGCGCGTCTGGTTCGGCATGTCCTCATGGACGAGCTGCGCCGTCAGCGCATGCATGTCGACGACGCAATAGATGCAGTCGTTGTTGGCCTGCAGGGCCACGAACTTGCGGATCGCGCCAAGATAGTTACCGAGGTGGAGGTTGCCGGTAGGCTGAACGCCGGAGAATACGAGCGGCTTGAATTCGGTCATGTCGTCCTCAAAAGGCTTGTGGAGGGCCCGGGTGAGCAATGCTCGACCCTTGGTTTCGAGCGGCTTATGCACGTGGGATCGATGGGGATCAAGTGGCTATGTGACAGAGTCTCAGGAAGAATGCTGGATCAGATCCCAAGTGTTGCCATAGGGATCGGCAAAGACCGCCACCGTGCCATAGACCTCATGGCGCGGTTCCTCCAGAAAACGCACGCCCTTTGCCTTCATCGCGGCATGATCGCGGGTGAAATCATCGGTCTTGAGGAAGAAGCCGACGCGGCCGCCGGTCTGGTTGCCGATCGCCGCGCGCTGGCTGTCGCTGGCGGCTTGAGCGAGCAATAGCGCGGCGCCCTCCGTGCCTTTCGGCCCGACGACAACCCAGCGCTTGCCCTCCGGCTGCACCTCGTCAGCCAAGCACTCGAAACCAAGGGCATCGCAATAGAAGGCTTTGGCGCGGTCGTAATCATCGATGACGAGGGCGACGAGGAAGAGGGATTGGGGCATTGGAGGGCTCCGCTTCTGGCAGAATCGTCCCCTCGCCCCGCTTGCGGGGAGAGGGCTAGGGTGAGGGGCCATGTACAAACATGCGGCTTGGGCAGACTATCTTGGCCAGCCACAAATATGGCGGTGCCTGCATATTTTATTTCGGCGGGAACATCGGTGAAAGCCCCTCATCCGACTTGTCGCCATCTCACCCTGTTCGATCGCGCCAAGCCACCTTCTCCCCGCATTGCGGGGCGAAGGAGCCTTGTTATTCCCCGTTCACCGCCTTCGCATCCGACGCTGGCGCCGGGCGCTTGCGCTTCAAATTGCGGCGTATCATGCCCACATCCACGCCGCCGATCAGGAAGGCGACAATGAAATACACTGCCATCGCAATCAATATAAGCAAGCCCAGGACGCCGGTCTTGGTGAGCAGCGTCGAGCCGGATCCCAGAAGTGGCTCCCACCGATGAGACAAATATACGATGACGCCACCCATGACGGCGGAGGAGACGAGCAGCATGGCGGTGCGTCGCACCAGCGACCATTCCCAGACGAGATGCCCGCGGCGATAGAGGGTCACGAAGAGCTGTACAGCGTTCAGCCATCCGGCAACCGCCTCGGCGAGCGCAATGCCGCGTTCGGCCAGCACCGGGAAAAGCAGGATGGACAGCGCCGAATTGACGGCGACGGCGATCGCCGTGTAACGCATCGGCGATTTCGTATCTTCGCGGGCATAAAAGCCGGGCTGCAAGGCCTTGATCAGCACGAAAGCCGGCAGGCCCAGGCCGAAGATGGCGAGGATGGAGCCGACCAGCGTTGTATTGTTCGCGTTAAAGGCGCCGCGCTCGTAAAGCACGCGGATGATATCGTCGGAGAGCAGCCACAGGGCGACAGCGGCCGGCAGCGTCAGGAACAGCACGAATTCGATCGAGCGGTTCTGGATATTGGCGGCTTCCTTGATGTGGCCCGACTTCAGCGAACGCGCCAATTCCGGCAGAAGCACGATTCCGACCGCGACGCCGACGACACCGAGCGGAAGCTGGTAGATGCGGTCTGCATATTGCAGGGCGGCGATCGCGCCTTCCTTGCCCGAGGCAATCGCCTGGCCGATCACCAGATTGATCTGAGTGACGCCGCCGGTAATGGCCGCTGGGATCGCAAGAAGCAAGAGCCGCTTGACATTGGGCGTGAAGCGCGGAAAGCGCAGACCGATATTGATGCCGGCATGGCGCACGCCGATATAGACGACGGCCAGCTGCAGCACGCCTGCCACCAGTACCGACCAGGACAGATACCAGGCGGTGGTCAGCGGATCGGCGCCGAAATAGATCGCGTAGAACAGCGCGCTGATCATCACCAGGTTGAGGAAGATCGGAGCCACGGCCGCGGCGAAGAAATGATGCAGCGAATTCAGCATGCCGCTCATCATCGCCGTCAGCGACATCGACATGAGATAGGGGAACATCACGGCCGCCAACCGGACCGTCAGGTCGAATTTCTCGGCATCGTCGGCAAAACCGGGCGCGATGACCCAACGCACCAGGAGCGGCATGGCCAGTTCCATGACGATGGTGATCAGCAGCAGGACCGAGAAGAGAACGCCGAACACCTCTTCCGAGAAGCGCTTGGCGCCATCAATGCCGTTCGCCTCGATTTCCTTGGCAAAGAGCGGCACGAAGGCGGCGTTGAAGGCACCTTCGGCAAACAGCCGGCGGAAGAGGTTCGGAAAGCGGAAGGCAGCGTAGAAGACGTCTGCCATCGGCCCCGTGCCGAGCGCGGCGGCCATCAACGTTTCGCGGGCGAAGCCGAAGATGCGGCTGCCGAGCGTCGCGCCACCGACGGTGATGAATTTCTTGACTAGGCTCATGCGGCTGAACCGGCTTTCTTCTCGGTGTCTGACTTTTCGACGGCAACGCCGCGCGTGGCGGCGGGCGCGATGATGCCGGAGGGCATGCGCTCGCGCATTTCATCCTCCTCGCCCGCCATGACGGCTTTCAGGCGGGCGGTGATATAGGCTCGCCTGTTCTCGTTGGAAATCTTCTGGCCCACCAGGTCGGCGACATAGAAGGTGTCGATGACCTTTTCACCGAAGGTGGTGATGCGGGCAGACTGGATATCGAGCGACAGATCCGAAAGAACGGCGGTTATTTCCGACAGCAGGCCCGGGCGATCGAGGCATTCGACCTCGATGACCGTGAACTTGTTGGAGAGGCTGTTGGTGATGATCACCGACGGAGGGATAACGAAAGCCTTGTTCTTGCGGCGGTTCTTCGTCCGCGTCGCGATGACCTCCGGCAGCCGTTTGCGGCCGGCCAGCACATCCTCGATCATCTTGCCGATGGTGGCGGCGCGGCGCAGCTCGTCGGCATCATCGGGGAATTCGCGGCTGACATGGATGGTGTCGAGCGCGCGGCCGTCCGATGTCGTGAAGATCTGCGCATCGGCAATATTGGCCCCGGCCGCGGCGCAGGCGCCGGCGATCACAGTCAAAAGACGCGGATGGTCGGGCGAGAGCACGGTGATTTCGGTAATGGCGTGGAAGCTATCGGTGCGCACCATCGTGGCGAGGACCTTGCCCGCCTTGTCGGATTCACGCATGAACTGCGTATGGCGGATCTGATCTTCCAGCGGCACGGACAGCAGATAGGGCTGATAGTGCAGCTTGACGTAGGCCTTGCGCTCCTTCTGGCTCCAATCGGCAAGTGCGTGTTCCAGCGCTTCGGCGGCAGCCTCCGCCCGTTCCTTGCGCGACACTTCGGAGAACCCGCCTGACAGCAGCAGCTCGGTTTCATAATAGAGCGTGCGCAGCAGCTGACCCTTCCAGCCGTTCCAGACGCCAGGGCCGACGGCGCGGATGTCGCAAACGGTCAGGATCAGCAGCATCTTCAGCCGGTCGAGCGACTGGACCCGGTCGGCAAAATCGATGATCGTCTTGCGGTCGGTCAAATCGCGCGTCTGGGCGACCATCGACATGGTCAGATGTTCCGCGATCAGCCAGACCACCAGCTCCGTCTGCTTCGGTGAAAGGCCGAAGCGCGGGCAGAGCTTGCGTGCGACTGCGGCACCGGCTTCCGAATGGTCCTCCTCGCGGCCCTTGGCGATATCGTGCAACAGGACGGCGACATAGAGCGCATCGCGATCCTCGATATTGGGCATCAGCTTGTTGGTGAGCGGATGAATATCCTCAGCCTTGCCCTTGTCGATCTCCGACAGCACCTCGACGGCACGGATCAGATGCTCGTCCACCGTATAGTGATGATACATGTTGAACTGCATCATCGAGACGATCTTGCCGAATTCCGGGATAAAGCGGCCGAGCACGCCCGCCTCGTTCATGCGGCGCAGGATCAGAGCCGGATCGCGCTTCGAGGTGAGGATGGAGAGGAAGAGCCGGTTCGCCTCCTCGTTTTCGCGCAGATCGTTGTCGATCAGGCTCAGCGAGCGGGTGACGCGCTTCAATGCATCCGGATGGAATTCGAGGCCATTGATGTCGGCGACGAAGAACAGCCGGATGAGACTGACCGGATCGCGCTTGAAGACATCGGGATTGGCAAGCGCGATGCGGCCGCGGTCCTCGACGAATTCGACGGTGCCGGGGATCTTGCGCGAACGGTTGGCAAAACGGCTGATGACGCCGGTGAGGCCCGGAGTGGCCTTCGCCTGCTGGTCCTCCAATGCGGCGCAGAGGATGCGGGTGAGATCGCCGACATCCTTGGCGACGAGGAAATAGTGCTTCATGAACCGCTCGACGGCGGAAAGGCCCGGGCGGGCGTTATAGTCGAGGGCTGCAGCGATATCGCGCTGGATATCGAAGGAAAGCCGCTCTTCCGCCTTGCCGGTCAGGAAATGCATGTGGCAGCGCACGGCCCAGAGGAAATCCTCGGCCTTGTCGAAGAGACGATATTCCTGCTTCGAGAGCACGCCGAGCTTTACCAGCTCGGCGGGATCACGGACGTGGTAGTAATATTTCGAGATCCAGAACAGCGTGTGCAGATCGCGCAGGCCACCCTTGCCTTCCTTGACGTTCGGCTCGACCAGATAGCGGGTATCGCCGGCCTTGCGATGGCGCTCGTCGCGTTCGGCGAGCTTGGCGGCGATGAATTCCGGGCCGGTATTGGTGACGATTTCCTTGTCGAAGCGCGCCTGCAGCTCGCGCTCCAGTGCGATGTTGCCGCAGATATAGCGGGTTTCGAGGATGGCGGTGCGCACCGTCATATCGGACTTGGCCTCGCGGATGCATTCCTCGACCGTGCGCGTGGCGTGGCCGACTTTGAAGCCCATGTCCCAAAGCATATAGAGAATGAATTCGACCGCCTTGTGCGTCTCGCTCGCCGGCTTCGGCTGGAAGAGGAAGAGAAGGTCGATATCGGAGCCCGGCGCCAGCGTATCGCGGCCATAACCGCCGACGGCGGTGACGGAGAAGGCGCCTGCCTGTTTCGGATAGACGTGGCGGACGGTGAAATCGTAGATGACGGTGATGATCTGGTCCTGCAGCCAGGAAATCCGGTGCGCGCAATTGAGCCCGCTGCCGTCGGCCATCAGCAATCGCCGTGCTTCTTCCCGTCCATCCTGGCTTGCTTTTTTCAACAGCGCCAGCAGCACGGAGCGCTCTTCATTCTTGTCCAGACCGCGTTTGGCGAGAGCCTCGCACTCCGCCTTCAGCGCGGATACATCGAGAATGGTCGAAAAATCGATATGATGCGTTTCCATGCTCTGCCGATCGGCTTTCTCTTCGCTGACCGCGGCCCGTTGCCGGCGCGCCTGTCTTTTCGTCTGCATGCGCTATAGCCTCTTTGGCCCGCGATTAACACAGGCATTCTGGGCCTGGTCTTTCCATGATTTCTACCGGGCCAAAGTTGACGAAGCGTGACGGCAATCGACGCAGAAGCCGGCGGTTTTAGGGCCTTGCCGGCTCGATCGCTCGTCTGAGCTCGTTCAAGCTATATAATATGTTTCGCGACTGGGCGCCGATCTGCGTCACCATTTCACGCTCGCATTCCCAATAACCGGCCTTGGCGATCTTTGAGCAAATATCGGAAATGCGGCTGCAGGACAGCGTAATATCGAGCAGGCCACGATCGGAGTCACAATCCGGGGGCTCTCCCTCGCCGCAGATCTTGCCGCGCGCGGCGATCGGAGAGAAGCGCTCACCCAGAGTGCGGACTTCGGCGAGAAGAACTTCGAGATACATCATATTGCCCTTGGAATATCGCCTGTGGTCAGCTGCTTTTGGTAAGCGTTTTCTTCAGTTCATAGAGCACGTCAAGAGCGGCGCGCGGCGTCAGATCGTCCAGATCCAGCGTTTTCAGCCGTTCCTCGACCTTGGACGGCTCGCGCCGGCCAACGGCCTCCTCCCGGCGGACTGCCACCTGGAAGAGAGGCAGATCGTCGATGAGCTGGCTTGCCGGATTCTTGCGGTCGGCATCTTCAAGCCGCGTCAGGACATCGCGGGCTCGCGCCACCACGGACGCCGGAAGGCCGGCAAGACGCGCAACCTGAATGCCGTAGGAGCGATCGGCAGCACCCGGCCCGACCTCGTGCAGGAAGATGACGTCGCCATCCCATTCCTTGACGCGCATGGTGGCATTGGAGAGCCGGCCGAGCTTCTCCGAGAGCACGGTCAGCTCATGGAAATGGGTGGCGAAGAGACCGCGGCATCGATTGGCCTCGTGCAGATGCTCGACGGCTGCCCAGGCGATGGAAAGGCCGTCGAAGGTCGCGGTGCCACGCCCGATCTCATCGAGGATGACCAGAGAGCGTTCCGTCGCCTGATTGAGGATCGCCGCCGTCTCGACCATCTCGACCATGAAGGTCGAACGGCCGCGGGCCAGATCGTCGGAAGCGCCTACGCGCGAGAACAGCCGGTCGACGATGCCGATGTGAGCGGAAGCGGCCGGCACGAAGGAACCCATCTGCGCGAGAATGGCGATCAAAGCATTCTGGCGCAGGAAGGTCGACTTACCGCCCATGTTCGGGCCGGTCAGGAGCCAGATGGCGCCATCCTTGCCATCGGCCTTCGGCGAGAGATCGCAATTGTTGGCGACGAACGGACCGCCGGCCTGACGGCGGAGTGCCTGCTCCACCACCGGATGGCGGCCGCCCTCGATGGCGAACATGCGGCTGCCATCGACGATGGGTCGGCAATAGGCCTGCTCCTCGGCAAGGAGCGCAAGGCCGGCTGCGACATCGATCACCGACAGCGCGCGGGCGCCCGCCTTGATCGCCTCGGCAGCAGCCACCACGGCCGCGACCATGCGGTCGAAGGCCTCGAGCTCGATCGCCAGCGCCTTGTCAGCGGCATTGGCGATGCGGCTTTCGAGATCGGCAAGTTCAGTCGTGGTGAAACGCATGGCATTCGCCATGGTCTGGCGATGGATGAAGCGCGCCTTGGCTTCGCTCGTATCCGTCATCGGACCAGCATTGCCGGCGGTGACCTCGATGAAGTAGCCGAGCACATTATTGTGCTTGATCTTCAGTGATTTGATGCCGGTTTCCTCGGCATATTGCAGCTGCAGGCCGGCGATGACGCGGCGTGATTGATCGCGGAGTGCCCGCACTTCGTCGAGCTCGGCATTCGCCCCTTCCCTCAAGAAACCGCCGTCGCGTTTCAGCAACGGCAGCTCGTCGGCAAGTGTCGCGGCGAGCATCGCTTCAAGATCGGCGGGCAAGGCAACGAGCCCGGTCAATGCATCCTTCAGCTCTTCCGGCAGAAGTGCAGTTCCGAGCATGCGGGCAACGTCGGTTGCGGCTGCCAAGCCCTGGCGGATCGCCCAGAGATCGCGGGGGCCGCCACGATCGAGTGCGAGGCGCGACAGGGCGCGCGGCATGTCAGGCACATGCTTCAATGCCGAACGCAGATCGCTGCACAGCGACGGCTCCTCCGTGAGGAAACCTATCGAATCCAAACGCTCGTTGATGCGCTGGGGGTCGGTGAGCGGCGACATCAGCCTTTCGGCGAGAAGCCGGGCGCCGCCGCCGGTCACGGTGCGATCGATCGCTTTCAGCAGCGAGCCATTGCGGTCGCCAGAGAGCGTGCGAACCAGCTCCAGATTGGCGCGAGTGGCGGGATCGATGAAAAGCGTCGAGGCGCCGCTTTCACGCTCCGGCAACCCTAGCGGCGGCCGCTCGGCGAGCTGGGTCTTTTCGACATAGGCGATCGCGGCGGCGGCAGCTGCCAGTTCGGCGCGGGTGAACGTGCCGAAACCATCGAGCGTCGACACGCCGAAGTAACGAGTGATTCGCCCTTCGGCGCTGGCGCTGTCGAACAGCACGGCCGGCTGCGGGACTGCCGTGCGGCCGAGAATGTCGAAAACCGGCTTCAATTCCGGATCGTGGAACATCGTATCCGGCAGGATCAGCTCTCTCGGATCGATGCGCAGGATATCGGCGAGCAGCCTTGACGCCTCCGTCTCGGCGAGGCGGAAGACGCCCGTCGAAATATCGATCCAGGCGAGCGCCAGCTGCGGCTCGGCGCCACCGCGAATGCGTGTCAGCGCCATCAGATAATTGGATTCCGAAGGCGAAAGCAGTTTTTCTTCGGTGATCGTACCTGGCGTCACCAGGCGCACGACATCGCGCCGCACCACCGACTTGCCGCCGCGCTTCTTTGCCTCAGCCGGATCTTCCACCTGCTCGCAGACGGCGACGCGGAAGCCAAGGGCGATCAGCTTTTGCAGATAATCGTCGGCGGCATGAACCGGTACGCCGCACATCGGGATATCCTGCCCCATGTGTTGGCCGCGCTTCGTCAGCGTGATCCCAAGCGCACGCGAGGCATCGACGGCGTCTTCGAAGAACAATTCGTAGAAGTCGCCCATGCGGTAGAACAGCAGCGAACCGGGATTGTTCGCCTTGATCTCGATATATTGCTCCATCATCGGAGTAGCCGAGGCGCGGCTTTCCTCCGAGGCAAGCTCGGCGGCCGAGAAAGCATCGATGCTGGCGTTAATACGTTCGTTCACGGAGGTGCAGTTTTTCCAAAAAAATGAGGTGCCACCCTATCCGCGCGCCGCTATAGAAGACAACAGCTATCGGGCAAGAGGGACCGGTCGCCCACAGGAGGTTTGGAGGAACTATGGCTGACAGCAAGAGCAAGTCACGTCCGGGAACGGGAATTACCGATCAGGAAGCACTGGACTTCCACAAGAACGGCCGGCCCGGCAAGCTTGAGATCAACCCGACCAAGCCGATGGCGACACAACGCGATCTTTCCCTTGCCTATTCTCCCGGCGTCGCCGTTCCCGTAAAGGCGATCGCTGCCGATCCGGCTACTGCCTACGACTATACCTCACGCGGCAACATGGTTGCCGTCATCTCCAACGGCACGGCCATCCTAGGCCTCGGCAATCTCGGCGCACTCGCCTCCAAGCCGGTGATGGAAGGCAAATCGGTCCTCTTCAAGCGCTTTGCCGACGTCGATTCGATCGATCTTGAGATCGACACTGAGAATGTCGACGAATTCATCAATTGCGTGCGCTATCTCGGCCCTTCCTTCGGCGGTATCAATCTTGAGGATATCAAGGCGCCCGACTGCTTCATCATCGAGCAGCGCCTGCGCGAGCTCATGGACATTCCCGTATTCCATGACGACCAGCACGGAACCGCAATCATCGCCGCTGCCGGCCTGATCAACGCGCTCGAACTGACCGGCCGCGACCTCAAGACCACAAAGCTCGTCTGCAACGGCGCGGGCGCTGCCGCCATCGCCTGCATCGAGCTGATCAAGTCGATGGGCTTCAATCCGGAGAACGTCACCCTTTGTGATACGAAGGGCGTGATCTATCAGGGCCGCAGCGAGGGCATGAACCAGTGGAAGTCGGCTCACGCGGTCAAGACTGACAAGCGCACGCTGGCGGATGCAATGAAGGGCGCTGACGTCGTCTTCGGCCTGTCGCAGAAGGATGCCTTCTCCGAAGACATGATCCGCTCTATGGCAGACCGACCGATCATCTTCGCCATGGCCAATCCCGATCCGGAAATCACGCCGGAGGAAGTCGCCCGCATCCGCGACGACGCCATCATGGCGACGGGGCGCTCGGACTATCCGAACCAGGTCAACAACGTTCTCGGTTTTCCCTATATCTTCCGTGGCGCGCTCGACGTGCGCGCGACCACCATCAATGACGAGATGAAGATCGCCGCCGTCAACGCGCTGGCAAGCCTTGCGCGCGAAGACGTGCCCGACGATGTCGTTGCGGCCTATCAGGGTGCAAGGCCGCGCTTCGGCGCGCAATACATCATCCCCGTGCCCTTCGACCCGCGGCTCATCTCGGCAATTCCCGTAGCTGTCGCAAAAGCCGCGATCGAGAGCGGCGTCGCGCGCCGCGAAATAGCAGACATGGAAGCCTATGCACGCGAACTCTCGGCCCGGCGCGATCCGATCGCCTCGACGCTGGCGCAGCTTTACGAGCGCGTCCGCCGGCACCAGAAGCGCATCGTCTTTGCCGAAGCGGAAGAGGAGCAGGTCATGCGCGCCGCCCTCTCCTACGCCAATCAGGGGCTCGGCACCGCCATCCTTCTCGGCCGCGAAGAT
Source organism: Martinezella sp. CNPSo 3957 (assembly GCF_057784395.1). Classification (NCBI taxonomy): domain Bacteria; kingdom Pseudomonadati; phylum Pseudomonadota; class Alphaproteobacteria; order Hyphomicrobiales; family Rhizobiaceae; genus Martinezella; species Martinezella sp. CNPSo 3957. Next base: position 226,780 of record NZ_JBXSOU010000005.1, read on the forward strand.
CTGATTCAGGCGACGGCCGAACGCGCCGGCATCGATCTCAACCGCCCCGGCCTCGAGATCGTCAATGCTCGCATCTCGAAGCGGGGCGATGCCTATATCGATTATCTCTATGCCCGGCTGCAGCGCCAGGGCTACCTGCATCGTGACGTAACCCGCCTGATCCATAACGACCGCAATCACTTTGCCGCCTGCATGGTCGCGCTGGGCGATGCCGACGGCATGGTGACGGGCGTCACTCGCAACTATTCGACCGCGCTCGGCGACGTGCGCCGCTGCATCGACGCCAAGCCGGGCCACCGGGTCATCGGCATCTCGATCGTGCTTGCGCGCGGCCGAACCGTCTTCGTCGCCGATACAGCCGTACATGACATGCCGACCTCAGAAGAACTGGCTGATATCGCCGAGGAAGCTGCCGGCTTCGCACGGCGCATGGGCTATGAGCCACGCGTCGCCATGCTCGCCTATTCCACCTTCGGCCATCCCCCGGGGGAACGTTCCGAGCGGGTCCGTGAAGCAGTGAACATTCTCGACAAGCGCTACGTCAATTTTGAATTCGATGGCGAAATGGCCGCCGATGTGGCGCTGGACCGCAAGCTCATGGAAAGCCTCTATCCCTTCTCGCGGCTATCCGGACCGGCAAACGTGCTTGTCATGCCCGCTTTCCACTCTGCGGCGATCTCCACCAAGATGCTGCAGGAGCTCGGCGGCTCGACGGTCATTGGGCCGCTGCTCGTCGGCCTCGACAAGCCGGTGCAGATCACATCGATGGGGGCCAAGGATTCCGATATCGTCAATATGGCCGCCATCGCGGCCTATGGTGCGGGGTCGTAGACGCTACCTTATGAAATTGAGCCGGCGACCCAACAAAGGTGATGGGCTCCCGTGTCAATTCGGTGTAAAATAAAGGGATGAGTGAAGCTCAGGTTTTGTTCGGAGTGTTGCGCCATTCAGCGCAGCCTGACATTGTCGATGCTATTGAGCGGTTCGTCCTTGACGCACCCGACCGCAAGCTCAACCGTGTGAATGCGCTCGCCTTCGCCGCCGACCATAGCTTCGATGAAGAACAGACTATCAATGCCTTCCTGCACGCGTCGCGCCTTGGCCTGTTCGAGATGTCGTGGAATGTTCTTTGCCCCGGCTGCGGCGGGGTATTGGATGCCAATACCTCGCTGAAAACCGTGCAAAGCGACACCTATAACTGTACGCTTTGCGCAGCCGGCTACGAGCCGACGCTCGATGAGATGGTCGAAGTTACCTTCACCGTCAGTCCGCGCGTGCGCCACATCGAAGCGCATAATCCGCACGACCTGCCGCCGCTCGAATATTTCCGTCAGATCTATTGGGGCTCGGGTATCGACCTTCCCGACGAGGGGTATGAAGAAAAAGTCGATCAATTCGTTCTGGAATCGCTCGAGCTGCCGCCCGGCGAGAAAGCAGTGATATCGCTTCAATTGCCGGCGGAATTCACCATCATCTTCGAGCCTGTCACGCATGCGGCGCAATTCCTCGATGTGAAGGGAGAGCCGTCTAGGGAAAGGCAGGCTCTTTCAATCGTTTTCGATCGCATGCACCGGCACAGCGAGGCCATCGAGTTGCGGCCCGGTCCCTTGCGCATCCAGATGGAGAACCACACCGACCTTCGCGTGCTGCCGTCGATCTGCGTGGCAAACGAGGCTCTTCACACGCTGCTTGGACAGCGCCGGCCATTTCTGACCGCCAAGCACCTGCTTTCCAATCAGACCTTCCGTGACATCTACCGCACGGATACGATCGACATCGATCAGCGGCTGAAGATCACCAGCCTCACCTTTCTGTTCACCGACCTGCGCGGTTCCACGGAATTATACGAAAGGGTCGGCGATCTCGCTGCCTTCGATCTGGTCAAGACCCATTTCGGCATCCTGCACGAAATCGTGGCGGCAGAGGCGGGTGCCGTCGTCAAGACGATCGGCGATGCAGTCATGGCAACCTTCCCGACGCCGGATCGGGCGCTCACTGCGGCGATGCGGATGCGCGAGGCCATGCTCAGCCTCAACAATGAGCGCGGTAACGACGACCTTCTCCTGAAAATCGGGATCCACGAGGGGCCGTGCATCGCCGTGAGCCTGAACGAACGGCAGGATTATTTCGGGCAAACGGTCAATATCGCATCCCGCGTCCAGCATCTCGCCACATCACGCGAAATCTTCGCCACCAGTTCGGTGCTCGATCATCCTCGCGCTGCCGAACTGATGACAAGACGCGGTCTCACACCGCAATCGCATCATGTCGCGCTGCGCGGCATCACCGACGCGATCGATATTTTCGCGATCCCTTGATAGTCCTCAGCTGGCAAAGCGACCGGCATCCGCGCCGTAATAATTTACGTAGCGGTTGGAGATGCTGGCGATCGGCAGGACGATCAGAACATCCGTGGTGTTGAAGGCCTGATCGACGACGGCGGTCGAGCCAACCATGGCGCCAAGGCGCAGATAGCCCTTGATCAAGGGCGGCATCGCCATCAGCGCTTTCTTCGGATTGATGGCCTCGACCGGCATCAGGTCCATGGTCCGAGCGAGCGACGGCAGAGCACCGACGGCCCAGTCATCCTTGGCGACAACATTGTGATAGAGAAAGGACAAGGCGAGCGCGTGCTGTTCCGGCAGGACACCGGGGAAGGAGGCGCAACCGATCATCGCGCCCATGCCATGCTTCAGCGCATAGGCCCAATTGCCCTGCCAGAGCAGCTCGACCGTGCGCTTGTTGCGGTAGTCCGGCAGCACGCAGGAACGGCCGAGTTCCATGAAACGCTTGTCGGGATGACGGGCAAGCAGTGCGTCGATGTCGAATTCCGATGACGAATAGAAGCCACCATTTGCCATGGCCACTTCCTGGCGCAGCAGGCGGTAGGTGCCGACGATCTGGTCTTCCGAATCGCCTTCGATCGATCGATCCAGCACCAGAAGATGGTCGCAAATGGCGTCCCAGCTATCGACGTCACGCTGGCGACGCATGGCGTCAGCCGGCAATTGCGCGTTCATCTCCTCGACGAAAACGCGGTAGCGTACGGCCTGAGCGGCATCGATTTCGCGCGCCGTGCGGGCAAGGCGCGTTTCGAGATTTCCGATGCGTCCGAGCACATCGCTGGCAACCGGCTCAACCGTTGCCTTTGAAGACTGAACCATTTCGCCCTGAGCTTCGCGATTCAAAATTTCGATGGACATGGCGATTCTCCCCCTGCGGGCCGATATAGCGCCATAAACCAAATTCGTGCGACAGGAAAGTGACACGCAGCCATGCTAAATGCAAGAACTGTGCCCATTGCAATATTCGAATAGGCGCACCGTCCCCAACTTAGCGGCCGCAAATGCCGCAGGTTGAGCCTTCTTTTCGGCCTCTATCGAACATTGATGAGCCGGCTTCCTTGTGCGTCAGTCGAAGATCGGAAATAATTTTCAGGCGCGTTCGAAAACCGATCTGGATAGGCCATTCAGCACTGTCTTCAGCTTCTCAGGATCGACCGGCTTTATGATGACGGCATCGGCACCGGCCAACAGCGCCTGGCGACGGATCGAATCGCGGCTGTCTGCGGTCAGTACGACGATCGGCAGCGAAGGAAGGCCATGCCTGCGTTCATGGGCCCGCAGTTGCGCAAGCACGGCCGCACCCGTGCCGCCCGGCATGTTGAAATCCGTGACCAGTACCTCCGGCCGCGTTTCGAGCTTTTCGATGCGGGCTCGAAGGCCATCGAAATCCTCGACGAGGCGGACCCTGTGGCCGGCCTTGGAGAGCATGGCCCGAACCAGCATCGCATTGACGGGGTCATCCTCGCCCAGCAGAATATCGAGCGCACGGTCCTCCTCCGCCTCCGGCGTCGTTATACCGATCTCGGAAACGGCCTCGATCAAGGCGTCGCGTCTCTCCATGCCGCGCATGCGGCCTCTCAGCACATCGATCAGCGACTGCTCGCGCAGCGGCCTGATGAGCCAGGCATCGAAAAGATCGAGCGGATGAGTGTTGCGCTCCTCGGGATTGACGAGGAATATCTTGCGCAGCCGAGGCACCGCAAGCGCATTTCCCTCGCTGAAATACCAGGGCGCCATGCGATGGTCGACGATGAGATCCGTCCACACCCCGCCTTCGCCCATGGGGAAGGAAGGCAGAAGATCGTCCATGTCACCGGGCCCGATCAGCCGGCAGCGGCCGCCGAGCGTCTGTATGGTCCGCATGATGGCCGTACTTGCCGCGCCTTCGGGGGCAAGCAGCAGGATACGAGAGCCTCTGAGCATGGTATTGCGCCGGTCGTGTCCATTCTCTCCGGCAACCAGGCGGACCGGGAAGGAGATGACGAACTCGCTGCCCTTGCCGCGCTCGCTCGCGACGCTGAGGCCGCCGCCGAATTCGCGCAGGATGCGGGCGGAGATGGCAAGGCCGAGACCTGTGCCGGCACTTCTTTCCACCGTGGTGCCGGCTTGCTCGAACTCGCCGAAGACGCGGGCCTGCTCCTCCTCGGTCATGCCGGGACCGCTGTCGCGCACCGATATCGTCAAATCCCGGCCATTGAGATCGACGCCGACAAGTACACCGCCGGTCTGGGTGAATTTCACCGCGTTGCCGATGACATTGAAAAGGATCTGGCGCAGCCGAGCGGGATCGAATTCCAAGTTCTCCGGAACATCGGCCGCAACGCTTGCAGCGATTTCTATGCCCTTTTCATGGGCGCGATGGGCGAGCATCTCGATGACGCCTTCCAGCAGCGGCCGTAAAGCCTCCTGCCGTGGATGCAACTGGAAGCGACCGACTTCGATCGTGGAGAAATCAAGGAGATCCTCGACCAGCTGCACCAGCGCGTGACCCGATTGGCGAATGCCGGTGAGATAATTTGCCTGCTCCAGGGTCAACGGCGTCTGGGCGAGCAGATGGTTCATGCCGAGAATGCCAGACAGCGGCGTGCGGATCTCATGGCTGACGGTGGCGAGGAGGCGGGATTTGGCGGCGCTGTTATACTCGGCCTTCAATCTGGCGTCTTCGCGCAGGCGCGCAGTCTGCCGCTCCTCGGTCACGTCGCGCGCGATGCTCTGTATGCATAATTGCCCCGTCGTCGCGTCGCGGAACATGACATCGTGCCAGGCAAAAATGCGCCGCCCCTCGGGCGTTGCGATTTCCGCATCCTGATGCTTCGCGCCGGTGACGGTACGGAATACGAGGCCGGTCTCTTCCAGCGTCAGGCCCTCCGGGTGCGGCCTGCCGGTCAATCGGCTGAACGTGGCATTGGCATGCATAATCCGCCGATCGATGCTGCGTGTGACGGTGATATCGCCGAGCGCATCATGAATGGTGGCAAGGAGATTGGCGCTTTCCCTGTACTCCCACAGGCGATCATGCTCGCTCTCGCTGGCATCGGCAGCAGCAATCTCGGGCTCGTCCGCAGCGCCTCGAGCTTTGACGATGCCGATAGCGGCAAGCGCAAGGGCCACAAGACCAAACAGACCCGCGAGCAGCAGCGGACCTCCGGTAAAGCCAATCACCAGAAAGGCTGCCCCAGCGACAAGACCCCCGCCATTCAGCCAATGGCCCAGCAACGACCGGGCCTGCGCGGGCGGTGGCGATTGCTGCCCCGCCTCACGCGGTACTGTCGATTTTACAAGCGACGACTCGTCGGCGGCCGGCCCTTCGCTCGGTCCCGTTTGGTCGTGAACTGCCGCGGCGGCAAGCTTTTCCTGCAGATCTGCCAGAGTGCTCATGCCGTCTGGCTATCATGGGCAGTCTTCCCGATGCCTTCAGGGATTCGATAGAATTTTACGCTTTTGCCTTTTTCGGCATGAGAAGCTCGTCGAGAATGACGCAGCCTGCGCCGATGGTGATGAAGCTGTCGGCAAGATTGAAGACGGCGAAAGACCACGTTTGCGTATGAAAGAGGATGTAGTCGATCACGTGGCCATAGAGAAAACGGTCGAGCAGATTGCCGAGGGCGCCGGCGATGATCAGAGCAAAGCCCGTGTGCGCGAGCCAGCGGTGATCGGGCGTGCGCCGCCAGAGCCAGAGCACGAAGGCGACGATGACGAGCCGCATCCCGACGATGAACCAGCCGTCCATGCCTGACAGCATCGAGAAGGCCACGCCGAGATTATAGGTGCGATAAAGCGACAGCATCGGAATGTAAGGCACAGGCCTATCCACCTGTAGCGGCAACCAGTTGTCGACCATGATCTTGATTGCCTGGTCGAGAACGACGGCAACCACGATGAAAATCAGGATTGGCAGGGGCCGCGAAAACAGGGCTGGCTTTGCAGTCGGCTGTTCGTGGGTCTCGCTATCGGTCATCGGGTCTCGCTCAGGGTCAGGATATGGCGGCGGGCTTCGAACAGCATGACTGCCGTCGCGACCGCCAGATTGAGGCTGTCGGCGCGGCCGGCCTGCGGGATGCGGGCGAGCGCATCGGCCTCTTTCGCCAGGGCATCCGGCAGGCCGGACTGCTCGTTGCCCATCAAGATGACGACAGGCTTCTTCTTGTAATCGATGGTGCGGTAATCGACCGCGCCAGCCAGATGGGTGGCAACAACGGAAACCTCAGCCTTCTTCTTCCAGGCCAAGAACTCTTCCGGCGTCGCCTTGACGACAGGAACGGCGAAGACCGAGCCCATGGTGGCGCGTACGGTTTCCAGCGAAAACGGATCGGTCGTCTCGCCGACGAGGATGACACCGGAGGCGCCGGCCGCATCGGCGGTGCGGATGATCGTGCCGAGATTGCCGGGATCGCGGACGCGGTCGAGCGCTACCCAGGTTTCACCGGCCTTCGGCTTGACGTCCCGAAGCTGCTGCCAGCGCTGCTCGAAGACACCGACTACCATCTGCGGATTGTCGCGGCGGGTGATCGAGCCGATGACTTTTTCGCTGACCTCCAGCACCAGCCCGCCGGCCGCGACCGTCTTGGCGGCCACCTGTTCGACGAGAGGCTTGCCCTTGGCCGCCTTGGCATAAACAAGCGTGCGGATCGTCCAGCCAAGTTCGAGCGCGTCGATGACGAGCTTCAGCCCTTCGGCCAGGAAGGCGCCGCTTTCCTCGCGGGACTTCTTGACCGTCAGCGCCTTAATGTCCTTGACGATCGGATTGGCAAGCGAGGTGACCTCCTTGACCTGTCCGACCTTGCGTGGGCCGTCACTGCGGAAATCCTGGTTCATTTCGGCACCCAGCGGCTGAAGAGAGAGGTGGAAAGCGCCCTGCCCGGCGCGCGGCCGTCAAGGCCGGCCTCACGGATGACCAGTTCGCCGGATTCGACCGCGCCGCCGGCGCCGCGCATGGTCTCGCGCATCAGCTCATGGATCGAGTAGAAGCTGGCGCGGATCGAATAGGCCGTCAGCACGAGGCCGAGCGCTTTCGGCGACAGGATTTCGCGGCAAATATCGAGCATCAGCGGCAGGTGTTCGAACAGGTGCCAGACTTCGCCGTTCGGACCGCGGCCGAATTTCGGCGGGTCGGTAAGGATGATGTCATATTTATTGCCGCGCCGTTCCTCGCGCAGGATGAACTTCATCGCATCCTCGCAGATCCAGCGGATCGGCAGTTTCTCCATGCGGCCCAAGGCCTGGTTTTCGCGCGCCCAGCCGATCGCCTTCTTGGAGGCGTCGACATGGGTCACTTCTGCGCCGGCAGCGGCTGCCACCAACGACGCCACGCCGGTGTAACCGAAGAGGTTCAGGACTTTCAGCGGTCGTTTCGCCGCCTCGACCTGTTCCTTCATCCAGGCCCAGTGCACGATCTGCTCCGGAAAGACCCCGACATGTCGGAAGGCGGTGAAGCGGCCGAGGAAATCGACGCCGAGCAATTGCAGCGGCCAGGTCTCGCCGAGCGCTTCGCGCGGAAAGCGCCAGCGGCCCATGCCGTCCTCATCGGTATCGCCGGTGAAGATCGCATCGGCATTGTCCCAGACATGCGCAGCGAGCGACGGCGGCCATAGCGCCTGTGCTTCCGGCCGCACGATGCGGTAGGGACCGTATTGTTCGAGCTTGAGGCCATTACCGCTGTCGATCAGGTGGAAATCGCCGGCACCGAGTGACTCGAGAATCACCGGCACGCGCTCCGGGGGACGCTCGCCAGTCCGCGCAATCAGCGGACGTTCCGGCGCTGCGGAAGCAGGCGCCGCATCGCGCGGCTCGGTTACCCGTTCGCCATGATCGCGCGTCGGCTTGGCTGGCCTCGAAGCATGCGCGGGCTTTGCCGGCGGCTTGCCGGACATATCACGCCGGGGTTTTGCCCCGAGACCGCCCGCAGTTTTCTGGCCGGGCCGGCTTTCCCTATGTTTCACCATACTTGTCTCAAAATTGATATGTGCGTGCAAATAGCATCTGGCCGCCACTTGGCAAAGCGCTTTCCGATCTGCGATGATCCATGCACAAAATGTCACATTGGGAGGATTGCGCATGGACATGACGGGCGAGGAGCGGATCGCAGCACCCAGGGACGCCGTATGGGCGGCACTGAACGATCCGGAGATCCTCAAGCAATGTATCCCGGGATGCCAGAGCCTGGAGAAGATCTCGCCGACGGAACTGACCGCGACGGTAAAGCTGAAGATCGGCCCGGTTTCCGCCTCCTTCAATGGCGAGGTCAAGCTTTCTAATATCAATGCACCGGAAAGCTACACGATTTCAGGCGAAGGAAAGGGCGGAATTGCCGGTTTCGCCAAGGGCGGCGCCGACGTCGTGCTCAAGGAAGACGGCGACGAGACCATCCTGCAATACGAGGCCAAGGCGCAGGTCGGCGGCAAGATCGCGCAGCTCGGCTCGCGGCTGGTCGATTCGAGCGCCAAGAAGCTGGCACAGCAGTTTTTTTCCGATTTCACCGCGGCGATCAACGACCAGTCCGGCGCCTGATTGCCGAGCGCATATTTGGCGCCCATATAGTCGATCATGACATCGAAATCTCAGACATGGGCCATCCGGCCCGCACGCGAACAGGATATGCGGACGCTCGCGGAGATTTATCTCCAGGTCCGCCGCGAGACATTCCGCTGGGTCGACCCCGATCGCTTTACACTGGAAGACTTTGCCACTCACACGAATGGCGAGCGTCTGTTCGTCTGCGAAGATGAGCATGGCACGATCGCCGGCTTCGCCGCGATTTGGGAGCCGGACGACTTCATCCACATGCTCTATATCCTGCCGGCCTTCCAGGGCCGTGGCGCGGGCAAGGCACTAATGGCCGCACTGCCGGATTGGCCAGGGCGCCGCTATCGGCTGAAATGCCTGGTCAAAAACATCCGCGCCATGGCGTTCTACAGGATGCTCGGCTTCGAGATCATCGGCGACGGCGCGTCGCCGGAAGGGGATTATAAAGAGATGCGGCTTGGCGATGCCGCTTCACTTTGACGGCAGCTGCCCGGCGATCTCTTCGGCGCGCGTGCGATGCTTGTCGGCTTCAGCCTGCCAGCGTACGGCCTCGCGCGACTGGTTACGCGCGCGCTTGCGATGCTTTCCCTGATTGACCCACGTGACCGCGGCACCGACGATCATGCCGAGGATCAGCGCCACAAACAACAGCACGAACAGAGGCGCATTCAGCGACAGCACCTGATCCTCCGGCCGAAAGGGATTGAGCGCCAAAGTGACGGATTGCCTGTTGGCAACGCAGAATATGATGAGGATGATGCCGAGCGGCAGCAATATCAGCAGATTGACGATCTTCTTGGCCATTGCGCAGCTCCTTTGTCCGCGGCCATGAGTGCCACGCACCCAAGCCACCTTCAGCCGCAGAATAGAAAAGAGGCGGCTGAATTCAAGTGCCACCGCGTCGCGGCACAATCATGTCCGACAACTATTTTCGTCGGCGCATTTGGGGAAACTCGGCCGGAGTGGCCCGATCAGTTGTCGTCTTCCTCATCGTCGCCGGCGCCCGGATTCAGGCGCTCGCGCAATTCCTTGCCCGTCTTGAAGAAGGGAACCCATTTTTCCTCGACGAAGACGGTATCGCCGGTACGCGGATTGCGACCGGAGCGTGAAGGCCGGTTTTTGACGGAAAAGGCACCGAAGCCGCGAAGCTCAACTCGGTTTCCCGCTGCGAGCGCATCGGTGATCTCATCCAAGACAGCATTGACGATATTTTCGACGTCGCGGTGATAGAGATGCGGGTTGCGGGCGGCAACAATCTGCACCAGTTCCGACTTAATCACAGCTATCCCCTTAAATCATTGATTTATCAATTGGCTGCACCCTGCCAAACAGAAAGCAGGCCGTCAAGAAACAACTTATCGGTCATGATTTTCTGGAGGCTCTCTCCTTTAATAAAATCATCATAACCGAGGCGATTTAGCAACCAGGAAGCGGCGCCCGGCCAAAAGAAGGACGAAGTTTTGTCTTCCGGCTTCCAATCGACGATCGGCAGGTCCTTCTTCACCTTGCGCGTTTCGAGATAGGCAAGGATTTCGTCCTCGCCGCCGAGCGTGTCGATCAGCTTGTTCTGCAGCGCCTGGCGGCCGGTGAAGATGCTGCCGTCGGCAAGCTTCAGCACTTCGTCGCGCGGCAGCTTGCGGCGCTCGGCGACCAGATCCACGAACCAGGCGTAGCTGTCCATGACCATATTGCGGATCATGTTCTTGGCGTCTTCGCTGGCGGGATGGAACGGCGACGGCTCGGCCTTCAGCGGCGCCGACTTGATCTCGTCGAGCGAAACGCCGACCTTGTCGAGCAGATCCTTGACCTGCGGATACTGAAAGATGACGCCGATCGACCCGGTGATGGAGGTATCGCCCGCAACGATATCGTCGCCGGCTGTCGCGATCATGTAGCCAGCCGAGGCCGCAACGGTGCGAATGTCCGACACGACCGGCTTCTTGGCGGCGACCGCGCGGATCGCCTTGAAGATCCGCTCCCCACCATAGGTCGTTCCGCCCGTCGAGGAGATCGACACGATCAGCGCCTTGACCTGGTCATTGTCGCGGATCTTCTTCAGCCGCTCCAGAAGCTCCGGATCGTCCTGGATGAGCCCGGAAATCTTGACGCGGGCGATCTGCGGACCGCGCGCATCGGGCAGATCGGCAGAGACGAAGCGATAAAACGCAAAGCCCAATGCCACCAGGAGCAAAACGGCAACAATGCGCCAGAAACCGAGCTTGCGTCGCAATTGTCGCCGATCCGCGATTGCAGAACTGTCCATCACGCCTTATTTCTCCCCGCAACAAATTGAAAGCGCTACAAACCGGATGTATGACACCTTGAAACGGGCACAATCCTCAGAGAAAAGCGTTTCCCGTTTTCGATGTCGTCGGCGGGGCGTCGCTCTGTCGTTCATCAGATAGGACATCGCCCGACCTGATGAAACCGGCCGATGGCATATTTTTCTGCTAAAATTCGCCCATGGCAGGAAAAAATCCATATTGGCAAGCCAGTGCAATAATGCGAAACGATCCGATAGGCTTTTTGGCACAGCCTCGCATAGCGTGAATGCGGTTTTCCGGATCATAGAAGACGGACCAGTTGCATGCTCAATACGATCGAGCCCCCCGGCGAGGCAATGCGCTCGGTGCCGGAACGGAACGCGTATAAAGACGCGATTTTCCACTCTAACCGCGTGAAGCGGCTGAGAGTGCTGTTGCCGCTTGCCGCCGTCGTGGTCTCGCTCCTGTTTATCGTCGTCTCGGTCATCCGCGCCTATCTGCCCGCCGACATCCGGATCGAGGGTGCCAAGATCGAGGATGGCAAGGTGGTCATGGAGCGACCGGCCATATCCGGCCGCAACAAGGATGGCATCAGCTATTCGCTGCTTGCCGAAAAGGCACTGCAGGATATCAAGAACCCGAATATGATCACGCTCAAGACCATCAAGGCGTCCATGCCGGTCAATACGGATGTGATCGCCCACGTCACGGCCCAAAGCGCGGATTTCGATCGCCAGGCCGATACGCTGAAGCTGACCGAACCCTTCACCATCATTATGGACAACGGCCTGCACGCGGAATTCAAGACCGCCTTCCTGGACGTGAAGAAGGGAGACCTTTCCAGCCAGGATCAGGTCGCAATCAGCCGAGGCGGTATGTCGGTTGTTGCGCGTTCGCTCAAGATGACGGATAAGGGGAGCGTAATCGAATTCGACGGGCAGGTTCGGATGAACATCCAACCCGCCACTCTCCATAATTCAGATAGCCAACAGAAGCCGGGCGGTTCATGACAAAGTATTGGCCTAATTCAATTTTCAATTCCGGCTTGCCCAAGGCAGGCCTTCTCTGTGCCTTTGGCGCCGTAGCATTCTTCGCCGCTGCCGAGGCCGGCGCACAGTCGACGACCAGCTCGATGCCGGGCCTTGCCCTTTCCAAGGATCAGCCGATCCAGATCGAAAGCGACAAGCTCGAGATTCACGACCAGGAAAGCCAGGCCGTCTTCACCGGCAACGTCAAAGTCGTGCAGGGCACGACGACCATGCAGGCCGGCAAGATGACGGTCTTCTACAAGAAGAAGCAGGCGGGTGACGCCAAGCAGCCCGATAATCCGGTCGCGAAGGCCGCCAAGGAACAGAACCAGTCGCTGGTGTCTGGCGATGCCAACATCGACCACATTCTGGTCAACGACAAGGTCTACCTCGTTTCCGGAACGCAGACGGCGACGGCGGAGGACGGCTCCTTCGACATGACCAACCAGCTTGCCATCCTCAAGGGCAAGAAAGTGGTTCTGACTGACGGGCCGAACGTTTTCACCGGCTGCCAGCTTACCGTGCACATGGCGACAGGCGAAGCCCAGTTGGATTCCTGTGGCGGCCGCGTCCAGATCCAGCTCGACCCGAAGTCGCAGCAAGTGCAGCAACAACAAAAGAAAAACTGATACCGGTCCCCTCGTGACGACATCGACAACTTCCACCTTGCCCGGCGTGCCCGGGCCGTCTTCTGCGGCATCCGGCGCACCGGCCGCCGACAAGGCACGCTATAAAGGCACGCTGATCGCCCGCGGCCTCACCAAGACTTACGGCAGGCGTCGCGTCGTGAATGGCGTTTCGCTGGTGGTACGGCGTGGCGAGGCTGTTGGCCTGCTGGGGCCGAACGGCGCCGGCAAGACGACCTGTTTCTACATGATCACCGGGCTGGTGCCGGTCGATGAGGGCACGATCGAAATTGACGGCAACAACGTCACGTCGATGCCGATGTACCGCCGTGCGCGGCTCGGCGTCGGCTATCTGCCGCAGGAAGCCTCGATCTTCCGCGGCCTGACCGTGGAAGAAAACATCCGCGCCGTGCTCGAGGTCCATGAAAAGGACAAGACGAAGCGGGAGCGCAAGATCGACGAATTGCTGGAAGAGTTCCATATTCGCAATCTGCGCACCGTGCCGGCGATCGCACTTTCGGGCGGCGAACGGCGCCGCCTCGAAATCGCCCGTGCGCTGGCGACCGACCCGACCTTCATGCTGCTCGACGAGCCTTTCGCCGGCGTCGACCCGATTTCGGTCGCGGATATCCAGAACCTTGTGCATCATCTGACCGCACGCGGAATCGGCGTGCTGATCACGGACCACAATGTTCGCGAAACGCTCGGCCTGATCGACCGCGCCTATATCATCCATGCGGGCGAGGTGCTGACCCATGGCAGGGCGAACGATATCGTCAGCAACCCTGAAGTACGCAAGCTGTATCTGGGTGACAATTTCAGCCTCTGATAGGCTGAAATGCCATCTTCCAATCCGCCAATATTAGCGGATGCTACCGCGCGCCGGAAATTTACTTCGGTTTCACAGTTCCGCTTGACCAAATCCAATAAAAAAGCAATTTTTGGGCCAGTTGGAATTTCGCGAGAATTTTAGTGATAAAAGACGCGGATTCCCGAGGAGTTCAAGGGGAGTCCCGCGTCCGCCATGGCACTATCGGCCAATCTTTTCCTGCGCCAAAGCCAGAGCCTGGTGATGACACCGCAACTGATGCAGTCCATCCAGTTGCTGCAGATGACGCATTTCGAGCTCACCCAATTCATCGCGCAGGAAGTCGAGAAGAATCCGCTGCTGGAATTTGCGTCAAATGACGAGGATCTAGGCAGTGCCAGCGACCGTGAGCCGAAGGACGAACGGTTCGAGGCCATGGAGGAAACCCATGGCGAGGATGGCTCCGAACGCAATGCCGGCGACCTTGCGAGCGACTGGTATGAGAGTGACAATACCGGCAATGCCAACCGGCTGAGCGACGAGCTCGACACCAATTTCGGCGATATCTTTCCTGACGACGGCAGTCCGCAGCGCGCCGATGCGCCGGAGCTGCTCAGCCAATGGAAGTCCATGCCAGGGGGGGAAGCCGGTGAGAGCTATGATCTTGACGATTTCGTCGCCGGCCAGGTGTCGCTGCGCGATCATCTGAACGAACAGATCCCATTTTCGCTTCCCGCCATGGCCGATCGGCTGATTGCCCAGCATCTTGTCGACCAGCTCGACGACACCGGCTATCTGCGCGCCGAGCTCAACGAAACGGCCGAACGGCTCGGCACCACGCTTGCCGATGTGGAACGGGTTCTGGACACCCTGCAGCAGCTCGATCCTCCCGGTGTCTTTGCCCGCTGCCTCAGCGAATGCCTGGCGATCCAGCTTCGGCAGAAGGATCGCTTCGATCCCGCCATGGAGCGACTGATCGAAAACCTTGAACTGCTCGCGCGGCGCGATTTTGCTACGTTGAAGCGGGTCTGCGGTGTCGATGAGGAAGATCTGCTCGACATGATGACGGAAATCCGTCAGCTCAACCCCAAGCCGGGCAGTGGTTTCGAGACCGAGATATCTGAGGCGATCATGCCCGATATCGTTGTGCGGCCCTCTGCGGACGATAGCTGGCTGGTGGAGCTCAATCCCGATGCGCTGCCGCGGGTATTGGTAAGCCAGTCCTATTTCGCTTCCGTCACCAAGACCAGCCAGGATCACGCCTTCCTGTCTGAATGCCTGCAGAACGCCAATTGGCTGACCCGCAGCCTGGACCAGCGCGCCAAGACGATCATGAAGGTGGCAAGCGAGATCGTGCGGCAACAGGACGCGTTCCTGCTGCATGGCGTCGACCATCTGCGGCCGCTCAACCTGAAAACCGTGGCGGACGCCATCAAGATGCATGAATCGACGGTCAGCCGCGTGACCTCGAACAAATACATGCTGACGCCGCGCGGTCTGTTCGAGCTCAAATATTTCTTCACGGTTTCGATCGGCGCCGTCGAAGGCGGCGACAGTCATTCCGCCGAAGCCGTACGTCACAAGATCCGCCTGCTGATCACGAACGAGAGCCCGGATGCGGTTCTATCCGACGACGATATCGTCGATACGCTGAAGAAGGGCGGGATAGAGCTTGCTCGCCGCACGGTTGCAAAGTACCGGGAAGCCATGAACATCCCCTCCTCCGTGCAACGGCGCCGGGAGAAGCGGGCTTTGGCCAAAGTTTCCGGTTTCTGACGGGCGGCAACCCTCAACCACAGGCTGCCGAACTCCTAACAGTCCGTTAAGACGCAGTTGACTTTCCCATGCGGCAGGGCTAGAAGCCCGCCGCAATCGCTGCAGGACAAGCACGACCATGAAACTTATCCCCACCATCCAAAAGGCGGTCGATATACGCAATTTGCCTTTGACTGCGTGAAGTGCTTGGATGAGCTTGAGGCTTGGCGTAAACTGATACGCGCAATAACCACTACAAGAAGGGAAACTCCATGAGTGTGCGTGTCTCCGGTAAACATATGGAAATTGGTGACTCCTTCCGGCAGCGGATAGAAGACCAGATCGGTATGGCCGTGACCAAATACTTCGACGGGGGGTATTCAGGTCAGGTAACTGTACACAAGTCCAGTTCGCGCTTCGCGGCCGATTGCAAGCTTCATCTCGATAGCGGCGTGGTATTGCATGCTGCAGGCGAAGCCATGGACCCGCAGCTTGCTTTCGATGCAGCATCCGAGCGCATCGAAAAGCGCCTGCGCCGTTACAAACGCAAACTCAAGGACCATCAGGCTGGCAGCCATGTGAACGGGCAGGCGGAAGTCGCCTATACGGTCATGGACAGCATTCCGGATGACGATGAGGAAATTCCTGCCGATTTCGCGCCAGCGATCGTCGCAGAAAGTACGAAGCAATTGAAGACCATGTCGGTGGCGACTGCCGTGATGGCACTCGACATGACCGACGAACCGCTGCTGCTCTTCCGCAGCCCCGGCAACGAGCACTTGAACATCGTCTACCGCCGTCAGGACGGCAACATTGGCTGGATCGACGCAGCCAATATCAAAGGCTGAGAATAGAAGATAAGCGGCGGCCGCGCATCATCGCAGCTGGCCGCCGCTTGCCCGTCATCGGTTCTCGGCGACACGAAGGATAAAGAGAATGGCATTGGCAGATTTGCTACAGCAAGATGCGATCATCCCCGCCTTGAAGGCAAATTCCAAAAAACAACTGCTTCAGGAGCTGGCCGCCAAAGCTTCCAAGCTGACCGGATTGCCCGAGCGCGAAATCTTCGATGTCGTGCTGCAGCGCGAGCGCCTCGGCTCCACCGGCGTCGGCAACGGTATCGCCATTCCCCACGGCAAGCTTGCCAGCATCAAGTCCATCGCCGGCATTTTCGCGCGCCTTGAAGCGCCTGTCGATTTCGAGGCGCTGGACGATCAGCCCGTCGATCTCGTCTTCCTGCTGCTTGCACCCGAAGGGGCCGGCGCAGACCACCTGAAGGCGCTCTCGCGCATCGCCCGCGTTCTGCGGGACCAGGATCTCGTCGCCAAGCTCCGCGCCACCGATTCCGCCTCCGCCATTTACGCCTTCCTCAACGAGGAGCAGGCATCCAACGCTGCCTGACGGCTTGGATTGCATCCAAGGCAAAAATAAGAGCCGGACGATCAGAGATCGTTCCGGCTCTTATTTTTTAGCGATGACTTTGAAAATCAGGCATCTTTTTCGTCGAGCGGGCTGTTGGCGCCCTGCTCGGCATTTTCGACGATCTTCGGGCCACCCTTGGCAACGCCGACCATGGCCGGGCGCAGAACGCGATCGCCAATGGCGAAACCTGCCTGCACGACCTGAACGACCGTGTTGTTCGGCACCTCGGGATTGGGCACTTCGAACATGGCCTGATGGAAATTGGGATCGAACTTCTGTCCGATCGGTTCGAGCTGGCGCACGCCATGACGCTCGAGAGCCGACAACATCGAACGCTCGGTCATCTCGACGCCTTCGATCAGCGTCTTAAGGCCGGCATCGGCACCGGCGCGTGCTTCAGCCGGAATGGCATCCAACGTGCGGCGCAGATTGTCTGCCACCGAGAGCATGTCGCGGGCAAAGCTTGCCACGGAATAGGACTTTGCATCCTTCACATCGCGCTCGGTGCGGCGACGGAGGTTGTCCATCTCAGCAGCCAGGCGAAGATAGCGATCGCGCAGTTCGCCGTTTTCGGCCTTCAGCAGCTCAACCGGATCTGGCTGGGACGGCTCGGCCGCATCTACGGTTTCCGCTGCATCCTGCGCGAAATCCGCTGACGTGTCGGCCGCCGTGGCGTCAGGTCCGGTTTTTGTTGTTTCGTCGGTCATGACGGTCTCCGAATTGCTTGGTCTTTGGATGTGCCCGATATCGAGGTTTGCTCGGAAAAAATCAAGGCTTTGTCGAGAAGAACAGCCAATTCGCGGCTTTGCGATGACGGCAATACTCTGCCTGCTCATTGCTGCCGCTTGTGACATCAGCTGTTCAGCCCTCCCTACCAGTGGTATTCTGAAATACATCTCAGCACAGCGTGGGGTGACATCAATGTCTAATGGCAAATCCCTTTCAGGCAAGTGTTTCTGTGGCGCGGTGGAAATCGCAGTCGATGGCGAGCCAATGGCGATGGGCTACTGTCATTGCGACTCCTGCCGGGAATGGTCGGCAGGGCCGGTCAACGCCTTCTCGCTCTGGCCTCCGGAAGCCGTGCATATCACCAAAGGCGCGGACAAGATCGGCAGCTACCAAAAGACCGAGAAGAGCGTGCGCAAGTGGTGCACGGTCTGTGGCGGTCATCTTCTGACGGAACATCCGCCGTGGGGCGTGACCGATGTCTACGCGGCCGTCCTGCCCGACCTCGATTTTCAGCCTGGCGTGCATGTCAACTACGAGACGACGGTGCTGCATCTGAAGGACGGGCTGCCGAAGCAGAAGGATTTACCAGCCGAGATGGGCGGATCGGGAACCTTGCTTCCCGATTGACCTTAGCCGCTAGGGTGGTTCAGTTTTCCACGGAATCCTGAACCGCTCTATCTCTTTGTTGCCTCGCAATTCCGGACGGAAAACCACTGCGCACTTTTCCTGGGATTGCTCTAGATCCTCTCCTCAGATTCCAGTCAGATTCCGGGCCGCGAAAGCCGCGAGATCAGCTGCGCGGTATAATCGACCATGGGCACGATGCGGGCATAGTTCAGCCGCGTCGGGCCGATGACACCGACGGCGCCGACGATGCGGTCATCATCATCGCGATAGGGCGCAACGATCAGCGAAGAGCCGGACAGCGAGAAGAGCTTGTTTTCCGAGCCGATGAAGATGCGCACGCCCGGTCCGCTTTCGGCCAGATTGAGGATCTCGATCAGGCTGTCCTTCTTCTCCAGATCGTCGAAAAGCAGGCGCAGACGATCCAGATCCTCCGCGCCGCCGATTTCGGCGAGTAGGTTGGAATGACCTCGAACGATAAGCTGCGTCGGCTTGCCGTCGTCATCACCGCCGGACCACACGGCGATGCCGCGCTCGACCAGCTGATGGGAGAGGCTATCCAGCTCCTGGCGCACGCTTTCCTTGAGAGTTTGCAACTGCCGCCGCAATTCCGGCATCGTCTGGCCGGTCATATGAGCATTGAGGAAATTGGCGGCTTCCGTCAGCTGCGACGATGTGGTGCCGGCCGGCAGCTCGATAATGCGGTTTTCCACTTGATCGTGCTCGCCGACGAGCACGGCGAGCGCCTTGGTCGGCTCCAGCCGGATGAATTCCACATGCTTGAGAACGGGATCGCTCTTGGAGGTGATGACGAGACCGGCGCCGCGCGAGATGCCCGATAGCACCCGGCTTGCCTCCGACATCATCGATTCCACCGGCTGGTCGCGATTGCTGCCGCGCACCTGCCGGTCGATATTGGCGCGGTCCTCGGCCGAGAGATCGCCGACCTGCATGAAAGCATCGACGAAGAAGCGCAGGCCCACCTGGGTCGGCAATCGCCCGGCGCTCACATGCGGCGAATAGATGAGTCCCAGCTCTTCCAGATCGCTCATGACATTGCGCACGGAAGCTGGCGACAGCGACATGGGCAAGAGGCGCGAGAGATTGCGCGAGCCCAATGGCTCGCCGTTCTCAAGATAGCCTTCGACGATGCGACGGAAGATTTCCTTGGAGCGTTCGTCCAGTGCAGCAATGACATCCGAGACCGACGATGTCGTGAATACCATTTCGCTGTCAGATCCATTCCGTTGAGCCTTAGGCAAAATATAATCATTCAGTTAGCAATGGCAAAAGGGAAAAATGTCGCCATGGCTGCCGAGGGGCTTTGCAGCCTGCTTTTCCTTTGCAAAAGCGGCCTGCGGGTCGTAGAAGCGGTCAACGAACATTCAGGAGAGTGGAATGCGGCCTTCAGGCAGAAAAACCGACCAGATGCGCAAGGTGTCGTTCGAGCGCAATTTTTCCAAGCATGCGGAAGGCTCCTGCCTGGTGAAATTCGGCGATACGCATGTGCTCTGCACGGCAAGCCTGGAAGACAAGACGCCGCCATGGCTGCGCAACAGCGGCAAGGGCTGGGTCACAGCCGAATACGGCATGCTGCCGCGCGCCACGGGCGAGCGCATGAAGCGCGAAGCTGCCGCCGGCAAGCAGGGCGGCCGTACGCAGGAAATCCAGCGCCTCATCGGCCGATCGCTGCGCGCCGTCGTCGATCTCAAGGAACTCGGCGAGCGCCAGATCACCGTCGATTGCGACGTCATCCAGGCCGATGGCGGTACGCGCACGGCCTCGATCACCGGCGGCTGGATCGCGCTTTACGACTGCCTGAAGTGGATGGAAAGCCGCAACATGGTGAAGGTCGAGCGCGTGCTGAAGGATCACATCGCCGCCATCTCCTGCGGCATCTTCGCCGATCAGCCTGTCATCGATCTCGACTATCTTGAGGATTCCTCGGCCGAGACCGACGCAAATTTCGTCATGACGGGCAAGGGCGGCATCGTCGAGATCCAGGGAACGGCTGAGGGTGCCCCCTTCAGCGAAGAGGAATTCGCCACGCTGATGCATCTGGCCAAGAACGGCATTGCCGAACTGGTGGAGCTGCAGAAGCAGGCTATCGCCTGAGGATATTTTGAATGGCTGACCCGGCCCTCGCAGGCGTCCTTGAAACCGCACTCTATGCGGACGATCTCGATGCAGCCGAGGCCTTTTATGGCGGCATACTCGGATTGCAGAAGATCTCGCGCGGCGGCAACCGTCATGTCTTCTATCGCTGCGGACCGGGCGTATTGCTGATCTTCAACAGCGAGGAAACGGTTAAGCCGCACGAGCCGGGTGCCCTGCCCGTGCCGCCGCATGGCACGAAGGGGCAGGGTCATGTCTGCTTCCGCGTCGATGGCAACGAGATCGGGATCATGGCCGAGAGGTTGAAGGCAGCCGGTGTCGATATCGAAGCCGATTTTCACTGGCCGAATGGCGGCCGATCGATCTATTTCCGCGATCCGGCCGGCAACAGCCTGGAATGCGCCGAACCCCGCATCTGGGGCCTATGACAGGACAGCACATGCGCAAGCTCGACACCAAGACCATTGTCGTCGCCAGCCACAATGCCGGCAAGATCCAGGAAATCCGCGATCTGATCGGCCCGCTCGGCTTTACCGCCAAGTCCGCCGCCGATCTGAACTTCATCGAGCCGGACGAGACGGGCACGACCTTCGAGGAAAATGCGACGATCAAGGCGCTCGCCTCCGCCAATGCCTCCGGCCTGCCGGCACTCTCGGACGATTCCGGCCTGGTGATCGATGCGCTCGGCGGCGATCCCGGCGTCTATACCGCCAATTGGGCCGAAACGGCTGACGGCACGCGTGACTTCGCAATGGCCATGCAGAAGGTCGAAACCGCCCTGGAAAAGGCCGGCGCCATCACGCCGGAGAGCCGCACTGCTCGCTTCGTCAGCGTGCTTTGCCTCGCCTGGCCGGACGGGCATACCGAGCTTTTCCGCGGCGAAGTCGAAGGCACGGTCGTCTGGCCACCGCGCGGCGGCCAAGGCTTCGGCTACGACCCGGTCTTCCAGCCCAAGGGATACGAGACTACGTTTGGCGAAATGAGTGCCGAGCAGAAGCATGGCTGGAAGCCGGGCGACGAGCAGGCGCTCTCGCATCGCGCCCGAGCCTTCAAGATCTTTGTCGAAACCTGCCTGGAGGCGTAAGCTAACCCCGTGGAAGTCGTAGATACGCAGGATCTGATGCGCGGAGCGCAATTGCTGCCCGATACCGGCGAACCCGGTTTCGGCGTCTACGTGCATTGGCCTTTCTGCGCAGCCAAATGTCCCTATTGCGATTTCAACAGCCATGTCCGCCATCAGCCTGTCGATCAGGAGCGTTTCGCCGCCGCCTTTCTGAAGGAAATGGCGACGATGCGGATGATCAGCGGCCCCAAAACCGTGACCAGCATCTTCCTCGGTGGCGGCACACCGTCGCTGATGAAACCGGAAACGGTGGGCGCGATCCTCGATGGCATTGCCAGGACATGGCATGTGCCTGACGGCATCGAGATCACCATGGAGGCCAATCCGTCGAGCGTCGAGGCAGAGCGCTTTCGAGGCTACCGCGCCGCCGGGGTCAATCGCGTATCGATGGGCGTGCAGGCACTGAACGACCGCGACCTGAAATTCCTCGGCCGGCTGCACAATGTCGAGGATGCGCTGAAGGCAATCAGACTGGCGCGCGAGATTTTTCCGCGCATGTCCTTCGACCTTATCTATGCTCGCCCGAACCAGACCGTCGAGGAATGGGAACGCGAGTTGAAAGAGGCGATCTCCTATGCGGTCGATCATCTCTCGCTCTATCAGCTGACGATCGAGGAAGGCACGCCGTTCTATGGCCTGCACAAGGCCGGCAAGCTGATCGTGCCCGATGGCGATCAATCGGCGCTCCTTTATGAGGCGACGCAGGAGATTACCGAGCGCGAGGGCATGCCGGCCTATGAGGTTTCCAATCACGCGCGTCCCGGCGCCGAAAGCCGGCATAATCTCACCTACTGGCGCTATGGCGACTATGCCGGCATCGGTCCCGGCGCCCATGGCCGCCTGACGCGTGGCCCACAGAAGCTGGCGACGGCGACCGAACGCAAGCCGGAGAGCTGGCTCGATATGGTCGAGCGCGACGGCCACGGCATGATTGACCAGGAAATGCTGGGGTTCGACGAACAGGCCGACGAATTGCTGCTGATGGGCCTGCGGCTGCGGGAGGGCGTCGATCTAGCCCGCTGGCAGCAGCTGTCCGGCCGCGATCCAGATCCGCAGCGCGAGGCGTTTTTACTGGAACACGGTTTCATAGAGCGGATCGGCAATTCCCGCCTGCGCTGCACGCCGGCGGGAATGCTGGTTCTCGACTCGGTCGTCGCCGATCTCGCCTGTTAACACCTCTCCCTTGAGGGCGAGGTCGCCGCGAAGCGGCGGGCGGGGGTGATTGCTGAAGGCACAATTGAGCCTTCAGTTCCAAACAGGATCACCCCAACCCGGCACTTACGTGCCGGCCCTCCCCCTTAAGGAGAGGGTGAATAGCCTTCCATCGATTGCCGCCAGACCCACCGCAATCAGCGCCATGCCGATAAAATGCTTCGACTGCAGGCTCTCGCCGAGAATGAGCGCGCCAAGCAGGATTGCGCTGACGGGAATGAGGAAGGTGACCAGCATCAGGTTGGTGGCGCCAGCCGTTGCCAGAATGCGGAAGAACAGCACATAGGCGATGGCGGTCGACAGGATTGCCAGGCCGGCGAGCGCCAGCCAGGTCTCGGTGGACGGTATTGCCAGCGTCCAGGGACGATCGACGAAGAGCGCGATTGGCAGAAGCATTATCGCCGATCCAGTCACCTGACCGGCGGCGGGAATGATCGGCGCCAGCCCCATGCGGCGGAAACGGCGGCCGAATATGCCGGCCAGCGAGTAGCTGAAGGCGGCACCCAGCACGGCAAGCTGCGCCAGCACGTTAGAGCCGAGGCTTGTAAGCACCGAGGGGCCGATCATCAGGGCGACGCCGGCAAAGCCGACGATGACGCCGATCAGGCGATTACCGGTCATCTTCTCATCCTCGGTCAGGAAATGGGCGACGACGACAGCAAAGAGCGGCGTGGTGGCATTGAGGATGGATGCAAGGCCGCTGGCGATATGGGTCTGCCCCCATACGATCAGCAGGAAGGGAATGACATTGTTGAGGAAGCCCATGCCGAAGAAGGCGAGCCAGGTCTGGCTGTCTCTCGGCATCGCATGGCCGGTGGCGCGTACGATGACATGCAAGGCAATGGCGGCGAGCGCGACGCGTGCGGTAACGATGGTGAAGGGCGGCAGTTCGCGCACCAGAATGCCGTTGAAGAGGAAGGAGCCGCCCCACAGGATGGATAGCCCCACCAGCATGCTCCATTCGACCGCGCCCATGGATTTCTGTAGCATGAGACTATCTCCAGCATCAGCTGATTGAGTTTTGCTTATCAGTGGCCAATCGTGACATCATTGCCAACCACCGATATTGCTGGAATAATCTCGCTATATAGGGGCTCTGACAAGCGAGTCTTTTTCAAATCACGATTTAGCTGAGCTCAATCATCATGGATCAATTGCCATCCCTTTCGGCGCTGCGCGCCTTTGAAGCCTCCGCCCGGCATCTCAGCATGACACTGGCGGCAAATGAGCTGCATGTGACGCCGGGCGCCATCAGCCTGCAGATCCGCGACCTCGAAAGCACCCTCGGCGTACGGCTTTTCGAGCGGCGAGCCCGGAGCCTGGCGCTGACGAGTGAAGGTGCCGAATATTTTGCGACGATGCGAACGGCATTCCGCCTCATCCGCGAGGCGACAGCGGCTCTCGCAATGCGCTCCAAGGATACGGTGCTGACCCTTACCTGCACAGCCGGCTTCGCCACGCACTGGCTGGTGCCGCGGCTGCGGCGCTTCGAGGAGGCCCATCCCGATATCGACCTGCGCATCAGCGCCTCCTATCGCATGATGGATTTCCAGCGGGATGGGATCGATCTTGCCATCCGCCACGGCCTCGGCGGCTATGAGGGATTGGCAAGCGAACGATTTCTCGATGACGAATATGTTCCGGTCTGTACGCCGGAAATGGCGGCTGCACTCGGCCCCTCCCCTGCGGTTGACGATCTCGCCACCCTGACGTTGATCCATGATGTCTACCGGCGTGACTGGGAGCTCTGGCTGAAGGCGGTCGGGGCAACGCGGGTGGATGCCATGCATGGGCCGGTCTTTACCGACGGCATGGGCGCATACCACGCCATGAAGGCTGGCCTTGGTATCGCCTTGATGCGCCGCTCCTTCGTGGAGCAGGAACTGGCTGACGGCACGCTTGTTGCGCCATTCCCGACGGGATTTGCAAGCGCGCTTGCCTATCACCTTGTCTATCAGCCCGGTGCGCTGGAAAGGCCGGCGATAGCGGCGCTGCGTGCCTGGCTATTTTCCGAGGTCTCACGCACGACGCCGCCGGCGTAGAGATCGGCTTTCCGGATACCAGTGACATCTGCACTGCGCCCCGGCGATGGATAGCCCAAAGAAAACGGCCGGCGGTGAGGCCGGCCGTGAGACACGGAGTGAATGCTGATCGCTCAGCTTACTCGTTGATGAGGCGCTTCAGCAGCTCAATCTCGTGCGACAGCTTGCTATCGCCGGAAATCAGCTCCTCGATCTTGCGCACGGCATGCAGAACCGTGGTGTGATCGCGACCACCGAAGCGGCGGCCGATTTCCGGGAAGGAACGCGGCGTCAGCGTCTTCGACAGATACATAGCGATCTGGCGCGGCTTGACGATGACGCGCGTGCGGCGGTTCGAAACCAGCTCCTGGCGCGACACGTTGTAGTGACGTGCGACGATACGCTGAATGTCCTCGATGCGGACGCGGCGCGGCTCGCCGGAGCCGACAAGATGCGCCAGCAGTTCGTCGACGCGCTCTACCGTCAGGTTCGGTTCGAAGGAGCGACGGAAGATAAGCTGGTTGAAGGCTCCTTCCAGTTCGCGGCCGCTGGCGGTCACGTTGCGGGCGACATGCGAGAGAAGCTCGGCCGGGATTTCCAGCGACGGATCGTCCTGGCGGGCAGCATCGAGACGGCGCTTGAGGATCTCAAGGCGCATTTCATAGTCCGGCGCCTCGACTTCGATCGCCACACCGCCCTGCAGGCGCGAACGCACGCGCGGGTCGAGCGATTCCAGCTCCCAGGGAGCACGATCGGCAGCGACGACGACCTGCTTGGCGCTGTCGAGCAACATGTTCAACAGATGGCAGAACTCATGCTGGATCATCTTACCCTGCAGGAACTGCATGTCGTCGATGATGAGCAGGTCGATATTGCGCAGCGAGTCCTTCAGCGTCAGCGCATCATTGTCGCGGATCGCGGTTGCGAAGCGCCACATGAAGTATTCCGCCGTCAGATAGACGACACGCAGGCCGCGCGGGTTCTGCACGGCTGCATTGGCGATCGCCTGCAGAAGGTGGGTCTTGCCAAGGCCAACCGTTGCATGGACGAAGAGCGGGTTGAAGCGCACGGCACCGGAGCCGGCTTCGGCGATGGTCTTTGCCGCGGCAAGGCTGACGCGGTTCGAGCTGCCTTCGACGAAGGTATCGAAGGTGAAGCGAGAATCGAGCGGAGAGCCGAAGAGCGGCGAACCTGCCATTGCGGGCCGCGCAGCCGCAGCCGCACTCACGGCTTGGGCAACCACCTGGCCGGCCGGCTGGGCGACGGCGCGACGGATCGGCGCGACAGCCGCCTGGTCCGGCACCGCCGGCTGCTCATCGGTAGATGGCTTCGCGCCCTGCCGGGTTGCAGTGCGCACCAGAATTTCGACTTTGAGGATCTCGGCATCCTCAGCCTGGAACAGGCTAGTGATAAGATCGAGATAGCGGTTGTTGATCCACGACTTCAGAAATGTCGTCGGAACCGTGAGGCGAACGACGCTCTTCGATACCGAATGAAGCTTGAGCCGCGCAAACCAGCTGGCATAGACATCGGGTCCGACCTGAGCCTTCAAGCGCGCGCTGACGCGCTCGAACAAATTACTTCGCGCCACGTCGCCCTTTTCCCCCGCCGCTTCTAAGCAAACCGCACCGAACGCCTGCGCATTGTCCCCATTTTCCAACGCACCCGTCGCCCTCGTATGTATCTGCATATAGTGCCGCCTTCCAAAGTCTCTTTATAGGGCGGGAGCACATCACTGCCGCCCCTGGTTCTTCGCCATGGCATGACGATCGCGCTCGTTGTCCCAAGCAGCGCCGCATACCGGTTCATCAGCCACGCCCGGCCAGCGGGCTTTACAGGAACACTGTGGCGAAAACCGCTCTTTAAAGCAGCATTCGTCTCGGCGTCTGTAACCGGAGCGTCAATCGGCCCTCGTATTCCGATTGACCGCTCCAATGGCTGTCAATTTTTCTCCCCTCCCCGCAGCCGCGCCAATAATTTGGGCCGCAAAGGACAGACAAGCTTCCTCGTTCCGCAAGCGTCGCCGCTTCCGGTTCTTACTCGTCAACTGTTTGAAAAAACGGAACTGAACCGCTCCGTCACAAGAGACAAAACCACCTCCACCGCCATACGTAACGGTGTTTGCCGAAGCCGTTTAAGGTGAAATCCGCGCCCCTTGTTGAAATCCATTTAGGCAGGATCGAAGGCAGATATCAACGATGAATTTTACACAAAATTAAGAGGCGGCCATTGACTCAGGAGGCCATTTTTGACTGTCACAAGCCCTTCAAAAAAGAATCGCTGTTGAATCAAAGAGATTCCTGTCGAACGCGATTCTCACAGCTTTCAAAAGAAAAAAAATAAAATATCCCTTGACTCAGTTGTGAGCCGGCAATGCGTCATGCAGATCACCCAGCGCTGAGATATCCTGCCGTAAGCCATTGTTTTAAAATGTATATTTCTGTCACGGCACTGACATGATCGAGCAGTCAATTTTGGCAATGCGGCGTTTTTTTGGCTGAATCCAAAAAGCCCGGCGCGAGGGCCGGGCTTAATACTAACGATAGACTCGTTAACGAAAGATTATGCAGTCGGGGCCGAAAGGGCCTTCACGCGCTTGGCAAGACGCGAAACCTTGCGGGAAGCGGTGTTGGCGTGAAGCACGCCCTTCTTTGCCGCGCGAGCCAGTTCCGGCTGAGCCGCGACGAAGGCTGTCTTTGCGCGATCCGCATCACCCGATGCGATGGCTTCTTCGACCTGGCGAACGAACGTGCGAACGCGCGAGCGACGAGCCTTGTTGACATCGGTGCGGCGGGCGATCTTGCGGGTCGCTTTTTTCGCCGAGGTAGTATTGGCCATGTATGCCTCTCTTAGAATTCGAACAAAACTCCATCGTTGCGGCGTAGGCCCCATGGCCACTTCATCCAGCAATGCGGGAGCAATTGCGGAAAACCAGAGCGGCTTTCCAAACTGTGGCGGGCATATAACCGGAATGAGCCGCGGCGTCAACGCGGATTCTCGCCAAACCCGCGTAATTCCGGAATCTTGGTCCCTACCGGTTCTTGAAAGCCGGCTTGCGCTTCTCGACGAAGGCCGCCATGCCCTCCTTCTGATCCTCTGTAGCGAACAGGCTATGGAACAGGCGGCGTTCGAAGCGCAGTCCCTCCTCGAGCGTGGTTTCGAAGGCACGGTTCACCGCCTCCTTGGCCATCATCACGGCAGGACCGGAATAAGAAGCGATCTTGGCGGCAGCGGCCAGTGCCTCATCGAGCAGCTTGTCTGCCGGTACGACGCGCGCCACAAGGCCGGAACGCTCCGCCTCGGCCGCATCCATCATCCGGCCCGTCAAGATGAGGTCCATCGCCTTGGCCTTGCCGACCGCACGTGTGAAGCGTTGCGAGCCGCCCATGCCAGGGATGACGCCGAGCGTGATTTCCGGCTGGCCGAATTTGGCGGTTTCCGAGGCGATGATGAAATCGCACATCATCGCCACTTCGCAGCCGCCGCCGAGCGCAAAGCCGCTGACCGCCGCGATGACAGGCTTGCGGGCATTGGCAATCTCGGCCCAGCCGCTGAAGAAGTCATTCTTATAAGCGTCGACGAAATCGAGCGATTGCATTTCCTTGATGTCGGCGCCGGCAGCAAAGGCCTTTTCCGAACCGGTGAGCACGATCGCACTGATGGCATCGTCAAGATGAAGAGCGGCATAGGCTTGCTTCAGCTCGGACAGGACCGTTGAGTTCAGCGCGTTCAGCGCCTGCGGCCGATTGATCCGGACGAGGCCGACGGCCCCATGTGTCTCGACAATGAGGGTTTCGTAGGCCACTTCTCTCTCCCTTTTATCAGCTTTGACCCTTCAATCACCCTTGGCAGGAGGCGCAGTAGAAAGAAGAGCGCCCCGCCTGGACGATGCGACTGACCGTACCGCCGCAGCCTGGCGTACTGCAAGGCTGCGCTTCGCGATCATAGACGGAAAAGGAGTGCTGGAAATAGCCGAGCGAGCCGTCCGTCTGGATATGATCACGCAGCGACGAGCCGCCAGCGGCGATCGCATCGGCAATGACCTCGCGGATCGCCTCGACGAGCGTGAACAGCGCCTCCGTCGGCTGTCCGGCATCCGTGACCAGCGTCCCGGCGGCGCGCAATGGCGACAGGTGAGAACGCCACAGCGCCTCGCATACATATATATTGCCGAGGCCCGCGATGTTTTTCTGGTCGAGCAGCGCGCTCTTCAGCGGCTGCGCCTTGCCGCCAAAGCGCTTAGTCAGATAATCGGCGCTCAGTTCATTGCCCGTGGGTTCCGGCCCGAGATCACGGAAGAAGGGGTGGCTGGCCATTTCGGCCCGCCGGACGAGATCCATGAAACCGAAGCGGCGCGGGTCATTATAGATGACGCGCGCATCGCCGCTTGCACCCGCCAGATGGAAGAGGACGTGATCGTGCTTCTCGTCCTTGGAGCGGGGATGATGGAAGGTTCCTGGCGTCTCGGCCGCCGCACCTTCCTCCACCCGGAACGAACCAGACATGCCGAGATGCGCAATAATTGTGTTGCCGTCGTCGAGATCGATCAGCAGGTATTTGGCGCGGCGGGACAGCGACGTGATGCCGCGGCCCGCAACATGCCGAGCGAAATCGGCCGGGAAAGGAAAGCGCAGATCGTTGCGGCGCAGCTCCAGCTCCTTCAGAACGGCACCCTCCATGGAAGGCGCAAGGCCGCGTCTGACGGTTTCGACCTCTGGTAATTCCGGCATGGCTATCCATCTTTATGTTTCAACCGCTTATGATCTGAGCTATAGCCCAAGGCATTGCGGCTGGTGATCTGGCTGATGAGATAGCGTGGCAAACGCGATTTCGCTATGGTCCGCCGCTTAATTGTGTAACGGAGTTGAGCCGATGGCAGACAGCCGCACCTCCGCCGATGGCGGCATGGAAACATCCTATGGCTTTCGCGAAGTAGCCGATGGCGAAAAGCAGGGCCTCGTCAACGAGGTGTTCCACAAGGTCGCCAAGCGCTATGACGTCATGAACGACGTCATGTCCATGGGCATGCATCGTGCCTGGAAAGACGCGATGATATCAGCGCTCAACCCACGCAAGGAGCCTGGCTACAAGGTGCTCGACGTTGCCGGCGGCACGGGCGATATCGCCTTCCGCATCGTGGAAGCCTCGAACCGCCTGGCGCATGCAACGGTGCTCGATATCAACGGCTCGATGCTGGCCGTCGGCGCCGAGCGTGCTGAGAAAAAGAAGCTTTCCGACAACCTCACCTTCGTCGAAGCGAATGCCGAGGAACTGCCTTTCGAGCCGAACTCCTTCGACGCCTATACGATCGCTTTCGGTATCCGCAACGTGCCGCACATCGATGTGGCATTGAAAGAGGCCTATCGCGTGCTGAAGCGCGGCGGCCGGCTGCTCGTGCTCGAATTCTCCGAAGTCGATCTGCCGCTGCTCGACCGCGTCTACGACGCCTGGTCCTTCAACGCCATTCCCAAATTCGGCAAGGCGATCACCGGCGATGCCGAGCCCTATCAATATCTGGTGGAATCAATCCGCAAGTTCCCGAACCAGCGGGACTTCGCGACGATGATCCGCGAGGCCGGCTTCTCGCGTGTGAGCTTCACCAATTACACCGGCGGCATCGCCGCGCTGCACTCCGGCTGGAAGCTCTGAAGCATGATGTCGAGCCACATGACGCGGCCGAAGGTTTCCGCTCGTCAGGACTTTGAGGTGCCATCTTTTTGCTTTGACGCAACTCCTGACGGAAAACCGCTACGCACTTTTCCTGGAATTGCTCCATGAGTGCTTTCGGCGCATATTTCGGCCTTGTTCGGGTCGGCTGGGTGCTCGTGCGCGAAGGCGTGGTCATGGCGCTGCCGTCGGAGGGGCTGCCGCCCTCCGTCAGTCTCGCCAAGTCCTTCGTCAGCATCTTTGCGCGCCGGAAGGCGAAGAGCCAGGCCCGCAGCGACCGGCTTGCACAAGCGGTCGAGCGGCTCGGCCCCTCCTATGTGAAGATCGGTCAGTTCCTGGCGACCCGGCCCGATGTCGTTGGCGTGGATATGGCCAACGACCTGTCCAAGCTTCAGGATCGGATGGCCTTCTTCCCGCATGAAACGGCGACGGCAGCCATCGAGTCTTCGCTCGGCCGGCGCATCGACGATCTCTATGCCAGCTTCGACGCGCCGATCGCCGCCGCGTCGATAGCGCAGGTGCATCCGGCCGAAATCAAGACGGCAGAGGGCCGCAAGCGCGTTGCCGTCAAGGTGGTCCGGCCTGGCGTACGTCAGCGCTTTTCTAACGATATCAAGGCGATGTATCTGGTTTCACGGCTGCAGGAGCGGTTCATGCCCTCCAGCCGGCGTCTTCGCCCGGTGGAAGTGACCAAGACGCTCGAGCAGACCACCAAGGTCGAGATGGATCTGCGGCTGGAAGCGGCCGCGCTCTCCGAGATCGCCGAAAACACCGAGAAGGATCCGGGCTTCCGCGTTCCGAAAGTCGACTGGGAACGCACCGGCCGCGACGTCATCACCATGGAGTGGATCGACGGCGTGAAGATGTCCGACGTCGATGGGCTGAAGGCGGCCGGCCACGATCTCAACGCGCTTGCCGATACGCTGATCCAGTCCTTCTTGCGCCACACGCTGCGCGACGGCTTCTTCCACGCCGACATGCACCCCGGCAACCTTTTCGTCGATGCAGCGGGCATGATCGTCGCTGTCGACATGGGGATCGTCGGGCGATTAGGGAAGAAGGAACGCCGTTTCCTGGCCGAAATCCTCTACGGTTTCATCACCCGCGACTATATCCGGGTGGCCGAAGTGCATTTCGAAGCCGGCTATGTACCTGCGCATCACAATACGGAGAGTTTTGCGCAGGCCATCCGTGCCATCGGCGAGCCGATCCATGGCCAGCCGGCCGAAACCATCTCCATGGGCAAGCTTCTGACCCTGCTCTTCGAAGTAACGGAACTCTTCGACATGGAAACGCGGCCCGAGCTGGTAATGCTGCAGAAGACCATGGTCGTGGTCGAGGGCGTATCGCGCATGCTCAATCCGCGCTTCAACATGTGGAAGGCTTCTGAACCGGTGGTCGGCGACTGGATTCGCACCAATCTCGGCCCGAAGCGGATCATGACAGATTTGAAGGACGGTTTGAAAGCGGCCGTGAAGCTCGCCGAAGCCGCACCCGAGATCGCCGCCAAGACCGAGAAATTCCATCACGAACTGCTGCATATGAGCGAAAACGGCCTGCGTTTCGATCCGCAGACCGCCGAAGCGATCGGCAAGGCCGAGGCCAAGCACAGCCGCTCCGGCCGCTTTGCGCTTTGGGTAATTGCGCTGACGCTGCTCTATATCGCCTGGCATCTGAGCTGATCGCCAAGCTTTCTGCTGCTTCTCCCTCGCCTTGGCCCAAATAGCTCGGCCGGCGCACGAAGCCATATGCGCGCGCAAACATAGAGTTGCGCAACGTATGCACTCGCCTCAAAATCAGTCTGTCTGGCACGGATCAAGGTGTTCGCCATTTGGGATATCCCATTGACGATAAGGCTCGCATAGCCTTGCAAAAAAGGAGAACAGCAGAGATGGAGCGTCAGAGAGCCGGTATCGAGCTCAGCGGGCAACCCCTTGGGTTCAGCGATCTGGTGCGGATCGGCGCGGGAGCCGTCCTGCCGTCGGCATCGGAAAGCGGCATGGCCCGGGTGCGGCTGGCGCGCAGCGTTCTCGAAAGCACGATCCAATCCGGCATGCCGGTCTATGGCTCGACAACCGGTGTCGGTGCGATGAAAGATGTCGAATGGTCTCCTGAAGATCTCGATGCCTTCAATCTCGGCCTCGTGCGCGCTCATCATTTCGGTACTGGCGCTCCGTTCTCCATGTCGGTCGTGCGCAATGCCATGGCGATCCGGGTCAATACCGCGCTCACCGGCCAGGTAGGTTGTTCGCAGGAACTGATCGAAGCCTATCTGCAGCTGTTGAGCTCGGATGTCATTCCCGTCGTCAGGCGTACGGGTTCGATCGGCTGCGCGGATATCGGCCTGATGGGCCAGATCGGCGCGGTTCTGACCGGCGTTGGCGAGGCCGTCTATCGCGGTCGCCGCATGCAGGCTGCCGATGCCTTCGATGCCGCCGGTATCGCTCCTGTCAAGATGATGCCGCGCGACAGCCTGGCCTCGCTCAGCGTCAATGCGGTCAGCTTCGCCGCCGCCGCGGAGACAACCCGCAATGCTGCTGCCTCGATCCGCGTGCTGCTTGCGACCGGCATGATGGCGGCCGGCGCGCTCGGCGCCTCGCGCGATCCGTGGATTTCCGTGCGCCATGTCGGCACCGCCCGCGAGGCACTGATCGGCGCCTGGCTCTGCAACGCCTCTGAAGAATGGCCCTGGCCGGTCGCAACCCATGTGCAGGACCCGCTGAGCCTGCGCATGATCGCCCAAGTCTTCGGCGCCGTTATCGAGAACCTTTTAACGGCGGGCCACAAGATTCTGGCCGCCACCGGCCGCTCGGACGACAATCCCGTCATCGTCGATGGCCGTGTGATGACCTCCGGCGGCTCCCTCCCGCTCGATGTCACCGTGCTTCTGGAAGCAGCCGTCATCTGCATGGCCCATGCGGCCCGCAACGCCTTCAATCGCTGTGTCCTGCTCGGTAACGGCCAGCGGCGTGGGTTGCCCGTCAATCTCGTGCCGGAAGGTAGGATCGCGACCGGCTTCGGCCCGATCATCAAGCTCGCCGGCGAGATCTTCTCGCGTGTTCTCTCCATGTCCAATCCGGTCTCGGCGCAGTCGCTGGTGGTTGCGGCCGGCATGGAAGACGAGGCCGCCTTCCTGCCACTGGTCATCGAGCGTTTCGAGCGGCAGATGCGGGCACTGAAGCGTCTGGCCGCTCTTGAAGCCCTGCTGTCGGCCCAGGCGATGGACATTCTCGGCGACAAGCCGGAAGGCGTGGCGCGTATGCTCTATGACGTCGTGCGCAAGCATGCCGACTTCTATGTCGTCGATCGTCCCCTTTCGGCCGAAGTCGAGGCGATCGAGGAGGAACTGGGCTCGGAGGCTTTCGTTTCAGAGTTGATCGCTCACAAGCCGATCCTCGCCTATGATGATTTCTTCGCGCTCGGCTCGCTGGAGCGGGTCGAAGAGCGGCTTTATCGCGACACGATTGCCATCTGAATTAACGACGCGCGGAGGGAACGCACATGGCCGATTTCGATCTTGTTCTGCAAGGCACCGTGGTTCTGCCTGAACGCATCGTGGAAGCCGGCTATGTCGCCGTGCGCGACGGCAAGATCGCCGAGGTCGGCATTGGCGTGCCGCCGGCAGCGCGTGAGCGGCACCTGCTCGGCAAGGCTCTGATCCTGCCTGGCGCGATCGACGCGCAGGTCCATTCCCTTTCCCAGAAGGATCAGGAGGATTTCATCTGGTCGACGCGCTCTGCAGCGGCCGGCGGCGTCACCACCATCGTCGACATGCCCTATGACGAAGGCAATCTTGTCTGCTCGGCAGCGGCGGTGAAGAAGAAGATCGACCACGCAGCGCCGCAGTCGCGCGTCGACTTCGCCCTCTACGGCACCGTCGATCCGGAAGAAGGCCCGGCGCGCATCGCCGAAATGGTCGAGGCCGGTGTGGCCGCCTTCAAGTTCTCCACCTTCGGCACCGATCCCAAGCGCTTTCCCCGCATCCCGCCTGCCCTCCTCGACGCCTGCTTTGCCGCGATCGCGCCGACCGGCCTCACCGCCGGCGTCCACAACGAGGATGACGAAGCGGTCCGCACCTATATGGAGCAGGTGAAGGCGAGCGGCGTCACCGACTACCGCGCTCACGGCCTTTCCCGCCCGCCAATCACTGAACTGCTTGCCATGCACACGATCTTCGAGACGGGCGCTGATACCGGCTGCCCGGCGCATGTCGTGCATTGCTCGCTCGGCCGCGGCTACGACATCGCCCGCGCCTATCGCCGCGACGGCTTCAAGGCGACGGTCGAATGCTGCATCCATTATCTGACGCTCGACGAAGAAAACGATGTGCGGCGCCTCGGCGGCAAGGCGAAAATTAATCCGCCCATCCGCCCGCGCGCCGAAGTGGAAACCTTGTGGCGCAAGGTGGCGGAAGGCAATGTCTGGCTCGTCTCGACCGATCACGTCAGCTGGTCGGAAAACCGCAAGACCAATCCGGACATGCTGGCGAATGCTTCGGGCGTGCCGGGACTGGAGGTCATGGTGCTGCTCTTCGTCAAGGGTGCTCTCGAACGCGGCGTGCCGCTGACCTGGGCTGCAAAGCTGATGGCGGAAAACCCGGCTAAGCATTTCCGCCTCGATCATATCAAGGGCGCTCTGACGCCGGGCAAGGACGCCGATATCGTCGTGCTGGAACCGCGTGAAACGATCTATGATGCGGCTGCTAGCGGCAACAATGTCGTCGGCTGGAGCCCCTATAACGGCATCCGTCTGCCCTGGACGGTGTCCGCCGCCTACCTTAGAGGCAAGCAGATCACTGAGGGACAGAAAGTGCTCGCCGAGCCCGGCTCAGGCGGCTTCGTCCGTCCCTCGCCTCGCCAAATTCTTGCCGGAGATGCAGCCTGATGACCGAAACCAAGCGCCACAACCTGCCCGTAAATGCCGATCGTATCGCGGAGGATATCGATACTCTGGCCAGCATTACCGAGCCGGGCCATCCCTGGACGCGCCGAGCCTTCTCGCCGCTCTTCCTCGAAGGACGCGCCTATATCGACGCGCGGATGAAGGCGGCAGGGCTTGAGACCCGCATCGACGCCGCCGGCAATCTGATCGGCCGGCGTGCTGGCACGAAACCCGGCCTCGGCACGATCCTTGTCGGCTCGCATTCCGACACCGTTCCTGATGGCGGCCGCTTCGACGGCATCGCCGGCACGATCGCCGCGCTCGAAGTCGCACGTTCCTTGAAGGATCGCGGCATCGAGCTCGATCATGACCTGGAGATCGTCGATTTCCTCGCCGAAGAAGTCAGCATCTTCGGCGTTTCCTGCATCGGCAGCCGCGGCATGACCGGGCAGATCCCCGAGGCGTGGCTCAGCCGCGCGAGCGGCGACCGCACGTTGTCGCAGGGCATTGCCGAAGTCGGCGGCGATCCTTCCGTGCTGCTCTCCCAGAAGCGTCCGGATCTTGCCGGTTTCCTGGAGCTGCATATCGAACAGGGTCCGGTGCTGGAAGCCGAGAACAAGGATATCGGCATCGTCACCGCGATCGCCGGCATCACCCGCATCGAAATCACCGTGGAAGGCCGCGCCGACCATGCCGGCACGACGCCGATGGATCGCCGCGCCGACGCACTGGTGGCAGCCTCACAATTGGTCCTCGACATTCGCCAACGTGCCGCCGAGCAAGCAAAGACGCCGGGTCATTTTGCTGCGACGGTCGGCGAATTCCGTATCGAGCCGAATGCGGCCAATGTCGTGCCGTCCAAGGTCGTGCTGCTGATCGACGGACGCGCCGAAATCCGCAGCGACATGGAGGATTTCCTCGCCTGGCTCGACGGTGAGGTGAAGACCATCACCGCCGATTATGGCGTCACGATCAACCCGCCGGTGCGCGTCTCCGACAATATGCCGACGCCGGGTGCTCCGGTGCTGCTCGAAACGCTCGAGCGCGCCTGCGATACGGTTGGTGCAAAGCATCGCCGCATGGCCTCCGGCGCCGGCCACGACACAGCCTGGATCGCCAAGGTCGCGCCTGCCGCCATGATCTTCGTGCCCTGCAAGGAAGGTCGCAGCCATTGCGCCGAGGAATGGGCCGAGAATGACGACATCGCCATGGGTGCTGCCGTGCTCTTCGAAGCGGTGCGCGACATGGACAAGAACCTCAAACAGAACCGGGAGTAGCCAATGGGACGCGTACTCGTTGCCAAGGATGTGGAAGCGGCCGTCAAGGGCGGCTCCGTTTACGCCGCCGGCGGCGGCGGCTGGGCCGATCACGGCCGCATGCTCGGCTATGCGGCCGTCAATGTTGGCAAGCCGGAGCTGGTGTCGATCGAGGAACTCAACGACAACGACTGGATCGCCACGGCCGCCGCCATCGGCGCACCGGCCTCCACGACGCCCTGGGAAATGCAGGGCATCGATTACGTGAAGGCCACGCAGCTGCTGCAGGACGAGCTTGGCGAAAAGCTTTCCGGCCTGATCATCGGCCAGAACGGCCGGTCCTCGACGCTGAACGGCTGGCTGCCATCGGCGATCCTCGGAACGAAGGTGGTGGATGCGGTCGGCGACATCCGCGCGCATCCGACTGGTGATATGGGTTCGATCGGCATGGCGGGTTCGCCCGAGCAGATGATCCAGACCGCCGTCGGCGGCAACCGGGCCGAAAACCGCTATATCGAGCTCGTCGTGAAGGGCGCGACGGCGAAGATTTCGCCGATCCTACGTGCGGCATCCGACCAGTCCGGCGGCTTCATCGCCTCCTGCCGCAATCCGCTGCGCGCTTCTTATGTCCGTACACATGCGGCGCTCGGCGGCATCTCCATGGCGCTCTCGCTCGGCGAAGCGATCATCGAGGCGGAAAAGAAGGGCGGCAGCGCCGTCATCGACGCCATCTGCAAGACCACCGGTGGCCATATCCTTGCCGAAGGCACCATCACCAAGAAGGACGTCGTCTACACGAAGGAAGCCTTCGACATCGGCACTATCTCGGTCGGTAGCGGCGACAAGGCGGTCATCATGCATGTGATGAACGAATACATGGCGGTCGAGGATACCAGCGGCAAGCGCCTGGCGACCTTCCCCTCCGTCATCACCACGCTGTCGCCGGAAGGCGAACCCTTGAGCGTCGGCCAGCTGCACGAAGGCATGAAGGCTTTCATCCTGCATGTGCCGATGGACATCATTCCGCTGTCTGCCAGCGTGCTCGACCCCACGGTCTATCCCTCCGTCGAAAAGGCCATGGGGATCGAGATCGCGAAATACGCACTGGCAGGCAAGAAAGGCTGAAAAGCGCAGGAGGCTTGAATGGCCCGCGATGCCGGTCTCGAAGAATTGCTGAGAGAAGAGCTCGGGCAACGACCCGGGCTCAGCGAAAAGGCGATGTTCGGTGGCTGGGCCTTTCTGCTCAACGGTCATCTCCTATGCGGCGCCCGTGACGACGGGATGCTGATCCGCCTTGGTAAGGGCAACGATGCGTGGGCGCTGGAGCAGCATGACGTCAAAACCATGTTGATGGGCGGCCGCGAGATGAAGGGGTGGCTGCGTGCGGGGCCGGAGGCCTATGGCAACGACATGCTGCGCAAGCGGCTGCTTCTGGCCGCGCTGGACTTCGTCGAAGGCCTGCCGCCGAAATAGCCGGGCCACCGAAACAACAAGGAAAACAGGGAAGGGAAATCCATGCCGAAAGCCAATCCACGTCATCCGAAATTCCCCATTCCGGGCGGCCCGGAGCTGCGTGCCAAAGGCTGGCGGCAGGAGGCCCTGCTGCGCCTGCTCGAAAACGTGCTCTCGGTCGGCGAAGATCCGGACAATCTCGTCGTCTACGCCGCTCTCGGCAAGGCTGCCCGCAATTGGGCGGCGCATAAGGGCATCGTCAAGGCGCTGACCGAAATGGATGAGAACCAGACCCTGCTCATCCAGTCCGGCAAGCCAATCGGCCTCATCCGTACGCATGACAAGGCGCCGCTCGTCATCATGGCGAACTGCAACATCGTCGGGCAATGGGCGAAGGCGGAAGTCTTCTACGAACTGCAGCGCAAGGGCCTGATCTGCTGGGGTGGCCTGACGGCCGGCGCCTGGCAATATATCGGCAGCCAGGGCGTCATCCAGGGCACCTACGAAATCTTCATGCGCATTGCCGAGCGTCGCTTCGGCGGCGATCTTTTCGGCCGTTTCGTGCTGACGGCCGGTCTCGGCGGCATGGGCGGCGCGCAGCCGCTCGCCGGCCGCATGGCGGGTGCCGCCATCCTCTGCGTCGATATCGATGCGGAGCGCGCGAGGAAGCGCCAGGAAATCGGCTATCTACAGGAAATCGCCCCGGATCTCGATTCCGCGCTGGCGATGATCGATGCAGCCGTCAAGGAGAAGCGGGCGCTTTCCGTCGGGCTGGTCGGCAATGCGGCGGAGATCTATCCCGAGATCGCAAGGCGCGGCATCGTTCCCGATATCGTCACGGACCAGACCTCGGCGCACGATCTCGTCTATGGCTATGTGCCGAAGGGCATGAACCTGCAGCAGGTTCGGGACTTGCGCGACGACGGCCAGGGGCAGCTGATGGCGGCAAGCCGCGCCTCGATCGTCGAACATGTGAAAGCCATGCTGGATTTCCAAAAGAAGGGTTCCGAAGTCTTCGACAACGGCAACCTGATCCGCACGCAGGCGAAGGAAGGCGGCGTTGCGAACGCTTTCGATATCCCGATCTTCACCGAAGCCTATCTGCGACCGCTCTTTTGCCGCGCCATCGGTCCATTCCGCTGGATGGCGCTATCAGGCGAGGAAAGCGATATCGCCCGCATCGACGATCTGCTGCTGGAAATGTTCCCGGATAACAAGATCATCACCAACTGGATCAAGCTTGCCCGCCAGCACGTGCCCTTCGAAGGTCTGCCGGCACGCATCGCGTGGCTCGGCCATGGCGAGCGCACGGCGCTGGCCCGCCGCGTCAACGAGCTTGTTTCAAGTGGCGAACTCAAAGGCCCGATCGCCTTCTCGCGCGACCATCTCGATGCCGGCGCCATGGCGCATCCGAACATCATGACCGAGCGCATGAAGGACGGCTCCGACGCCATCGCTGACTGGCCGCTGATCGACGCCATGATGCTCTGCTCGTCCATGGCCGATCTCGTCGTCGTCCATTCCGGCGGCGGCGGCTATGCCGGCTACATGACGAGCTGCGGCGTCACCGTGGTCGCCGACGGCACGGCTGCCGCCGACGAACGGCTCGACCATGCATTGACCAACGACACCGCGCTCGGCGTCATGCGCTATGCCGATGCCGGCTACGAGGAAGCGCTGGACGAAGTTGCGAAAAAGGATGTGCCCTATATCCGTTTGGGATAAGCGCGCCTGTTCTTAGCGGCTTCGAAAGACTATGGTCCCGGGCAATTCAAGTCGACCTGTTTTACACGCAATTCCGGACTGAAAACCGCTGCGCACTTTTCCTGGAATTGCTTTGGAGAGTTGCCCGTGATCCCCTGGACCTTGCTCGACACTGCGAAAATCCCTGGCGGCGGCGAGCTGCGTTTGAAGCAGCGCGGCCAGGAATTTTCCATCATGCTCGGCACCAACGAGCTTATGAACAGCCGTTTGAGCGGCTCCGAGCGGGCACTAGCCACGCTTTCCTGCGAGAAGATCAAGGGCCGGAAGGCGCCGCACATACTGATCGGCGGCCTCGGCATGGGCTTTACCTTGCGTGCGGCCCTTGGCGAACTCGATGCGGATGCAAAGGTCACGATTGCGGAGCTGGTTCCGGCAGTCGTCGCTTGGGCACGCGGGCCGATGGAAACGGTCTTTGACGGTTGTCTCGACGATCCGCGCGTCGCCATTCACGAGGGCGATGTGCGTCCACTTATCCGCGCCCGCAAGGCGAGTTACGACGCCATCCTGCTCGATGTCGACAATGGTCCTGACGGTATTACGTCGGAAGCCAATGACGGTCTCTACGATTATCAGGGCCTGAAGGCAGCGCGTGATGCCTTGCGGCCCGGCGGTGTGCTCGCGGTCTGGTCGTCGGGGTCTGACGAGCGCTTCACAAGACGGCTGCGCGATAGCGGTTTTGCCGCCGAGGTGGTCAATACGCGTGCCAATGGCAAAACGGGCGCGCGTCATGTCATCTGGCTCGCCACAAAATCGGGATCATAACGCGTCGAATTGAAATAGCGCTCGAGATGCTATATATCAATGTCATATCTCAAAGGAGTTATGGCATGGACACCGCAAAGATCTTCTGGTCCGGCCGCTCGCAGGCCGTGCGCTTGCCGAAGGAATTCCGCCTCGATGGTGAGGAAGTGCGCATCCGCCGGCAGGGAAAAGCAATCATTCTGGAGCCGATCGCCGAAGATTGGGATTGGTTGGAAGCTGTTACAGGGCCGGTTGATCAAGACTTCGTAGAAGCGACCGAAGAAGAGCCCGCTGAGCAGCAACGCCCCGAGCTGGATATCTTCAAGTGAAGTATCTGCTCGACAGCAATGCCGTCATCGCCCTGATGAAAGGACATTCCGGCTTCGTCAGCGAGCTGCGCAGACACAGGCCGCAAGATTTCGCCATTCCGGCCATCGTGGCACACGAGCTGTTTTATGGTGCCTATAAGGGCCAGCGCGTCGCCGAGAATCTTGCGCGTGTGGAAGCCCTTCAGTTCGAGACGTTGGACTTCGATGGGCAAGATGCCCGTGTGGCCGGCGAAATTCGCGCAAACCTTGCTTCCCTTGGCACACCGATCGGTGCCTATGACGTTTTGATCGCGGGGCAGGCCGTCGCCCGCGATCTGATCCTGATAACGCACAATGTCAGAGAGTTCGAACGCGTTGACCGGCTGCGTTTTGAAGACTGGGAGTCCTTGCCGAGCGGCTAAAGATAGCGCGTTTCCTCCGGCGCGCGATCGAAGCGGTTGTCGCGGCCGTCGAAATAGCCGACAGGAAGCGAGGCGAGCTCTTCATCGGTGGCATTATCCAGGCAGCTGATGCTGATCGCATAGAACTTGCCGCCGAGGGCTGGATTTTCACCCCAGTTGAAGGAGCTGATGCCGCAATTTTTGCAGAAGAGGTGATGCAGGATGCGCGGGCCAAACTGATATTCGCCAATGTTGTCTTCGCCCGAGGTCAGGCGGAAATCGGCGGGCGTGGCGACAGCCAGCCAGTTGCGTTTCTTCTTGCAGATCGAGCAATTGCATTTGAAGGTACCGCTCTGCAGATCGAGATCAGCTTCATAGCTCACCGCGCCGCAATGGCAACTTCCGTGATAGGTCTTCTTCATTACTCTCATCCTTCCCTTGAGGTGGCTTCTGCGTAGGCGGCGTATTTGTCGAGCGCCTGTTCCCAGCCGCCGGTCTGCAATCTCAGCTCTGTATCGTCAGGCAGCTCGACCTTGCGGAAGACGAGGCGTGTCTTCTCGCCGCGCTCATGAAACTCGACGGTCACCTGCATCGGATGTTCAGGCCTCCCCTCCTGGTTTTCCCAGGCGAAGGTGAAGACGAGGCGCTCGGGCGGAACGATCTCCAGATAGCGGCCATGGCTCCAATATTCCTTGCCCTCCGGCGTGAGAATGCAGTGCCGCCAGGCGCCCCCTTCCCGCAGGTCGACGGAAACGGATGGGGCCGTCATGTTTTGCGGTCCCCACCAGTGCATCAGATGCTGCGGTTCCGTCCAGAGGCGAAACAGCAGGGCACGCGGCGCGGCAATCTCGCGGGTCAGCACGATCTCGCGCGGCGGCCGCACGCTGCCGCCCTCAGTTGCTGGGGTCATTCTTTCCTCCCTTTTGCAATAGCGCTGCGTAGTCCTCTAGGCGATCGAGATTGTCGTTCCAGAACTGGCGATAGCTCTCCAGCCAGTCATCGACTTGGCGCAGCGGCTTCGCTTCCAGCCGGCAGGGTCGCCATTGCGCTTCCCGACCCTTCGAGATCAGGCCGGCCTTCTCCAGCACCTTCAAATGCTTGGAGACGGCGACCAGCGACATCTCGAAGGGTTCGGCCAGTTGGGAGACGGATGCCTCGCCGGTCGTCAGCCGCGCCAGGATCGCCCGGCGGGTGGGATCGGCTAGGGCCGAAAGGGTCGCGCTCAACGTGTCCATTTGTAAACCATATAGTTAATTAACTTATTGGTTTAATATATGACGCAGGCGCGCGATGTCAAGAAGCTGCTGCCGGCACGCAATCTCAGGAAATGACGTTGGAAACTTCGATCAGGTTCTGGTCGGGATCGCGGAAATAGACGGAGAGAATGGGGCTGGTCGCGCCGGTTCGGCACACGGGGCCTTCCTCGATCGCGACGGCCTCAGCTTGCAAGTGAGCGACAACGTCATCAAGCGGCGTCGTGCTGATGAAGCAGAGGTCGGCCGAACCCGGTGTCGGCCGATCGGCCTTGGGCTCGAATTCACGGCCGGCTTG
Organism: Martinezella sp. CNPSo 3957; assembly: GCF_057784395.1. Taxonomy (NCBI): domain Bacteria; kingdom Pseudomonadati; phylum Pseudomonadota; class Alphaproteobacteria; order Hyphomicrobiales; family Rhizobiaceae; genus Martinezella; species Martinezella sp. CNPSo 3957. The sequence goes on from NZ_JBXSOU010000005.1 coordinate 269,395, forward strand.
ATGCAGATTGATCTTCTGGTTGCCGAAGATGAGAGCCTTGCGGCCCTCCCCGAAAGTTTCGACACCCATACCGAGGACACGGGTATAGAAATCGCAACTCTCCTCGATGCTCGCAACCGTGAGCACCAGATGATCGAGATGGTCGATACGGATCATGGTGGCCTCCTGGGCTCAGCGACGCGCCAGCCTGGCAACGGCAAGGGCGCTGGCCAGACAGAATGCCAGCATGACCAGGATGAAGGCAACCACGGCATTCCAGCCATCGGCGAGCCAGAAATAGCCGCCGACCGAGCCCGCTATACTGGAGCCGAGATAATAGGCGAGCAGGTAGAGCGAGGAGGCGTGCCCCTTGAAGCCATCGGCCAGCCGTCCCACCAGCGCACTGGCGACGGAATGGGCCATGAAGAAGCCAATCGTCACCAGGACAATGCCGAGAATGATCAGCGGCAAGGAGCTGGAAAGCGTCACCGCCGCACCGAGCGCGGCGATCAGAACGCCAATCGGCAGCACGATGAAATGGCCGATGCGATCGCCGAGGAGGCCTGCCGCCCACGAGGCGACGATGCCGAAGAGATAGGCGGTGAAGATCAGTCCAAGCTCGGTCTGGTTGAGATCATAGGGATCGGCGACAAGACGGAAGCCGGCATAGTTATAGACCGTTACGAAGGAGCCCATGACGAGAAAGCCGATGGCAAAGAGCAGCGGCAGCGCCGCATTGCCAAAATGACCGCTCCAGGCCTTCACATGGAAGCCGGCATCGAAGCCCTTTCGCGGCATAAAATTGCGCGACGGCGGCAGCAGATAGAGGAAGCCGATGGCGGCGATCAGGCCGAGAATGCCAACGGTCGCCAAAGCCGGCCGCCAGCTCAGATATTCGGCGATCGTGCCGGTCACCACGCGCCCGGCCATGCCGCCGAAGGCGTTGCCGGCGATATAGAGGCCCATGGCACCGCCGAGGCCGCGCGGTTCGATTTCCTCAGCCAGATAGGTCATGGCGACGGCCGGGACGCCGCCCAGCAAAAAGCCTTCTAGCGCGCGAACGGCAAGCAGCATATGCCAACTCGGCGATACCGCGCAGACGAGCGTACAGATAGCCGCGCCGAGCAGCGAGATGAACATCAGGCTGCGGCGGCCGAGGCTTTCGGAAATGGCGGCGGCGCCGAAGATCGCGAAGGCCAGGAAGCCCGTCGAAAGCGACAGCGACAGCGAACTTGCGGCAGGCGTGATACCGAAATCCTGAGAAAAGATCGGCATCAGCGGCTGCACGCAATAAAGCAGCGAGAAGGTGGCAAAGCCCGAGAGAAACAGCCCAATGGTCGCGCGGCGGAAGGCGGGCGTGCCGCGCGTCAGGAATTGGCGGGGCTCGGTCGGCGGCTCGTTTCTGACGAGCGTCAATTCGGGGTGGGAGGTAACTTCGGACACAGTGGTTTGCTGCTTGCTTGCGGCGCGAAACATCGGTGGCACCTGACCTTTCTTGCCTTGGAATCTAGCCAGACGAGCTCCATTAGTCCAATATATGGAACAGGCGATCTCAATAGCTTTTGGAGATAGCGATGGAGCTGCGTCATATCCGCTATTTTCTGGCGCTGGCCGAAGCGGGAAACTTCACCCGTGCGGCGGCCAAACTCGGTATCGGCCAGCCGCCGCTCAGCCAGCAGATCCGGGACCTGGAAAACGAAGTGGGTGCGCAGCTGTTCCACCGCGTGCCGCATGGTGCAGAACTGACGGTGGCCGGCGAGGCGTTTCTCGCGGAGGCGAAAATGGCGGTCGATGCGGCGGAAAAGGCAAAGCTCGCCGCCCAGCGCGCCAATCGCGGCGAGATCGGCCGCCTGTCGCTTGGCTTCACCGCCTCTTCCGCCTTCAACACCATCGTCACGGCAACCATTCGCGAGTTTCGGCGGCATTGGCCGGAAGTGCTGATATCGCTGACCGAGATGAACACCAATGCGCTGATGGAGCGGCTGATGCGCGGCGAGATCGACGCGGCCTTCATTCGCCCGGGCCTTGAAGATCCGAGAGACGTGCGCCTGAAGCGTTTTGCCGATGAGCCGATGCTGATCGCGCTGCCGGCTCATCATCCTCTGGCGAGTAAGGAACGCGTGCCGGTTGCGGCGCTCGTGGGCGAACCCTTCATCCTCTTCCCGCGCATGGTGGGGCTGAGCCTCTATGACGATATCGTCGCCGCCTGCCGCGAGGCGGGCTTCGACCTCGTGGTGACGCAGGAGGCGCCGCAGATCCCCTCCGTCGTCAATCTCGTGGCCGCAAACCTAGGCGTTTCCATCGTTCCGGCTTCGATCGCACAGATCAAGCTCGACGGCGTGGCCTATCGGCAAATCGACGGGCCGCCGGTCGTGGCGCGTCTCGGCCTTGCCAGTCTCAAGGCGCAGCGATCGCCCGTCATCGCCAACCTCATGAGTCTGATTGCGTAGCTATTTGTTTTCACGCAATTCCGGACGCAAAACCGCTTCACACTTTTGCTGGAATTGCTCCCGCTCCCAATAAGGCGGATCGCCGAATGCCTTCTTTAGATGATCGGCCATGGCACGCAGTTTGGCCGAGGGGTTGCGCCCTTCCGGATGGGCCATGAAGATGAATTCCGGCTCCGGCTGGTAGCCGACGTCGATCTCGACAAGCCGCCCCTCCCTCACCGAAGGTCCGGTGATGAAGGCCGGCAGCAATGCGATACCGAGGCCGGCAATCGCGGCATCGTGAAGGACATCGCCATTGTTCACGCCCAGCGCCAGCTTTCCACGGATGACCACCGCGCCCTCTGGTCCCTCGAAACGCCAGTCGGTGACACCGCGATTGGTGTAAAAAATACCGCGATGACCCTCGAGATCGGAGAGCGAAGCAGGTTTGCCGTTGCGGCTGAGATAATCCGGCGAAGCCACGAGAAGGCGGCGGCTGCGGGCAAGCTTCCATGCGACAAGGCGCGAGTCGGCAATCAGGCCGTGACGAATGATCGCGTCGTAACCGTCCGAGGCGGCATCGACCCGGCGGTCGTCGAGATCGAGCGTCAGTTCGATCTCCGGATGCGCGGCGAGAAACGGGTAGAGAGCCGGCCCCAGATGCAGGCGCCCGAAGGTGACGGGTGCGGCAATGCGCAGAGGTCCCATCAGCGTGCCGCGCCGCTCGGCGAGATCGGCCGCCGCCTCGCGAACCTCCTGTGCGATGCGGGTCGCGCGCTGCAGAAAGGCAGCACCATCCTCCGTCAGGGTCAGCTTGCGGGTCGTGCGGTGAAGCAGGGTCGCTCCCAATGCCTTCTCCATTTCCGACAGGCGTTCGCTGACGACGGATTTCGACAGGCGGAGGCGTCGAGCCGCCTCACTGATCGAGCCAGCTTCGGCTACGGTTACAAACGTCACTATCCCATCGATCTTCAACATCGTTCGGCAATTCCGAATTCGAATTCCACTATTTGCAGACTAATCCGAACGATCGAAAAAGGCCATCTTCCACATATCGGACAAACCGAAAGACACGTCCTCACACAGGAGATGGAATGATGAACCGCTTGAATGGAAAAGTCGCAATCGTCACCGGTGCCAGCTCCGGCATCGGCCGCGCCACGGCAAAACTCTTCGCCGCGGAGGGCGCCAAGGTTGTCGTCGGCGCTCGCCGCGTCGCAGAGCTGGAAAGCCTTGCCGCGGAGATCAAGGCCGCCGGCGGTGAAGCAGCTGTATTGGCCGGCGACGTGCGCTCGGAAGACTATCACAAGGCACTGGTCGCCCTTGCTGTCGAGCGCTACGGCAAGCTCGATATCGCCTTTAACAATGCCGGCACGCTCGGCGAGGCCGGTCCCAGCACCGAGGTTTCGGAGGCAGGCTTTTCCGAAGCGCTGGCGATCAACCTTACCGCGTCCTTCCTGGCCGCCAAGCATCAGATTGGTGAAATGATAAAGCACGGCGGCGGCTCCGTGATTTTCACGTCGACCTTCGTCGGCCACACCGTCAGCTTCCCCGGCGTTGCCGCCTATGCCGCCAGCAAATCCGGCCTGATCGGCCTGACTCAAACGCTCGCCGCCGAATTCGGCCCGCAGAATGTCCGCGTCAATGCCGTACTGCCGGGTGCCGTCGATACCGACATGTATCGCGACATGAACGACACTGCGGAAAAGCAGGCCTTCATTACCAATCTACATGCGCTGAAGCGCGTCGCCGGTCCGGAAGAGATCGCTCGCTCGGTCCTCTATCTTGCCTCCGATGATGCAAGCTTCGTCAGCGGCACGGCTTCTCTCGTTGACGGCGGCCTCTCGATCACGCGGACCTGACCGAGTGTTTAGCCGACGCAATTGTCGCGTCGGAATGCTTTGAATGAATAAGGACGGGCCGCGGATCCTACTTCCCTGGCGGCCCCTCCATTCAGAACATCGTATTATTGTTCTTCGACGTCTCGGGGATCGGCTGCACCGAATCCCAATGTTCCTGGATCTTGTTGTCTTCCACACGGAAAATGTCGACGATAGCGCTGCCGCGGTCGCCCGGCTGGCGAACAGCGTGGACGCGCAGGATCACATAATCGCCGTCGACCATCACGCGCTTGATCTCGCTCTTCGACTGCGGGTAGTTCTTTTTCAGGTACTCGAGGAAGCCGCGCAGACCCTCGGGACCATCGGCGGCAAGAGGATTGTGCTGGATGTATTTGCCGAGATATTTGGAAGCCGCGTCGAAATCCTTGTCGTTCAGCGCCTTCTGGTAGAACTCCAGAACGATCTCCTTGTTCTTCAGCTCTTGCGGCGAATAGGCGCGTTCGGCAAAGGCCGGCATGGCAGCGGCCAGGATCGGCAGGGCGATGACAGCGATTTTCATCAATTTCAAGACGTTGCTCCTTTAGTCGTTAACACATTCACTTTTGTCGAGGGCGAAGATGCCCGCAAATGACAAGTCGGTGATGCCGACGTGATTATTGGCTGCAAATAGCGGAAAATTCGATCACTTGCGTCGCAATCACCGACACACCGAACTCGATGGAAGCACGCGGCGATTGCCTATGACACACCAAAGGCTTAGGCTTATCGGCAAAAGAACAGGCGACGGGTTCAGGCATGGTTCTCGCAGGAAAGCGCATCCTTCTCATCATCTCTGGCGGCATCGCGGCCTATAAGAGCCTCGATCTCATTCGCCGGCTGCGCGAGCGCGGCGCGAGCGTGCGGCCCGTCATGACATCGGGTGCGCAGGAGTTCATCACGCCACTTGCCGTCGGCGCGCTTGCCGCCGACCATGTTTTCACCGATCTGTTTTCACGGCAGGACGAGCAGGATGTCGGCCATATCAGGCTGGCGCGCGACTGCGATCTCGTGCTGATCGCCCCGGCAACTGCCGATCTACTCGCCAAGATGGCAAACGGGCTGGCGGATGATCTCGCCTCGACCATATTGCTCGCCACCGACCGGCCTGTGCTTGCAGCGCCCGCGATGAACCCGAAAATGTGGGCGCATCCAGCAACCAGACGGAACATCGAAACTCTACGCAGCGACGGCATTGCCTTCATCGGCCCTATGACGGGTGAAATGGCCGAGAGCGGCGAAAGCGGCGCGGGCAGGATGGCGGAACCGCTCGATATCGTCGCGGCAGCCGAGCGACGGCTGGATGACGGCGCCAAGCCGCTTGCCGGCAAGAAGGCGGTCGTCACCTCCGGGCCGACACACGAGCCGATCGACCCCGTGCGCTACATCGCCAACCGCTCGTCGGGACGGCAGGGTCATGCGATTGCCGCAGCACTTGCGGCGCTGGGCGCCGACGTCACACTTGTTTCCGGCCCGGTCACCATTCCCGATCCAGTCGGCTTGCACGTCATCCATGTCGAGCGGGCTGATGAGATGCGCGATGCCGTTTTAGCGGCCCTTCCGGCCGATATCGCGGTGATGGTGGCCGCAGTTGCCGACTGGCGCGTCGCCTCCGCATCGGACCAGAAGATCAAGAAGCATCCCGGCGAATCGATCCCGACGCTGGCGCTCACGGAAAACCCCGACATCTTGAAGACTGTGGGACATCACACGCAGCGGCCGAAACTCGTGATCGGCTTTGCCGCCGAAACGCAGGATGTCGAGAGCAACGCCCGCGCCAAGCTGGAGCGCAAGGGCGCCGACTTCATCGTCGCCAACGACGTCTCGCCCGCGACCGGAATCATGGGCGGCGCGAGAAACAAAGTGAAGATCATCAGCCATGATGGTGTCGAGCAATGGCCGGATCTCGACAAGGATGAAGTGGCCGTGCGGCTGGCGACGCTAATAGCAGCTCAATTCACGCAGGAATAGCGACTACCGGCTGGCGCTCTGCGGATACGCGCTCCTCCGGCTGGAAGGGCGTGACATGGACGCCGGTATCATCGATCATGACGGCGCTGCCATCGGGAATTTCGCGCCAGGCATCGATGTCGTCGTTCAGCGGCTCCGACACGAGGCAGTATCCCGCACCGACTGGCGAGGCATAGAGCGTCGGCGCCTTGCGGTCGGTTGCATAGCGGATGGCGTAGAGCGACTTTCCGTCGGAGAAGGCCGCAGTGAAGCGCACCAGCACCGAGCCAGTCAGATGCAACGACAGCCCTTCGACGAAGCCGATGGTCTGAGCGATCGCCGCAATTGGATTGCTCGTCAAACCGAATTGCATCGCCAGCAGGAACAGGAGCTCGGAATCGGTCGTGCCGCTGCGGGCATGGAACAGCCGGTCGTCGAGCATGGCTTCCATCGGCCGGCGCAGGCGATCGAAATTGGAAATCTGGCCATTGTGCTGGAACGACCAGTTTTCGAAGACGAAGGGATGGCAATTGTCGCGGCGCGTGCCGCCGCCTGTGGCAGCACGGACATGGGCGAGGAAGAGCGGCGAGCGGATCTGCCGCGCCAAGCTTTTCAAATTGCAATCGGACCAGGCCGGCAGGATATCGCGGTAGCGGCCCGGTTCTGGCCGATCACCGTACCAGGCGATACCGAAGCCATCGCCGTTGGTCGCCGTCTTGGCGCGCGTGGCGCAATGGGATTGTTCGATCAGGGAGTGGGCAGGCGAAGACACCAGCTCCTCCAGATAGAGGGGGTCTCCACGATAGGCTGCCCAGCGACACATGCGTCTCTCACTCCGATTCCTGCTGTCTTCCTGTCCCGCGGGAGAATGGCAAATCCAGAGCGTGATGCCGAAAAGTGTAGGCGGTTTTCGGGCGACATCACGCTCTACTTCTTCGATTCTAGAGCGGATTCAGATTTTAGGTCGAGCCGACCTAAAATCATCCGGCTCTAGGACGATTGTTTATGCGGAATGGGTAATAAAGTCTTAATTTTCCATGCCGTGCGGCGCAAGATGACAGATATTTGACGCCTCGTCCGTTCACATTTCGCATCGCAACATTTTTTTGTAAGGGCCGCTGCGGCAGCGCTCTTGCTCAAGATGCGGCGGGCAACACATTTCACTGCGACAATAAGTGTGAAGCTTCCGTGGATCGAACCCCTTGCATCAGCTCGAATTTGAGCTACGTTTAGCTTGTCTGAAACGTAACGAAAGGAAGGTGATCCAATGTCTAGTGAGATTTCGGTCTTTGTATACGGCATGGAAATGGTTGTGAGCGTCGCGAGGCAGCCCTCGCTCTGATCAACACCTTCCCGAAGCGTTTGCCGCTTCAGGCCAGTTACGGGCCAAAGCTCATGGGGGGTCGCTTAAAGCGGCCCCTTTTGATTTTCAATCGTTCGTTTTTTCCTTGCCAAACGGGAAGAGCGCCTTAGCTAACCCAGCATGTCTTCTCAGGAACAGCCCGAACAGGGTGAAGCCAAGCCGAGGCCGCTGAACGAGCCGGCCCTTACCGCACTCTCATTGTATCCGCAGGACTGGGCCTTGTTCCTCGATATCGACGGAACCCTGCTCGATCTCGCCGAAAGGCCGGAAGCGATTGTCGTGCCCGATTATCTGCCCGGTACCCTCCATGCGCTTTCCCGCCAGCTCGGCGGCGCGCTGGCCTTGGTCACCGGCCGCGCCATCGAATTCGTCGATCCTCTTTTTGCACCCTTCCGCTTTCCCGTCGCAGGCCTCCATGGCGCAGAACGGCGTGATGCGGCCGGACGGCTGCGGCGGGCGCATATTCCGCCCGCCTTTCAGGCGATGAAGCAGACCATCGCCTACGAGGCCCAAGCCTGGCCCGGCGCCATCGTCGAGGACAAGGGGGCGGCCGTCGCGGTCCACTTCCGCCATGCACCTGCATATGAGGCCGAGATCGGCGAAGCCATGCAGCGCCACCTGGAGGAAGCGGGTCCCGACTGGAACCTTCAGCGCGGCAAAATGGTCCTTGAAATCTGCCCCGCCCACGCCAGCAAGGGACATGCCGTCGAGGCGTTTCTGTCAGAAACGCCCTTCGAAGGACGCCGTCCGGTCGCGATCGGCGACGACGTGACCGACGAGACGATGTTTGCCGCCGCCAACCGTCTCGGCGGCCAATCCGTGCGCATCGGCGATGCCAACGGAAAAACACTGGCGCGTGCATCCATTGGCTCACCTGCGCGTTTAAGGGACGTGCTGGGAACGCTCGTCAAGTAATTTTCGATCATGGCGATGTCTCCCAGCCTTCTCGAAAGGAAGAATTCGTGAGTCGACTCATCATTGTTTCTAATCGTGTTTCCGTACCCGACCATAAAGGCGCCGCAGCGGCAGGCGGCCTCGCGGTGGCGCTGCAGGCGGCGCTCGCCGAGCGCGGCGGCATCTGGATGGGCTGGTCCGGCAAATCGAGCGGCGACGCGGAGCCTGAGCCGCTGCGGATGACGCAGGACGGCAATATCACCTATGCGCTCACCGATCTGACCCAGACCGATGTCGAGGAATATTACCAGGGTTTTGCCAATCGCGTGCTCTGGCCGATCTGCCATTACCGGCTCGATCTCGCCGAATATGCCCGCAAGGAAATGACCGGCTATTTCCGCGTCAATCGCTTCTTTGCCCATCGGCTCGCACCCCTGATCGAGCCTGACGACATCATCTGGGTGCATGACTATCATCTCATCCCGCTTGCAGCGGAGCTGCGGCAGATGGGCCTGAAGAACCGCATCGGCTTCTTCCTGCATATTCCCTGGCCGCCGGCCGATGTCGTGCTCGCCATGCCGGTGCATGAGGAGATCATGCGCGGCCTCTCCTCCTACGATCTGCTCGGCTTCCAAACCGATTACGATCTTGAAAACTTCGCGGGCTGCCTGAAGCGCGAGGGAATGGGCATCGAGAAAAGTCCCGGCCATTTCAGCGCGCATGGCCATGACTTTCGCGGCGGCGCCTATTCGATCGGTATCGAGACGGCGGGCTTTGCCGAATTCGCCCGCAGGGCAGCGTCGCACAGCATGGTACAGAAAGTGCGCCAGAGCATCGAAGGCCGCGACCTGATCCTCGGCGTCGACCGGCTCGATTACTCCAAAGGCATCACACAGCGCATCGATGCCTTCGAACGCTTCATCACCAACAACCCCGCCCACCAGCGCAGCATCACTTATCTGCAGATCACGCCGAAATCCCGCTCGGAAGTCCCCGAATACGAGGCGATGCAGAACGCGGTTGCCGAACAGGCCGGCCGGGTCAATGGCGCGATCGGCACGGTCGACTGGGTGCCGATCCGCTATATCAACCGTTCGATCAGCCGCCCAATCCTGGCGGGTCTCTATCGGCTCGCCAAGGTCGGGCTGGTGACGCCTCTGCGCGATGGCATGAACCTGGTCGCCAAGGAATATGTCGCGGCGCAAGACTCTGAAAACCCAGGCGTGCTGGTGCTCTCGCGCTTTGCCGGCGCGGCGCGCAAGCTGAAGGGCGCTCTGCTGGTCAATCCCTATGATGTCGACGGCACCGCCAATGCGCTGGCGCGGGCCATCAACATGCCGCTGCAGGAGCGGCAGGAGCGCTGGCGCGGCATGATGGATTATCTCCTCGAAAACGACGTATCGCGCTGGTGCGAGACGTTTCTTGCCGATCTTACGGCGGAATAGAGCATGAGGACTATCCGGTGGCGGCTTCGGCAAGCAGCCATTGCGTCAGCCGCTCCGCCTCTGGATTTGCGGCCGCTGGCGGCAGCAGCCAATAGCCGCGCTCCGGCGCCTCCAGCATGGGACCCACCGTCACCAGCGTCCGCGCTTTGAGCAGGGAATCGACAAGACCCATCCAGCCGATGGCGACGCCCTGTTCGCTGAGGGCCGCCTGCACGACGAGCGAGTAGGTGTTGAAGCGCAGGTCGCCGCGGCCGGCATAGGCATCCCGGGCAATGCCGAAGGCGGCAAGATAGCTCTGCCAGTCGAACCATGGCGACGGCATTTCCGAATCGAGGTGAACAAGCGTGGTGCCGGCAAGCTGCGAGGGATCGGTGAATGGGCCGTGCCGCTCTGCAAAACCTCTGGTGCAGATCGGCACGACCTTCTCCGGCAGAAGCAGCGTTGCGCCCGAACCGAACTCGTTGCGTGTCCCGAAGAAGACGGCGATATCGCCACTTTCCGGAGCGCCGCGATCCAGCCGCTGCGTGGCGACGATCTGGATATCGACTTCCGGATAGAGGAGCCGGAACGCGTGCATGCGGGGAATGAGCCAGAGAGCGGAAAAGGCATAGTCGGTGCGCAAACGAACGGACGGGCGCTCCGCCTCGACGCGGAAGCTGCGCACCAGATTATCGACACCGCCGACCGCCTTTTCTACGATTTCGAAGAGGCGCTGCCCCTCGGGCGAGAGCACGACACCGCGATGCTGGCGATGAAACAGGGACACGCCCACCTGCTCTTCGATGCGGCGAATCTGATAGCTGACGGCGGGTTGCGTCAGGCCAAGCGCTGCAGCGGCGGCAGAAAGGCTGCCGGAACGACCCACTTCCAAGAATATCCGCAGCCAACCAAGATCGACGAGACGTTCAGCCATAAAATTTCCTTTTGGCATCCATCGAAAAATGCCTGCTTCACAGCAGGAACTCTACTGATGTTCAATAAAATAATCCAATAACAGGAGGGAACTATGGTCATGCGCATGTCTGCAATGGGCCGGCTCGCTGCCGGCGCTATCTTTTCCGTCCTTTCCTTTGCCGGCATCGCCCGGGCTGATGGCGACAGCTGCAAGACGATCCACCTGTCGGATCCCGGCTGGACCGATATCACCTCGACCAATGGCGTGACCGGCATACTGCTGACCGCCCTTGGCTATGAGCCCGACATCAAGACTCTTTCCGTGCCGATCGGCTATCAGGCGATGAAGACGGGCGAGATCGATGTTTTCCTCGGCAACTGGATGCCAGCGCAGAAGGCTTTCGTCGACGATCTCAACAAGGCGAAGGCGGCCGAGGTGCTGAACCGCAATCTTGAGGGCGCCAAGTTCACGCTGGCCGTTCCGACCTATGTTGCCGACAAGGGCATCAAGGACTTTTCCGACCTGCAGAAGCATGCCGACGATTTCGGCCGCAAGATCTACGGCATCGAGCCGGGTGCACCGGCCAATGCCAATATCCAGAAAATGATCGACACCAACGATTTCGGTCTGAAAGGCTGGGAACTGGTGGAATCGAGCGAGCAGGCGATGCTGTCGCAAGTAGAGCGCGCCTCCAAAGACAAGCAGGCGATCGTCTTCCTCGCCTGGGCGCCGCATCCGATGAACGAGCGCTTCAAGATCGCCTATCTTTCCGGCGGCGATGCCTATTTCGGCGCGAATTACGGCGGCGCCGAAGTCTATACGCTGGCGCGCACCGGCTGGGCCGCCCAATGCCCGAATGCCGCCAAGCTCTTCCATAATCTCACCTTCGACATCGGCATGGAGAATTCACTGATGGGCTCGATCCTCGGCGGTGACAGCGCCAAGGATGCGGCAACCGCCTGGTTGAAGGCGCATCCGGATGCCTTGACGCCTTGGCTTGCCGGCGTCACCACTATCGACGGCAAGCCCGGCCTGGACGCCGTCAAAGCCGCCATCGGCCTCTAATTTCCGAGAAAGACGCTCAGATGTCCCGCCCGAATATCCTCATCCTCATGGTCGATCAGTTCAACGGGACGCTCTTCCCCGACGGCCCGGCCGAATTCCTGCATGCTCCAGTCCTAAAGGCTCTGGCGAAGCGTTCCGTGCGCTTTGCCAACAGCTATACGGCAAGCCCGCTCTGCGCGCCGGCGCGCGCCTCCTTCATGTCCGGGCAGCTGCCGAGCCGCACGCGTGTCTACGACAATGCCGCCGAATTCTGCTCGGATATACCGACTTTCGCCCATCATCTGCGCGCCGCCGGCTACCAGACGGCGCTCTCGGGCAAGATGCATTTCGTCGGCCCCGACCAGATGCACGGTTTCGAGGAGCGGCTGACGACCGACATCTACCCTGCCGATTTCGGCTGGACGCCTGATTATACGAAGCCGGGCGAGCGCATCGACTGGTGGTATCACAATCTCGGTTCGGTCACCGGCGCGGGCACTGCCGAGATCACCAACCAGATGGAATATGACGACGAGGTCGCTTATCACGCGACCCGCAAACTCTACGATCTCTCGCGCCGCCAAGACGAAAGACCCTGGTGCCTGACCGTCAGCTTCACCCATCCGCATGACCCTTACGTCGCGCGTCGCCGCTTCTGGGATCTGTATGAGGATTGCCCGGCGCTCGACCCGGAAGTCGGCGAAATCCCCTTCGAGCGGCAGGACCCGCATTCGCAGCGGCTGATGAAGGCCTGCGATCACACCGCCTTCGACATCACGCCAGAGCAAATCCGCCGGGCGCGGCGCGGCTACTTCGCCAATATCTCCTATGTCGACGAGAAGATCGGGGAGATCCTCAAAACGCTCGAGCGCGGCCGCATGGCCGACAACACGATCATCCTCTTCGTTTCGGATCATGGCGACATGCTCGGCGAGCGTGGCCTCTGGTTCAAGATGAACTTCTTCGAAGGCTCGGCCCGCGTGCCGCTGATGATCGCAGCTCCCGGCTGGCAGCCGAAGCTTATCGACCAGCCGGTGTCGACGCTCGACGTGACGCCAACGCTGGCAGCCCTCGCCGGGATCGACATCGCATCGCTGCGCCGTTGGACCGACGGCGAAGATCTGACGCCGCTCGCACTCGGAACCGGAGGCCGCAGCCCCGTGCCGATGGAATATGCGGCAGAAGGTTCCGAGGCACCGCTCGTAGGTTTACGCGACGGCAATTACAAGCTGACGCTCTGCGAGAAGGACCCGCCGATGCTTTTCGACATCGTCGCGGACCCGAAGGAGCTCACCAATCTGGCCGGTGACCCGGCTTATGCGAAAACGCTGGAAAGACTGACGGCGCAGGCCATAGCGCGCTGGGATCTTTCAAGCTTCGACGCTGCCGTGCGCGAGAGCCAGGCGCGGCGATGGGTGGTCTATACGGCCCTTCGCAACGGCGCCTATTATCCCTGGGACTATCAGCCGCTGCAGAAGGCTTCGGAGCGTTACATGCGCAACCATATGGACCTCAACGTGCTGGAGGAAAACCAGCGCTATCCGCGCGGCGAATAGGGTTTCGATGGTGGACTGATGGCAATAGCTTGGAGCGGTTTCACGAAGCGCTTTAAGCATCTCGCTTCTGGCAATAACGCGCCGTCTCGCCGTCGCCGGTCTGGAAGTCTCCGGGCGGCGGCGGCGCGATCGGTTTGAACAGCGTGCGATCCGGCTTCAGATCGAGCAAGGGCGTGCCGTCAAGGCAATCGAGACCGCGCACCAGCAGTACGGCCCCTTCGACCGCTTCCAGCTTGACAATGGATGTGCCGATGGGATTGGGCCGCACCGGCGAGCGCAGCGAAAAGGTGCCGTGTACCTTGCCGCTGTTGGCCGGGCTCTGCAGCACAAGATCTCGGCGGGACCGATCCAGCCAATAGAGAACCTCCAGCCGCTCGAAGGCTTCCACGCCCTGCAGCGCCGCTACCCAGGGCTCGAAGATTTCGATCCGGCAGATCGGGCCATCATGCCGGCCCTGGCGCGGCGTTTCCATGCGCGATGTCCAGGGCGTGGAAATTCGGCCTATGAAGACGAGCCCCGCATCCAACGCCACCGGTGGCTCCACGGCCACTTCGTTTTCGCGAATTTCGTTTTCCCGGACCATGAATGCCTTCCTTACCAGAGCGGTTATTTCATGCCCTTCAGCAACGCCGCCAGCTGATCGTCAGTCAGATCGACCTGATAAAACAGCTTGTAGAATTGCTTCACATCGTCGGAAAAATCGCTGCGGAAGAGCTTCGGATAAATGAGCTTCTCCATCCAGCGCACGCCGAGCAGCCTGTTGATGCCAGGCGGGGAATCGAACCAGCCGAAAGGTAGAGACGGCGGCACGAAGACCTTGCCGTCCTTGACCGCCTTGATCCCAGCCCATTGCGGATCGCTTTTCACCGAGGCTGCAAAGTCAGGGTTCTCGGCAATGATGATATCCGGATTCCATCCGGCGACCTGCGGCGGTGTCACCTTGGTTAAGCCACCCTTGCCGGCAGCGGCAGCGACATTCATCGTGCCGACGGCATCGAGGATTTCCAGATTGATCGAGCCGGAAAGCCCGGTTTCCAAGCCATCGGCACCACGGCCATAATAGACGCGCGGGCGCGGGTCGGTCGGCAATGTCGCGAGCTTTTCGTTCAGGTCCTTGATCGCCGAATCGGCATAATCGGCCAGCTTGTTGGCGCGGTCCTCGACGCCGATCAGGGCGCCGACATCGCGCAGCGTATCGGCGGTGCGGGCGAAGCTGCCGTCGATAAGGACATAGGGAATATGCGTGTCGGACTGCACCTTGTCGGCCAGCGCCTTGTAGGTGGGATCGACCGTTCCGGCATCGAGGATGATATCAGGCTTGGCGTCGGTGACCGCCTGCGAACTGATCGCGCCATCCTTGCCCGTCAGGCGCCCGATTGTCGGCAATGATCGCACCGACGGCATCAAGTAGACCTTGGCGGCATCATCAGGCGCATGCACCCAGCCCACCAGCTTCTCCGGCGCCAGCACATAGACCAGGACGGCGGCTGGCGGCCCGGCCACCAGAATGCGGTTGATCTTATCAGGCACGGACACCGTGCGTCCGGCCGCATCGGTGATGATTCGCGCCTCGGCTGCGACCGGCATCAGGCCGACGAAGGCCAGAGCAAGAACCGCAAGAAATCTCATCATGAAAGCTGCTCATTCTGATCGAGGGGACCTCGGGGCGGCACTATGGCATAGCGCTATATCGGATGGAACATCGCGACGGCAGTATTCCAAAACGAAACGCATCCGAACCGATCGGATCAGCATGAGACGCAATCGGCCGGTCTTCATTACATCCGATGTAATTGAGAGCGGCATTCGTCCCGGCGTATTTAAAGACCGTCTTCTTGCAGGAAGAGCTTATTCAGCCCTTCAACCAAAAGGAGCCTTCACCCGGCTTGACGTCGATGGCCACGGCGTCATTCCAACGGCAGGCCCAGGAGAAATCCATGACAACGATGTCATTCACCAAGACAGAAGCCCCGCGATGGCTGCTCGCCTTCTGGCGAGAAATCGACGACAAGACCTTTGGCGAAGGCTTTGATTGCCTTGCGGAAGACGCCACATGCAATCTCGGCATTGCCGACTGGAAGGGGCGCGACACCATTCGCCGGAACCTGCGTGCCTTCATCGACACCGGCTTTACCGCATTGCATGATGTCACCGAATATTGGGACGGCGGATCGCTGAAGGTGTTCCGGGGGACCGTAACCATGACACCCAACGATTGCACGCAGAGGGTGGTCAAACCGGTCATGACGCACTTTTTCTACATGGACGAGGCGGACCCAACGAAAGTAAGCCATTGGTACGGTTCGGTCGGGCCTGTTGCCTTCTCATAAGAACCGAGGCTGGCGGGGCTGCCGAACGCAGCCCCGCCATACCAAACGAACGAAGCGAGGCTTTACAGGATGAGTTCCCTTCGCGCCGAACTGAGATTGCCGAACGAGCTGGGACCGCAGCTGCGCGCATGGCGCGACACGCGCGGGAAGAGCCAGCTCGAGCTTTCGCTCGACACCGGCATCTCGCAACGCCAGATCAGCTTTATCGAAAGCGGCAGGAGCACGCCCGGGCGCCAGAATGTCCTGCGTCTCGCCGATGCCCTCGATGTGCCATTCCGCGAGCGCAACACGCTGCTGCTCGCCGCCGGCTATGCACCGATCTATTCCGATGGAAGCTTTGACGATCAGGAGATGCAGGGCGTCACCAATGCGCTGAAACGGATGCTGCGTCAGCATGAGCCATTCCCGGCCGTCGTGATGGATCGCTACTGGAATGTACTGATGACCAACGATGCAACGCTGCGCCTCTTCGGCCAGTTCACCGATATGGCCGCACGTCCGAAGCCGCGCAATCTCCTGCATCTGATGTTCGACCCCTCGGGCATGCGGCCCTTTATTGCTGATTGGGAGAAGACGGCCGAAAGCTTATTGGGACGAGTCTTCCGCGAGTCGGTCGGCCGCGTCATCGACGCGAGGACGAAGGAGCTGATCGACAGTCTGCTCGCTTACCCCGACGTGAATGCTGAATGGCAGACATCGCCGGCGATCGAGAATGCGCCGATCATTCCCCTCTCCTTCGTGAAGAACGGGCATGTTCTGAAATTTTTCTCACTGGTTACGACGGTGGGAACGCCGCGGATGATCTCAACCCAGGAGCTACGGGTCGAATGCATGTTTCCGCTGGATGACGCCACGGAGTCTCGGTACGCGGAACTGATGAATGCCACCGCAGGGCAGTAACCCTGTGAGCCACAGGCGGAGCGCCCGTGGTTGCAAGGTCTCCCGGATCACGCCGCCTTGACGGCGTGATATTCCTTGATCGCGACCATCTTGATAGCCGGATAACGTTCCGCCTCGTAGCGCAGCGAGAAGCCGTCCTGGGCGAGGAAGACCGGATCGCCATCGAGATCGCGGGCGATATCGCCGCGGCGCTGGGTGACGAATTTTTCGAGATCGGCGGGTTGGTCGGCCGAGATCCAGCGGCACACCGAGAAGCGCGACATTTCGAAGGAAACCGGCAGGCCGTATTCGGCCATCAGCCGCTCCTTCAAGACGTCGAGCTGCAGGGCGCCGACGACGCCGACGATGGCGGGAGAGCCATCTTCCGGCGAGAAGAGCTGCACGACGCCTTCTTCGGCCATCTGCTGCAGCGCTTCCTTGAGCTTCTTCGCCTTCATCGCGTCTTCAAGACGAACACGGCGCAGGATTTCCGGCGAGAAGTTGGGCACACCCTGGAAGACCAGCGATTCGCCTTCGGTCAGCGTATCGCCGATGCGCAGCGTTCCATGGTTCGGAATGCCGACGACATCGCCTGCATAGGCGGTGTCGGCGAGCTGGCGCTGCGAGGCGAAGAAGAATTGCGGCGCGGTGAGGCCAAGCTGCTTGCCGGTGCGCGACAGCCGCGCCTTCATGCCGCGCTCCAGCTTGCCGGAGCAGATGCGCGCAAAGGCGATGCGGTCGCGGTGGTTCGGGTCCATATTGGCCTGGATCTTGAAGACGAAGGCCGTCATCTTGTCGTCGGTCGCGTGCACCGTCCTGATATCGGCAACCTGATCGCGCGGCGGCGGCGCGAAGTCGCCGAGCGCGTTGATAAGATCGCGGACACCGAAATTGCGCAGGGCCGAGCCGAAAAAGACCGGCGTCATATGACCTTCCAGGAAGGATTCCCGATCAAACGGACGGCAGGCCTCGATCGCCAGTTCCGTCTCATCGATAAAGGCCTGGCGCTCGTTTTCCGGCAGCCGGTCGGCGACCGCCTGCGGGCCGTTCACCTTCGTCGCCTCGACCTCGGTATCGGAACCGCGAACTGTATTGTCGGCAATATGATAGGAGCCGCAAAAGGTCTTGGAGCGGCCGATCGGCCAGGTGATCGGCGCCGTATCGAGCGCCAGCTTCTCTTCGACTTCATCGAGAATTTCGAAAGGATCGCGGCTTTCGCGGTCCATCTTGTTGATGAAGGTGATGATCGGGATGTCGCGCATGCGGCAGACTTCGAACAGCTTCAGCGTCCGCGGCTCGATACCCTTGGCGGCGTCGATGACCATGACCGCGGCATCGACGGCCGTCAGCGTGCGATAGGTGTCGTCGGCAAAGTCTTCGTGGCCGGGCGTATCGAGGATGTTAAAGACGTTGCCTTCATACTCGAAGGTCATGACCGAAGTCACGACCGAGATGCCGCGTTCGCGCTCGATCTTCATCCAGTCGGAGCGCGTCTGCATGCGATCCTTCTTGGCCTTGACTTCGCCGGCAAGCTGAATGGCGCCGCCGAACAGCAGCAGCTTTTCGGTGAGCGTCGTCTTGCCCGCGTCCGGGTGAGCGATAATAGCGAATGTGCGGCGGCGGGAGACCGCCTCGGCGAGACTTTCGGCCATGCGTGTGAATCCTGTGAATTGGCGCCGTATCTAGCGACTCAAAGGCCTAAATGCAATTGACCTCCGGCCTTCGCGCGCAAACTAATGCCGCATGACCATTCACACCGATATCAATCCGACCCTGAAGCTCATCCGCCTGACGCATGGCGAAGGCCTGGAGCTGCCCGCCTATGAGACCAAGGGTGCAGCCGGCATGGACCTGCGCGCCGCCGTCCAAGAAGGCGCGACGCTGACGATTGCGCCCGGCAAGCGAGCACTCGTTCCCACCGGCTTCATCTTCGAAGTTCCGGATGGCTTCGAGGCGCAGATCCGCCCGCGCTCCGGCCTCGCCTTTAAGAACGGCATCACCTGCCTGAACTCCCCCGGCACAATCGACAGCGACTATCGTGGCGAAGTGAAGGTGATTTTGGCCAACCTCGGTGATGAGCCATTCGAAATCACGCGCGGCATGCGCATCGCCCAGATGGTGATCGCGCCGGTGACGCAAGTGCGTGTCGCCGAGATTTCCGAGATCAGCGAAACCGCACGCGGCGCCGGTGGCTTCGGCTCGACCGGCGTTTGATGTCCGAACTAGCACGAGACCACGGACTGACGCTCCGGCAAGATTATTTCGACGATCCCGCCGCCTGGAATGCGCTTGTCGATCTGCTGCAGGACACGTTTTCGATCGATGTCAGCCTCCTGGGCCAATTTGGCGGCCCGGACCGGACAAGCATGCCGTTCGGCTATTTCGATAGCGAGGGCCGCTGTGTCGCCAATTTCACTGCCTTCTCCATGCCGATGATCATCAATGGCAGGGTCGTCAAGGCGGCGGGCTATCAATCCGGCGCGGTCCGACCGGAATGGCGCAAGCGCGGCCTCTATCGCGACCTCATGCAGCGCGCCTTTGCCCACACCGCGACTGAGGACTGCGAACTCGATCTGCTGCTCACCGACAAGCCGGCCCTCTATGAGCGGTATGGCTTTCGCATCATGCCGCAGCATATCTTCGTTGCGCAGACGCCGACGCTTCAGGAATCTGATTTGTCAGCCCGGCAGCTCTCCCTGGAAGCGCCTGACGATCTGCGCCTCATCAAGACGCTCCTGCAAAACCGTCAACCTGTCTCCGCCCAATTTGCCGTTGTCAGGCAGATGGAGATGTTTCTGCTGAATGCCTCCTTCAACTCCGCGATCCGTCTGACGGCGCTTGGGGATGACACGATCGTTGCATGGACGTTCGACGGCGCGACTTTCTGGCTTCTCGACATTGTAGGAGCTGCCATCCCCTCGCTGGCGACCATCGTCTCAGCGCTCCATATCGAACCCGAGCGCATCGAGATCTGCTTTTCTCCAGACCGCCTGGATTGCGAGATATCGCTTGAGCCTTATGAGGGCTACACCATGTTGATGGTGCGCGGCAAAGCGGCGGCCGATATTGTCGGGCCGCTCATGCTTTCGCCAATGGCGGAATTCTAGAGCCGTTAAGCGGTGGCAGGCGGCGCTTGACCGGCGTCGCCTTGATCATCGACGTGTTCGTCTCGGCCCGCTCGGTGATCTTATCCAATATGCCATCGAGTTCACCCATTGAGCGCACAACCAGCCGGCCGATAAAGCAATCGTCGCCGGTGACCTTGTCGCACTCTATGAATTCCGGCGTTTGCTGAATGATCCGCTCGACGACGTGCAACTGACCGGGCAGAGGCCGGATGCGGACGATCGCCTGCAGGGGATAGCCGATCGCCTCCGGCGCGATATCCACGGTAAAGGCCGAGATGATGCCGCGCTCCTCCAACCGGCGCAGACGTTCCGCCGCGCTCGGCGAGGACAGGCTGGCCGCTTCCGCCAGTTCCTTCAGCGATATGCGGGCATTGCGCGCCAGCGCCTCCAGCATCCGCTGATCGATCTCATCGAGACCAAGGCTCGCATTAGGAACACTCACCATTCATCCTCATTTATTTAGGTCTATTGGCCAATTTGCCTTAGTAAACCTATATCACCCGCGCCGATGCCGCAATATGATTGGGGTAGATAGACGGGAGCCAAGGCAATGAACGAGATTAAACGCGGCACGGTGGAAATGACGGCAGCAATGCTGATTTCAGGCACGATCGGCTGGTTCGTGTTGATGTCCGGGCAGGCCGTGACCGGTGTGGTCTTCTGGCGCTGCTTCTTCGGCGCGCTGACGCTGCTCGTTATTTGCGGCGCCATGGGCCTGCTGCGCCCAGGCATCCTCAATCTCAAGACATTTTCCATCGCCGTCGGTGGCGGAATCGCCATCGTCCTCAACTGGCTGCTGCTTTTCGCCGCCTATTCCCACGCCTCCATTTCCATCGCCACAACCGTCTACAATACGCAGCCTTTCATGCTGCTGGGTCTCGGCGCATTGTTCCTCGGCGAGCGGATCACCTTCACCAAGCTCTTCTGGTTAGGCCTCGCCTTCGCCGGCATGGTCGTGATCGTCGAAGGCAAGCCGGCCGAAGCCGCCGGTTCGGGAAGCTATGCGATCGGCATACTGCTTTCGCTGGGCGCAGCCTTCTTCTATGCGCTGGCAGCAATCGCTGCCAAATGGCTGAAGGGCACGCCGCCGCATCTGATTGCGCTGATCCAGGTCTCCACCGGCATCCTGATGCTGGCGCCCTTCACCGATTTCTCGGCCGCACCCCAGGATGTCGGGGGATGGTCGATCCTCGTCACCATGGGCATCGTGCATACCGGGTTGATGTATGTGCTGCTCTATGGCGCCATCCAGAAGCTGCCGACGCATCTGACCGGGGCGCTCTCCTTCGTCTATCCAATCGCCGCCATCGTGGTCGACCGCTTCGCCTTCGGCCATGTGCTTGGCCCGGCGCAGATCCTCGGCGCAGTCATCATTCTCGCGGCTGCTGCCGGCATGAATCTCGGCTGGACGCTCCCCCTGCCCTGGAATAGAAACGGTGGTCTTTCGAAGGGGGCCGCCGAATGATCACTTGCTACCTGCATTATGTCATCGATCCCTATAAGCTTGCCCAGTTCGAGCATTACGCCAAGCTCTGGATCCCGCTGGTCAACCGGCTGGGCGGTACGCATCACGGCTATTTCATGCCGCACGAGGGTGCCAATAACATCGCCTTGGCGCTTTTCAGCTTCCCGAGCCTTGCCGCCTATGAGGAATATCGGCTGAAAATACCTGAAGATGCGGAATGCCAGGCCGCCCTTGCCTATGGTGAGGAAACACGCTGCATCATCAGCTATGAGCGCAGCTTCATGCGGCCGGTGTTCTAAAATTATTTAGCCGGATTCTGACAGACATCGGAGCGACCGTCGAGACCCTCGACCATCTTCTCGAAGGTCGCGCCTGATCCGGCCTTGCCCCCGCTGATGCGCAGCACATAGAGGCTGTCGAAATCCTTGCCATGCCATTTCGGCACGGTTTTTTCATCACCGCCATTCTCGCTCATCAGCTGGCGGGCGAGATCGACGATCTGCTTGTGCTCCCAGGCGACGAAGATCAGCTTGCCGGCATAGGCAGGCTTCTTCAGCTCGCCTTTCAGATCATCGATATCCTCATAGCCGAAGCTGGTATCGACAGGCATTCCAAGGGCGATCGCCGTCGGCTCTATGGTCGCGAGCGGCCGGATATAATCGTAGGAAGTGCCGGAATCGTCCTTTCGCTTCGATGGATCAGGCGCAAAGATCGCAGCCGGCTTACCGAAGAGCTTTGTCAGCACCGGCGGCAAAGCCAGCGCCCGGTTGAGACCCTGGCAGCTCAATTGGCCAAGACCCGCCTCGGGCTTTTCGCCATGACGCATGAAGACGATCGTCTGCGTTCCCGTCCCCGCCGCCGAAGCAGCGCTCCAGAACGATGCGAGCACCAGAAGGCTGGCGGCGAGCGGCAGCAAAACGCTCCGCATCAACGCTGTGCCTCGAAAGCCATGCGCACGGCGAGCCCGGCGAGCACCGTACCCATCAGCCAGCGCTGCACCAGGGCAAAGGATGGGCGCTGGGTGAGAAACATCGCGATCCAGCCGGCACTCAGCGCGAAAATGGCATTGAATGTTACGCTGATAATGATCTGCGCGAAGCCGAGAACAATGGATTGCGTGAAAACGCTGCCGGCGGCGGGATCGATGAACTGCGGCAGCAGCGACAAATAGAGGATCGCGACCTTCGGGTTCAGCAGGCTCGTCACCAGCCCCATCGTGAAAAGCCGGCGGGTGCTGTCCTTTGGCAACTCGCGTACATGAAAGACCGAGCGGCCGCCGGGCTTCAGCGCATTCCATGCAAGCCATCCAAGATAGGCCGCACCCGCCAGCCGCAGCGCATCGTAGGCGAAAGGAACGGCAAAGACGAAGGCGGTAATGCCGAGCGCAGCCGAGAACATGTAGAAGAGGAAGCCGCAGGCGACACCGCCAAGGGAGATCAACCCCGCCGCTGGTCCCTGCGAGATCGAGCGCGACACCAGATAGATCATGTTCGGCCCGGGCGTCAGTACCATGCCGAGAGCGATCAGGGCAAAGGTGATCATGCTGGTCAGATGCGGCATGGAGGCTCCGGCGGAGAAAGCGCTTCAGAAGGAGATTTCGGTCGATGCGACCAGCTTGATTTCATGCGGCCCGGCATCGAAACCGTCAAGCAGCATATTGTGATGGGTGACAATGTCTTCGAAACTCAGTTTGCCCATATCCGCCGTGGTGTGTCCGTCTGATATCAGTGAGACGTCGAAGCCCAGCGAAACGGCGCGCCGCACAGTCGTATCCACGCAGAACTGCGTCATGCAGCCGCCAACGATGAGGTGAGTGACCCCACGGCCCTTGAGCCGTGCCTCCAGATCCGTCTCGAAGAAGGAATCGCAGCTCGTCTTGTGCACGACGACATCTCCGGCTTCCGGCGCGATCTCCCGGCGCAGCTGCCAGCCTTCGCTGCGCTTGGCCAAACGATGGGTCGGGCCGCCGTCATGCTGAACGATGAAGGTGGGAATACCGGTAGCACGGGCGCTGTGTTTCAACGCTGCGAGCTTCGCAACGACCGTCTCCAGAGCGGCATCGATAGCCGGCTGGCGATCCGGCGTGCCGAGGCCCGTCAGGATGGAGTTCTGAAGATCGATCAGGAGCAATGCGGAAGACATGATATCCTTGGGCAAAGCAGTTGCGATGGGCCGTTAACACCTTGGTAATATGTTCGCTCCATCGGCGCAATCGCTTGAAAACGCAAAGGTAGTGCAATAGAGCCGATACCATCTCAGGAGGAAAGCCTCATGACGCTTGCGGCCCTACCTGCCTATTGCGGCGCGCTCTTTGTCGCTGCAGCCATTCCCGGCGCGGGCCTCGTCGCCACCGCTGCCTTCATCGCCGCGCGCCGCCTGAAAAAAACATCCTCAAAAAAGGCCATCGGGAGATTCTTTTCTCACGTGCTTCACGCGAGGAGCGGGTGCGCACTCTGGTTTCCGCACGCGTTTGATCCTATTGTCGTTGCATAAATCCAATTTAGGGAGAGCTACCCATGTCCGACACCCGCAAACCCGGCCGCGGCCGCGTCTACGCCTCGATCACCGATACTATCGGCGATACGCCGATCGTGCGCCTCGACAAGCTGGCGAAGGAGAAGGGCGTCAAGGCCAACATCTTGGCAAAGCTCGAGTTCTTCAATCCGATTGCCTCCGTTAAGGATCGTATCGGCGTCGCCATGATCGAGAGCCTCGAAGCCCAGGGCAAGATCGCTCCCGGCCGGTCCGTGCTGATTGAGCCGACTTCGGGCAATACGGGTATTGCGCTCGCCTTTGCCGCCGCCGCCAAGGGTTATCGCCTTATCCTCACCATGCCGGAAACCATGTCGATCGAGCGCCGCAAGATGCTCGCGCTGCTCGGCGCCGAGCTGGTGCTGACCGAGGGACCGAAGGGCATGAAGGGCGCGATCGCCAAGGCCGAAGAGCTGGCCGCGTCGCTGCCGGATGCTATCATTCCGCAGCAGTTCGAAAATCCCGCCAACCCGGAAATCCACCGTAAGACGACGGCCGAGGAAATCTGGAACGACACGGAAGGCAAGGTCGATATCTTCGTTTCCGGTATCGGCACCGGCGGCACGATCACCGGTGTCGGCCAGGTGCTGAAAGCCCGTAAGCCTGACATCAAGGTCATCGCCGTCGAGCCGGCGGATTCGCCCGTTCTTTCCGGCGGCAATCCCGGCCCGCACAAAATCCAGGGCATCGGCGCCGGCTTCGCACCGAAAGTTCTCGATACGCATGTCTACGATGAGGTGGTCACCGTCAGCAATGACGAGGCTTTCCAGCTTGCCCGGCTCGTGGCGAAGCTCGAAGGGGTGCCGGTCGGCATTTCCTCAGGCGCCGCTCTGACGGCGGCCATTAAGATCGGCCAGCGTCCCGAAAATGAAGGCAAGACCATCGTCGTCATCATCCCGTCCTTCGCCGAGCGCTATCTCTCGACGGCGCTATTCGAAGGGTTGGGCGGCTGAACTAACTGCAGCAACTAATTGGGAAAGGGGTGCTGCGGCACCCCTTTTTGTTTGTGCGGATTAGAGACGATCAGGCGCTGCGAAGGGCTCGAATTTTCAGGCGTGCGCGGCCAGCCGCTCTCCGGCGATGCGATAGGAGATGGCTTCGGCAAGATGGATGCGCCCGACGGTCGGTTTATCGTCCAGATCGGCAAGCGTTCGCGCGACCTTGAGGATGCGATGATAGCCACGGGCGGAGAATTTCATCTTCTCGGCAGCATCGCGCAGCAATTGCAGGCCGACGGCGTCCGGCTCGGCGATGGTTTCGATCATCGCAGTCGAGCAGCGGGCGTTGGTGCTGACATCCTTCATGCCGGCTCGTTCGAAGCGTTCCCGCTGCCGTTCGCGAGCGCGGGCGACACGGAGCGCGACATCGGCACTGCTTTCCGCTGATGTCGGCCGGATGAGGTCAGCGGCGGAGACTGCCGGCACGTCGATGCGAATGTCGATACGATCGAGCAGCGGACCGGAAATACGCCCCTGATAATCGGATGCGCAACGCGGCCCACGGGCGCAGGTGTGGCCCGGTTCGCCGGCCATGCCGCAGCGGCACGGGTTCATTGCCGCCACGAGCTGGATGCCGGCCGGATAGGAAACCCGGTGGTTTGCTCTCGCAATGACGCATTCTCCGGTTTCCAGTGGCTGGCGCAACGCATCGAGCGCCTGCGGCGAAAACTCCGGTAGCTCGTCGAGGAAAAGGATACCGTGATGGGCCAGCGACACCTCGCCGGGCCTCGCACGCAGACCGCCGCCGACGAGCGCAGCCATGGTGGCGGAGTGATGCGGCGCGCGATAGGGCCGCCGATCGGAGAGCTTGCCGCCGGAAAGCTGGCCGGCGATCGAATGGATCATCGACACCTCCAGCAGCTCGTTCGTCGACAGGGGCGGCAGGATCGACGGCAGGCGCGAGGCGAGCATCGACTTGCCCGAACCCGGCGGTCCAACGAAAAGTAGATTGTGCCCGCCGGCGGCGGCCACTTCCAGGGCGCGCTTGGCACTTTCCTGCCCCTTGATATCGGCAAGATCGGGCAGATTGGCAGCGCTGGCACGAATGGAGGGCTCCGGCCGCGAGAGGACCTGCGTGCCGCGAAAATGATTGGCGAGCGCGATCAGGCTGCGTGGCGCCAGAATATCGATCTCCTTGCCCGCCCAGGCAGCTTCCGGCCCGCTTTCTGCAGGGCAGATCAGCCCCTTGCCCATGGCATTGGCGGCGATCGCTGCGGGAAGAGCGCCGGCAACGGGCGCGATCGTGCCGTCGAGATTGAGTTCGCCGATGACAGTGTAGGAGGACAGGGCATCGGCAGGGATCGCGCCGAGCGCCGCCATCAAACCAAGCGCGATCGCAAGGTCGAAGTGACTGCCCTCCTTGGGCAGATCCGCCGGCGCGAGATTGACCGTGACTTTCTTCGGCGGCAGCGCAAGGCCGGAGGCGTGCAATGCCGCCTGCACCCGCTCCCGACTCTCGGCCACCGCCTTGTCCGGAAGGCCGACGATGTGCATCAGCACCTTGCCCGGCGCGATCATCACCTGCACCTCGACGGGTACGCCCTCAATGCCCTGAAACGCAACCGTACTGACGCGCGCTACCATGCTTATCCCCTGTCGCCGAACCCGTTTGCCGTTACGTGCCCCGACCAGCAAACTTCGGGTTGCAATCTGGCACAAGACAAGGAATGAAACAAGAACAATAAACGAACAAAAACTTCACCCAGGCATGTCGAAATTATCGACATGCCTGGGTGAATATGATCGTTCAGCCGAAAGCGTGGGGAAACTGCCGATCAGGCCCGCTTGGCTTCGATCGCATCCCAGAGCAGGCTGGCGATATCGGCGCCGCCGAAACGCTTGACTTCGCGGATGCCGGTCGGCGACGTCACGTTGATCTCGGTCATATAGTCGCCGATGATATCGATGCCGACGAGCAGGAAGCCGCGCTCCTTCAGGGCCGGTCCGATGCGCTTGCAGATTTCCTGTTCGCGCGCCGTCAGCTCGGTCGCTTCGGCGCGGCCGCCGACATGCATGTTGGAGCGGGCATCATGCTCGGCTGGCACGCGGTTGATCGCGCCGACCGCCTCGCCATCGACAAGGATGATGCGCTTGTCGCCCTTGCGGACATCGGGCAGGTATTGCTGGGCGATGAAGGGCTCACGGAAGAGCTGGCCGAACATTTCGAGAAGAGACGAGAGATTGCGGTCGTCACGCGTCGAGTGGAAAACGCCGGCGCCGCCATTGCCGTAGAGCGGCTTCAGGATGATATCGCCCATCTCATCGCGGAAGCGGCGGATTTCAGCCGGATCGCGGGTGATCAGCGTCTTCGGCATGAGATCGGCGAATTCGGTGACGAAGATCTTTTCCGGCGAATTGCGCACCCAGGCCGGGTCATTGACGACGAGCGTTTTTGGGTGGATGCGTTCGAGCAGATGCGTCGAGGTGATATAGGCCATGTCGAAGGGCGGGTCCTGGCGCAGCAGCACCACGTCCATCGTCGAGAGATCGACGCGCTCCGGCTCGCCGAGCTCGAAGTGATCGCCCTTGACGTCGCGCAGGATCATCGGCTCGACGGAGGCATAGACCTTGCCATCGCGCATGCTCAGCCGCTCCGGCGTATAGTGGAAGAGCTTGTAGCCGCGGTTCTGCGCCTCAAGGCTCATGGCGAAGGTCGAGTCGCCCGCAATGTTGATGCTTCGGACATGGTCCATCTGGACCGCAACATTCTTGATACCAGCCATAGTCAGCCCTCGCTCGAATTTGCGGACAGATGTAGGTCGGCCCGCATGCAAACGCAACGGCTATTCAATGGCTTCCCTCAAGTGGCCTCGCTTAGGCAGCGAGGCCTTGTGTGCCGCCCTGCCGGACGAAGTTGCGCAGGCGGTAAGCCATGGTCAAAGGCTTCGGGAACGGCTTGCGCAGAAAGGCGACCTTGCGCAGATAGCGGTCGATGCGCCATGTCGCCCAGGTGCCGCCGGCAAAATAAGCGACATCGCCGGCCCTGAGCGTCCGCTCAACGCCATCTTCCGTGGTGATATGCACCTCCCCTTCGAGGATCATCACGGTTTCGTCCCAGCCGAAATACCAGCGGAACTCGCCCGCCGTACAATCCCACAGCGCCGTCATGGCCGCATCGTCCTGCCCGCGCGAGTGCTCGGCGATGCGGGCGACCGGATTGCCCGACAAAACCCAGGACGGCTCGATCGGCGCCGGCTTCATTTCCATGTCGCCACTGGCGCCAGCCACGAAGCTTTTCGACCGCGGCAGCGCGACCACGGCCGGGACGGCACGCGCGGCAAAGGCCGCCATGCTCGCCAACATCAGTTTCAAGACCATGCAATCCCCCAAAATTCCATGTGCGTCTGCGATCTCATTCGCATGGAAGGGGTAACGGCAGGGTTCATGAAACCGCGCGCATTTTAACGATTGCAGCGATCAGGCGGAAAAACCCTCGATTGTGCAGACGACCATATCGTGGTCGGAGAGCGGCTTGCCTTCTCCGTTGAGGGAGGAAACAAGATGGCTTTCGCCGATCTTCAAGCCGCGGGTAATGAACCAGTCGAGCTTCATGGTACGATCGGGGAAACGTGTGATCAGGCTCGGGCGCGTGCTTGTCTGATCGAGCGGCCCGCCATGGCATTCGAAACCACGGCCTTCGGCCATGGCGAACAGCGTATCCGTCGAATAATCGCCGCCGGTGTGGTTGCCGGTGTTGAGATCGCCGCCGATCAGGATAGGCAGGCCGGGCGCGAAGGCCTCGACCTCATCAATCAATGCCGCCAACTGCCGCTCGCGATAGGCAGCGGTTGCGACGCTTTCGAGGTGAACCGAAACCGCGACCATGGGACCCGCCTCCGTCTCGACGATGGCGCCGACGGCGCAGCGATCGCCGATGCGGGGCTGCTCGTTGCTGTTGTTGAACCAGACGGCCTCACCGGGCAGACGGATCATGAAAGCATACTTCAGAGCGACGGAGGCCATCAGGGCGTTGCCGTGAAAGCCCTTCTCATTAAAATCGTCGCGGCAGTAGGAGCGCTCGATTTCCGAGCCAAGACTGAGTTCGAGAAACTCGACACCATAGGCATGATTCATGCCGAGTTCGCCGGCGATGATGGCCGTCGGGTCGCGCTGCTCAGTACGGGCCATGCCCAGATCCATCTCCGATAGCAGGATCAGCGGCGCGCCGGTTTCGCGCAGTTTGCCCGCACTTTCCTCGGGAAAGAGGCAGCGCTCGAGATTCCAGGCAGCGACGGTAAGGGGGAAGGACAGAGCCTCGATCCTGGCACCCGTCCCGGCGATGCGCACCGTATTCAGGCAGGCGAGCGATGCAAGCTTTTCGGCGTGAACGGCCGGAATCTTCTCGAGAGAGACAAAGCTCTTTCGCTCCTCCTGCGAGGGGACGGTGAAGGCGGAAACGGTGTTGCGGATCATGGTGGGGCCTGTCGAAATAGCATTGTGTGCGCGGCGGAAGTCGCGAGCGCTTATCGGTCCGGCAATAGGCTGACTTTGTGACGATCCTGTAACGCCGTGCTCAAAATGCATCCGGAAAATGTTGCGGCCAACGGCCGGGGAGCATGGCGACGATGTCGTAGCGTTGCGAGAGACGGGCGAAATCCGGTTGCCGCGCGAGCCAGAGATCGCTCGCGGCACGGATGCGGTTTTGCGAAGAGAAGGAAACGGCGTCGATCGCCTCCTGCGCGCCGCGTCTGGATTTGACCTCGACGAAGACGGCGAGATCGCCTTTGCGGGCGACGATATCGATTTCGCCGAGCTTGGTGCGATGCCGGATCGCCAGGATGCGATAGCCCTTGAGCATCAGGAAGGCGGCGGCGAGATATTCGGCAACATGGCCGCGGCGCCAGGCCTTTTGCCGCTTCAGCCTCTCGCCGGACCCGGGCTTCGTATCAGCCATGGCGCCCCTTCATGTCGAGCAGGCGCTGGTAAAGCTCCTTGCGCGGCAAGCCGGTCAAGCGCGCAGCCTCCGTTGCTGCCTTGGCGGTCGGCATAGTCCCTGATAGATCGGCGAGGATGGCATCGACATCGGCCTCCGCCGCGACGTTTTCCGCTGGTGGGCCCACGAGCCAGACGATCTCGCCCTTCACATTATCGACGGCATCATAGAATGCGGCGAGTTCGGATAGCGTACCGCGGCGAAATTCCTCGAAGGTCTTCGTCAGTTCGCGGCAAACGGCGCCGGCACGCTCGCCCCCCAGCACATCGGCAGCGGCGGCAAGGGTCGCGGCGATGCGATGCGGCGATTCAAAGAAGATGAGAGTTGCGGGGATGCCTGCCAACTCGGCCAGCCGATCGCGCCGACCCTTGTCCTTGGTGGGCAGGAAACCGGCAAAGAAGAAGGCGTCGTTGGGCAGGCCGGAGCCGACGAGGGCCGCAAGCGGTGCGGAGGCGCCGGGAATGGGAACGACCTTGTATCCCGCTTCGATCGCCTGCACTGCAAGACGGTAACCGGGATCGGAGACGAGCGGCGTGCCGGCATCCGATACCAGCGCCACCGATCGGCCAGCTTCCAGAGCTTGCAGCAGCCGGGGGCCTGCTTCGTCGGCATTGTATTCGTGATAGGCATAAGGCTTGTTTTGGATGCCATAGCGGTCGAGCAGGACACGGGTCACGCGCGTATCCTCGCAGGCCAGCACGTCGGCACCGGCCAGCGTCTCCAGCGCCCGCAAAGTGATATCGCCGAGATTGCCGATCGGCGTCGCGACGAGATAGAGCGCCGGTTCAAGGGGGCGGGCCGGGATCTGATTGTTATGCAGGCGGAAACTGCGTGTCCCGCCGCCTGATTGCTCTTCGTTCATGCCGGTCCTGAATTCACTTGGGATAAGCAGCCTTTATGGGCGAGGCACGCACGGACGGCAAGAGCGGTGCAATTCCTGTGGAGCATTGCCGACGAAATGGCGAATTGGCGCCCGACAAATCGCCTATGCCTCTTGCATTCGGATGGAGAAGTCTGCCAAGTTGCCTGTCCAATCTTTCGGGCCTTGTCCGAAAACATGTCGCTCGGGCGCCTCGGGCCGCCCGGCAAGTCACGGTCGAAAGCGGTAGCATCCATGCGTATTACAATAGAGCGGTCGAACCTCCTGAAGTCGCTGAACCACGTGCATCGCGTGGTCGAGCGTCGCAACACGATTCCGATCCTGTCCAACGTGCTGCTCAAAGCCGACGGCACGAACCTCGACATGAAGGCGACCGACCTCGATCTCGAAATCACTGAGGCGACGCCCGCCAATGTCGAACAGGCCGGCGCCACCACTGTTCCCGCGCATTTGCTCTACGATATCGTGCGCAAGCTGTCCGACGGTTCGGAAGTGCTTCTCGCCACCAACACCGACGGCAGCTCGATGACGGTCGCTTCCGGCCGCTCGAAATTTTCGCTGCAGTGCCTGCCGGAATCCGATTTCCCCGATCTCACTGCCGGTAGCTTCAGCCATTCCTTCAAGCTGAAGGCGTCCGATCTGAAGATGCTGATCGACCGCACGCAGTTTGCGATCTCCACCGAGGAGACGCGTTACTACCTCAATGGCATCTTCTTCCACACGATCGAAAGCGGCGGCGACCTGAAGCTCCGGGCTGTCGCCACGGATGGCCATCGCCTGGCGCGCGCCGATGTCAGTGCGCCTTCCGGCTCCGAGGGCATGCCTGGGATCATCATCCCGCGCAAGACTGTGGGAGAACTGCAGAAGCTCGTGGACACGCCGGACGCGATGGTCACGGTTGAAGTCTCCGACGCCAAGATCCGTCTGACGATCGGCTCGATCGTCATGACCTCGAAGCTGATCGACGGTACCTTCCCGGACTATCAACGCGTCATTCCGGCCAACAACGACAAGGAAATGCGGGTCGATTGCGAGACCTTCGCCCAGGCCGTCGACCGCGTATCGACGATCTCGTCGGAGCGCGGCCGCGCCGTGAAGCTGGCACTATCTGACGGCCAGCTGCTCCTCACGGTCAACAACCCGGATTCGGGAAGCGCGACGGAAGAAGTTGCCGTCGGCTATGAGATGGACCCGATGGAAATCGGCTTCAACGCCAAGTACCTGCTCGACATTACCGCACAGCTTTCCGGCGATGCAGCCATATTCCTGCTGGCCGACGCCGGCTCGCCGACGCTCATTCGCGACACGGCTGGGGACGATGCGCTTTATGTGCTGATGCCGATGCGCGTGTAGAGCATGATGCCGAAAAGTGTGAGCGGTTTTCGGACGACATCGTGCTCCACTTTTTTGCTTCAAGAGCCGGATGTCTCATCCGGCTCTAGCGAAACCAAAGCGCCCTTTCTGCGTTTATCCAATGCAAGGGCGCTTTTATTTGGTCTTTTGTCGATTGCGACATTTTCTCTTGTTATTGCGTCATTCGGTTGCAAGATCCTAGAGAAGCAATATGTAAGTCGCGACGGTAACATCTGATGGGGGGAGAGCATGGCGCTGCGTCTCAAGGAACGGCTTGGCAAGAAATTCGACGAGGAGATCCGTTTCTTCAAGGGCATGATGCAGGGACCCAAGACCGTGGGGTCGATCGTTCCTACTTCGTCGATCACAGCTCGCAAGATGGCTGGTGTCATCAACACGCAATCCGGCCTGCCCGTACTGGAGCTTGGGCCGGGAACCGGGGCGATCACCAAGGCCATTCTCGGGCGCGGGGTCGAGCCGCAAAATCTCGTCGCCATCGAGTATTCCACCGATTTCTACAATCATCTCGTCCGCCGTTACCCTGGCGTCAACTTCATCAATGGCGACGCCTTCGATCTCGATAAGACGCTGGGCGTGCTGCGCGGACAGACCTTCGATTCTGTCGTCTCGGGCATTCCCCTCCTCAACTTCCCGATGAAGGCGCGCGTCGCGCTTCTCGAGAGCCTGCTGGATCGCATCCCGCCCGGCCGACCGGTGGTTCAGATCTCCTACGGCCCGGTCTCGCCGATCATCGCCAAGCCGGATCGATACCATATCCGACATTACGACTTCATCGTCCGCAACATTCCGCCGGCCCAGCTCTGGGTCTATAGCCGCGGCTGAGACAATCGCTGAGAAATCCATGTACGCTCTTTATGTTACGCACCCACAGGTGCGGATCGACCCGAATGTGCCGGTGCCGGAGTGGGGCTTGTCCGACATTGGCGCCGAGCGGGCGCGACTGGCGGCGAGCCGGTCCTGGGCTGGCAATCTCGGCCTGATCGTCTCCAGCGGCGAGCGCAAGGCAATCGAAACGGCGGAGGCCTTGGCAGCGGCAAGCGGTGCGCCGATTGAGGTCATCGAAGCCATGCATGAAAACGATCGCAGCGCCACAGGTTTTCTGCCGCCGCCGGAGTTCGAAAAAGCTGCGGACTGGTTCTTTGCCAATCCGCATGAGAGCTTCAAGGGCTGGGAGCGCGCCATCGATGCGCAGGCGAGGATCGTCTCCAATGTCGAGGCCGTTCTTGCGCGTCACGATCCGAACGTGCCGCTCGCCTTTGTCGGCCATGGTGGCGTCGGCACGCTGCTGAAATGCCA
The DNA here is from genome assembly GCF_057784395.1 of Martinezella sp. CNPSo 3957. Taxonomy (NCBI): domain Bacteria; kingdom Pseudomonadati; phylum Pseudomonadota; class Alphaproteobacteria; order Hyphomicrobiales; family Rhizobiaceae; genus Martinezella; species Martinezella sp. CNPSo 3957. The sequence continues at coordinate 302,642 of NZ_JBXSOU010000005.1, forward strand.
TCTGGAGGGGAAACCGATAGCGCGCCAAGGCGATCAGCCGCCGGGTGGCGGCAATCTTTTCTGTTTCGATCTTGCGAAGCGCGCCGTCTCATGCGACTGGACACCCATGGAAGACTGGATGGGATGGGCTTGATATGACCGCACGCGACCGCTTGATCGTTGGACTAGATGTTCCAAACCTTCAGGAGGCCGAAAAAGTGGTCGGCGCCCTCGGCGACGATATTCTCTGCTATAAGATAGGCTATCAGCTCGCCTTTGCCGGCGGCCTGGAATTCGCCCGCGATCTGGCCGCCAGCGGCAAGAAGATCTTCCTCGACATGAAGCTGCTCGACATCGACAATACGGTGGCCTCCGGCGTGGAGAACATCGTCAAGATGGGCATGTCGATGCTGACATTGCACGCCTATCCGAAAGCTATGAAGGCGGCCGTCGCGGCGGCCAAGGGCTCGGACCTCTGCTTGCTCGGCGTCACCGTACTGACCTCGATGGACGAAGGCGATCTCATCGCCGCCGGTTATGAATATGATCCGCATACGCTGGTGCTGCGCCGGGCCGAACAGGCGCATCTCGCCGGCATGGGCGGTATCGTCTGTTCGGCGGAAGAGTCCGCCGCGGTCCGCAAGATCATCGGGCCGGATATGGCGCTGGTGACCCCCGGCATCCGTCCGGCAGGCAGCGACAAGGGCGACCAGAAGCGTGTGATGACGCCTGCCGCAGCCATCAAAGCCGGCTCCAGCCATCTCGTCGTCGCAAGGCCGATCGTCAAGGCGGCCGATCCAAAGGAGGCCGCCCGCGCCATCCTCGCCGAGATGAGCGCTGCACTTTAAACCACCACAAAAATCAGGGAGGTCGATATGGCAAAGGGATATTGGATCGCGCGCGTGGATGTCCGCGACCCCGAGCGCTACAAGGATTACATCGCCGCCGCGAAGCCCGCCTTCGAAAAATACGGCGCGAATTTCCTTGCCCGCGGCGGTGCGTTCATGCCGCTTGAGGGACAGGCACGCGGCCGCAACGTCGTCATCGAATTCCCCTCGCTGCAGCATGCCGTCGATTGCTACAACTCGCCGGAATACCAGATCGCGGCCAAAATCCGCCAGCAGGTGGCGGATGCCGAAATGGTCGTCGTCGAAGGGGTTTAAACCCCTTGAAAAGCCGACGCTGCAATGCAGCGCGATAGCACTTCACCTCGGCGCGCGGATCGGCTAAGACGAAACCAGATAAGCCCAATTCAAAGCCTTTCGAGGAGCCTGCCATGACCCTGTCCAACCTCCCGCCGCTCGTCACCGTGTTCGGAGGATCAGGTTTCATCGGACGGCACGTCGTGCGCGCGCTTGCCAAGCGCGGCTATCGCATTCGTGTCGCCGTTCGCCGTCCCGATCTTGCCGGTTTCCTGCAACCGCTTGGCAATCTCGGCCAGATTTCGATCGTTCAGGCCAATGTGCGCTACCGCAACTCGATCGACCGCGCCGTCGAAGGCGCGCAGCATGTCGTCAACTGCGTCGGCATCCTTGCCGAAAGCGGCCGCAACACTTTTGACGCCGTGCAGGAATTCGGCGCCAAGGCGATTGCGGAAGCCGCCCGCGGCGCCGGCGCCTCGCTGACGCATATTTCCGCACTCAGCGCCGATGCCAACTCGCCTTCGGCCTATGCGCGCACCAAGGCTCGCGCCGAAGCGGCTATCCTGTCGATCAAGCCGGACGCGATTATCCTGCGCCCTTCGATCGTGTTCGGACCGGAGGACGAATTCTTCAACAAGTTCGCAGACATGTCCCGCACCGCGCCCTTCCTGCCGCTGATCGGCGGTGGCAAAACGAAGTTCCAGCCGGTCTACGTTCAGGACATCGCCGAGACCGTCGCGCGCAGCGTCGACGGCAAACTGAAGGCCGGCACGACCTATGAGCTCGGCGGCCCGGAAGTGCTGTCCTTCCGCGAATGTCTCGAGACGACGCTTGCCGTCATCAATCGCAAGAAGTCCTTCGTCTCCATCCCCTTCGGCCTGGCTTCGCTGATCGGTTCGGTCGCGTCGCTGGTGCCGCTCATCAAGCCGCCGATCACCGCTGACCAGGTAACGCTGCTGAAGAGCGACAACGTCGTTTCCAAGCAGGCGGAAGCGGAAGGACGCACCCTGAAGGGCATCGGCCTGCTGCCGACGCTGCTCGTCTCCGTATTGCCGTCCTACCTGGTGCGTTACCGTCCGCAGGGCCAGTTCACGGGCTCGGGCAAAGCCGCCTGACGATTCGGCCGTTCCACGAAATTCACGCGCCGCCCGGCTTTGCCGAGCGGCGTTTTTTATTGCCTCGCGAAGACAGAATCGTACTTTAAAACGCTGGCAGAGCCCCGCCATTCACAGCTCAGCGTTGCTCAAAAGACGCAGTGCGGAAATAGTAGCATTAACGTCAAATTTAATATGAACATTTATTGCTATTGCTCATCTCACTGACTAACACAGCCGCGCGTCTCAGGCTTGAACAATAAACCGGTCCGCGGCGCGCTTCACACTTCTGCGGAAAGGCATTCTTCGATGGGCAAGTCTATCGCGCTTTTGTTTGCGTGCGCGGCACTGGTAATTCTCGCAGGCTCCTTCGTGGCCCGCGGCAGCATCTCCTCGATCAAGGGCGAATGTGCGCCGACCTACGGCGTCGATCCCTGCACGACGGGTTCCATCGACACGTCCTCCCGAAACTGATCGGGTATGAAAAAGGCCGGTTTTGACCGGCCTTCACTTTTTCAGGATATCAGCGCGGATGATGGGTCTCAGCCGAAATAGAGGCCGATAAGACCGATCGTGCCGACGGCAATGCGCCACCATGCGAAGGGGGCGTAACCCCGGCGGGATACGAAGTCGAGCAGCGCGCGCACGACGAGCAACGCCGAGATGAAGGCCATGAAGAAGCCGATGACGATCAGCTGACCATCGGCGAAGCTGAGATCATGGCGACTCTTCCACAAATCCAGCGTGAAGGCGCCGACCATCGTCGGCATGGCTAGGAAGAAGGAAAATTCAGCGGCAGAACGCTTGTCGGCGCCGAGCAGCAGGGCACCGACGATGGTGGAACCGGAGCGTGACGTTCCCGGAATCATTGCCAGGCACTGGAAGAAGCCGATCTTGACCGCCATCGGCCAGGAAAATTCATAGGCGCTGGTATATTTCGGCTTGAACTCGATCCTGTCGATGACGAGCAGGACGATGCCGCCGAGGATCAGCGAGATACAGATGACCTTCGGCGAATCGAACAGCACCGTCTTGATGAAATCATGCGCCAGCGCGCCGATGACGGCAGCGGGCAGAAAGCCGAAGAGGACGGCCAGAACGAAGTGACGAGCCTTGACGCTGACGGGCAGCGCCTTGGCGATCTGGACGAGACGATTGAAATAGACAAGCAGAATGGCGAGAATCGCGCCGAGCTGGATCAAAACTTCAAAAGTACCGGCCGATTTGAAGCCGAGAAAATGTCCAAGCAATATCAGATGGCCCGTGGAGGAGACCGGAATGAACTCCGTAAGCCCCTCCACAAGGCCTAAAACCAACGCGATAATAATTTGTTCAGCCATATCGTGTCCTTTGTCTAACGGCAGGGCGGCCCGATTCGCTTGTGCAAACTAGGCCAAGATCCTATAGCTTCAACCGATGACAAATGACTAGGGCCGCAGAATCGCGACCCAAAAGACTTCCGTAGCATCAATCAGAAACACCCGAGTGCCAATGCCGACGCTGTATCATCACCCAATGTCATCTTCCTCCCGGTTCGTTCGTCTGATCCTGACGGAATATGGCTATCAGACGGAGCTGATCGAGGAACAGACTTGGGAAAAGCGACGCGATTTCCTGGCGCTGAACCCCGCCGGCACCCTGCCTGTCTACGTCGATGACAGCATGCGGGCGCTCTGTGGCGCCTCTGTCATTTCCGAATATCTTGACGAGACGCATGGCGTTCTGAAACGCGACCGCCGGCTTCTGGCCGAAGATCCGTTCCAGCGCGCCGAAATCCGCCGGCTGACGGAATGGTTCATGCAGAAGATGGAGCAGGATGTGACGCGGCCGCTGACGCGCGAGCGCGTCTTCAAGCTGCAGATGACCGCCGAACAGGGTGGCGGCGCGCCCGATTCCAAGGTCATGCGCATGGCGCGCGGCAATATCCGCCAGCATATGAAGTATCTGTCCTGGCTTGCTGGTTCGCGGCAGTGGCTGGCCGGTGAGCGCCTGAGCTACGCCGATCTCGCCGCCGCAGCCTCGGTTTCCGTGCTAGACTATCTAGGTGAGATCGACTGGACGGAATCGCCTGTTGCCAAAGAATGGTATCAGCGGCTGAAGTCGCGCCCATCCTTCCGGCCGATCCTGGCGGAGCGCGTGCGTGGAGTCACACCAGTTTCGCACTATGCCGATCTGGATTTCTGACGAGGGCTCGATATGCCCGATGATCGCGAAGCGGAAAAAGCTGACAAGCGAAGAAACACGCTGACCGCTTTCTTGCGAGAGGAAGCGCGTGCCCATGGTTTCGATCTCTGTCGCATCACTAGGCCGGACGCCATTCCCGAAGCGGCCGTGCGGCTTGGCCAGTTTCTCGACAAGGGCTATCACGGCACCATGGGCTGGATGGAAGAGACCCGCGACCGCCGGGGCGATCCGCGCGTGCTTTGGAGCGAGACTTGCTCCATCGTGGTCTTCGGCCTGAATTATGGTCCCGGCGAAGATCCGCGCGGCATTCTGGAAAAGCAGGACAAGGCGGCGATCTCCGTCTATGCCCGAAACCGCGACTATCACGACATCATCAAGGGTAGGCTGAAGGAGATCGCTACTCGCTTCGCGGCGCGCTCGAAGGAGGATGTCAAGGTCTTCGTCGATACGGCGCCTGTCATGGAGAAGCCACTCGCAGAGGCTGCCGGTCTCGGCTGGCAGGGCAAGCACACCAATCTCGTCAGCCGCAGCTTCGGCTCCTGGCTCTTTCTCGGTTCGATGTTCACCACGGCCGATCTCGAGCCGGATGAGCCGGAGATCGACCATTGCGGCTCCTGCCGAGCCTGTCTCGACGCCTGCCCGACCGCTGCCTTCCCAGCCCCCTATCAGCTCGATGCCCGGCGCTGCGTTTCCTATCTGACCATCGAACACAAAGGTCCGATCGATCCCGAGCTTCGGCCGTTGATCGGCAACCGCATCTACGGCTGCGACGACTGCCTTGCCGCCTGCCCGTGGAACAAGTTCGCGAGCGCCGCCTCGGAGATGAAGCTGGTGGCGCGGGAGGATCTCAAGGAACCGTCTATCGCCTTTCTGCTTGATCTGGATGATGCAAGCTTCCGCACCTTCTTCAGCGGCTCGCCGGTCAAGCGCATCGGCCGGGACCGCTTCATCCGCAATGTGCTGATCGCTGCCGGCAATTCGGGTGAGCGTTCCTTTATCGAGAAATGTCGCGAACTGGCCGGAGATCCCTCGCCCACCGTGCGCGGCATGGCGATCTGGACTCTATCGCGGCTGATGACGGCTGGCGAATTCCATGCGTTTGCGGCACAAAGACATGGCGAGGCGGACGAAGACGTCCGCGCCGAATGGAAACTGGCAGGGGTATCGTGATGCATGTGATGATTTTCGGCTGCGGCTATTCCGGAACGGCCATCGCCAAGGCCTTCGCCGGCTCTGGTATCCGCATCACCGGCACGACCCGCTCCGCCGACAAGGCCGAACAGCTGACGAAGGAAGGCATCGAAGCCTTCGTCTTCGACGGTGAAACGATCGATCCGGCTCTGGCTGAGGCGATGCAAACGGCAACGCATCTGGTGCAATCGATCGCGCCCGGCAAATCGGGCGATCCGTTGCTGCGGCTGGCGCAGCTCAATCTCAAGGCATTGATGCCGAAGCTGGAATGGATCTGCTATCTCTCGACCGTCGGCGTCTATGGCGATCACAAGGGCGCTTGGGTCAGCGAACAGACTTCGCTGCATCCGGTCGCGGACCGCTCGGTCGAGCGAGTAGAAGCGGAAGATGGCTGGCTGCGCGTCGGCATCCGGCTCGGCCTTCCCGTCGCTGTGCTCCGCCTTTCCGGCATTTACGGCCCCGGCCGCAATGCCTTCTGCAATCTGGAAAAGGGAACCGCCCGGAGGCTCATCAAGGCGAACCAGGTGTTCAACCGCATCCGCGTCGAGGATATCGGCGCCTGCGCCCGCTTCCTGTCCGATCGCAAGCTCGGCGGCATATATAATGTCACCGACGACGAGCCCGCGCCGCCACAGGATGTCATTGCCGAGGCCGCCCGCCTGATGGGCGTCGAACCGCCACCGGAACAGGCTTTCGAAACGGCTGAACTGACGCCGATGGCCCGCTCTTTCTACGGCGAAAACAAGCGCGTTTCGAACGCGAAATTGCGCGCGCTCGGCTTCCAGTTCCGCTACCCAGAGTATCGAATGTCACTTTCCGAATTATGGTCCTCAGGAGCATGGCGCGGCTGAGAAAGCGCTCCCCATGCCAGACGATATCGCATGAAAATTCCTACTTAGCTGGCCGCCCTAGTTCAATTTGCTCCGCATTTATGGTTAACGACCTCTAAAATTGCACAAATGCGGCAGCGATTATGGCAAAGTCGGAAAATTATTTTTCCGATTTTTGTGATGACTGACATCACCCGATGCTTTCGAGAAAATTCATTCCATTTTTAACTGATTTTATTAGGTTTTTTCCACGATCAAGCAAATCCACTGAATAGCCACAGTATTCCCTTAACATCACAAATGTTACAGTCCGTAACATTCCGTGATCGATAGTGGCACTTTTTCGCCATTTTTGGCCTGATTTAAGCCCCGCCGCCTACCCAGGGCGCAAGTTCAATAGCTTGAGGGAAAAATCGGTTTGAAGAAAATCGCACGTTCTTTGGCATTCGCCGCAACTATATCCGCCTCCATTGCTGTCGTTTCGACTCCGGCATTTGCATCCGCTGGCTGCGGAGGCGCTTCATGGTACGGAGGAAGCTCCAAGACTGCTTCCGGGGAACGCATGAGTTCCAGAAATCTTACTGCAGCCCATCGTTCGCTTGCCTTCGGCACGCGCCTCCGGGTCACCAACAAGCACAATGGCCGCAGCGTCGTCGTTCGCATCAACGACCGTGGGCCCTTCATTCGCGGACGTGTTCTCGATCTCTCCCGCGCTGCCGCACAGAACATCGGCATGGTCGCTTCGGGCACCGCCAAGGTCTGTTACGAGGTCGTCGCCTCCAAGTAATCGCCGAAGCCGGAACCACCGGCAAATCGGCATGACGCTTGCTCTCTCGGCCAATCGCGGCTACCACGCGATTGAGACGTCTCAAAATCCGCCGCCATGGGCATTGTCTGCGCGGATCGGCGAGGCGTCAGCGGTTTTGGTAGGGCGCAGATTCCCAAGATGAGCTCCAACGGGTTCCGGGTCATGCGCAAGCAGGAGAGTGTGAATGCGTCTGGGCGGCCGATTGCAGGGGGCCATCGAAGTTCTTGCCGATATCGAAGCGCGCAAGCGACCGGTGGCCGATGCCCTGAAGGATTGGGGCCTTGCCCATCGCTTCGCCGGCTCCGGCGACAGAGCCGCGATCGGCAACATCGTCTACGACGCCTTGCGCATGCGGCTTTCGCATGCCTGGCTGATGGAAGACGACAGTGCGTCCGCGCTTGCCCATGCAGTCCTCTTCCGCCAATGGGGCCTGACGCCGGAGGCGCTGGCTGCCGAGTTGGACGGCGATAAATTTGCCCCTGGGGCGCCGAGCGCCGAAACATTGGCCGCCTTTGCGGCCCGCAATCTCGAAGATGCGCCTCTTCACATTCAGGGCGATATTCCCGAATGGGTCGAGCCCTCCTTCAGCCAAGCCTTCGGCGATGGCTGGCTTTCGGAAGCGCAAGCTCTCGCCGAACGTCCGACGCTCGACCTCCGCGCCAATGCGCTGAAGGCCGACCGCGCCAAGGTCGTGAAGGTGCTGGAACGCGCTGGCGGCCAGGCATCGAAAATCGCCCGGTTCGGCATCCGCATTCCTGCCGGCGAAGGCGCGTCCCGCCTGCCGAACGTCACGGCCGAGCTCTCCTTCCAGAAGGGCTGGTTCGAGGTGCAGGACGAAGGTTCGCAGATCGTCGCGGATCTGGTTCTGCCTGAAGAAGGCGATCAGGTGCTCGACTATTGCGCCGGCGGTGGCGGCAAGACGCTCGCCATGTCGGCCGCGATGCATAACAAGGGCCAGGTCCATGCCTATGACAGCGACCGGCGACGGCTGGCGCCGATCATCGAGCGCCTGAAACGAGCCGGCACCCGGAATGTTCAGGTCCATGACGACCGCAACGGCCTGCTCCAACTGCGCGGCAAGTTCGACAAGGTGCTGGTCGATGCTCCCTGCACCGGGACCGGCACCTGGCGGCGCCGTCCCGATACCAAATGGCGGCTGACGCAGAAGAACCTCGACGAGCGCACCAGCCAGCAGCAGGAAGCCCTGGCGCAAGCCGGAGAATTCGTCCGTCCTGGCGGGGCGCTGCTCTATGTCACCTGCTCGGTGCTGCCGGAAGAGAATGAAGCGCAGGTAAACCGTTTCGCCGCCCAGAATCCGGACTTCGAGGTGGTGGAAACTCTGGGCTCCTGGGGGAAGCTGTTCGGCAAGGATGCCCCAAAGCCCCGCTCCTCGGATGGCAAGACCATTACGCTGACGCCGGCCTCCACCGATACTGACGGCTTCTTCTTCAGCCGTCTGCAACGGAAGATGTGAGCTGGCGGCGATCGACTAGCGGATTAGAGCCGTTCTGTCGTTACCCCGGTTCCACTACCCTGCCAACCCCATGCCAAGCCGCCTATATCCGCGCACTCACAGGCGAATCCATTTCGCCTGTGCCGTTGAATCCTTGGTCCATCGCCTTAAAATCGTTCTAAACTAGAGCGTTTGACACAAGTTTGTTTTTCATACATGACACAAATTGCCAAGTTTTGACGGTGCCCCCCGCTGTCACAGGAGAGGAACATGAAACTGAAAAACAGAATTGGCGCCGCGCTCGCGGTGGCCGTTGTCACGACCGCTGCATTCAGCCTGCCGGCTCGCGCAGCCGCTCCCGAGCCGGCTGCCGTTCTCAAGCACTATGCGGAACTGGCACATGCCAAATATCAGGATGCGCTGACGACGGCGAAAGCACTCGACAAGGCCATCGACGCTCTGCTCGCCAACCCCAGCGACAAGACGCTTAAGGCGGCACGTGCGGCCTGGATCAAGGCTCGCGTTCCCTATGCGCAGACGGAAGTCTATCGCTTCGGCAATCCGGTCGTCGACGACTGGGAAGGCAAGGTGAACTCCTGGCCGCTGGACGAAGGCCTGATCGACTATGTCGATGCCTCCTACGGCACCGAAAGCGACGAGAATTCGCTTTATGTCGCCAACGTCATCGCCAACAAGACGATCAAGATCAACGGCAAGGACGTCGACGCATCGCATCTGACGCCGGAATTCCTGTCGGGCACACTGCATCAGGCCGGCGGTATCGAAGCCAACGTCGCGACCGGCTACCACGCCATCGAATTCCTTCTGTGGGGCCAGGATCTGCACGGCACGGGTGCCGGCGCCGGCGAGCGTCCGGCAACCGATTACGATCTAAAGAATTGCACACACGGCAATTGCGACCGCCGCGCCGAATATCTGAAATCCGCCTCGACACTGCTCGTTGCCGACCTGCAGGACATAACGGACAAGTGGGCGCCGGACGGCGAAGCCACCAAGCATGTCGAAGCTGATCCGAAGGCCGGCCTCACCACCATCCTGACCGGCATGGGCTCGCTTTCCTATGGCGAACTTGCCGGCGAGCGCATGAAGCTCGGCCTGCTGCTGCACGATCCGGAAGAAGAACAGGATTGCTTCTCCGACAATACCTATAACGAACACAATGGCGATGCCGTTGGCATCGCGTCTGCCTATAACGGCAACTATACCCGCGCCGACGGCACCAAGCTGAAGGGTCCGTCGCTGCACGATCTGGTTAAGGCCAAGGATCCCGCGCTCGACAAGGAGATGGAAGGCAAGCTCGACACGACGCTTGCAGCCATGAAGGCGCTGGTGCATCGCGGCGAGACGGTCGAGAAATACGACCAGATGATCGGCGAGGGCAACAAGGAAGGCAACGCGACGGTTCAGAAGGCCATCGACGGCCTGCTCGACCAGACGAAGAGCATCCAACGCGTCATCGCCGCTCTCGATCTCGGCACGATCAAGCTCGAAGGTTCGGACAGCCTGGACAATCCGAACTCCGTCTTCAAGAAGAAGTAATAAGGGAGGGTGGCAGCGCGACAAGGCGTTGCCGCCCCGACACCATGACACGCATCCCGGCCAATCGCGCCCTTTTGCCCGCCCTCGCTGCGGGTTTTTTGGTTTTTTCCATCACGCTGGCCGTTGCCGACATCCTCGATTTTCCGAGCAATCGCAGCGATCTCTCTACCGAAGAGCTGAAGCGCGTGCGCGATGCGACCCGCGCGACCAGCAACTTTCTCAAGGCCGAACCCTATGAAACGATGCAGGGTGGCGGCCTGACTGCGATCGATAAGGTCACGCGCGATATTTTCTCCCAGCCCTCGGCTAAGCTAGATCAGGAGCAGGGGCAGGATTTTCATCTCGGCAACGCGCTCTTTCGCAAGCTTTGGGTCTCCGCCCCCTCCTCCACCCAGGCTTCCGACGGGCTAGGACCGCTGTTCAACGCCCGCTCCTGCCAGAGTTGCCATATCCGCGATGGACGCGGCCATCCGCCCGAAGAAGCGGGAGCTGTCGCGACCTCGATGGTCTTGCGCCTTGCACGACCCGCCGTGACGCCGGAGGAGCAGCAGGCCGTCAAGGATTTTCACGCGCTCAATTTCCCGGATTCGACCTATGGAGCACAGCTGCAGGATCTTGCCGTTCCCGGCCTCGCCGCCGAAGGCAAGGTAACCCTCAGCTATAGTGACGAGACGGTGACGCTTACCGGCGGCGAGACCGTGACCTTGCGCAAGCCGACATACGGGGTGAGCGATCTCGCCTATGGGCCGATGGATGCAAGCACCACGCTTTCAGCGCGCATTGCGCCGCCGATGATCGGCCTCGGCCTGATCGAGGCCATTCCGGATGCCGATATTCTCGCCAATGCCGATCCGGACGATAAGAAGGGCACCGGCATTCGCGGCCGCTCCGCCATCGTCCGCGATCATCGCACGGGTCAACTCGCGCTCGGGCGCTTCGGCTGGAAGGCCCAGAATGCAACCGTGCGCGACCAGGTGGCCGATGCTTTTTCCGCCGATATCGGCATTTCGACGCCGGACCGACCGAACCCGTACGGCGACTGCACCGCCAAGGAACCGCAATGTCTGACCATGCCGACCGGCGTGCAGAAGCGCCTGGGCGACACGGAAGCGCCGGACCCGGTGCTCCCTCTCGTCACCTTCTACTCCGAAAATCTTGCCGTCCCGGCCCGCCGCATGACGAGCCAGCCCGCCGTGCTGCATGGCAAGGACATGTTCTATCGATCCGGCTGTGCCGCCTGCCACACGCCGAAATTCGTGACGCGCGATGGCTTGAAGGGCAGCGACGGCAAGGATTCGCCGCAGGCGTTCCAGCTGATCTGGCCCTATTCCGATTTCCTGTTGCACGACATGGGCGAAGGCCTGTCGGATGGACAGCAGGTGGGCGCGGCATCCGGCCGCGATTGGCGCACGCCGCCGCTCTGGGGTATAGGCCTGACACAGACGGTGAGCGGCCGGCAGGCCTATCTGCATGACGGCCGCGCCCGCACATTGACCGAAGCCATCCTCTGGCATGGAGGAGAGGCCGAAAAAGCCCGCAATGCATTCGCCGGTCTTTCGAAGGACGATCGGCAAGCCCTCATCAACTTTCTGGAGTCCCTTTGATGCGCCACTGGACACGTTTTGCAGCAAGTCTTCTCTTGACCGCTGCGGCCTTGCCTGCCCACGCCGAGGATGCGGGCACCAATGGCGCCGGCCTGAACGAGGCGGCTGTGCCGGCCATGCTGCAGAAGGCCGTCGATGACGTGATCCGTCCCGGCTACCGCGCCATGCACGACTCCACCTCGAAACTGACTGTCGCGATGAAGGCGCTTTGCGCCGATGCCACAGATGCCACCCTTTCCGGCGCCAAGTCTGCTTTCGGCGACACCGTGAAGAGCTGGTCGCGCATCGAGATCGTCGATACCGGCCCGATCATCGAAAAGAACCGCTTCGAGCACATCCTGTTCTATCCCGACCGCAAGGGCGTGGGTCTCAAGCAAGTGCAGGCGCTGATCGCCAAGGCCGACGAGCAGGACACGACCGTCGAAGCCGTCGCCGGCAAGAGCGTGGCGCTCATGAGCATGACGGCGCTCGAATATGTGCTCTTCGGCAACGGCTCCGATGTCCTCGGGAAGGATAAGCAAAGCTTCCGCTGCCGCTATGGCGCCGCTGTCGCCGGCAATATCGAGAACACCGCCAAGGAAATCGCCGACGAATGGGATGCGCCAGATGGCGTGCAGAAATCCTGGAAATTCCCGGGCAAGACCAGCGACGATTTCATGGATAACAAGGAGGCCGTAACCGCACTGCTCGGCATCCTCGTGCATGGCGCGGCCAATGTTCGCGACCAGCGGCTGGAAACCTTCTACAAGGGCGATCCGGCAACGGCGCGGCCGAAGATGGCGATCTACTGGCGCTCGGCCAATACGTGGACCTCGTTCACGGGCAATATTGGGGGCCTGAAGACGCTCTGGGAGAAAGCCGACATGGCAAACCTGCTACCAGCTGACAAGCGCGCAGTTGCCACCAAGATCGATGGCTTGTTGAACGAGCTTGCAGCGACAGCGTCATCAATCAATCCGGATATCGAGGCAGCAATCGGCAATGATGCGGAGCGCGCCAAGATCGACAAGCTGCTCGCCGTCAGCCGCGACCTCGCCACCAGCTTCAGCGACGAGTATGGCGGCGCCATCGGCCTTTCGGCCGGTTTCTCCTTCGCAGACGGAGACTAGAACATGATGCGCAGCGGCCTCATCGATCGGAGAGCTTTCGTCAAGGCAGCGGGACTGACCTTCCTCGCAGCGCTCAAGCCCGGTGCCTTGATGGCGCTGGAGCGGGCCGATGCGGTCTATGCCTCCGGCATCCGCGCCGCCGACGGCTCCTTTGCGGTGGCGACGGTGACCGAACAGGGGCGCATCATCGATCAGGTGGCGCTACCCGCACGCGCCCACGGCATGGCCTTTTCGAAGGCGACCGGCAAGACTGTCGCCTTCGCGCGCCGGCCCGGCACCTACGCGATGATTTTCGATCCCTGGAACAAGGCCGAGCCGATCGTCATTTCCGCCAGAGAAGGCCGGCATTTCTACGGACACGGCACGTTTTCGCGTGATGGCAGGCTTCTCTATGCCAGCGAGAACGATTTCGACAATAATCGCGGTATCGTCGGGCTCTATGATGCGGGCAACCGCTTTGCCCGCGTCGGCGAATACGAGACCTATGGTGTCGGCCCGCATGACATGACGGTTTCGGATGACGGCCGGTTCCTGATCGTCGCCAATGGCGGCATTGAGACGCATCCGGATTTCGGCCGTACCAAGCTCAATCTCGACCATATGGAACCGTCGCTGACGCTGATCGACGCGGCAAACGGCGAGCTGATCGAGAAGCATACGCTGCCGTCGCAATATGCTCAGGTTTCGACACGCCATGTCGATATCGATGCCAGCGGCCGCGTCTGGTTCGCCTGCCAGTACGAAGGCCACCGCAACGACCTGCCGCCGCTTGTCGGCCATTTCGCGAGGGGCGAGGACCTGAGTTTCGTCACCCTGCCCGACGACACGACACGGGCGCTTGGCAATTATGTCGGCGCCATCGCAGTCAACCGTGCCGAGAATCTCGTCGGGGTCACATCGCCGGTTGAAGGGACTTCGGTGACACTGGACGCCAAGACGGGCGCGGTGCTGAAGGTGGAAAGCATCGCCGATGCGGCGGGCATCGCACCGGCGCGGCATGGCTTTGCCGTCTCGTCCTATGACGGCAACTTTCTGGGCGAACACAACGATGTCGCCTGGGACCAGCACATCGTCCGCATCGCCCGCGGCTGATCCGGACTTTGGCTGGACTGCCTAAATAAGCTTACTGGCTTCGATGAAGCGCCGCAACGCCGTCGCTGCGTTGAGCATATGTGCCCGCATGCGCCGCGACGCCATTTCCCCGTCTCCCTCGGCTATCGCCTGCATAATGGCTTCATGCTCCGCCCGCGATCGCTCGAGCCGCTGCTCCTGCTGCAATTGAGCCCGGCGGAAGGCCGCCAGGCGATTGCGGATCATGATCGCCTGCTCGGCAAGAAAGCTGTTGTGGGTGGCGTGATAGATCGCCTCATGGAAGGCGCGATTGAACACATCGTAAGCATCGAAATCGCCTGTTTTCACAAGCGTTTCAGATGCGTCGTGCAGTTCGATCAGGTGACTGCGCTCGAGCGGCGTCATGCGATAGGTGGCGAGCCTTACACACATCGATTCGATTTCGGCAACCGTCTCGAACATATCCATGATACGTTCAGGCGTCATGCGGGCAACGACCACCCCGCGCCGCGCCCGCATTTCGACGAGACCGCTTACCGACAGCTGTCTCAGTGCCTCGCGAACCGGCGTGCGCGAGGCACCGAAACGATCGGCCAGTTGCTGTTCGTCCAGTGCTGCGCCCGCCTCAAGCTTGCCGGTCGCGATCTCATCCTCCAGCGCGTTGCGAATGCGGTCGGACAACAACTCGCGATCGTCGGCCGCACCATCTAGTCCATCCATCGTTCCCAATTCTCCGACATCCGTTGCAACTTGTATGCAGAATATCACTTCAATTTGAGTTTTGCATACAATTCATCTATCACACAACTGTTACACATACAATTATTGACGGAAGTCGATATGAAGAATACAAAGACAGGCATTGAGCTTGCTTTTGCATGCACAAAATGAGCTTGACGCTGAATCGGAATGCAGATGGGGCTTTTGATCCTTAGGATCCGGGCAGATGCCGTCCCCGAGACATACAAAATTTTAGAAGCTTTACCGTTCCGGCATCCGGCACGACGGCTTTCTGGTGCTAATTTATCTCTAAACGATAGGTATCACGATGATGATGACCAGACGAAATTTCGCGACCGCCATTGTTGCCGGTGCCGCCGCCACCCTCATGTCCACGCGTGGCATGGCCGCCGGCAGCTCGACCACGAGTGCGGCTACCTCTGCGCCGTTAAAGGCCCGCAACGTCGTTCTTGCGCATGGACTTTTCGCAGACGGCTCCTGCTGGACGGAGGTCATCGCCCGGCTGCAGGCCAAGGGGCTGAACTGCACGGCCGTGCAGAACCCATTGACGACTCTCCCCGAAGCCGTCGCGGCGGTACAGCGCGTGCTCGACCGCCAGGACGGCCCGGCCGTCCTTGTCGGCCATTCCTTCTCCGGAATGTTAGTGACGGAAGCCGGCGTTCATCCGAAGGTTTCGGCGCTCGTCTATGTCGCAGCCCGCGCACCGGATGCCGGCGAAGATTATACGGCGCTCGCCAAGACATATCCGACACCCCCTGCCTCGGCCGGTATCGTCTTCGACGGCGACGAAGGACGGCTCACCGAGGAAGCCTTCCTGCGCGACTTCGCCGGCGACCTACCCAAGGCCAAAGCCGAAGTGCTTTATGCCGTGCAGCAGCCCTTCCAGAAGGCTTTGCTGACCGGAAAGACCACTCAGGCCGCCTGGCGCAGCAAGCCAAGCTGGTATGCCGTTTCCACCGAAGACAGAACGATCAATCCGGATCTGGAACGCTTCATGGCCAAGCGTATGGGCGCGAAGACCATCGAAGTGAAGGCCAGTCACCTTTCGCTGATCTCGCATCCCGATACGATTGCCCATCTGATCTTGGAGGCCGCCGGGCACTGATCGACCAAATCGGCAGCGAGCTGCGTCCGCATCCAGCTCTCATCGGCGGCTGCGGATTGCCAAATCGTGGTCATCTGTGTCCTCACGACAAGCTTCATTGCGTCGGGTAGCACGGCGAGTTGATCGTGGAAATTCGATGTCGGCGCAGCAGCTTGGGGCGCTTTCCTTTTTCCACCGGATAACCCTTGTCCAAATGGCTGCTCCATGCCAATTTCGCACCCGCGAAAGAAGGGGACGGCATGACAGGGGCAGATGACACGGGGACCGGCGGCGATTTTCGGACCCGCATCAGAACGAGCTTCGCGCGCCAGGCGGCGATGGCGACAATCGGTGCGGAACTGACGCGCGTCGAACACGGTACGGTCGAAATCGAGCTGCCGTTCGACGTCAAGCTGACACAGCAGCACGGCATCCTGCATGCCGGGATCATTGCCGCCGCGCTGGATTCCGCCTGCGGCTTTGCCGCCTACAGCGTCATCGATCCCTCCGCGTCGATCCTCACGATCGAATTCAAGGTCAACCTGATGTCGCCCGGGCGCGGCGAGCGCTTCCTGTTTCGGGGCGATGTCACCAAGCCCGGCACGACGATCATCGTCGCCGATGGCCGCGGCTATGCCATCGGCGACGGGCCGGCCAAGCTGATTGCCTCGATGACGGGAACGATGATGGTCATCCGGGGCAGAGAGGGAATTAGCGGATGAAATTCGAACTGAAACGGGTATCGGGCAAATCGATCCTGTTCGTCATGGCGGCCGAGGCCGAGTATGGACCCTTCCTGCGCTCGCGCATCGATCCGCTGATGACAGGCGTCGGCCCCGTGGAGGCCGCGATCGCGCTCACCCGCGCCTTCGCGCAGCTCGAAGCCCAGGGCGACCTTCCCGATCTCGTGGTGTCGCTCGGCTCGGCCGGCTCCGCCAAGCTGGAGCAGACGGAGGTCTACCAGGTCACCTCTGTTTCCTACCGCGACATGGATGCCTCGCCGCTCGGCTTCGAGAAGGGCCGCACGCCCTTCCTGGAACTACCGGCAACGATCGAGCTGCCATTGCGCATCCCCACCATTGCTGAGGGCAGCCTTTCAACCGGCGCCAACATCGTCTCCGGCTCCGAAGCCTATGAACGCATCGGCACCGACATGGTCGACATGGAAACCTTCGCGGTGCTGCGCGCCTGCCAGACCTATGGCCTGCCGCTGATCGGCCTGCGTGGCATTTCCGATGGCAAGGTTGAGCTTCAGCACATTTCCGACTGGACGGAATATCTGCATGTGATCGACCGCAAACTCTCCTACGCGGTCGATGGGCTGTTTACGGCGCTCGAGGACGGCGTATTCTGGTTTTAAGGGACTGGAAACCACCGAAGCAATTCCAGGAAAAGTGCATGGCGGTTTTCCGTCCGGAATTACGAGAAAAGACAGAGAATGTAGGACAATCGGGACAATAAAATCGCCGTTTGCGTGATTTGCCCGATTGCCAGGGAAAGCGCTTTTCATTAAAGGCTCGCCATGACCCAGACAGCACATCCAGATACCGTTCTCATCGTCGATTTTGGCAGCCAGGTGACGCAGCTCATCGCACGGCGCGTGCGCGAAGCGGGCGTCTACTGCGAAATCGTCCCCTTCCAATCCGCCGAAGCCGGCTTCAAGCGGCTGCAGCCGAAGGCCGTGATCCTCTCCGGCAGTCCGGCCTCGACCGTGGACGAAGGCTCGCCGCGGGCGCCGCAGATCATCTTCGACAGCGGCATCCCGGTCTTCGGTATCTGCTATGGCCAGCAGACCATGTGTATGCAGCTCGGCGGCAAGGTCGAGAGCGGCCACCACCGTGAATTCGGCCGCGCCTTCCTAGAAGTCGACAGGGATTGTGCTCTCTTCGAAGGTCTGTGGTCGAACGGTTCACGCCATCAGGTTTGGATGAGCCACGGCGACCGCGTCACAATGCTGCCCGAAGGCTTCGAAGTGGTCGCCACGTCTTCGAACGCGCCTTATGCCTTCATCGCCGACGAGAAGCGCAAATATTACGGCGTGCAGTTCCATCCGGAAGTCGTGCACACGCCCGATGGCGCTAAGCTGATCGGCAACTTCATCCACAACATCGCCGGCATCAAGGGCGACTGGTCGATGTCGGCCTATCGTGCCAAGGCGGTTCAGGCGATCCGCGATCAGGTCGGCGACAAGCGCGTCATCTGTGCTCTGTCAGGCGGCGTCGATTCCTCAGTCGCCGCGCTTTTGATCCACGAGGCTGTCGGCGATCAGCTGACCTGCATCCTCGTCGACCACGGCCTGATGCGCAAGGACGAGGCGGCAAACGTCGTTGCCATGTTCCGCGAGCACTACAATCTGCATCTGATCCATGTCGATGCTTCCGACCGTTTCATAGGCGAGCTCGAGGGTGTTTCCGATCCCGAGACGAAGCGCAAGATCATCGGCCGGCTCTTCATCGAAACCTTCGAGGATGAAGCCAAGAAGCTCGGCGGCGCCGATTTCCTCGGCCAGGGCACGCTCTATCCCGATGTCATCGAGAGTGTTTCCTTCACCGGCGGCCCGTCGGTCACCATCAAGTCGCACCACAATGTCGGCGGCCTGCCGGAACGCATGAAGATGCAGCTCGTCGAGCCGCTGCGCGAACTCTTCAAGGATGAAGTGCGCGCACTCGGCAAGGAACTCGGCCTGCCCGACAGCTTCATCGGCCGCCATCCCTTCCCCGGCCCTGGCCTCGCCATCCGCTGCCCGGGCGGCATCACCCGCGAGAAGCTGGAAATCCTGCGCGAAGCCGATGCGATCTATCTCGACGAGATCCGCAAGGCCGGCCTCTATGACGCGATCTGGCAGGCCTTTGCCGTGCTGCTGCCGGTCCAGACCGTCGGTGTCATGGGCGACGGACGCACCTATGAATTCGTCTGCGCGCTGCGCGCCGTCACCTCCGTCGACGGCATGACCGCGGATTTCTATCACTACGACATGGAATTCCTCGGCCGCGCCGCGACCCGCATCATCAACGAAGTCCGCGGCATCAACCGCGTGGTCTACGACGTCACCTCGAAGCCGCCCGGCACGATCGAGTGGGAGTGAGGGGGGAACGGTGGTGATGGCGCAGTCTAAGCGCCAATTTTCGCTGCCGTGCCTGTTTCATCCATTTGGGCTGTGCTTGAATGGCGCCTATCAAAAAAGCGGGCGTTATTCGTTGCTCGCCGCCCTCCTTCGCGGCGTCGTCTAGCGCAATTCCAGGAAAAGTGCGCAGCGGTTTTCCGTCCGGGATTGCGTGAAAACAAAGAGATAGAGCGGCTCAGAGATTCCGTGAAAAACTGAACCGCTCTAGGCTATCCCCCCGCGTGGTCGTTGCCCCCGTGCGCCGCGATGAACATGGCGACGGCCGACCGGCAATAGGATTCGATTTCGCTGTCGTCTTCCGCTCCCGCCTCATCGAAGCGTGCGATAATCAGGAGATCGGATCCTTTGAAAAGCGCGGCAAACAAGCGGGCGGACCGGAGAGGATCGGGCACATTCAGAACCGCCTTCGCGTGCAATTGACGTAACAGGGCCTCGATTTGGGCGATGATATGGGCGGGGCCGGCTTCGTAATGGAGCTTGCTCAACGACTTTTGACTTGTCATATCGGCCGTGACCATGGCTTCGACATTGCGGACGTCCGGGCGCAACAGCGTGCGAAGCAGCGATGATCCGACCGCCATGAGCTGATCTTCGGCCGAACCGTCGACGCCTTCAAAAAGGGCCTGTGGTATTAACTGCTGGCAGCGCGCCGCAAACGCCGCGCCAAACAGCGCCTCCTTGCTCTCGAAATGCCTGTAAATGCTGAGCTTGGATATCTTCGCTCGCTGGGCGACCTTGTCCAATGTCGTCGCTTGAAAACCCAATTCCGCAAAGAGTTCGCCCGCGGCGTCGACTATGGTTTGACCAAGCGCCTCGTTGGCGGGCCGGCCGCGCCGGCCCTGGCTATTTTCGGTCACGACAATTCCAGTCCTTGACAGTATCTTAATTCGTGAATTACGATACCATATAGTATCTAAAATCTGCAAGCCATTGGGTAGGTTTTAACCATGTCCTCGAAATCCAGGCCCCTCGGCGATATCGAATGCGGCATCATCCGGTCGGTCAACACAGTGAGGGGCGGCTTTCTAGTAGATGCCGAAGCCCTGCTCGCTGCCCCTTTCAAGCGCGCATCCGTGGACGCCATTGTGTGCCAAGCCCAGCCCCACCCCTGCCATTCACAACTCGGAGCCCATCACCATGGATGACGTCATCATCATCGGCGGCAGCTTTGCCGGCCTCGCAGCCGCTCTGCAGCTCGGCCGCGCCCGTCGCAAGGTCACTGTTCTCGATACCGGCCTGCCGCGCAATCGCTTCGCCGGCCACTCGCATGGCTTACTCGGCCACGATCACAAGCCGCCGCTGGACATCCTGGCCGAAGCGCGGCGGCAACTGGCGCGGTATCCCACGGTCAGGCTGGTCAATGCTGGGGCTGACAGCATCTCCGGCGCCATCGACGATTTCTCCGTCCTCACTGCCGATGGCGAAGGCCTTGAGGCGCGCCGCCTGATCCTGAGCTACGGCATCACCGACCAAATGCCTGCTTTGCCGGGCTTTGCCGAAGGCTGGGGCACGTCCATCGTGCCCTGTCCCTATTGCGACGGCTTTGAAGTCGCCGGCCAGCATTGGGGCCTCGTCTGGTCCGGCCCGCAGTCACATAATCAGGTCAGACTGTTCCACGATTGGACCGACAGGTTGACGGTCTTCGCCGATGGTCACGACATCCTGCCCGATATCCGGGCCGATGTGGCGCACCGCAACATACCTGTCGTCGACGGCCGGATCACTGAAATCGCCCGTCATGGGGGCCATAATGCCACCGTAAAGTTCGATACCGGCCCCGATGTCACTGTCGACATCCTGTTCGCGCATCCGCGCAACAAGCCGTCCGCAAGCCTGCATGAATCACTGGGCTTGGCCACGGTCGATACACCCCTTGGCACTGCTCTCAAGGTCGACGAGCGCCGCGAGACCAGCATGCCCGGCATCTACGCTGCCGGCGACCTTGCCAACCCCGGAATGCCCTCGGTCACCACGGCATCATGGCAAGGCGCGATGGCGGGCATCTTCGCCCAACAGTCGATGCTGGTTTGAGAGCGCTGATTCCCTGAGACCCGCGAGCTTTCCGTAGGTAATGCGACTTTCGGGGCCTCTTTGGGAAGAAGTTCAGCAAGTGAGGGCTGACGTTAGTGGCGGTACTTTCTTCGTTCGCTATGAAACCCACCTGAGTTACCAAAGTGGGTCCGGAAATGCGATCGACTTCGCCCTCATGGGTAGCTTGCTTCACAACGAAGGCCTGATCGCTATTCCTGCGGATCAGGCCTCCGGGCAATAATTATCAGAGCTGAACGCGCTCTTATTTCATTGTGACGCTCAGGCCGCTGATATCGGCATTGACCTGCAGGCCGACCTGCCTGCCCGTAAGCTCGAGCTTGGCGCCCTTGTCATTGGTCATGACGATCACCTGGGCACCTTTGCCCACCGCCCCACCGCCACCGGCGGCGCCATAGACGCCGGCCACATCCCGGGCGCGGCGGATATTGCGCACAGTGCCCTGGAAATAGGTCTTGGAGGCACCGAACGCGAGACCGCCCGAAATGCCGCCGATCGAGATCGGATAGCGTTTGCCATGGAAGGTCACCGTGCCCTCGCCTCCGGAGCCGCCGACGAAGAAAGCCGCCTTGTAGACGGAGAAGCGGATGGTGCCGCTATCGGCATGTGCCGCGCTGGCGAAGCCAATTCCTGCAGCGGCGATGGCGGCAACCGCGACTGAACGAAATCCAGATGAAATATTCATGATGAGCTGCTCCTCAAATGCGCCGCTTACCCAGCCGGCCGGGCACGACGTCAGCGTCGTATAAAGTCAAAGACAAACGATCTCACAGGACCTTTGGTTCCAAAGCGCGCAATAACAACGCGTTAGGGCGCGGATCAAATATTTTATTGGATGGGGAGGCAGACGTTTCGTGAAGGATTTCGCAGGTCGATATTCGATCGCGAGAGCAGATATTCGCTCTCTCTAGTCTACATATGTGGCGCATAAGGGACTTGCGTCAAGACCCGGCTCCTCCCGTACAAATGCCGATGCGAACCGAAAAAGCGGGAGCATGGACATGACTATGCCTGTTACGAAACATGCGGTGGTTATTGCCGGCGCCGGTCCGACAGGGCTGATGCTGGCGGGCGAATTGGCCTTGGCGGGCATAGACGTCGCGATCATCGAGCGGCGTGCCAATCAGGAGCTTGTTGGCTGGCGCGCCGGCGGTCTGCATGCGCGCACCATAGAAATTCTCGACCAGCGCGGCATTGCCGGCCGGTTCCTCTCACAGGGGCAGACAGCCCAGGTCGCAAGCTTCGCCTCGGTGCGCCTCGATATCAGCGACTTCCCCACCAGGCATAATTACGGCCTGGGCCTGCGTCAGAAACATATAGAGCGCATCCTTGCCGACTGGATCGGCGAATTCAACGTGCCGGTCCACTACGGCATGGAGGTTACCGGCTTCGCGCAGGACGCCAGCTGCGTCGATGTCCATTTGTCCGATGGGACGACGCTGCGAGCGGATTACCTCGTAGGATGCGACGGCGGTCGCAGCCTGATCCGCAAGGCAGCAGGCATCGATTTTCCCGGATGGGATGCGACCGTCAGCAATCTGATCGCCGAGGTGGACATGACCGAGGAGCCGGAGTTGGGCATTCGTCATGATGCGCTCGGCATGCATTCCCTCGGGAGGTTCGAATATGAAATCCGCGATGGAAAGGTCGTTTACCCAGACGAGGGGCCGATAGGCGTGATGCTGACCGAGCGGCAGTTGAGAACCTCAAGCGAACCGAGCTTCAGCGATCTCCGCGATGCTCTTATTGCCGTCTATGGCACCGATTATGGTGCCCATAACCCCCACTGGATTTCGAGATTTACGGATGCAGTGCGACAGGCAGCATCCTATCGCAAGGGCCGTGTGCTGCTCGCCGGGGACGCCGCGCATATCCATCCCCCGGATGGCGGACAGGGTCTCAATATCGGTGTGCAGGATGCCATGAACCTCGGATGGAAACTGGCCCAGGTGATCAAGGGCATATCGCCGCAAAGCCTGCTCGAGACCTATCACGCCGAGCGTCATCCGATTGCCGCCCGCGTGCTGCGCCATATCCTGGTCTCGGTCGCGCTCCGCCGCCCCGACGACCGCACGCAAATCTTCCGTGAAACGATGGCCGAATGCCTCGCCATGGACGAGCCGCGCCGGCGCTACGCCGCGATGATGTCCGGTTTGGATATTCACTACGATCTCGGCGAGGGGCATCCGCTGCTCGGCCGCCGCATGCCCGATCTTGACCTCACCATTGCCCATGGCCCGCTGCGGCTCTTCGAGCTGCTGCACGGAGGCCAGCCTGTGCTGCTCAATCTCGGCGAGCCTGAGAGCTTCGATATCGCCCCTTGGGCGGATCGGGTGCAATCGATCGACGCCCAATATGCCGGACCATGGGTACTTCCTGCGATAGGCACGGTTGATGCACCCACTGCGGTATTGATACGGCCGGACGGATATGTGGCCTGGGTTGGAGAGGAAACCCGGTTGGGGCTTCCGGAGGCCCTGACTACGTGGTTCGGCCCGCCCACTGTTGTGTGATGCGTAAAGGCCGACAGGATTCAGGCAGGCAGATGGGCCTCTTATCCCTTGGCCGATCAGGCGCTTATCGGCTAGCGTGACGAAGGCGGCGCGCTTGCCGCCGCTTTCGCAGGAAATCCGAGATGCAGGATGATGCCCCAACGAAGACCCTGAATGAGCCGATAGACATACCGGAGCAGGCGAGCGGGCTTGCCGAAATTCTGGCACCGGACCTCTCGGTAGTCTTCTGCGGATTGAACCCTGCGCTTACCGCACATCGCGACGGGCATAATTTCTCGAACCGTAGCAACCGCTTCTGGCGGGTCCTGTACCTTGCCGGCTTCACCCCTCGCCTGCTGCGGGCGGAGGAAGAGCGCGAGATGCTGCAATATGGCCTCGGCCTGACATCGGCGGTCTCCCGCCCGACGAAAAGCGCCAGCGAGCTGAAAAGGAGCGATTACATTGCCGCCGCTCCAGTGCTCGAAGAAAAGATCAGCAAGTTCGCGCCGGCTAATCTGGCGTTTCTCGGCAAAGCGGCCTATGCCGCCATCAGCCTCCGGGCCGATGTCGAATGGGGGCGGCAAGCAGAAAAATTTGGGGGCGCTTCGATTTGGGTACTGCCGAACCCGAGCGGCCTCAACCGGGCGTTCGATCTGACGAAACTGACAGAGCACTATCGCGAGGTAAAGCTGGCGGTTGAACATGTGAAGGGTCGCGCCAAATAGCCGACCCCTCCCGGTCGGTCGGCAATCACCCAAGGCGGACTGCCATCGCGATTATCCTTTTGCGGATCGAGCATGCCCATCGTCTGCAGCCATTGTTCCGCCAATGCCGACCGGACATATCTTCGGCAATACGTCTTCACTTCCAGAAACTCATGGATAGAGCCAGCGACCAAAGCCTCTCGCCGTCTTCCTCGTCTAGAGTAATTCCGCTTTTCTTCGAATCGCGAACGCGCTCTATCTTCTTGTTTTTACGCAGTTCCGGAAGCAAAACCGCTGCGCACTTTTGCTGGAACTGCTCTAGAACCCCAGCGACTGCTGCACCGGTTTTGGCGGCGCCAGCTGAACGCCTTCCAGCTCCAGCATGCGAGCCTTGGAGTTGGAACCGCCCGGCGCGGAAAAACCGCCGATCTTGCCGCCTGCCGCCAGAACGCGATGGCAGGGAATGATCAGCGCCACCGGGTTCTTCGCCATAGCCTGCCCGACATCGCGCGCAGCTTCCGGTCCTGCGCCGAGCTGCTTAGCCAATGTGCCGTAGGTCGTCGTGTGGCCCCAGCCGACCTGTCGGGCGGCATCGTAGATCTGCCTGAAAAAGGCATCCTGCTCGCCGAGATCGAGCGTGACATCGGAAAAGTCGATCTCCTCACCTGCGAAATAGCGCTTCACCTTGGCAACCACTGCCGCGATGTCCGCGCTTGGGGTCCCGGGCCGCGCATTCGGCAAACGGCGCCGAAGCAGGCGCTCGGTCGCGCCCGCATCCTTCGTCGGCAATTGAAAGCGCAGCACGCCGACATCATTCCAGGCAATGCCGCAGAAGCCGCCGGCGGTTTCGAAGATCAGGTAATTCTGCCTTGTCTCGTTCATGACGAAACCTCCCGTGTTTCCACTTGTCATGAAAATCGTCCTCGGGAGCGCCGAATTCAACCCGTTTCTTGCGCGCAATGAGAATTGCCACCGTTTTGATGCCGGCCTAACGGGCCTTCAGGGGTTCGCGAGCACGGATATCAATATCCGCCGCCGGTGGGAGGCGCGTTCAGCGTCATGCCGCCACCAGAATTGTGATCTCCCGAGGTGGAGCAAGAAGCAATACCAAGGCCGATGAGAGCGAAAGCAACGGCCGCAAAGACTGATCTGGTGAACATGATCGTGATTCCTTTGGGTGAGATTGGGCACGCAGGCCCGAACTTGGAATGAACAGATCAGGCCGTCCTTTTATTCGATCGCTTTTTGAAACAAGGGATGTCGCCATTCCGAATGTTCTTGTTTTGTTCTTGAAATCGTCGCCATTGAGGCATATGCTTTGGAGATCGGAAAACAAAAGGAGGCAGAGCCAAACCGGCTTTGAATGAAGCCATGCAGCATGTCGATCAGTTGTTATTTAATCTCGGCAAACCGCCAATTAGTCGCAAGGGCAAAAGCCCTCCGAAGCGCCGGCAAGCACTCTATTTTGCGGCATTGCCGGACCCAGAAATCGCTAAATTGGCTGCTGAAATGACCGTCGACCAAAGTCGACGAAACGGGTTGATGCGCACAGCGAGAAAGCATGATCTTTACCATGCCACCATTTATCCCATCGACATTGTCTCCCGCTCACAGGAGGAAGCCACCTTCGCTGCGTTGGAGGCTGGGTCAACCATCTGCTTAAAGTCGTTTCCCTTGATATTCGATCGTGCAGGCACATTCGGCAACGGGAACAACCGTCAATATGTACTCTGGTGTAGGGACGGAAACGAGGGGCTAGCGACACTCCGTCGGGAATTGGATGCTGCAATGCAAAGCTTGGGCTTCGAAAGCGGCATATCCAAGTCGTTCCAACCTCACATGACGCTGTTTTATTGCAACCACATTCTTCCCGAAGTGATTTTGGAAGCGCCGATCGCTTGGACAGTCAAAACGTTCACGCTGGTCAACAGCTTTCAAGGCGACGGCGAACATGGCCACGTCTGGCATTGGCCATTATTCTAAATCTGGGTTCTAAATCTGGCGCTTACGGTTGCGGAACAGGCTGAACTGTAGCCATCACAGCCGCCACAGCATCATCGACGCTGAAGCTGCAACGCTTGTCGACGTCGGCGACGCCCGCGACCGTCATGAGATCGCGAACCCGGTCATGGACCCGGGCAAACTGTAGACGGAGACCGGCGCGCTGCATGGCGCCATCGAACTCCATCAAGGCGTCCATCGCCGTGCTGTCGATATCGGAGCTTTCCTCCAGGCTGAGGATGACGGCCCGCAATCCGGCTTGGCTGCGGCTGCCGGACAATATCTCGACGAAGATCGTATCGGCATTGCCGAAAAACAGGGTTTCGCCGGGGCGCCAGATGGCGATGCCCGGTATCTCCACGGCATCGCCATGCCTGATGATATCGACGAAGTCATGGCTGTTGTTGAGCCGTCCCAAACGGGCGATATACGGGGATGCCAGGCGATGCATCATGGCAGCGAGCGAAAGGGCGATTGCCAGCAGCATGCCGTTGAGCACGCCGAAAGCGAGCACGCCGACGGCGGCGCCCAGTGCCACGTAGAAATCGCGATGCAGACGGCGCAGCCGCAGGATGGGGCTGGGGTCGAGCGCATGCGTCAGAGCCGCGATCACGACCGCGGCCAGCACCGGCTCCGGCAGAAGCGCCACCAGCGGTCCGGCACAGGCAATCAGGATCGCGAGGCCGATGGCGGCAAAGACGGTCGTCGCCCGCGTCTTTGCCCCTGCCGCCTCACTGGCGAAGCCGGCGGAAAAACCCGCACCGACCGGCATGCCCTGAACGACGGCACTGGCGATATTGGCAGCGCCCAGCGCACCAAGCTCGCGATTGATCTCCAGCGTCTCGCCATAACGCAGGGCGAGTGCACGCATGGTGCCCCAGGATTCAGCAAAGAGGATGAGGACAAGAGGCACGGTGAATTGCACCAGCCGCGAATAGGCGGCCCAGCCGGCGTCCGGCAGCGAGGGCCATTGCGGCAGGATCTCGATCGGGCCGACCAGCTTGACGCCATGGCCTTCCAGACCGAACAGATAGGAGGCGAAGATGCCGGCGGCCAGCACAAAGAAGGCGGCGGGAATGCCGGGCAATCGCTTCAGCAGCAACAATGCCGCCAGCGCGACCACGCCGACGGCGACGCTGATCGGATTCCACTGGAGGATCGCGCCGAAGAGTGCGGCCGCGTAAGCCAGGATATTCGAGGCTTGCAGGGGCACACCGACAAGGATCGGCAGCTGATGCAGGATGATGGTGATCGCCAGCCCGAGCGCGAAGCCGCGCAAGACCGGCCGCGAGATGAAACCGGTGATGCCGCCAAGGCGCAAGGTACCGGCGATGACGAAAAGAATGCCGGCGAGCGCCACGGCAACCGTGGCAAGTCCCGCCTTGATCGTCGCATCACCCGGCACAACCGCCAATGTTGCGGCGAGAATGGCAGCGGATGAGGATGTGGGGGAGACGATGGCAAAGCGGCTGCGGCCGAATATGGCATAGACGAGACAGCCGACGATGCCGGCGAGGATCGCACGATGCGGCGGCAGGCCGGCGATGCCGGCGTAAGCGACCGCTTCCGGCAGCATCAGTCCGGCAACCGATATGCCCGCGACCAGATCGGCCCTATCCGCCACGAACCAACTGCCCAGCTTCGTCATCGATCACCGACCGTAAGTGTGGTCCATCCTTTTATGGATAGAGATTCGCCACGAGGCCGCAACAGAAAAATACGGGTTGGAATCGGTACTTATACGGCGCTGTCCGAGGCGTCCCGCAAGGGACAACTTTGACCGACAACATCCGCAACGAAGTCCATAACCGCCCGGATGGCAGGCGAGCGACGGAGATCGGGATAGGTGACGAGCCAGAGGTCGCGCGTCGGTGACGGGATCTCCGCCGGCAGGCGCACCAATCCTGCCTCACGATCGCCCAGAAATCTCGGAAGCGCCACAACCCCCAATCCGGCGCGAGCAGCCTCGAGCTGACCGAATACATCGGTAGCACGGAAGACGATCGGACGACCATCCAGCAGACTGCGAAGCCACGTCTGCTGGGTCAGATGCTCCATCGCCGCATCATAGCCGATGAACACCCAGTCCTTCTCTGGCGTTTGCGCCACGGACGGGATTGCATAGAGACCGAAGCGCATGGCGCCGATACGCCGGACCAAGAGATCGCTTTCCTCCGGCCTGATCATGCGCACGGCGATATCCGCCTCGCCGTAATTGAGTGCGACGCTCCGAGCAATGCCGGCAATGGTCAGCGTGATGTTCGGATGATGGGTATGAAACAGCGCGGCTTTCGGCGCCAGCAGATGGGCAGCGATCGACGGCGGCGCGCTGACCTTGACGGCAGCGGAAAGCCCGGAAACGGCGCTTTTCGAATAACGTCTGATCGCCTCGACATTTTCCTCCATACCCGCCACCAGTTCGGCGATGGCGCGGCCATCGGCCGTCAACGGCGAGGTGCGTGGCCGCCGGTCGATGAGGCGCAGGTCGAGCGCACGTTCCAGCGCCGCAATGCGCCTGCCGACCGTTGCGTGGTCGACACTCAACTCGCGCGCCGCCGCAGAGAGGGAGCCGGTTCGAGCGAGAGCGGCGAAATGGTGAAGGTCCTGCCAGTCGATCATCGGTGCATTATTGCACAGATATGGTGAGTTCATACCGAATTTATTCGCACAGCGATTCATGGTCAAAAATCGTCCGAAAGGAGATTTTCCCATGCCCCTAGCGATTGCTATTACCAACCCCGGCGGCCCCGAAGTCCTGAAAGCCGTCGATCTCCCAGCTACCGAACCCGGCCCCGGCGAGGCGCTGATCCGCCAAAGTATCTCCGGCGTCAATTTCGTCGACATTTATGTCCGTTCCGGGCTTTACCCGCTGCAACCCGGCAACAATGTGCTGGGCTTTGAGGGTGCAGGCGTTATCGAAGCGCTCGGCGCCGATGTCGGCGATCTGAAGGTCGGCGACCGTGTCGCCTATATCGGTCATCCGATCGGCAGCTATGCCGAGATGCGCACGCTACCTGCAAGCCGGCTGGTGAAATTACCCGATGGTGTCAGCGATCGCATTGCCGGCAGCACGATGCTGCGCGGACTGACGGCGCAGATGGTGCTGCAAAAGACCTATCCCGTGAAGGCGGGCGAGTGGGTGCTGGTGCATGCGGGCGCCGGCGGCCTCGGCCAACTCGTTACACGCCTTGCCAAGCGGATCGGCGCGAACGTCATCGCGACGGTGGGATCCGAAGCCAAGGTCGGCATCGCCCAGGAAGCAGGCGCGGACGCGGTTCTCCTGCATACATCCGCGGATTGGGCCGAGGAAACGCGCCGCATCGCCGATGGCCGTGGCGTACATCTTGCCGTCGACGGGATCGGCGGGACCATGTTGTCGAAAACGCTTGCCACGGTGCGCGCCTTCGGCATGGTCGCCAGTCTCGGACAGGTCGCCGGCCCCATTCCGCCGATCAAGATAGAGGAGCTAACCGCGCCCCGCGTGATCGGCCTGTCGCGTCCGAGCGTGTTGGCTTATGCCAACGATCCCGAACTCTACCGCGAAGGCGCCATGTCGCTGATGGCAGCGCTGCAGGCCGGGCTAGTCAACCCGATCGGCGCGGAATACGAGCTGAAGGATGCCGCCCGAGCCCATGCCGACCTCGAAGCAGGAAGAACGACGGCCAGCGTCATACTGACGATGTGATGCCTTTTGCCTATTCTCCCTTCGGGGAGAATGGGTTTACGCCACTGGCACGCCCCATGGACAATCGCCCACGCACAATCAATTCATCCCGTCAATGGCTTTTGCTGCAAGGCAGCAATTCGTTGACCTCGGCTGCTGTTGCCTGATAGCCATCACCCATGGCGACGCACGGCCCTCGGGCCTTCGCCGTCACTGCTATCCGATACGAATCCGCTTCCTTCGTGGCAAACAGCATGGACACCGCTGCCGGTGCCCGCAGGCGATATCCCGTGAACACTGCTTCCCAGACCATCCGGTCCGCTTCGACCCTGTCTCTCATCTCGATCGTCGCGCTGACATTCTTCGGCTACCTTGCCATCGGATTGCCGCTTGCGGTTCTGCCGACCTATGTCGACAGCAGCCTCGGCTTCGGCGTTGTTTGGGCCGGCATCGCCGTCAGCACGCAATATGTGGCGACCATCGTCAGCCGCGCCCATGTCGGCCGGCTCTGCGATCAATATGGGCCGCGCCGTTCGGTCTTCCTGGGCTTCCTTGCCTATGGTCTGTCGGGCGCACTCACCATCGCTTCCACTTTTACGATCCAAGTCCCGGCGGCAAGCCTTGCTCTTCTGCTTGCGGGCCGGCTGGCGCTCGGTATCGGCGAGAGCTGGGTGAGCACGGCGGCAATCACCTGGGCGATCGGTCTGATGGGATCGCGCGAAACAGTCCGCATCATCTCCTGGAACGGCATTGCCACCTACGGCGGCATTGCGCTCGCCGCCCCGTTCGGCGCCTGGCTGCAGGGGCAATACGGTTTCTTCGCCATCGGCGTCGTCACCATCATCCTTGCGGTTGCCGGCTTCATGCTGGCGCAAACGCGGCCGCCGGTTCCCGGCGTCAAGGAAAAAGGTATCGGCACGGGCCAGGTGCTGAGCCGCGTTGCACCATACGGCGTCGCGCTTGCGCTTGCCTCAAGCGGCTTCGGCGTCGTCA
The DNA here is from genome assembly GCF_057784395.1 of Martinezella sp. CNPSo 3957. NCBI lineage: Bacteria > Pseudomonadati > Pseudomonadota > Alphaproteobacteria > Hyphomicrobiales > Rhizobiaceae > Martinezella > Martinezella sp. CNPSo 3957. The sequence goes on from NZ_JBXSOU010000005.1 coordinate 333,519, forward strand.
TGGCCTTCGTCGCGCTGTTCTTCCATAGCCGCGGCTGGGAAGGCGCCTCCTTTGCGCTCAGTGCTTTCGGCCTCGCCTTCATGGGCGTGCGCCTGGGTCTTGCCCAGGCTGTCGCCCGCTTCGGGGGCCTGCCGCTGGTGCGCATTTCCCTTGTTATCGAGATCGTCGGCCTGGCTGCGCTTGCGCTTGCACCCTCCCCGACCGTTGCCATCATCGGCGCGGCTCTCGCCGGCGCCGGCTTCGCGCCCGTCTTCCCCGCACTTGGCAACGAGGCCATGGAGCGCATCCCGCCGCAGAACCGCGGCGTCGCGCTCGGGCTTTATTCGATCTTTCTCGACGTGTCGCTCGGTTCGACTGGCCCGATCGCCGGCCTGTTCGCGGATCATCTCGGCTATGCGGCACCCTTCTCTTTCGGTGTTGGTGCGGTGCTGCTCAGCCTGCTCCTGAGCTTCTGCCTGCGCAGGAATGGCAGTCGGTGAAAGCTGTTTTGGCGCTGTTTGTCCCCGGCCCTGATTCTGGCATATGGTGACAAACGGTTGCGGACCGCCTGCAGGGCTTGATATGGGTCTCTGATTATCATCAGCAGGAGGCCCGCCCATGAACGTCACCGAAATCGTCATCGAAGGCGACACTCCGGGGATCGCCTGGCGACTGCCCGTCCTGCATTTTTCCGGCAGCAAGACAGACGCTCCGAAGATCTACATTCAGGCTGCATTGCACGCCGGTGAACTGCCGGGAACTGCCTTGGTGCACTTCCTCTGCGAGCGACTTCGGAAAGCGGAAGCCGAAGGCGCGATCCTCAGCGATATCGTCGTGGTGCCGCATGCCAATCCGATCGGCGCGGCGCAATCGCATTTCGGCGAGATGCAAGGGCGCTTCGACTTGGGCTCGCGTACCAATTTCAATCGCGATTTCCTGCTGATCTCGCTGCGCGACCGCGATCTCCTCATCGAAAATCTGGAACGCTACCCCGCCGTCGACCGGCTGAAGCGCCAGCTGATCCATATGGCGCTCGGTGCCGATCTGGTGATCGATCTGCATTGCGATGACGAATCCCTGCAATATGCCTATATCGACGAGGCATTCTGGCCCGAGGCCGCCGATCTTGCCGCGGCGCTGAAGATGGATGCCGTGCTGCTGTCGGATGGCGAAAGCTCGGCCTTCGAGGAGGCCGTCAGCTTCGCCTGGAAATACGAAGTGCCGGGGGAAAAGAAGGCAAGGCTGCCGGGCAAGCTCTCTGTGACGGTCGAGTTGCGCGGCACACGCGACGTCTATCCCGAGATGGCAAGGAAAGATGCCGAAGGGCTCTGGCGTTTCCTGGCTGCGCGCGGCGCAGTCCGTGATGACAGCGTTGCGCTCGGTGTATTCGACGGCCCGGCCGTGCCGCTCGACAATGTCGAGATGATCCGCGCGCCGCAGGCGGGTACAGTGCTCTTCCATCGCAATATCGGCGAGCGCGTTGAAGAAGGTGATCTGCTGGCAACGATCATCACAGCGCCGGGCATGGCGAACGGGACCATTGAGGTCCGCGCGCCGCAAGCAGGTCTGATCGTCACCCGAGTATCGGACCGGCTGGTGCGCCGGCGCGGCGATCTTATGAAGATCGGTTCGGACAGAGCAAGCTCCGTCGCCCGCAAACCAGGAACACTTGAGGATTGATTTCCTCTAGCGGCGATCGATCACCTTACAGCGCATAGTGAAGGCGATCGCCGCTGATTCCCGCAGAAGCGCACCCAAATAGCGAATGTGACACTGCCCGCCAGCAAGGAGTGCGCGCACGATATTCGTTAGCTGGATAATAATTGAACGATTTTCCATCACGATCATGCCTCCGATCGAATTGATGCAGGCAATGTTCAGATCATCGAAGGCAGCAACTACCGTCCTTCGAAATATATGTATGCAGTGTGCATATATATGGTGAAACTGTCAAGATCCTATCTCGTGGCTATGTCATGAAGGCAATCGGGCAGCGATCCTGGTCGCAGGCGCCCTGATCGCAAACGCGACAGACCACGTCCTGGTCATCGCCGAGATCGACCAAGGCCGGCAGCAGCGTCTCGATGAGATGGCCGAATTGCATCGCCTCTTCAGGCCCGAGCACGGCGAAAGCTCGATGAATGACAGCACGCCGTGCCGCCAGGCTTTTGTCGAACAGCACCTGCCCGGCCTTGGTCAATTGCAGCGATCGGGCACGCTTGTCTCCCTCGACGCCTCCGGCGCGCAACGCGAGACCGGACGCCACCAGTTGGTCGACAAGGCGCACGGCGGCAGAATGGGAGAGCGCGATCATTCGGCGTAGGGTCTCGATCGTCAGCCCCGGCTCGGTGCCGATTTGAATGATTGCGGCGGTCGCGCTCGGGCCAAGGCCGGTTTCATCGACAAAGGCCTTTTCCATCTTGTCCACCAGAGCAAGGCTCATGGCGCCAAAGAGATTTTCCAACCGCAATATTTCCTTGTCCGTCGCCATGCTCCAACTCGCGCCATAAGTATGCATGCTGCATATTTATGCGATTATTGCTGGCAACTGCAACGGGCGAGAGAACTGCTTCCCCGTCCGAGCGGCTTTCATCCGCCTTTGTTCGCGTGTTATGCCCTATCGGACAGCAAAAGACGGATTCGCCATGACGATCACCATTTACGGCATCAAGAACTGCGACACGATGAAGAAGGCCCGCACCTGGCTCGAAAGCCATGGCATCGCCTATGACTTCCACGACTATAAGGCCGTGGGCATCGATCGGGATCATCTGGAGCGCTGGACCAAGGAAGCCGGATGGGAAGTGGTGCTCAACCGCACCGGCACCACCTTCAAGGCCCTGCCGGAAGCGGATCGCACCGACCTTTCGAAGGACAAGGCCATTCAGCTGATGATGGCGCAGCCCTCGATGATCAAGCGCCCGGTGCTGGAAGCGGACGGCAAATTGCTCATCGGCTTCAAGCCGGATATTTATGCGGCTGCATTCGGCAAGGCCGCCTTGAGATAAGCCATGTCCAAGACCACCCGCGCCACGCAAGTGCTGACCCAGGCGAAGATCGCCTTCACCGTGCATGCCTATGATTATGACCCGAATGCGGAACGTGTCGGCCTGCAGGCCGCAGAGGCCTTGGGCGAAGAACCCCATCGCGTGCTGAAGACGCTGATGGCGGAGGTGGATGACAAGCCCGTCTGCGCCGTCGTGCCCTCCGACCACGAAGTCAGCATGAAGAAGCTCGCCGCAGCCTTCGGTGGCAAGTCGGCTAATATGATGAAGCCTGCCGATGCCGAGCGCCTGACGGGCTATCATGTCGGCGGCATCAGCCCCTTCGGCCAGAAGAAGCTCGTTCCCACAGCGATCGAGGCGCAGGCGATGACCGAGGCCTATGTCTACATCAATGGCGGCCAGCGCGGGCTGCAGGTGTGCCTCAGCCCCCAGGATGCCTTGGCTGCTCTCAAAGCCAAGGCTGCGCCCCTGATTGCCTGACGATCTGCAAGATCGGACAAAGCGCCTTCAATTTCGCCGCAAACCGGTCTAAGTCTTCAGACCATCTTCGATATCAGCCAAGCAGGTTTTGTCATGACATCAGCCTCCCCCAACCATCATCCCGTCGATCACGCCAAGCTGGAAAAGCTTGCGGAAGTGGCCGTAAAGGTCGGGTTGCAGCTGCAGGCCGGTCAGGATCTGCTGATAACAGCGCCGGTCGCAGCGATGCCGCTGGTTCGGCTGATCACGCGCGAAGCCTACAAGGCCGGCGCCGGCCTCGTCTCGACCTTCTATTCCGACGAAGAGACCACGCTCGCCCGCTACGAATACGGCCAGGATGCGAGCTTCGACCGCGCCGCCACATGGCTCTATGAGGGCATGGCCAAGGCCTTCTCCAACAATACGGCACGCCTCGCCATTTCCGGCGACAATCCGATGCTCCTGTCCAGCCAGGACCCCAACAAGGTGGCGCGCGCCAACCGCGCCAACTCGGCCGCCTACAAGCCGGCGCTGGAAAAAATCTCGAATTTCGACACCAACTGGAACATCGTCTCCTACCCGAACCCGTCCTGGGCAAAGCTCGTCTTCCCGAACGACCCGGAGGCAATCGCAGTCGCCAAGCTCGCCAAGGCGATCTTCTCGGCCTCGCGCGTCGACGTCGAAGATCCGATCGCCGCCTGGGCCGAACACAATGCCAATCTGCACAAGCACTCGGCCTGGATGAACGGCCAGCGTTTTTCCGCCCTGCATTTCCAGGGACCGGGCACCGATCTGACCGTCGGTCTGGCGGATGGCCATGAATGGCATGGTGGCGCCTCCACCGCGAAGAACGGCATTACCTGCAACCCGAACATCCCGACGGAAGAGGTCTTCACCACGCCGCATGCGCTGCGCGTCGAAGGCCATGTTTCCTCCACCAAGCCGCTGTCGCATCAGGGCACCCTCATCGACAATATCCAGGTACGCTTCGAAGGCGGCCGGATCATCGAGGCCAAGGCAACGCGCGGTGAGGAAGTGCTGAACAAGGTGCTCGACACCGACGAAGGCGCCCGCCGGCTCGGCGAAGTGGCGCTGGTGCCGCATTCCTCGCCGATTTCGGCAAGCGGCATCCTGTTCTACAACACGCTGTTCGACGAAAATGCTTCATGCCACATTGCGCTCGGCCAGTGCTATTCCAAGTGCTTCATCGACGGCGCCAAGCTCAGCCAGGAGCAGATCAAGGCGCAGGGCGGCAATTCCAGCCTGATCCATATCGACTGGATGATCGGCTCCGACAAGGTTGATATTGACGGCATCAACGCCGATGGCTCGCGTGTGCCGGTCATGCGCAAGGGCGAGTGGGCATAACCAAGTTCAGATATTCGAATGCGATCATGCCGCGGTATCTCTGCCGCGGCATATTTTTTTCGGAAATCGTGAGATCAGATCGTCGCCAGCGCTCGCCTGATGCGTTCGAGATGCGCCTTGCGTCCGGCTTCGGTCATACGGTCCATGTCATGCAGCGCCAGCATGCGGAAATTCAACCGCTTGGCGCAGAAAGCGGCTATGCCGCGCTTCAATAGGCGCCGCACCGGATTGCCCATATAGAGGTGCACGATCCACCAGGGCGAACCGGTCGTCGTCAGCGCCCAGAAGAGGCGGATATTGGTGAGCTTCGGCACGATACGCCCGCCGGCGACATCGTGGGTGAAGGCAATGCCGGGCGCAAAGGCGCGGTCGAAGAAGCCCTTGAGGATCGCCGGAAAATTGAACCACCATTGCGGAAAGACGAGGATCAGTCCCTCCGCCGCCTGCAGTCGTGCGACGATGGCATCGACGCCAGAGGTATCATAGGGCTGGTCGAAATAGCCGCGCCGTTCGGCTTCGGACAGACGCGGATCGAAGCCCTCGCGATAGAGATCGAGCAGATCGACCTCGTGCCCGCCGGCAACAAGCGTCTCCTGTGCAATCTTCGCCACGGCGACGGCAAAACTATCCTCCAGCGGATGAGCCAGCACCAGCAGGATACGCATCAGAAGAGGCTTCCCTGCTTCGGCGGAGCGGCGGGTTCTACCGGTTTGGTTGCCCGCTTCTTCGCAGGCGTAGCGCCTGATGGCGTGGATGAAGACGAAGGCGGGACATCACCGCCGGCGACCGCCCCGACGCGGCCATCCGCGAACTCGATCGAAATAGCCGCACCTGCCGAAAGTGCCGCCGCCAACGAAACCGGGCGGTCATCCTCGTCACGAACCACGGCGTAGCCGCGCTTTAGGACGTTCTTGTAGGAGAGCGACTGCAGAATACGCTCCTGCGCCGTAAGCTCGCTGCGCGCGCGCGTCAGCTGATGACGGATGGCCGTATCGGCGTGACGGACGAGATTGCCGAGGCGATCACGCGCCCTGCCCGTCTGCGCTTCGAGGCGTGACGGCAAGGTAGCGAAAACGGCATCGGCCCGTTCGATGCGGGCATGAGAGCGGTCGAGCATGCGCTCGATGGTTCGCTCCGCGCGGGTCATTCGCTCGCTCAACTGCTGCCGGCGCTCGGTGATCCGGTTCGACAGGATATCCGGCCGCAGCTGCGAAGCGGTGCGCTCGAAGGAGCGGCGCTTGTTGAGCGTGTTCAGCTCCAGCCCGCGGCCAAGGCCGGCGGCCGCTTCGTCGAAGCGCCGGCGCGGCAGAGCCAGGATCTGGTCGAGGGAAGGCAAGGCGCGCAGCAGCGCGCGAACCGCCTGCCGCCGTTGATCCATCTGTCTCGTCATCCCCCCCTGCAGCCGAGCCGCAAGGCTTGCGAGTTGCGCCTCCAATTCGGCCCGAACAGGCACGGCCATTTCCGCCGCACCGGTCGGCGTTGGGGCGCGCACGTCGGCGGCATAGTCGATCAAGGTCCAGTCGGTCTCGTGGCCAACGGCCGAGATCAGCGGGATCTCGCTCGCGGCTGCGGCGCGGACGACCGCCTCGTCGTTAAAACTCCAGAGATCCTCGAGGCTGCCGCCGCCACGTGCGACAATCAGCACGTCCGGGCGCGGGATCGGGCCACCGGCCCCAAATTCGTTGAAGCCGCGAATGGCGTTGGCCACTTCATCGCCGGAGCCTTCGCCCTGCACCTTCACCGGCCAGACGAGGACGTGCACGGGGAAACGATCGGAGATACGATGCAGGATATCGCGAATGACGGCGCCTGTCGGCGAGGTTACGACACCGATCACTTTGGGCATGAAGGGCAGCCGGCGTTTGCGCTCGGGATCGAAGAGGCCTTCGGCACCGAGCTTGCGCTTGCGTTCCTCCAGCAGCGCCATCAAGGCGCCTGCCCCGGCAGGCTCCAAGGTTTCGATGACGAGCTGGTATTTCGAGGAGCCTGGGAAAGTCGTCACCTTGCCTGTTGCAATGACTTCCATTCCCTCTTCAGGGCGGAATTTCAGCTTGGAAAATGTGCCTTTCCAGATCACCGCATCGATGCGGGCGCGATCGTCCTTCAGCGAGAAATAGGCATGGCCTGAGGAATGTGGACCGCGATAGCCGGAAATTTCCCCGCGCACGCGCACCTGATCGAACGCATTTTCGACCGTGCGCTTGATCGATCCGGATAGTTCCGAGACGGAATATTCCGTCAGGTTCGAGGGCGAATCATTCTCAAAAAAGCTGCTCATGTCCTCTTTCTAGCCGATGTCGCGGTAAATGCGGAGCCTTGCGCATACCGCTTAAGTCTGAATCGATCGAAAGACAGGATTGCGCGCATATTTAAGGTACTGCCGCCTCCTTTGCATGTCCCATAACGGGCGTGGAGCCTATTGCTTCATCAAGCGTTAACCTTATCGACAAAGCCTTTCTTAGCCATCCGCGCGTAAACCTGTGCAAACTGGTTCTTGGTAAAGAGGATATGGAGCGATGATATTCGTGACCGCCACGATCATCGGAATTGCCGCCGGCCTGCAGCGCTCGACGATCGGCGCCCTGTTCGGCGTGGCATTGGTGAGCATCGCCTTCATGGCGGCCGTTGCGATATCGATCGTTCCGCCGCCGCTGACGACATTGTTTATCGCGCTCGGCGGCTACAATCTCGGCTTTATCGGCTATCTCATGACAGCGGATATGCTGGAACAGCGCCGGGCTTAGACACAATATCTAAGAATATTCTGCGGCTTCTCGCTCGCAGTAGCGTGGTTTGGAGATTCCGCGCAGAGCTGAACAGCTCCAGCTCAATTCTGCGGCTTGACGCGGAAGAACTGCACATCCGATTCCGCCGGCGCCGCAATCGGCTCCAGATAGACGGGAATATGCCCAGCAGTCAGCTGCGCATAAAGTCCCTTCGGCGCCCGCTCACTCACTAACTCCACCTGCGGATCCCCCTTACAGAAGGCGACAATCGTTACCTTCGCCTCATGCAGAAGCGCTTCTGCCTGTTGCGGCTCCGCAAGGCCAATAAGCAGCTCGGCCATCATTCCATCAGGATCGCGGTGATAGGGGCCGGAGAGGGTGCGATGGGGGGTAAAGCGCAGAAGCGGCGCTCCCAGGTTGGAAGCCGCCGCGACCACCCCCGGCGCAAGACCCGCGATCGGTCGCAGGGCCTGCTGGGATATACAGTTGGCAGTCTCCTCCGCCTTGACCGGCGCCGCGACCATAAGACCATTGACGACCCCCTTGCTTGCAAGCGCGCCGCCCACGGCCCAAACGGCTGGGACAGAAGCCAATAATGTCCCCCCATAAAGCAGGATCGCACGTAGATTCTTGGGATCGGTCATGTAGTTTTTTCGCAATTCGGCGATCATCAATGCCAGTGGCGGTATGGCCAGGAGATTGGCGAATTCTGTGCCGCGTACCTGCACCAGCGTGATCACCCAATTGATCGCGATCAGCGCCATCAGCATTGCGTGGAGGCTCGGCCGGGTGCCTCGCAGGATACGAAAGGCGCAGACGAGCATCGCCAGAAGACCCGTTGCGTAGAAGACGCCGAGCGTATCCGGCTGACGGTGGGCCACCGAGATAATCGATTGTGCCTCGGCCACTCTGCTGAGCCAGAAATCCACCAGCATGGGGTCCAGGTCGGAAAGCGGATTGCGCAGGCATTGCGGCGCAAGTGCGACGGTTATCGCAAACACGAATGCGCCGTTGACCGCGAGAATTGCAATGCGCCAGGGCCGGGAGAGACGGCTGGCAAAAACGGACGACAGGAGAAGCCCGACGCAGCCTGCGCTGGTGATGCCGTAAAAGCCGAGCGAGAGATTGTCGCATGTGACCATCGAGTAAAGACGCGGCGGCACCAGCGAGAAGAAGGCGGCGCTGACGGCGATCGTCAAGGTCAGGGCAAAAGCCTTTGCAGCGGGTGCGAATATCTCGCCTTTCCAGGCCCACAAACAGGCAACCGACATGCAGGCGACGGCGACAAAGGGCGTTGTCTCTGCGCCGATACCGAGCTGGATGGCAAGGGCAATGGCGGCCATCGCAAAGTTGCGAGGTCTGTAACTTTCGTCGACGAGCATTGCGACAGTAAACGCGACGAGGCCGAGCTGAACATTGTCGTGATCGATGGAGCCCGGCACGAAGCGCGGCGAAAGCAGGACAAACAGCGCCGTCAGAACCAGCGAGAAGTGCATGCCTTCCACGCCGGCGATGCGCCGACCTGCAAGACCCATGAAGAACATCAGCGGCAGGACGAGCATGAGAGGCCATACCGTCAGCGCGGCCGCCTCGGCGCCTTCCGGTGAAAGGAACATTCGGAAGAAGAGGATGAGGCTTGCGATCGGCAGATCGATGAAGCGCGACCAGTGCATCAGCGTCCCGCCCGCGAGGCCGAGACGGTATTGCATCATGTCGAACCAGCCCTGGCCTGCGAGAAAATCGCGCACTTCGACAAGACGCATGGCGTCGTCATTGTCCGGCCCGACATAGTCCGCAAGGTTACGATGAATGATGAGCTGTGCGACGATGACGATGGCGGCATAGGCCAGAGCGACGAGGGCAGAATGAGACCAACGCAGAGGCGCCTTCTTTTCTGCTGTTCCAGCTGCCTCGGGCGGCATTGCCAGCGTTTGCGCCATCTCGATGAACCCCATGTTGGAAGGATAGTCGGGGCGATACGCTAACGGTTGCCGATCAAAAAAAAGTAAAGCCGCTGCCTACAGCTGCTTTTATCACGATAATGTTTTTCGCAGCGCCGGTATCCCGCCTTTTTTATTAGGCAGCCATAGGGTCTTATTAACAGCCCGCGGGATAAGCTCTCGCCCGGATCGTCAATCGGGCCTCGACTTGACTTCACACGCAGCAACCGGCCAAGACCATGTCGAATGAGAAGCTGAATATCGCCGTCCTCCTGCCCTGCTACAATGAAGCCGCAACGATCGGCGAGGTCGTGCGCGGTTTCCGCAAGGCGCTGCCGCAAGCCGCGATCTATGTCTACGACAATAATTCGACGGACGGCACCGCGCTGCATGCCATGCTTGCCGGCGCGACTGTCGTGCGCGAGCGTCGGCAAGGCAAGGGGCACGTGGTGCGCCGCATGTTCGCCGATATCGAAGCTGACATCTATCTGATGGCCGATGGCGACGGCACCTATGCGCCCGAAGACGGCGAAGAGCTGATCCGCACGTTGCTGACCGAGGGATCCGACATGGTGGTCGGCACCCGCCGCAACGTTCGCAACGACGCTGGCCGGCAGGGTCATGCCTTCGGCAATCGTATTTTCAACTGGCTCTATCGCAGCATCTTCGGCGCCGATTTCACCGATATATTTTCCGGCTACCGGGCCTTTTCGCGCCGCTTCGTCAAGAGCTTTCCTGCCGTGTCGGGCGGTTTCGAGATCGAGACGGAAATGTCGGTTCATGCCTCCAGGCTGAAGCTGCCCGTCAGCGAACTGGAACTCGATTACGGTCGGCGGCCGGAAGGCTCGCATTCGAAGCTGTCCACCTTCCGCGACGGTGGCAAGATCCTCTGGATGTTTGCGATGCTGATGAAGGAAACGCGGCCTTTCGCCTTTTTCGGCATCCTGAGCGCCGTCGCCATGGAGCTCAGCATTGGCTTCTCCATTCCGGTCTTCATCGAATATTTCGAAACCGGACAGGTCTTACGCATGCCGAGTTGGATGCTCTCCCTGGCGCTGACAATGATCGCCTTCATGCTGTTCACGGCTGGTATCATCCTCGATTCCGTGGCGCGCGCCCGCGCCGAACAGTTGCGCATTCACTATATGAGCCTACCCAAGCCCTCCTCGCACGAAAGCGAAGATGACAGGACGGTTTACATGGCTGAGATCGACAAGCCGGCAAGCCGGAAAAAAAGGGCCAAGGCTGCATGAAGAAGCTCTTTCGCTTCCTGATCGCCGGCGGTGTCGGCTTCGTGGTCGATGCGGGCGTGCTGCATCTGTTGCTCTGGTTCACGCCCTTCGGCCCCTTCGTCGGCCGTGCGATTTCGATCCCGAGCGCGCTGCTTGCCACCTGGGTCCTCAACCGCAACTTCACCTTCGGCCGATCCGACCGCTCGCTTGCGGCGGAAGGCTTCCGCTACGGTTCGGTCGGTTTGACCTCGGCTCTGCTGAACTACACCCTCTTCAGCTCGCTGCTGATGACCGAGCCGTCATTAAGACCGATCATTGCGCTGACGCTAGCATCGGCGGCGGCAACAGCGTTCAGCTTCTTCGGCTATTCACGCTTCGTCTTCCGCCACCGGCAGAATTTGTGACAAACCCTCAAACAGGTTCCCAGCCGTCCTTCTCGCTGGCGCGGTAGATGGCGTCGATGACCTTCTGGTTGAGCTTCGAACTTTCCAGCGACACGACCTCGGCGCCTTGACCAAGCGCGGCAGAGGCGAAAGCTTCAGCCTCGCGCCTGTACTGGCGGCTGTCGGGGAAACGGAAAATCTGCGATTCCGAATGGCCGCGATTGGTCAGCTCCAGCTCTTCAGCACCATAGCGATCGGCATTGAAGGGCGACTTCACCTCGATGAAACCCTCGGTGCCGTGGAAGACCATGACCTGACGGTTGGCCATCTGCGTCGAGATATAGAAGGTCAGTTCGAAATCGCTGAAGTCTGCTTTGACGCTGGAGTAGATGTCGGTGCCGAATTCCGGGTCGCGCTCCGTCACTGCCTGAATGCGCAGCGGTTCGCGGCCCGTGACGAAACGGGTGCTGATCGTCGGATAGACGCCGATGTCGGGCAGGCCGCCGCCGCCGAGCGCGGGAATATTGCGCATGTTGCCGGCATCGCGGTTGAAATAGGTGAAGGCACCCTGGATATGGCGCAGACGGCCGATGGCGCCATCGGCGAGCAGCGAGCGAACCTTCCGCCAGACCGGCGCATAAGTGACCATATAGGCTTCCGTCACCAGTACCTTGTTGCGGTCGCGCGCGGCGATCAGGCTGTCGATCTCATCCGCCTTGAGCGCAATCGGCTTTTCGCACAGCACATGCTTGCCGGCATCGGCAGCCTTGATCGTCCATTCGACGTGCTGCGAAGTCGGCAGCGGGATATAGACGGCATCGATCGTATCGGAGGCGAGCATCTCTTCATAGGAGCCGAAGGCATGCGGCACGGAGAAGCGGTCGGCCATCTGCCTGGCGCGGCCGAGATCGCGGCTGGCGATGGCAGCCACGACGCAGTTTTCCGCATCCTGAATGGCGGGCACGACCAAATCCCGGCCGATCTTCGCCGTCGACAGAATTCCGAAACGCAGCATGATCTTTCTCCTGAAGCATCGTCCCCAAACAGATGGCCGCATGGCGATGATCGCAACATGGCCTTTCCGGCGGGATCCTTTGTGAACACGGTGGGGTAAAGCGAAACAGGGCATTCCGCTCTGGACGAAATCGACGTCAACTTTATTCGGCCCTTGCCGAAGGTGCAACGCCCGAGATGGCCCGCAGGCGCGAACCGGAGGGTGTAATGACCATCACGTCGTGTCCGTATTTGTCCCCTTTCTGTCTGCCAGATGGCTTTCGAAGCTTTCAAGCGACGCCTAATCTCAGCTATCCTTCAAGCACAGGAGATACGAAAATGTCCCATGCGGATACCGCACTGCTCGTCATCGACGTCCAGGAATCCTTTCGCCAGCGTCCCTATTGGCGAACGGACGACCTGCAAGCCTTCACCAGCCGCCTGCAGGCGCTGATCGACGGCGCCAAGGCGCAAGGCATTCCCGTCGTCCAGATTTTCCATGTCGAGGACAACGACGCGCATTTCAGCCTCAAGAGCGGCTTCGTTCGCAAGCTCGATGAGATCTCGCTGGAGGCCGATGCCGTCTTCCACAAGCGCCGCCATTCGGCGCTCGTCGGCTCAGGCCTCGATGTCTGGCTGGTGGCAAACGGCATCCGCAAGGTGATCGTTTCGGGTATCCGTACCGAGCAATGCTGCGAGACGACGACCCGGCACGCTTCCGATCTTGGCTATGAGGTCGACTATGTCACCGAGGCGACGCTGACCTTCCCGATGACGCATGCCTCGGGCACGGTCTTCAGCGTCGATGATATCAAGAAGCGCAGCGAGCTCGTGCTGTCAGGCCGTTTCGCCCGTATCGCAACGGTCGAAGAGGCGCTGGCCGACGCATCGATCCGGAGTGCCGCATGATTCAAAGCGACCAGCGCCTCCATCGGCGGATCATTCCCGTCTACGTGCTTCTGCCGCCTTATACGCTGCTGATGGACGTGGCGGGGCCTGTGGAGGTGTTGCGTCGCGCCAATATCGAACAGGACGACGTCCTGTTCGATTATCAGTTCATCGCTGCCCAGCCGTTGCAGACGACTTCGGTTGGGCTGACGCTTGCCGATCTCAGGCTGTTGCCGGATCACATTCCCGATGGCGCCTATGTCATCTTGTCCGGCAACGTCACGCCACCCGACGATGCCGAAGATATCGAACCGGAGATTGCCAGGCTTGCAGCGTGGCTGAGAGGTGCGATCCGGCCGGGCATCACCCTTGTCACCATATGCTCGGGTGCCGTGCTCGCAGCCCGCGCCGGACTGATGGATGGCTATGCCTGCACCAGCCACGCCGCCTGCCTCGACGAAATCACGCAATATGCACCGACGGCCAGGGTTCTCGACAACCGGCTCTACGTCGAAGACCGCGATCGATATTCGAGCGCCGGCATCACGACAGGCACCGATCTCATGTTGCATCTCGCCTCCAAGCTGACCTCGCCGGTGACGGCGCTGACCATTGCACGTCACATGGTCGTCTATATGCGTAGAACCGGCGCCGAGCCGCAGCTCTCGCCCTGGCTCAGCGGCCGCAACCACGTTCACCCCGCCATCCATCGCGTGCAGGATGCGATCATGGCCGATCCGGCCCATGGCTGGTCGCTTACCGAGCTTGCGGGCATCGGCGCCATGAGCGCGCGGCATATTTCGCGGCTGTTTCAGGAACATGCCGGCCTGTCGGTGACGGCCTATGTCAATCTGATGCGTGTGACGCTGGCGCGCGACGTGCTTGCCAATTCGCGGCTGGATATGGAGCGTGTGGCGGAAAAATCCGGCTTCGCCTCGCCGCGGCATATGCGGCGTGTCTGGTCGAAATACAACGCGCTGCCGCCCAGCCACTATAGGCGTTCGACGGCGGAATAAAGAAATCGTTAGTGGTCTTTGTCGGCAAAGGTCGTTAGCTTGGGCTGTCCCTTCGCGCCGACGCCTGCTCGCCGGCCTGCCCCTCAAGTGATTTGGAGTGATATCATGGACATGCGCAAGCTTGGACGAACCGATCTGTTTGTCGCCCCCATCGTTTTCGGCGGCAATGTCTTCGGCTGGACGGCTGATGAGAAAACCTCCTACGCACTGCTCGACGCCTTTTTCGATGCCGGTTTCAACACCATCGACACGGCCGATGTCTATTCCCGCTGGGTTCCGGGCAACAAGGGTGGCGATTCCGAGGAGATCATTGGCAAGTGGCTGAAGCAGGGCCGCGTTTCGCGCGACAAGGCCATCATCATCACCAAGGTCGGTTCGGAGATGGGCCCGGGCAAGAAGGGCCTCAAGGCCGACTATATCATCGAGGCGGCCGAGGCTTCGCTGAAGCGGCTGCAGACCGATCACATCGACCTTTATCTGTCGCACTGGCCGGACCCCGAGACGCCGCATGAGGAATCGCTTGCCGCCTATGCGAAGCTGAAGGAACAGGGCAAGATCCGCCATGTCGGCTGCTCGAACCTCGATGCGGCGCAGCTCCAGGCTTCGCTCGATGCTGCCGCCAAGGCTGGCCTGCCGCGTTACGACGTGCTGCAGCCCGAATATAATCTCTATGCCCGCGACAGCTTCGAGGGACCGCTGGCGGATCTCTGCGTCAGGCAAGAGATCGGCGTCATCACCTATTTCAGCCTCGCAGCCGGCTTCCTGACCGGCAAGTACCGCACCAAGGCCGATACCGAGGGACGGGCACGTGAGAACCGGGTTTCAGCCTATTTCGATGACAAGGGCCTGCGCATCCTTGCGGCTCTCGACAAGGTCGCCGCCGAAACCGGCGCGAAGCCCGCCGAGATCGCGCTTGCCTGGCTGTTGCGCAAGCGTGGCGTCACCGCTCCGATCGCCAGCGCCACCAGCCTCAACCAGCTCAACGCGCTCATCAATTCGGCAAAGCTGTCGCTTTCCGACGACGCCATGCGCCTGCTCGACGCAGCCGGCGAATAAAAGAGGCAGACTGATGACCGTGACGATCCGAGACGCCAGACCCAACGACGAAGCGCGCTGGCGCGCGCTATGGGACGGCTATCTGGCCTTCTACGGCGTCACCGTCGCGCCCGACATTACCGATGCGACATGGCGCCGGGTCTTCGATCCGGCGTCGGCGATCTTCATGCGCTTGGCCGAGGTCGACGGTGAGGTGAAGGGTTTTAGCCTCAGCCTCACGCATGAGGGCACCTGGGTGCGCGCACTCGACTGCTATCTGGAAGACCTGTTCGTTGATGAAAGCGCCAGGGGCCACGGCGTCGGCCGGGCGCTGCTCGACGATCTCGTCGCGCTCTGCAAGACGAACGGCTGGGCCAGGCTTTACTGGCACACCGAAGAAGGCAATGCGACCGCCCGCAAGCTCTATGACAGCTACGTCAAGAGCGACGGGCATATTCGCTACCGCATCAGCTTTTGACTTTCGGAAAGCCCTCATAATGGGCGGAATGATCCCCCTCCCAGTTGGCCATGCCAGGCTTGGTCAGCATGCCGCGCGGGCTGACATAGCTCTGGATAGTCCGTATCGGCCGCTCGTGCCATTGGATGTTGAAGGCCCATAGCTTCGGGAAGAAACAGAGCGAAGCATAGGGCAGATGGTCGTGGATCCACCAGGCGAGTTTCTGCCAATCGCCTTCGTGAGTATGGTGATCGATCAGCCAGGGCACGACGATGCAGACGGCCGCCCCCATGCAGCCGTCGAGATCGCGCATATCCCAGATGTGGTGCGCGGCGGTGTGGGGATTGGTCGAGCAGTTCAGCCCGTTCCTGTTGCCGAAAGCATTGACCTCGGGCGAGCGATAGCCGGAACGGATATGTAGCCGGCCAAAGGTCGCCTCCAGCGGCTCCAGCAATTCCTCGCAAAGCCGGCGTCCGGCCTCGATCGCCAGATCCGGGTCTTCCGGAATATTGGGGATGCGATAGAAATCCGATATTTCCGAATGCAGGAAATCGCGAAAGAAGAAGTTCTTCGACAGCCTGACGCGGCCTAGATCCTCGAGCCCCTTCATCGATCCCGGTTTTCTCATCGCTGCAATCCCTTCCTGAAACCATTCAATCAGTCGAGACGACTTATCGCATCACCGCCACCCGATTTTTGTCAGCAGTCGCTTCGTTCCCTTGCTTTGCGCGTTTCCGGACGGAAAACCGCTACGCACTTTTCCTGAAATCGCTTTTAAGGCCCCGTATATTTGAAAAAATCGATGAAGGCTCTAAGCGCCGGGCGCATCTGGCGGCGGCTCGGATAGTAGATGCAGAAGCCCGGATAGGGCGGGCACCAATCCTCGAGCACGCGGATGAGCTTGCCCTCGGCCAGTTCCTGCTGCACGCGAATATCGAAGAGATAGGCAAGGCCGGCGCCATTGAGGGCGGCCAAAACGCCTAACCGATCCTCGATGACGATCAGGGGACCATCGACGGCAATGACCAGCTCGCGGCCATCCTTCTCGAACTCCCAGCGATAGATCGAGCCATCGGTAAATCGCCGCTTGATGCAGCGGTGATGAACGAGGTCGCGGGGATGCAGAGGCTTCGGATGCTTCTCGAAATAGGCCGGAGACCCGGCAATGACGGTGCGGATATCCGGCGAGATCTTCACCGCGATCATGTCGCCTTCGATGCTCTCCGCCAGTCGGATACCGGCATCGTAGCCTTCCTTGACGATATTGCTGAAGCCGTCCTCATTGGCGATTTCGAGCGTGATATCGGGATAGGTATTGAGGAAATCGCCAATGCGCGGCGCCATCAGCAGATCGGAGGCAAAACGCGGGGCAGTGATGCGCAGCGTCCCCGCCGGGCGGCCGCGGGTCGCAAGCGTATCCTCCAACGCGATATCGATTTCCTCCAGGGCCGGCGCCAACCGTTGTAACAGCGCCTGTCCCTCCTCCGTGGGGAGCACGCTGCGCGTGGTGCGGGCAAGCAGCCGCACACCGAGGCTTTCCTCGAGGCTGGATACGGCGTGGCTGACCGCCGATGGCGCGATCGACAGTTCCTTGCCGGCAGCGCGGAAGCTGCGATGGGCGGCGACGGCGGCAAAAACCGCGAGTTGGGAGAGCTGTGTTCTGTTCATTGATCTAAATTATAGAACAACCTGTAAGGATTTGCATGGATTTTCATTCATTGTCCGAAACCCTAATTTGAGCGTGTCGGCAGCGGAAATGACCGCCGCCGCTCCCATAAGCTCAAAAGGAATAGATCATGAAAACCCGCAGGCTTGGTAAGGATCTCACCGTTTCCGCCGTCGGACTCGGCTGCATGGGCATGAGCTTCGCCTATGGCCCGACGGACGAAGACGAATCCGTCAAAACGCTGCATCGCGCCGTCGATCTCGGTGTCACCTTTTTCGATACGGCCGAAACCTACGGCCCGTT
The DNA here is from genome assembly GCF_057784395.1 of Martinezella sp. CNPSo 3957. Classification (NCBI taxonomy): domain Bacteria; kingdom Pseudomonadati; phylum Pseudomonadota; class Alphaproteobacteria; order Hyphomicrobiales; family Rhizobiaceae; genus Martinezella; species Martinezella sp. CNPSo 3957. Next base: position 350,969 of record NZ_JBXSOU010000005.1, read on the forward strand.
CACCAACGAGGAATTGCTCGGCCGAGCACTGAAGCCTGTGCGCGACCGCGTTGTCATCGCCACCAAATTCGGTTTCAAGCTCGATCACACGAAATCGGGCCCCGCCGCCATGATCGGCGTCGATAGCCGGCCCGAGCATGTCAAGGACGTTGCCGAAGCCTCCCTCAAGCGACTTGGCACCGATGTCATCGACCTCTACTACCAGCATCGTGTCGATCCGAATGTGCCGATCGAAGATACGGTCGGCGCCATGGCCGAGCTGGTGCGGGAGGGCAAGGTGCGCGCACTCGGCCTTTCCGAAGCAGGCTCCGCCACCATCCGCCGCGCCCATGCCGTACATCCGATCGCCGCCGTGCAGAGCGAATATTCGCTTTGGAGCCGCGATCCGGAGGAAGACGTGCTCGCCACCTGCCGCGAACTCGGCATCGGCTTCGTGCCCTACAGCCCGCTCGGCCGCGGCTTCCTGACCGGTGCCATCCAAAAGACGGAAGATCTCGCCACCGACGATTTCCGCCGTTCGCTACCGCGCTTCCAGAGCGAGAATTTCGATGCAAACGCAGCCCTGGTCGCAAAACTTCAGGCACTGGCCGAAGAAAAGGGTGCCACGGCTGCACAACTGGCGCTCGCATGGGTGCTGTATCAGGGCGACGACATCGTACCGATCCCCGGCGCGCGCAAGCTGCACCATCTCGAGCAGAACGCTGCAGCCGCCGATATCGTCCTTTCGGCACAAGAGGTGAAGGAACTCGGCGATATCATCAAGCCCGAGATCGTCGTCGGAAAGCGGTATACGGATGCCGCATTGGCTCTGACGAATATATGACAAACGGACTTCCTCTGCAGCCCAGACAGAGACACCGGTCATCAAGGCCGGTGTCATTTTGAGACTGAAAAGAAAAATGAAACCCGACTGACGCTTGGCTGAACATGCTAATCGCCTGAATTACAGCCTCTTTCAAGCACCTAGGCGAATCGTCGTAAACGTGAAGCGTACACAACAGCTCGACGCTCGGTTGACAAACGGGTCCGAAATTTGAAGATTGCCGCCATCAAAAACGGGCAGCGTGGGGAGGACTTATGTCTAGGCGCGCGTTTATCGGCTTCTCTGCTTTTCTTCTCGCCACTTTCGCATCTCTGACCCCTTCGCTGGCGGCTGACGTCAAGCGCCAGGTGGTCACCACGAAGGACGGCGATTACTTCGGCTTCGATCTGCGCACGGAGCAGAATGTGACGCTGGATCAGTGCTCCGCGTCCTGCATCGGCGACAAGTCCTGCAAGGCCTTCACCTACAATCCCAAGGTGAAGTGGTGCTTCATGAAGTCGGACTTCAACCAGCTCAACAGCTTCCCCGGCGCGATCGCCGGCAAGATCGTCGAGACGGCGGCCACCAGTGAACCGGATATCGGCGCGGCCCCTCCCCTTTCCTTCCTTTCCGACAATTTCGTCCAAAGCGCGCGCGATGCAAAGAACACGCTGACGCTCGGCAACGAGCTGAAGGGCCAGGGCGTCGAAAGCCTGATTGCGCTCGGCCGTATCGAGCTGACTTCTGGCAATGTCAACGATGCCCTGAACGCCTTCCAGGGTGCGCTCTCGCTCAGCCCCGACAATGGTGACCTGTGGGTCGAGATGGCGCGCGCCGCCAATACGATCACGAACGACACGTCTGTCGCTACGCGCGCCGCCTATGCCGCACTCAACGGCTATCAGCTGACCCGCACGACGAGCAGCCGCGCCGATGCGCTGGCCGTTCTCGCCGAGGCGCTGAAGAATGCGCAGAACTATCGCCCTGCGCTCAGCGCTTACAAGGCAAGTCTCAATCTCGTGAGCTCGGCGGCCGTCCAGGCAGCCTATAACGATCTTCTGGCCCGCCAGGGCTTCCGCGTGACCGGCAACACGCTCGACAACGACAATGCCTCGCCGCGCGCCTGCGTGCAGTTCTCCGAAAAGCTGGTAAAGAGCGGCGTCGATTATACCCCCTTCGTCACCCTCAACGGCGCCGCGCCGAAGGGCGTCGATGCCAAGGACAACCAGATCTGTGTCGAAGGTCTGGAATTCGGCCAGCACTACCGCGTCTCGCTGCGCGCCGGTCTGCCCTCCTCGGTGGAGGAAAACCTCGCCTCGCAGGTCAATGTCGATATCTACGTCAAGGATCGCACGGCTTCGCTGCGCTTCACGGGCGACAATTTCGTCCTGCCCTCGACCGCGCGTCGCGGCATTCCGATTGTGTCCGTCAACGCCACTACGGCCAATCTCAAACTCTATCGCATCGGCGACCGCAATATTGCGCAGCTTCTGAACAATTCGCAGTTCCTGACGCAGGTGGATAGCTACAGCGCTCAGACCATCCAGGATACCAATGGCGAACTGGTCTGGCAGGGCTCCATCGAGATCAAGCAGGAACTCAACAAGGAAGTCGCAACCAGCTTCCCTGTGGACGAGGCACTGCCGAAGCGCAAACCCGGCGTCTATGTGCTGACGGCGGTTGCGCCCGAGAGCGGCGGCCATGAATGGGACCCGCAGGCGACGCAGTGGTTCGTCGTCTCCGACATCGGCGTCACCACCTATGCCGGCACCGACGGGCTGAATGTTTTCGCACGCTCGCTCGGCAGCGCCAAGCCACTTGCCGGCATTCAGCTGCAGCTGCTCGCCAAGAACAACGAAATCCTCGGCACGGCGAAGACCGACGACAAGGGCCGCGCTGTCTTCAGCGCCGGCCTGATGCGCGGCACCGCGGGCATGACGCCGGCCGTCATCACCGCTCAGAATGGCGATCAGGATTATGTCTTCCTCGACATGACGCGCGCCGGCTTCGATCTTTCCGACCGCGGCGTGGCAGGCAGAACCGCGCCCGGCGCGATCGACCTGCTGACCTGGACGGAACGCGGCATCTACCGCGCCGGCGAGACGGTACATGCTTCCGCACTTGCCCGCGACGTCAGCTCGACGGCGGTGGAAAACCTGCCGCTCACCTTCGTCTTCCTGCGCCCGGATGGCGTCGAGGACCGCCGCATCGTCACCGATGGCGGCAAGCTCGGCGGCTACAATGTCGATCTGCCGCTGCAGCAGACCTCGATGCGCGGCACCTGGACGATGAACATCTACACCGACCCGAAGGGCTCCTCCATCGGCTCGCAGACCTTCCTCGTCGACGATTTCGTGCCGGATCGCATCGAATTCGACATGAAGAGCGACGCCAAGGAGATCGAAGTCGGCCAGCCGACGCCTGTTAATGTCGATGGACGCTATCTCTATGGCGCGCCTGCCGCCGGCCTCAACCTCGAAGGCGAAGTCACGCTGAAGCCGACGCGCCAGAGCGATGCCTTCAAGGGCTATCAGTTCGGCCTCGCCGACGAAGGTGCCGGCAAGGCAAATGCAAACAATGACGACGAGGACAGCAGCAGCGGCGACAGCAAGGCCGAGAGCACGCAGGTGCCGCTCGAAGACCTGCAGGCGCTGGATGAAAACGGCAAGACCACCTTCAACGTCACCATCAACGACACGCCTTCGACCACGCAGCTCTTGAACGCCAATATCACGGTGCGCATGCAGGAAGCCGGCGGCCGCGCCGTCGAGCGCTCTCTGACGCTGCCCGTCAAGGCGGACGGTCCGCGCATCGGCATCAAGCCGGAATTCGACGGCGATCTGGGCGAAAATTCGGTTGGCAACTTCCATGTCATCGCCGTGGACGCGAACGGCCAGAAGCAGGCCATGCAGGGCCTGACCTGGAAACTGCTGAGTGTCGAGCGCAATTATCAATGGTATCGCGACGGCAGCAGCTGGAAGTTCGAGCCGATCATGTCCACCAAGCAGGTGGCAGTCGGCACGGTCAACGCCACGACGGACGGCGCGGCGATTTCCATGCCCGTCACCTGGGGTCGCTACCGTCTCGAAGTTTCCACCGCCGATGCGAACGGCCCGGAAACCAGCGTGGAATTCAATGCCGGCTGGTACGTCGCCTCCACCTCGACGGAAACGCCGGATGCGCTCGAGATCGCGCTCGACAAGGAAAGCTACCATGTCGGCGATACGGCGAAGCTGAAGGTCACCTCGCGCTATGCCGGCCAGCTGATGGTAACGGCAGGCTCGGAAACTCTGATCTCGGTCACCAATGCCGATATCGGCGCCAATGGCGGCGAAGTGGATGTTCCCGTGACCGCCGATTGGGGCGCGGGCACCTATCTGACGGCAACCCTCTTCCGCCCCGGCGACGCCCAGGAAAGCCGCATGCCGATGCGCGCCATCGGCATCAAATGGGCTCCCGTCGATCCCGGCGAGCGCAAGCTGCAGATCAAGATCGACGCGCCCGAGAAGACGCTGCCGCGTCAGCCACTGAACATCGCGCTGCAAGTGGCCGGCGCAGGCGCCAATGAGGACGCCTACGTCACGATCGCCGCCGTCGATGTCGGCATCCTCAACCTGACCCGCTACCAGCCGCCAGCACCGGATGACTGGTATTATGGCCAACGCCAGCTCGGCCTCGAAATCCGCGATATCTACGGTCGCCTCATCGATGGCTCGCTTGGCGCGACCGGCAAGCTGCGAACCGGCGGTGACGGCGGACAAGCGGCCCTGCAGGCCAGCCCGCCGAAGGAAAAACTGATCGCCTTCTTCTCCGGCCCCATCAAGCTCGATGCCAGCGGCAAGGCCAATGTCAGCTTCGACATTCCGCAGTTCAACGGCACGGCGCGGCTGATGGCGGTTGCCTGGTCGAAGGCCGGCGTCGGCCACGCGACGCAGGATGTCATCATCCGCGATCCCGTCGTCGTCACGGCCAGCCTGCCGAAGTTCCTGGCGCCCGGAGACAAGGCAAACCTGCGTCTCGACGTCGCAAACACGGACGCGCCCACCGGCGAGTACGCGCTCACAGTCACCGGCAATAGCGCGGTTACGATAGATGCAAGCGCCACCCAACAGAAGATCAATCTGCAGACCGGAGGCAAATACGCCGTCACGCTACCGCTAACCGGCGGACAGCCGGGCGACGGCACGGTTTCGATCAAGCTCTCGAATGCGTCGGGCATGTCGCTCGACCAATCGGTCGATATCCCTCTTCGCCCGGCGCAGCTGCCGGTCACCGAACGGCGCGTCATCGCCCTTGCCCCCGGCAAGAGCCTGACCGTCAATGCCGACCTCCTTGCCGACAGCGTCCTGCCCGGCGCCTCGGTCAGCGTCAATGTCAGCCGTTCCAGCGCCTTTGACGTGCCGGCGCTTTTGATGAGCCTCAGCCACTATCCCTATGGCTGCGCGGAACAGACGGCGAGCAGCGCCATGCCGTTGCTCTATTTCAGCGACATGGCCATCAAGAACGGCCTGGCCAATGACGCCGAGATCCAGAAGCGCGTGCAGGACTCGATCTATCGCGAACTGTCCTACCAGTCTTCGACCGGCAGCTTCGGCCTCTGGAGCCCGGGCTCGGGTGATCTCTGGCTCGACGCCTATGTCATGGACTTCCTGACCCGCGCCCGCGAGCAGAAATACAACGTGCCGGATCAGGCGATGGTGCAGGGGCTCGAAAACCTCCAAAATGCGCTCAGCGCCAATACCAACGTCAAGGATAACGGCAACGAGATCGCCTATGCGCTCTACGTGCTGGCGCGCAACAAGAAGGCTTCGATCAGCGATCTGCGCTACTATGCGGACACCATGCTGAACGACTTCCCGACACCGCTCTCCAAGGCGCATCTGGCCGCGGCTCTCGCGCTCTATGGGGATGCACAGCGCTCACGCAACATCTTCGTGGATTCGCTGCAGATGTCGCAGAAGGCGGCGGTGACCAAGGTCAGCTTCGTCCGCTCGGATTACGGCTCGTCGCTGCGCGACGGCGCCGCCGTGCTGGCGCTGGCCGCCGAAAGCCGCCCGGTGCCGCCGATCATTCCGGAACTCGCAAGCGTCGTTGCCAAGGATTGGCAGAGCCGGAAATATACCAGCACCCAGGAACAAACCTGGATGCTGCTTGCCGCCCGCGCCCTGCAAAATGGCGATGACGGCCTGACGCTCGATGTCAACGGCGCCGCCCATAGCGGCACCTACATGGCGCAGATGTCGGGCGATGCGCTGATGGGCCATCCGCTGACCGTTACCAACACGACGCGCCAGCCGCTGTCGGCTGCCGTGACCACTGTCGCGGCTCCGGTTGCACAGCTGCCTGCCGGCGGCAACGGCTTCAAGATCGAGCGCAAATACTACACGCTCGATGGCGAAGAGGCGAATGTCAGCCAGGCACAGCAGAACGAACGCTACGTGGTCGTGCTGCACGTGACCGAGGACAATGACTGGCCGCAGCGCATCCTCGTGACCGATCTCCTCCCGGCAGGCTTCGAGATCGACAACCCGAGCATCGTCAACAGCGCCCAGCTTTCGAACTTCGACTGGCTCAGCGACATTCAGCCCGCTCATGTCGAATTCCGCAACGACCGTTTCGTCGCAGCCTTCGACCAGGGCTCCGGAGCAGATCGTGACATGACCTTCGCCTATGTCGTGCGCGCCGTGACCCCCGGCGTCTACGATCATCCAGCCGCAAGCGTCGAGGACATGTATCGTCCTCAGTTTTCGGCCCGCACGGCGATGGGCCGCATGGAGGTGCTGGGCGCCCAGCAGTAAGAAGCAGACATGAAGGCGCGGTGGAAAATTGCGATCGGCTTTGGAGCCACTGCCCTGGGGGCGTTGGCTCTGGTCTTTGGCCTGGAAGCCGCGGACCAGGCTTATCCGCCGCCGCTGGATAATGCTCGTGTGGTCTCGGCCGAAGTGCTCGACGCCAATGGCGATCTCCTGCGCGCCTTCGCCACGCCCGAGGGGCGCTGGCGGCTGAAGACCGGCGTTGCCGATGTCGATCCGCAATATCTGCGCATGCTGGTCGCCTATGAGGATCGGCGCTTCTACGATCACCATGGCGTCGATCCCATGGCGATCGGCCGCGCCTTTCTGCAGCTCGTCACGCATGGCCGCATCGTCTCGGGCGGCTCGACACTCTCCATGCAGGTGGCGCGCCTGATTGAGCCACGCAGCGAGCGCTCAATGACGGCGAAGCTCCTGCAGGTCGTCCGCGCCATCCAGATCGAGCGGCGACTGACCAAGGAACAGATCCTCGATCTCTATCTGACCCATGCCCCCTATGGCGGCAATCTGGAGGGCGTGCGCGCCGCAAGCCTTGCCTATTTCGGCAAGGAGCCGAAGCATCTGACGGTCGCGCAGGCTGGCCTGCTTGTGGCGTTGCCGCAGCTGCCGGAAAAGCGCCGGCCGGACCGCAATCTTGCCGCCGCCCAGGCTGCCCGCCATCGCGTGCTCGAGCGCGCCGCCGTTGCCACTATCATCGGTGAAGGCGAAGCGGAACGCGCCTCGCTCTCCCCTATTCCGGCCCAGCGCCGGCAGCTGCCGGCTTATGCGGCCCATCTGGCCGAACTGGCGCTCAGGAAGCAGCCCAGCGTTATCAAGCACAAGACGACGCTGCGGCGTGATGTACAGCAAGGCCTCGAAGCCGTTGCGGATGCGGCAGCGAAGCGGCTTGGGCCGAAGGTGTCTGTTGCCATGATCATGGCCGACGCGAAGACCGGCGAGATCATCGGCGAAGTCGGCTCGGCCAATTATTTTGATTCCTCGCGCGCGGGCTGGGTCGATATGACGCGCGTTCTGCGCTCGCCCGGCTCGACGCTGAAGCCCTTCATCTACGGCCTTGCCTTCGAGCAGGGCTATGTGGCGCAGGAAACGATCATCGAGGATCGCCCCGCCGATTTCTACGGCTATCGTCCCCGCAATTTTGACATGAGTTATCAGGGCGATGTCAGCGTGCGCCAGGCGCTGCAATTGTCATTGAACGTGCCGGCCGTGCGGCTGCTCGATGCCGTAGGTCCGACGCGGCTGCTGGTGCGCTTCCGCCGCGCCGAGGTGAAGCCGAAGTTGCCGCCGAACGAGGCACCGGGCCTTGCCATCGGCCTCGGTGGCGTCGGCGTGACGCTGAAGGATCTCGTGCAGCTCTATGCCGGGCTTGCCAATCGCGGCAAGGCGATGCGGATCGGCGACGGGGTTCAGGACGAGCCGGGACCGATCGAAGGCGAGCCGCTGATGGAGCCGATCGCGGTGTGGAACATCACCGACATCCTCTCCGACATCATCGCGCCGCGCGGCAGCAAGCAGCTCGGCATCGCCTACAAGACCGGCACCAGCTACGGCAACCGCGATGCCTGGTCGATCGGCTATGACGGCGCGCATGTGCTCGGCGTCTGGGTCGGCCGCCCGGACAATGGCGCCGTGCCGGGACTGGCGGGCTATGTTTCGGCCGCCCCGATCCTGTTCGAGGCCTTCGCGAAATCCGGCGTTGCCATAACCTCCTTCCCTGCCGCTCCCATGGGCGCCGTCCGCATCGCGCCGACCGAGCTGCCGATCAGCCAGCGGCGCTTTTCCGTGACCGCCGCAGGGCTGCTGGCCGCCTCCAGCCGCGAACCGGCGCCTCAGATCGTCTATCCGCCGGAAGGCGCACGCGTCGATCTCGGCGCCAGCAGCGGCAACGATCAGATCATGCCGCTGGCGTTGAAGCTGCAGGGTGGCAGGGCGCCGTTCCGCTGGCTCGCCAACGGCAAGCCGTTGCCCGACATGTCGCGGCGCCGCACCAACCAATGGACGCCCGATGGCGCCGGTTATTCGACGCTGACCGTCATCGATGCCGCCGGACGCGCGGCAAGCGTGCGGGTTTTTGTCGAATAATATAAGTCAAATCATTGCGATCGCGCCGCCTGCATTTTTGTCAGCTGCCGGCGTCTATGATATCTTAGGCATAACTCAAACGAGGAATGACGAGATGTCGGAAGAGCAGGCAATCCGTGCGGTTGTTCATCTCTATGTCGATGGAATGGCATTCGCAAACGAGCCGGCGCTGCGCAAGGCTTTCCATCCGCGGGCAGCGATCATCGGCAATTATCAAGGCGCGGTGGAATGGATGACGCGGGATGAATTCATCGCCGCGATCGTCGAGGAAGGCAGTGCGCCGCCCGGAACCATACCGCTGATGGAGATCGAATTGATCGACATCGAAGGCGATGCGGCCAGCGTCAAGGTCGTCGACGAATTCGCCGGGATGCGGTTTTCGGACTATCTATCGCTGGTGAAGATCGATGGGCGGTGGAGTGTGGTGAACAAGGTTTATCATCTGCATCGGTAGGTGAGGCGGCACCGAGGATGCCGTGCCCCTGATACCCCCCTCGGTCACTTCGTGACATCTCCCCCACAAGGGGGGAGATTGTTGGGAGTTTGCCGCACGCTCTTTCGAACCTGAAAGCTTCAGTGTCTGCAGCTTCGATATTTGATCGAGGCGAGAAGATTCCGCGAGTTACCAATCTCCCTCCTTGTGGGGGAGATGTCGCGATAGCGACAGAGGGGGGAACAGACCCTCCGCGAACTCGACAGCGACCGATTACGCTCTCAACACCCCACCCGTCGACTTCGTGACGTTCGACACGATCTTCTGCGTCAGCGCCTCGAAATCCTCATCCGTCAGCGTGCGCTCGGCCGGCTGAATCTGCACTTCGATGGCAATCGACTTCTTGCCTTCGCCGAGCGACGCACCCTCGAAAATGTCGAAGACGTTGACGCCGGTGACCAGCTTGCGGTCGGCCCCGACGGCGGCGCGGACGACGGCGCCGGCTTCCACTGACTTGTCGACCACGAAGGCGAAGTCGCGCTTGACGGCCTGGAAGGGAGAAAGCTCCAACGCCGGCTTGGTGCGGGTCGCCTTCTTCTTCGGCTCGGGCATGGCATCAATGTAGACTTCGAAGCCGGCGAGAGCGCCCGACACGTCGAGCGCTTCCAGCGTCTTCGGATGGAATTCACCGAAATAGCCGAGCACGACCTTCGGACCCATCTTGATGGTGCCGGAGCGGCCGGGGTGATACCAGGCAGGGCCGCCCTGCTCGATCTGGATATTGCCCATCGGCAAGCCGCAGGCCTCGATGACGGCGAGAGCGTCAGCCTTGGCGTCGAAAACGTCGACCGGCTTGCCGCCGCCCTTGGTGGCGTTCGACCACATGCGGCCGGCGCCGGCAAGCGATGCCGTGCCGCGGCGAATACCGCCGGCAACGCGCCGCTGTCCCTCGGGTGTGTCGTTCTCATAGGTGCCGGAGACTTCGAAGATCGCGACGTCGCCATAACCCTTGTCGGCATTGCGCTGCGCAGCCGACAGCAGGCCCGGCAGCAGCGAAGGACGCATGTCGGACATGTCAGCGGCGATCGGGTTCGCAAGCTTCAATGCGTTGGAGCCACCGCCGAAGAGCTTGGCCTGATCTTCCGAGATGAAGGACCAGGTGACGGCTTCCAGCATGCCGCGCGAGGCGAGCGCCCGCTTGGCGGTGCGGGTGCGGATCTGCAGTGTCGTCAGGATCTTGCCGTTGACAGCGGTGTGGCTGCTAAGCGGCTGCGGCTTGATATTGTCGACGCCGTGGATGCGCATGATCTCTTCGACAAGATCGGCCTTGCCATCGACATCCGGACGCCAGGAGGGAACAGCGACGGAAATGCGCTCGCCCGAACCGGAAACCGAAAAGCCGAGCTTCGTCAGGATCGACTTGCTCTCATCGGCCGAGACGTCGAGGCCCGTCAGGCGCTTGACTTCCGACAGCGGGAAATCGACGACCTTCGCCTCATAGCCCTTGTAGCCTTCGACGCGGGCTTTGGCAGCCGTACCGCCGCAGCAGGCAAGCACCAGCTCGGTCGTGCGCTCGAGGCCGGGCACCATATATTCCGGATCGACGCCGCGCTCGAAGCGATAGCGCGCATCGGTGATGATGCCGAGGCTTCGGCCCGTCTTGGCGATGTTCATCGGGTCCCAGAGTGCGGATTCGATCAGCACATCCGTGGTGTTTTCATCGCAGCCGGAATGTTCGCCGCCCATGATGCCGCCGATCGACTCGACACCATTGTCATCGGCGATGACGACGTTGCTCGGGCTGAGCTTGTATTCGCGCTCGTCCAGCGCCAGCACGGTTTCGCCGTCCCTGGCGCGGCGGACGACCAGGTTGCCCTTGACCTTGGCGGCGTCGAAGACGTGCATCGGGCGACCCTGGTCGAAGGTCATGTAGTTGGTGATGTCGACCAGCGCGCTGATCGGACGAAGGCCGATGGCGAGCAGGCGCTGCTGCATCCACTTCGGGCTTGGGCCGTTCTTGACGCCGCGCACGAGGCGAAGCGCAAAGCCCGGGCAAAGGCTGATATCGTCGAGCTCGATCTTGAGTTCGGTCGGCGTTTCACCTTGGACAGGAAACGTTGGCGTGAGGCGGGGCTTCAGCGTGCCAAGGCCGGAGGCGGCGAGATCGCGGGCGATGCCATAGACGCCGGTGCAGTCCGGGCGGTTCGGCGTCAGATTGATCTCGATGACCGGATCGTCGAGGCCGGCATAGGCCGCAAAGCTCGTGCCGACCGGCGCATCTTCCGGCAGATCGATGATTCCGTCATGGCTGTCGGAGATTTCCAGTTCCTTTTCCGAGCACATCATGCCGCGGCTCTCGACGCCGCGGATATTGCCGATGGCAAGCGTCACATCGATGCCGGGAACATAGGTGCCCGGGGCCGCAAAGGCACCGACGAGGCCGGCGCGCGCATTGGGGGCGCCGCAGACGACCTGAACGGGCGCACCGCTACCGGTGTCGACCATCAGCACCTTCAGGCGATCGGCCTGCGGGTGCTTTTCGGCCGAGAGAACCTTGGCGATGACGAAGGGCTTGAACGCGGCCTTGTCGTCCACTTCTTCCACTTCCAGCCCGATCATCGTCAGGCGGGCGCAGATCTCGTCGAGCGTGGCGTCGGTTTCCAGGTGCTCTTTCAGCCAGGAGAGTGTGAATTTCATGTGCTTTATCCCTTCCTTACGCGCTCAGACCGCCGAACAAAGTCGGCATGTCGAGCGGGCGGAAGCCATAGTGGTTCATCCAGCGGACGTCGGCGTTGAAGAAGTCGCGCAGGTCGGGCATGCCGTATTTCAGCATGGCAATGCGGTCGAGGCCCATGCCCCAGGCAAAGCCCTGATACTCGTCCGGATCGAGGCCGCCATAGCGCAGTACGTTCGGATGCACCATGCCGCAGCCGAGGATTTCCATCCAGTCGGTGCCTTCGCCGAACTTGACGATCGGGCCGGAGCGGTCGCACTGGATATCGACCTCGAAGGACGGTTCCGTGAAGGGGAAGAAGGACGGGCGGAAGCGCATCGTCACATTGTCGACCTCGAAGAAGGTCTTGCAGAACTCTTCGAGCACCCAGCGGATATTGGCGACGTTCGCGGTCTTGTCGATGACGAGGCCTTCGACCTGATGGAACATCGGGGAATGCGTGGCATCGCTGTCCTGGCGGTAGGTCTTGCCGGGGATGATGATGCGGATCGGCGGCTTTTGCGCTTCCATGGTGCGGATCTGCACCGGCGAGGTGTGCGTGCGCAGCACCTTGCGCTCACCCTTTTCATCCGGCTGGAAGAAGAAGGTATCGTGCATTTCGCGGGCCGGGTGCCCTTCCGGGAAATTCAGCGCCGTGAAGTTATAATAATCGGTCTCGACATCGGGGCCTTCAGCGATCGAGAAGCCCATGTCGCCGAAGATGGCGGTGATTTCGTCGACGATCTGGCTGATCGGATGGATGCGGCCGCGCTCGGCCGGCGAGGAGCGGACCGGCAGACTGACATCGACGGTCTCGGCCTTCAGCTTCGCCTCGATCGCCGCATCGCGCAGCTCGCTCTTGCGGGCGTTGATCGCGTCGGTGACGGCGTTCTTCAGCGCGTTGATCGCTGCGCCGCGTGTCTGCCGTTCTTCCGGCGACATAGAGCCCAGCGTCTTCAGCAGTTCCGAAACCGAGCCCTTCTTGCCGAGCGCGGCAACCCTGACCGTTTCGATCGCCTGCTCGTCGTTCGCCGCAGCCACCTCGGCCATGAGTTGGGTTTCGAGTGTTACGAGTTCCGTCATCTGATCCTGCCTTGCGGGCGGCGGGCTTGGACGCCGCTCATTCCGCGGAATAATGGATGAACACCCACATCAGACTGCTTGTGGCAACGATGAGGCGCTGCAGATCACTACCCATGTGGAAGCGGCCAATCAACCGGGCAAATGACAAAAACACGCCAAGAATGCGGTCCTTGGTATTTGTCGCCCGATGCGCGACCCATTTTCGAGCCTCGCCCAACAAGACAGCCTGACACGATGGAAAAGCATATGCTGCAAAACACAAAACCCGCGCTGGTTTCGCCAGCGCGGGTTTCATAATGAATTTACGAAAGACGTGCGAGGCAGCGTTAGTTAACGGCTGCTTCGAACTCGTTCTTCGTGCCGGCTTCCTTGAGGTATTCAAGTGCCTTCTTCGAAGCGACGACGAGCGCGCCGAAAGCTTCCTGCTCATGGATTGCCATGTCGGAAAGAACCTTGCGGTCAACTTCGATGCCAGCCTTGGTCAGGCCGTCGATGAAGCGGCCATAGGTCAGGCCATGCTCGCGGACGGCAGCGTTGATGCGCTGGATCCAGAGGGCGCGGAAGTTGCGCTTGTTAACCTTGCGGTCGCGATAAGCGTACTGCTTTGCACGATCGACGGCGGCCTTGGCGGTACGGATGGTGTTCTTGCGACGGCCGTAGAAGCCTTTGGCTGCCTTCAGAACCTTCTTGTGCTTGGCGTGGGCGGTAACGCCTCTTTTTACGCGTGCCATTTCATGATCTCCTTAGTCTATAGCGTTACGAATAGTCTTAGAGACCGTTCGGCAAGTAGTTCTTGATAACCTTACGGCCATCCGGTTCTGCGAGAACCATGGTGCCGCGGGCATCGCGAATGAACTTGTTGCTACGCTTGATCATGCCGTGGCGCTTGCCAGCAGCGGCTGCCTTGACCTTGCCGGATGCGGTGATCTTGAACCGCTTCTTGGCAGAGGACTTCGTCTTCATCTTGGGCATTTTGCTACTCCTTCGATGCTTCCTGGCCTGCTTTGCTTAAAAGCCCTTCCCACAGATCCGGAATTGACCGGGCTGCAACAAGGTGCCGGAGCGTTTGTTGTTGAACGGCGGATACGGTGACGAACCGCTCCACCAGCATTCTGAACTGCCACGGCATGCCCTGCCGGTCAGTTCGGACGCGCGCTTATAACCGCACTTGCCTTCAAGTGCAACGGCCCAGACGCGTGAATCTTTGCAGATCGATGACAGGCATCGACTCTGTTTCAGAAAAGGAAAAAGCCGTCCAGGGGACGGCTCCGACCTCTTAACTCCGCTCGCGCCTCACTTGGGCGCAAGCACCATCATCATCTGGCGGCCTTCGAGCTTGGGCTCGGCCTCCACCTTGGCAATCTCGAGCGTATCTTCCTTGACCTGCTGAAGAAGCTTCATACCGAGTTCCTGGTGGGCCATTTCGCGGCCACGGAACTTCAAGGTCACCTTCACCTTGTCGCCTTCTTCGAAGAAACGGCCGATCGCCTTCATCTTCACCTCATAATCATGGGTGTCGATGTTGGGGCGCATCTTGATTTCTTTGACTTCGACGATCTTCTGCTTCTTGCGCGCTTCGGCGGCCTTCTTCTGGTTGGCATATTTCAGCTTGCCCAGGTCGAGGATCTTGCACACAGGCGCTTCGGCATTGGGGGAAATTTCCACCAGATCGAGACCGGCCTCCTCTGCCATTCTCAATGCCTGGTCGATCGGCACAACGCCCAAATTCTGGCCGTCAGCTGTAATGAGCTGAACTTTGGGAACGCGAATTTCCCTGTTGGAACGTGGCCCGTCCTTTACGGGCGCATCGGTTTTAAAGGGTCTGCGAATGGTCGTATTCTCCACGAATTGTTTCGGATAGCTGCAGCCTCTCACTCCCCGTCGGCGCAACTGACGGAAATGTCGTAAAAGCTGTGTTGAAGTCAATAGCATGACAGCAGGAAAAAAGCACCTCCCGCGTGTCAATAGAGTGTCGCGGAAGCGCGAGATGCGCGAAGGACACAGTATCTTCGGGAATTATATAGTGACCCCGGCAAAAAGATCGAGGATTTTTCAGGTCACGCGAGCGCGAATCTGTTTTATAGGGCAGAAAATCCGGGAGCTTTCCATGTCCGAGACCGCAACGATCCAACCGACCTTCCTGCCCGTTGGCACGGGCGACAGCGAGCGCCAGATCGCCATCATCCAGCGCGCTGCCGGCAAGGGCGACAGGAATGTCAGCTTCGTCTGGTTGTCCGGCTATCGATCCGATATGAGCGGAACCAAGGCACTGGAACTGGATGCGCTGGCCGCGCGGCTCGGTATCGGCTGCATCCGCTTCGACTATTCCGGTCACGGCCAATCCGGCGGCAAGTTTACCAGCGGCACGATTTCGCGCTGGCTGGAAGAGGCGCTTGCCGTCATCGACCATACCAAGCCGAAGAAGATCGTTCTCGTCGGCTCGTCGATGGGCGGCTGGATCGCGCTCAGGGCCATCCAGGAACTGCGCAAGCGCAAGAAAGCGCCCACTATTGCAGGCCTCGCGCTGATCGCGCCCGCGCCCGATTTCACCATCGACCTCATCGAACCCAATCTTTCCGACGTCGAGCGGCGCTCACTGGCAGAGCGCGGCTATTTTGACGAGCCTTCGGAATACAGCCCCGAGCCGAATATCTTCACCCGCGCGCTCATCGAGGACGGCCGGGCCAATCGCGTGCTCACCGGCATCATCGAGACCGGCTGCCCCGTGCATATATTGCAGGGCATGGAGGATGCTGACGTGCCTTTTTCGCATTCGTTAAAGCTGGTTGAGCACCTGCCGGCCGACGATGTGGTGTTAACACTTGTGCGCGATGGCGATCACCGCCTGTCGCGACCGCAGGATCTGGAGCGCATGCTCGCTGTGGCCGAGACGTTGGCGCTTCATAATACGCCGTGAAAACAAGTAGATACCTGCAGGCTTCTTAGCGCGCGGCCTCCTTTGGCCGCCGCCGCATGCCCGCGCCCGCATAATCACAGGCAGCAGAGGATTGTGGCAACTACTCCCTTGATTGTGCCGAAATTAACCATATGAGCCGGTTCCCGCGTTAACACTTAAGTAACGATTGACTTCGCGCACCCCCCTACATTAACAATTTGTTAACAAATGCAGGGACGATACAAGGATAGTGGGCGTGCGTATAAAGGGCTTGTTGATTGCCTTCGCTGCTATAGTTGCGATGTCGTCGGCGGCGATGCCAGCACCTCAGCAGGGCGCTTCGATGACCGTCGGCAACGTGACCTCCCAGCCGATCGGGCATTATGACTTTTGTCAGAGACATACCGACGAGTGCGGCCCGACCCGCAATATCGGCCCTGTCGACATGAATGCCGCCGCCTGGGCGCTGGTCAATCAGGTCAACCTGCGCGTCAACAAGACCATCCATCCGGCGACGGACATGGAAGTCTACGGGCAGGAAGAATATTGGGAATATCCGCAAACCGCCGGTGACTGCGAGGATTTTGCCCTTCTGAAGCGCAGGATGCTGATGCAGAGCGGCATTTCCGCATCCAATCTGCTGATGACGGTCGTACGCAAGCCCGATGGCGAGGGACATGCGGTGCTGACGCTGCGCACCAAGCAGGGCGATTTCATCCTCGACAATCTCGAAGACGAGATCAAAGTCTGGAACCAGACCCCCTATTCGTATCTGAAGCGCCAAGCGAGCTTCAATGCCGGCCGCTGGGTTACCATCGAGAACGGCAACGACGTCCTCGTCGGCGCCGTCAAGTAAGCGAAAGCCAAATTGTTCAACGCAGATAGGCCGGCCCCTCGGACCGGCCTTTCGTTTTTTCATCATGTATGAAACGCGCCTTGCTTTCATGCAAGGGCGAATTGGTCATCACCACGAACGTCAGCTGTTTTTATGGCTCTGCTGGCCTGCCTTAACGTGTTGCTCGTGGGTGCCGCCGCGCGAGCCGCCAGAGTGCTGCTCGCGGGAGCCGCTGGACGAAGCATTCCGCGTATTGTCGTTATCCATGTTCTTGTGGCTCTGTTGGCCAGCCTTCACATGCTGCTCGTGGGTTCCACCTTGGTTTGCCATTGGATCATCTCCTTTGGTTTGCATACGAGGCCAAGAGCGGCCTCGTATTGCTAACCGATGGCAGTGGAAGGCGTTCCGACTTTTAACATTTCGTGATCTGAGAATGTCCTCGCCCCTTCCGAGGGCGACAAACATTGTCTACCCCTTACCGCCGGCCCTTCGCTTGGGCTCAGGGCATTCGACGCGCGAAACGATTCACCGGATCGTTTCGTCGGCTATGCCGAGTGCATCACCCATTTCCGATCAGAATGCCGGCACCCAGCACAAGCGAGCCGCCGAGGACGACCTGGAAGGCAGCCCGCAGAAACGGCGTTTCCATATACTTGTTCTGGATGAAGGCGATGGCCCAGAGCTCGAAGAAAACAACCACGGCCGCAGTAATCGTCGCAGTCCAGAAATGCGGAATGAGATAGGGCAAGGCGTGCCCGAGGCCGCCAAGCGCCGTCATGATGCCGCAGGCAAGGCCGCGCTTGATCGGCGAACCGCGGCCGGAGATCTTGCCGTCGTCATGGGCCGCCTCGGTGAAACCCATCGAAATGCCCGCGCCAACCGATGCCGACAGGCCGACAAGAAAGGTCTGCCATGTCTGCTGCGTGGCAAAGGCGGCGGCAAAGATTGGTGCGAGCGTCGAGACGGAACCATCCATCAGCCCGGCGAGACCCGGTTGCACGTAGGTCAGCACGAATTGCCGGCGTGCCTGTGCATCCTCCTCGTGCTTGACCTCTTCTGGCGTATGCTTCTCGCCCAGCATGCGGGCGACGTCTTCGTGACCCTGCTCGGCAAGCGCAAGATCGCCGAGAAGCTGGCGCGTCGAGGCATCGGACACCTGCTTGGCCGCCTCGACATAGAAATTATAGGCCTGCTGCTCCATCGCCTCGGCTTCGTTGCGCATGGCATCGAGGGAGAGGTTCTTGCGCAGCCAATCCGGCTTGCGCTCATAAAAGCCATGCACATGCTCGCGCCGGATCAGCGGGATACGCTCGCCGAAGCGGCGGCGATGCATATCGATCAGCGTCTTGCGATGGCTGTCCTCGACCTCGGCCATATCCTCGAAAACCTTGGCGGACTCGGGATAGTGCGGACGGAGCGTATCTGCATAGGCAAGATAGATGCGGGAATCATCCTCTTCCGCCGCAATGGCGATCGCGAGGATCTCCTGTTCGGAAAGCGAGGTGAAAGGACGTTTGGACGGGCGAAACAGGCCGAGCAGCATCGGTGGCAACCTTATGACTTTAGAATTATTCTAAATCTAAAGTCAGTGATTGCGCTGGTCAAGCGCGGATGTGTCGCCGTGTGGGCTGCGCGCCGAAGAATTCACGGTTTATCGCGATAACATCAGCAAATCGCGAGATGGTTTGACAGATTGCCGCAACATTCCGATGACGCTTGGCCTAGCCGGCAAATTGCTTACATAGATGGAGACAGATGCGGCTTGCGGCGACGCCTAGCCCGAGCCAGGAGACTATTATGGAACAGGAACTACAGGCCCGTGCAGCTCACCTCGCCGGCATTCGCGAGAAAGCCGAGGCGGAAATGGCGCGCATGGGCATCGATGCTGCCTTCATCGACAGGCTGGTCGATACATTTTATGGACGCGTTCAGGCGCATCGCCGGCTCGGGCCAGTCTTCGAGGGACGCCTTGCCGGACGCTGGCCGGATCACATGGAGAAGATGAAACGCTTCTGGTCCTCCGTCGCCTTCAAGAACGGCGCCTATGGCGGCAAACCGGTGCAGGCGCATCTCGGCGTCGGAGGAATGAGCGCCGATCTCTTTCCTGAGTGGCTGGCGCTTTTCTCCGAAACGCTTGCCGATATCGCACCTTCGGCGGAGGCCAAAGCCTGGTTCATGGCGACAGCCGAACGCATCGCCAAGAGCCTGACGCTCTCGCTCTTCTATAATCCGGCGCTGGACGATCCCGCGCAGAAGACGGTTTAAGACAGACGATGGAAATGCCGAGTTCGGCGGCAGATGCCGGCGATCGACGGCAGCAGGTCATTTCAGACACGCTGCCGCAGGATGAGGCAGCGCCTATGCCTGTGCTTTGCGATGGGCCGCAACCGCAAGCCAGATTGCGGAGAGCAGGAAGTAGAAGGCTCCGAATGCCGCATAAGGAACGATATCCAAAATCGTCGGCGCGACCGTGCCGAGGGATCGACTGAGCATAAAACCGCCAGCAAGCGCCGACTGCGCACCACTCAAGATCATTACCCATTGAGCGCCATAGGTACGCCAGCGTTTTGCGCCGGTATAGAGTTGCAGCAGGCCCGAGAGGATCGCCCAAGCCCCGAACACGGCCAGAACGGCATAGGTGCTATTGTAGGTGGCTACGACAACGGCGAGCGCCGTGACGATGCTGACGACAACATTCAATGTTTGGGACGGATTGACCTTCAGGCCGCCGTTAACCCGAGCGTCGACCAAATTGGCGAGGGCATCCCATACAGGATAGATAACCAGCAGAAACGCGACGGATGGCGGTTTCGTGCTGAGGACGATCGCGGCTGAAATCCAGACGATCGAGAACAGGGCACGTGTAAAATAGTAGGATTGCAGCCAGTTGGACTGGGGTGAAATGCGGCTTTGCATCGGTAGGCTCCTTGTATTTGTCTACCTACTAGTAGGAAGATAAACTCACCGAGTCAACACGACGCTCGAACACCGTTTCGTGAGAGCCAGAAGTGGTGCGACAATCTTGACAACCAGCCTACTAAAAGGTAGGCAGCGACATGAAATCAATAGCTTCCACTTCAGAAAAAATTCTCGACATCGCCCAGGCTCTTATCGTGGCCGGAGGCTACAATGGCTTCAGCTATGCCGACATCTCCGCTGCGATCGGCATTCGGAAGGCAAGCATCCACCATCACTTTCCGACAAAGGCCGAACTGGTTTCGGTGCTGGTGGACCGTTACAGGCAGCAGACGGAAGCGGGTCTGAAGTCTTTGCGCGAAGGGATCTCGAGCCCTGCGGAACAGCTGCAGGCCTATGTGAACTACTGGCACTCATGCATTCGGGACGCCTCGCTGCCCTTCTGTGTCTGCGCAATGCTCGCCAGCGAGATGCAGATGCTGCCGGAAGAGGTCGCACGTAAGGTGCGTAGTCATTTTCATAGCCTCGCCGGATGGCTTACGTCGGTGCTGCAGGATGGAACCGAGAATGGCCTCTTCCAGCTGGACAAGCGACCTGAGGAAGAGGCGCAAATGCTGATGGCCTCGGTTCATGGGGCAATGCTCTCGGCGAGAGCTTTCGGCGATCCGGGACTGTTCATCGCAATCGTTGCACCCCAGATCGCCAGGCTTCAAGCCCCTGATTGACGGGGGAGTTGCCGGTGCCAAACTCAAAGCAAAGACGGCTCAGGCCCACCAGTCTCAAGCTTTCGTGGCGAAAACCGTCGCCCCGATACTGGCAGACACGACCAGTGCCGTGCCGAACATCTGTGAGGGCGTCATCGGTTGCGACAGAATGACAAAACCGGCAACGGCGCCGATGGCGGGCTCGAGGCTCATGAGAATGCCGAAGGAAGATGTAGGCATGCGCTTGAGCGCCACCATTTCCAGCACATACGGAAGGAGCGGCACGAGCAGCGCCAGGCCGGCTATTTCAAGAAGGCCGAAGGTCGTCAGATTGGGGACCGCAGAGGCATAGCCGAAGGGCGTGGAGACGACTGCCGCGACCAGAAGCGACATGGAAAGCCCCTCAAGACCCTGAAAGGCATTGCCGACCTTCTTCGTCAAAAGAATATAGCAGGCCCATCCCGCTCCGGCGCCGATGGCAAAGAGGATGCCGGGAAGATTGCCGACCCACTCTTCGCCATCATAGGCCAGCAGCAGAACGCCGATTGCCGCAAGGATCGGCCAGAGAAGCTGGCGGCTGAGCCCGAAGCCGAGGGTCGCGACCAGCAACGGCCCGAGAAATTCGATAGCGACGGCAAGGCCCAAGGGAATGCGCGCGATTGACGAAAAGAAGGAGGTTGTCATCAGCGCCGATACGGTGCCAAGCGCCAGCACGCCGAGCCATTGCGAGCGGCTGTAGCTCATGATCTTGGGCCGGACGATGATTGCCAGCGCGATGGAGGCGAAGACGAGCCGCAGCCAGGTCGCGCCCGCCGGCCCATAGGCATGGATGATGGGGGAGGACAGTGCCGAGCCGAACTGGATTGACGACATCGACATGACACACATCAGCACGCCGGCGGCAATGCCACCGGTCGATGAAGCAACGTCCGGATGCGGCATCGAGGCCGCGCCGCCACCCGTGCCACGCTCGGCAAGTTTCTGTTCCATAACCTCTCCCATCAGGCGAGGCTTTTTAGAAGCTCAGACTTATGCTGGCAAATTCAAACTTTTCATCCTGCGATCAGGCAGTTTGATGCAAGCCTCTCTCAAGCTTCGAGACCCTTCAGCACATTTGCAACGTTGAGGCCGATTTCGGGCACGCCGTAACCGCCCTCCATGCAGACGAGGACGGGAAGCCCGGCGGCCGCGATGCGCTCACCCATGCGGACGAAATCCTGCGAGGTCAGCTTGAAAAACGAAATCGGATCGCGCTCGAACGTATCGACACCAAGCGACAGCACGATCGCCTCCGCGCCGAATAGCTTGATGCGGGCGAGCGCATCATCGAGTGCCGCCGACCAGACTTCCCATGGCGTGCCGCGCGGCATGGGGTAATTGCGGTTGGCGCCCAACCCATTGCCTTCGCCCTTCTCGTCGGCATGACCGAGGAAATAGGGAAAGGCATGGATGGGATCGCCATGGAGCGACGCCGTGAAAACATCGCCGCGCCGGTAGAATATGTCCTGCGTGCCGTTGCCGTGATGGAAATCGACATCGAGCACGGCAACCTTGGCCGCGCCATGATCACGCAGGCGCTGAGCGGTAACGCCGGCATTGTTGATGAAGCAATAGCCGCCAAAGAGGTCGATGCCGGCGTGATGTCCGGGCGGGCGGCAGAGCGCGAAGGCGAAGCGGTTGCCGGCGTGAAGCCAGTCGGCACCGGTCAGCGCACAACGCATCGATGCGATCGCCGCCTCATAGGATCCCTTGGTGATCGAGGTGTCTGCGGCATTGGCATAATGGCCGATCATTCCGACGATATTGTCAGGCACGCGCTGGCTGGTGCGTCTGACGGGAAAGGAGTTGGCGATCGCTTCGCCCTTGTAGCCGGCCGCAACCCAACGCTCCCAGACCACGCCGAGAAAATCGAGATAAGCGGGATCATGGACCTTGCGCGCCGTCTCCAATCCATGAACATCGGGCGCAACCACATCGGCAAAACCGGCCTCCTTGACGGCGGCGAGGATCCATTCGGCGCGGAAGGGTGCTTCGAAGGGCGTGACGAGCTGGCCATCATGCAGCTCGGTCTTCGCATCCCTGAGCTTGTGATCCTCTGAATAGATGACCCGCATCGTCCCCTCCTCCATCGCCGGCATTGTTCTGCTGAAGACACGAAGGCTTACATGCATCGCGCCCCGGAAAAAAGAGCGGGATGTGGCCTTGAATGCTGCTGCAAACAACTGCACCTTCCGCCCACGTTCGAGGAATTGGAGGCGGCGCCATGAAACTCCTGATGGTTGATGTCGACGGCGTGCTGGTGCATGGCCGCCCGGGTGACGGACTGCCGCTGTTCACCTATCTGGAACGCGATCTGGGCTTGCGGCTTGAGGCGCTGCAAGAGGCATTCTTCAAGACCTGTTGGCCAGACATCGTCACCGGCCGCGATGCGCTGGAGCCGAGGCTTGCGGAGGTTCTCGGGAGGATTGCGCCCCACGTTAGCGCCCGAACCCTGATCGACTACTGGTTCGAGAATGACTCTCGCCTGGACCACGGCCTGCTCGAGGACCTCGCCGCACTGAGGGCCGGGGGAACGAGGATGTTCCTCGCCACCAATCAGGAGCATATGCGCGCCGCCTATCTGATGGAGAATCTCAGGCTCTCCGACTATTTCGACGGCATTTTCTATTCCGCGATGTTGGGTTACCAGAAGCCGGCGCCGGAGTTCTTCCGGCTGGCGACCGAGCGCGTCGGCATCGCGCCCGGCGACATCGCCTTCATCGACGATTACCCCGCCAATATCGAAGCCGCCCGGCAATTCGGCTGGAAAGCAATGCATTGGGCGCCGGCCTCGAAGCTGGAAGATGCGCTCGCGGCCTTTTCGCGCTGAAATTACGCGGAAATCCGCTTATAGAAGATGGTCGTGTCGCAGAACCCGCCCTGCGGCCACAAGGCGTAATCGGGGATGACGCCGACACGCTCCCAGCCGAGGCGGGGGTAGATGGCTTCGGCGTCGCTGCCCGTCGCCGTGTCGAGCACCAGCAAAGTCTTGCCGATACGCGCGGCTTCGCGCTCCGCCGCTTCCATCAACAGCCGAGCAAGCCCCTTGCCTCGCGCGGAGCTGTGCACCAGCAGTTTTTTGAGATCGCCACGATGCGGCTGGTTCGGCATTTGCGCCGCGCCCACCTGCACCGTTCCGACCACCCTGCTCTCAATTACGGCGGCGAAAAGCAGTGTCGCCCCATTTTCGACGCTGTCGGCCACGCCCTGCCAATACGGCAATGCGTCGGCTGCCCCATAAGGCTGCATGAAGCCGACGGAAGCGCCGCCGTTGACGCAATCGGTGAGCACATCGCAAAGATCCGGCAGGGCGGCACGAGCCTCGGCGGCGGAGAGAAGACGAATATCAGACATAAAAAGGTCCTTGGATGTTATGAACGGCCGCGATCGAGGATGACGCTGTAGCGCGCCGGCACCTCGCCGGGATTGTGGAAGGCGTGGCCATCGCCGACGCCCATGAACAGACAATCGCCGGGCATGAGGTGATGGGCGACGTCGCGATGCGTCACCTCCATCTCGCCCTCGAACAGCCAGACATGCTGGGTCATGCCGGCGCTTGCAGTATTCGGCGGGAAGATAACGCGCGCGCCGGCAGGGAAGATGACTTCGACGACATCGACCTTCGATTCGGTTCCTGGCGGCGAGACAGCCCGCCTGACGTAACCGGTTCCAGGGTCGCGCCAGATCGCCTGCTGAGCATGGCGGGAAAGCGGCGACACCTCCTCGTCTTCCTCGGCAAAGAAGGCCGAGAGCGAAAGGCCAAGCGCTGCGCAAAGCCGCGACAGCAGCGAGGCCGTCGGGCTCGCCTCCGCCCGCTCGATGCGCGAGATCATGGCGCGGCTGACGGCTGAGGCATTGGCAAGCTCATCCAGCGTCAGGCCGCGAGCGATGCGCAGCTCCTTGATGCGCGCGCCGATCGCCATTTCCAGATCATCATCCGCCATTCTCTATGTCTCTCATCTCGAAATTCCACTATATGAGAAATACACGATCTTATAATGGAATCAAGAGCGCTTCCACACGTGTCGGCGGCGGGACGGAAAAGGCTAACATAACGTGAAGATAGCCGCCAAAACCCCGCTTTTCCGCTTTGCGGCGCGGGGCGGCGCTGCTATATGGCGCGCATGAGCACCAATTCCACCACTCCGCTTTCGCATATCCGCAACTTCTCGATCGTGGCCCATATCGACCACGGCAAATCGACGCTGGCCGATCGCCTGATCCAGACGACGGGCGGCCTTGCCGAACGCGAGATGTCGGAGCAGGTGCTTGACAATATGGAGATCGAGCGCGAGCGCGGCATCACCATCAAGGCCCAGACCGTGCGCCTGCACTACAAGGCTAACAATGGCGAGACCTATATTCTCAATCTGATCGACACGCCCGGACACGTCGACTTCGCCTATGAAGTCTCGCGCTCGCTGTCGGCCTGCGAGGGCTCGCTGCTTGTTGTCGACGCCTCTCAGGGTGTTGAGGCGCAGACGCTCGCCAACGTCTATCAGGCAATCGACAACAATCACGAGCTCGTCACCGTCCTCAACAAGATCGACCTTCCGGCGGCCGAACCCGACCGCATCAAGGACCAGATCGAGGAAGTGATCGGCATCGACGCATCGGACGCCGTGCTGATTTCGGCAAAGACCGGCCTCGGCATCCCCGACGTGCTGGAGGCCATCGTCCACAAGCTGCCGGCGCCGAAGAGCGCGGGCGGCGAAAAGGCACCCTTGAAGGCGCTGCTGGTCGATAGCTGGTACGACACCTATCTCGGCGTCATGGTTCTCGTGCGCATCATCGACGGCACGCTGACCAAGGGTCAGACCATCCGCATGATGGGCACGGACGCGAAGTACCAGATCGAGCGCGTCGGCGTCCTCACGCCGAAGATGGTCGCCGTCGACAGCCTCGGCCCCGGCGAGATCGGCTTCATCACCGCCTCGATCAAGGAAGTCGCCGACACCCGCGTCGGCGATACCATCACCGAAGACAAGCGCCCGACCGCCGAGGCCCTCCCCGGCTTCAAGCCGGCACAGCCTGTCGTGTTCTGCGGCCTCTTCCCGGTCGATGCCGCCGATTTCGAAGACCTGCGCTCGGCCATGGGCAAGCTGCGCCTCAACGACGCCAGCTTCTCCTTCGAGATGGAATCGTCCGCCGCTCTCGGCTTCGGCTTCCGCTGCGGTTTCCTCGGCCTGCTGCACCTGGAAATCATCCAGGAGCGCCTGGAGCGCGAATTCAACCTCGACCTGATCGCGACGGCGCCCTCCGTCGTCTACCAGCTCACCATGACCGACGGCACCGAGATCGAGCTGCACAACCCGGCCGACATGCCCGACGTGGTCAAGATTTCGGAATTCCGCGAACCCTGGATCAAGGCGACGATCCTGACGCCGGACGATTATCTCGGCTCGATCCTGAAGCTCTGCCAGGACCGCCGCGGCATCCAGACCGAGCTGACCTATGTCGGCAACCGCGCCATGATCACCTACGACCTGCCGCTCAACGAAGTCGTCTTCGACTTCTACGACCGCCTGAAGTCGATCTCCAAGGGCTATGCCTCCTTCGACTACAGCCTGACCGATTATCGCGAGAGCGACCTCGTCAAGATGTCGATCCTCGTCAATGCCGAGCCGGTGGACGCGCTCTCCATGCTCGTGCACCGCTCCGCTGCCGAAAAGCGCGGCCGCGTCATGTGCGAGAAGCTGAAGGACCTGATCCCGCAGCACATGTTCCAGATCCCGATCCAGGCCGCCATCGGCGGGCGTATCATTGCGCGTGAGACGGTGAAGGCGCTGCGCAAGGACGTGACCGCCAAGTGCTACGGCGGCGACGCCACCCGCAAGCGCAAGCTGCTCGACAAGCAGAAGGAAGGCAAGAAGCGCATGCGGCAGTTCGGCAAGGTCGAAATCCCGCAGGAAGCGTTTATTGCTGCGCTGAAGATGGGGGATGAGTGAGCGCATCGAAGATGCAGTACCTCACCTCCCACTGAAGATAAGGCCGCTCGGGTCAGCAAGATTGAGCACGAGCGTCTCTGGTTAATCGAAAATGCCGAGGCGATTGCAAAGGCAAATGCCTATGTCGAAAGACATGGTCTGCCGTTTGCGCAATACTGTCAGTTCTGACAGCGGGCTTAACCACCTCAGCCTTAACCCTCCGCCATGTATTCCTTCGTCAAACCTTCATACTCTTCCATCGCCGGTAGCGCGGCGTAGCTGTGCTTGGCCGGTGTCGTCACCCATGGGAGCTTTTCGCTCGTCCAGGTCTCCATGAAGGGCGTGAACCAGCTGACGTCATCGAGCATGGTGGCGCGGACATTGACGAACCAGTCGACGCCTTCGAGCTTCGTGAACAGCCAGCTCATGCAATGCGGGCAGAAATAGTGATGGATGGTGTCGCCATGCAGGCCGCCGATGACAGGCTCGCCCTTCGTCACCTCGAAACCATCCGAGGGGATGGCGGCGCTGAGCGAATAGGGGCCGGCGGTCATGCGCTGGCAGCCTGTGCAGTGGCAAGCCATGGTGAGGAGCGGCTTGGCATTGATCTTCAGCCGCACCTGTCCGCAACGGCAACCGCCCTCGCTCGGTAGTTCCAGCGTGCTCATGATGTCATTTCCTCCCATTCAATGATTTTTGATACACGACGCGGGCTATTGGGTGCGCGTCTCAAGCTTCCGCCGCCTGCGGAAGCTCCGCTTGCACCTTAATCGTCCGCACCCATGCGCGCGCGATCGCAAGGCCGGCCGTCTCAGCCGATGCCGCATGCCTGGCCACAAGCTCCGGATAGCGATCGAGCCAGCCGGGCTCCTTGCGCTCGATGATTTCCCTGAATTCGCCGCGCCAGCGCTCCACTACGGCGGCATTGGCTTCGAAGTGGAACTGCGTGCCATAGGTGGCGCGGCCGATGCGGA
Organism: Martinezella sp. CNPSo 3957; assembly: GCF_057784395.1. Classification (NCBI taxonomy): domain Bacteria; kingdom Pseudomonadati; phylum Pseudomonadota; class Alphaproteobacteria; order Hyphomicrobiales; family Rhizobiaceae; genus Martinezella; species Martinezella sp. CNPSo 3957. The sequence continues at coordinate 378,186 of NZ_JBXSOU010000005.1, forward strand.
AGGCCTGATTCGGCGTGACGCCATTGGCGGCAAGGCGCGTGGCTCCATCAGGCAAGGTAAAGGTGTCGCCATGCCATTCGAAGATGGTGAATTCGTCGCCGACATCGGCCAGCAGCGGGTCTGCCTTACCCTCCTGCGTGAGTCCGACCGTCTTCCAGCCGAATTCATGGGCGGTGCCCAAGAGATTTTCCGCCTCATAGGCGCGCGCCAGGATCTGGCTGCCGAGACAGATGCCGAGCACGGCCTTATCCTCACCCTCGAAACGGCGCATCAGACCCGCCAGCTCCGGCAGATAGGGATGGGTGTCGTCGTCGCGGGCGCTCTGTTCGCCACCGAGCACGGCCAGCGCATCCCAGGATGACGTTTCCTTCGGCAGGGCCTCGCCGCTCCAGGGGCGGAACCAATCGATCTCGGCTCCGGCCTCCTCCAGCGCTATGCCGAGAGCTCCGAGCGGAGTGTTCTTCATATTCTCGATAATGGCGACGCGCATACCGTTGATTCCCGAGCAATGTTGCCACCGAAGATGAGCATGAGGCAGCGGCAGAGGCAAGTGGCCAGAGCGCTTCAACATTCCACGGAAATGCCGAACGACTCCGGCCGTCTAATCCTGGCGCAATTCCAGACGGAAAACCGCCTGGCACTTTTCCTGGAATTGCTTTGGCTTGCAGCGGATTAAAGTTGAGCCTAGATCTCAGCAAACAACGAAGGATCAGGACAATGAGCGACAAGCCCCGCATCACCATTCTCTATTGTACCCAATGCAACTGGCTGCTGCGCTCCGGCTGGATGGCGCAGGAGCTGCTGCAGACCTTTACCGACAGTCTTGGCGAAGTAGCGCTGATCCCCGGTACCGGCGGCGTCTTTGAAATCCGCATCGACGGCGAGCTCTTGTGGGAGCGCAAGCGCGACGGCGGCTTCCCCGGCCCGAAGGAACTGAAGCAGCGGGTGCGGGATATCATCGACCCCGAGCGCGATCTCGGCCATACCGATCGCGGATCGCTGGAAAGCTAAGTCTTCTGCTGCTCAGGCATCAGTCGAAGAGCGAACGGCAGGGCTTGGTTCCATTATTGATCGTCGTATAGCTGTTGGTGCCGGGATTATAGGTGCGATAGCGCTCGGCGCACCAGGTTTGATGCTGTCTCAGTTTCTGGGCGGGCGAAGGATAGAGAGCCCTCGGCGGCGGTGCATAGGTTTCACGCGGGAGCATATGAACGCGCGGGCTGTCATAGCGATTGAGGCCTCCGGCATAGGGCGGCGTGATGGGAAGCGGCTGGCCGGGCCGGGTGTAAAACTGCCGCTGTCCGAAACCAAAGCAGCCACGAGAATCGCAGATGACGGTGTTGGTGCGCGGCGGAGTGATGAGCTTCCGAGAATCCGAGGCGGCGGCAGCGAAATCCGCCTGCGACAGTGAGGCGAGCGTTAGAGCGCAGCCAAGCGCAATCCTTTGAAAAATAGCCATGACAAGTTCCTGTTTCGGACGCCATGAACCGATGGGCAGCCGCAGCGTCTCCACCTTACTTGGGGTCTGACAGTGGCAAAACCAGTGCTGACGCAACCGGAACGCTTCGATCCACGATGAGTTGATCGCTGTCGCCGCTTGCGCCATAACAACGCAATCATTGCTAGGAGATTGCCAGTGAGCAGCTTGAAATTCGGCACCAGCGGCCTTCGCGGCCTATCCGCAGACCTCACCGGTCGGGCATCCGCGCTCTACGCGACGGCCTTTGCCCGCCACCTGCTGAAAAACGGCCATGCCAAGCCGGGCGATCTCATCCTCGTGGGCCGCGATTTCCGCGAATCGAGCCCGGCGATCTCCGCCACCTGCATCGGCGCGCTGAAGCGGGCTGGACTGACGCCGATCGACTGCGGCACATTGCCGACGCCGGCGCTGGCGCTTTACGGCCTGCAGCTGAAGGCGGCCTCGCTGATGATCACCGGCTCGCATATCCCAGCCGACCGCAATGGCATCAAATTCTACCGGCCGGACGGCGAGATCGACAAGCGCGACGAGGTGGCGATCAGCGAGGAAGCGCTTGCGATTGGCAATTCGGCACTCGACGAAACCCCCGCCGAGGCGGAAAACCGCACGGCCGAGACGGAGGCGCTGTTCCTGGAGCGCAACAAGGGCCTGCTGCCATCAGGCAGCCTCGCCGGCCTCACCATCGGCGTCTATCAGCACAGCACGGTGGCGCGTGATCTCTTCGGTGAGGTGCTAACCCATTACGGTGCCCGCGTCGTGCCGCTCGGCCGCTCCGAGAGCTTCATTCCGGTGGATACGGAAGCGGTCTCAGCCGAGACCATCCGCCTCATGAAAGCCTGGGCGCCGGAACATGGGCTGGATGCCATCGTTTCGGCCGATGGCGACGGTGACCGGCCACTAGTCGCAGACGAAACCGGCGAGCCGCTGCGCGGTGATCTGCTCGGCCTCATCGCTGCCAACTTCCTCGGCGCGCAAGTGGTCGTGACCCCGGTCACATCTAACTCCGGCATTGAATCGGCCGGCTCTTACTCCGTTATCCGCACCCGCGTCGGCTCTCCCTATGTGATCGCCGGCATGGACGAGGCCATTGCGGCGGGCAAGGCCAATGTCATGGGCTTCGAGGCCAATGGCGGCACGCTGACAGCCAGCCGTTTCACCGTCGAGGGAAAACCCTTCGAGCCGCTGCCGACACGCGACAGCTTCCTGCCGATTCTCGCGACGCTCTACGCCGCCGCCAAGGCACGCAAGCCGCTCTCGGCCGTCGCCGGTAGCTACCGCCTGCCCTTTGCGGCCGCCGACCGTCTGGAGAACTTCCCCGTGGAAACCAGCGCAGCGCTGATGGCCTATCTGCGCGCCTCAGACGCCAATCTTTCGGATTTCCTGAAGCCGATCGCGACGGTCGCTTCCAAGAGCGACATCGACGGCCTGCGGGTGACACTTGTGGATAACCGAATCATCCATTTCCGCCCCTCCGGCAATGCGCCTGAAATGCGCTGCTATGTGGAAGCATCGAGTGAAAACGAGGCAAAGGCCCTGCTGGAACAGGGACTTGGCCTGATCAGCGCATGGGCCGCAGCCCGGGTTTGACCCGGGCTTCAACCGCTTTTTTCGCGATTGACACTAAAACTTCAAAAACCCTGTTGACACCGGACGGCCACCCCCTTACATGCGTGTCCGTCGCCCAGATGGCGGAATTGGTAGACGCGCCAGCTTCAGGTGCTGGTACCCGAAAGGGTGTGGAGGTTCGAGTCCTCTTCTGGGCACCATTCCATTTTGAGAAACGCGGATTTCTCAAAGATTTCAAGACATAGTAGATGCTTACAATACGCGTTCCGGTTCGCCGGAAGCGCGTTTGCCTCTGGTCTTGAAACATGACGGCACCCCGCTCTGAGGCCGTCTTTAAATCATTGACTACCGAAGAATAGATCGACCTAATCTAATAGAGCAAACCTTGAGGGATTTTCGATGGATCACAAGAGCGACTGGTACGATCTGATCGTCGGCAACGGCAACGTCAATGAAGGGCTCGGGAGGATAATAGGTTTCATCCTCGCCGTGATCGTGATCCTCAGCCTGATCTTTTGGATGATCTGAGCGCTCCCGCTTTGGGTGGCCTGGCCGCGTCGTTACGCCCTCTGATACATATCGATCTAGTGAAGGCTTCCAAGGTCCGGCCTGACGCTAAGCCCCGCCTCTTGCGCCGCCTCCAGAAAAGCTTTCCGCGATTCCTCGGCGGTGGCCATGCCGAGCACGGCATCGAGGCATACGAGCACAGCCTCATCCACAACAGGCCCGCTGACAACAGGCCATTCCTCGCTCATGCAGTTCGCTGCATCGAGCGCATTGGTTATGATCGCATAATGCCCGGCGCCGACGAGATCGACTATGACCGGATTGTTCCAATCGCCATATCCCATCGTCACGCCTCCTCACTATTGAGCGCGATCAATGCTGTAACCGAAAACCATCCGGTGCCGTCCCATGCGGCTGCTGTCCTATAATAGCCCATGAAATCAACTCCTCGCTGACGCCATGGGGCGATAACGGCAGCGGCGGCGAGATGTTCCTGGCCGGCGGATGTGCCGGCGGATTTTCTTGAGCCTCATCGGCTCGGCCCGCTCACCGAAGGCCTTCCCGCCATGCATGAGCGCCGATCACTCCTTCTGCGCTTCGCGCTGTGCGCAAACCTCCATCCCATTACGGCGCTAGCTTCCCCGCTTCCAACTGGTTAACTTTTGAAGCAGGGAGGTGAGGCGAATAAGGGGAACAACAAAATGGACCACGTCTACAATCTGCTCTGGCTTGCTTTCAGCGTCGCTCTTCTCTTCGCCGCATTGAACCGGCGGCTGGCCGGAGATTTCGTCACCATGTGGTATCTGCTCGTCATCACAGCTGTGACCGTGATGGCCTGGGCGGGCTTCTTCCCGACCGATATGGCGAACCTGCGGGCCGGCTAATCTGCGGGCCGCAATCCCATGCCGCCCCCTCGCAGCCACCACCTCAATGCGTCCCAGACGCGAAAAAACCGCCGAAAATCTCTTTCGGCGGCTTGGAGCGTGATCAAAGGACGGAGCCGCGCATCGCGATCTTTCAGATTCGCTTCCCGCGCTTTAGGTCTTTCATTTTGCGCATGTCGTGGTCGCAAAACCGCTGCACACTGTTGCGTGACATGCCCTAGAGCTTCGGGCTCAGCGGCACGATGGCGGCAAAGCGCAACCAATCCTTCTGCGCCTTCGGCGTCCAGGCCGCCTCGGCAATACCGGGCAGACGCGGGAAAACGAGGCGGTTGAAATAGTCGCGGGAGATGAAATTCTCCTGCCAGATGCAGGCCTGCACGCCTTTCATGAGATGCTTCAGCTCATCCGGGAAATCGCCCTCGGCCTCGTAGGCATAGGTATGGGCCGGCGGCACCGTGCCCGCCCAGCTCGCACCCGGCTCCTGCCAGGCGTCGGCCTGCACCATGTCGAGATAATAGGCCTGGCCCGGGGTCATCACGACTTCATAGCCTTCGCGCGCAAGCTCGATGCCGACCTCGGGCTTTTCCCAGGCCATGAGCAAAGTGCCTTCCGGATCGACGCCGCCGCCATGGGCAACCTCGTTCCAGCCGGCAAGCTTGCGGCCGCGCTCGGTGAGCATGGCCTTGATGCGCTTGAGGAAATAGGACTGCAGCGCGAATGTCCCTGATATGCCTTCCTTTTCCATGAGCTTGCGTGCGAGCGGTGAAGCGAGCCAGGAACCATTGGCGACCTCGTCGCCGCCAATATGGATATATTCGGACGGAAAGAGCTCGACCATTTCGTCGAAGACCTTGGCGAGAAACTCGTAGGTCAGCTCGATGGCGGGGTTCAGCGCATTGTTCGGGAAGCCCTGAACGGAATGATAGCTATCGGGAGCCTCCTGCCCGTCCGTCAGCTCAGGCAGGGCGACAAGGGTGGCGGTGCTGTGACCGGGAATGTCGATTTCCGGGATCACCTCGATGCCGAGCGCCGTGGCGTGGGCGACGATCTCGCGAACGTCATCCTGCGAATAGAAGCCACCGACCGGCTCGGCAGCATTGCCAAGCTGCGGCAACAGCGGCTCGTCCGGCCCGCGCAGCACGCCAGTGGTGGTCAGCTGCGGATAGGCGCGGATCTCCAGCCGCCAGGCCTCGTCGTCAGTCAGATGCCAGTGGAAGATATTGAGCTTCAGCCAGGCGAGAATGTCGAGTAGCCGCAGGACGTCGTCCTTTGGCGTGAACTGCCGGGAGACGTCGAGATGGCAGCCACGCCAGCCATAGCGCGGCCGGTCGGCGATCACGCCAGATACGGGGAAGCGGAACTTGCCGGGCTCGCGCCGTGCGCCATCGAGAAGCTGTGCCAGCGTCGTCAGGCCATAGAGGCGGCCCGCCTGGGCAGAGAAGGAAAGTACGACTTCATCGCCGGAGAAGGAAAGCTCATAGGCTTCGCGGGCCAGTGCCGGCCGTTCGACAAACCGCAGCGCCCTACCCTGTGGCGCAGCGATGAGGCTGAAGGGGATGTGATTGGACGGAAAGAGGCGGCGGAAGAGCGCCTGCGCCGCGGCCAGCGCCTTGATGCTCACGGCATCGGAACCCCCGGCCGGGTAGAGCGCAACCGGAAAATCTTCGCCCGGCTTGACGTCGATCTCCGCCGGCCACGGACAGATTGCGTAGGGAAGCTCAAGCCTGCCTTCCGGCAGCAGGACCGGCGGCGGCTCGCTGACGTGATCGGCGAGCAACAGATCCGAAGTGAAGACCGTGACATGCGTGCCGTCTTCCAGCGTCACATAGGCGGATTTGGCGCCGTCGGTGCAATGGCGCGCTATGCGGTGAAGTGCCGAGACGGTGAACGTCCAGCTTCCTCCGGGTGCGATGGACAGGCCTGCCGGCGGCGCAAACTCATGAAAATTGGCATTGCGGCGGACGAAGACGGCGTTGTCGCAGGCTTGGGGATCAACGAGGCGTGTCAGGGTCGTATAGGCGAGACGGAAATTCTCAAGAGGCGCATCCGAGAAATTGAAGAGGGTCAGTGTCAACCGACCATGCTTTCCGCCTTCGGGCGACCAGGTGTTTTCGAGATGATAGGAGGACGGCTGCATGATGTTCCCCTTTGCCGGCGTGCGTCAGTAATGTTCGGATTGCGAGAAGGTGTGGGCGAGCTCCGCCTGCCCCGCCGTCAGGCCGCAATCAACAGGCAGGCACACGCCCGTGATCGCCGCGGCAAGCGGGCTTGCGAGAAATGATACGGCATTGGCGACATCGACGGGATCGACGACGCGCTGCAGCGCATACCAGCGCTTCGCCTCTTCAAAGACATTGGGATTGGCTGCAGCGCGGACTTCCCAGGCCTGAGTACGAACAGTGCCGGGCGCGACCGCATTCGAGCGGATGCCGAACTTGCCGTATTCGACGGCAACCAGCCGGGTGAAATGCAGGAGCCCGGCCTTGGCGGCGCTATAGGCCGGATGGCCGAAGACGGCCATGCCATTGACGGAGGCGATATTGATCACCGACCCCTTCGACGCCTTCAGCATGTCCTCGACGGCGCGGAAGCAGAGGAAAGCCGCCTCTAGATTAAGGGCATTGTCGGCGCGCCATATGGCAGGCGTCGTATCTTGAAGACTGACGGCGCGAGCAGCACCGGCATTGTTGACCAGCGTCCTCAATCCACCCAATCCCGATGCGACCTTGGCCATGGCGGCAACATCGCCGTCGCTGGTGATATCCGCCTTGAATGGCACGAAACGTTCCGCCGGACCAAGCTCTCCCACCGCCTTCTGCATAGCGGCCTCGTCGATATCGACGAGCAGGATGATATCGTGGTCGTCTGCCAGGCGTTTTGCGATGGCACGGCCGATATCGCCGGCCGCCCCTGTGACGATGGCAACGGATTTGCTCATATGGTTTCCTCTAATCAGGTCTTGAAGGCTAGTCCCCCAGCAGCTGGCGATCGTCGCCATCACGGTGAGCAACGAGCTGCTGCTTGATGCGACGTAGCGTCACCGTGGCCTGCGGCTGGATGCGATAGGCGACCAGACTGGCGAGAATGTCCACTACGGCGAGATAGGCGATGCGGGTCGATGTTGGCCGATAGATATTGTCACCTTCCGGAAGATCGACGGGCAATGTGATTTCCGCGGCATGGGCGACCGGGCTGTTGCTCTGCGTCAGCGCTATGGTCGGAATCTTGGCTTCGCGCGCCAGCGTGAAAGCGCGCACCAGCTCGGCGTTACGGCCTGAGAAGGACGAGCCGATCAACACGTCCGCCGGCTTGGCGGCAGCCGCCATCATCAGCTGCATGCTGTGATCGGAGCTCGCGGTAATACGAAGGCCGAGCCGAAACAGGCGGTTCTGCAGCTCGATCGCAATCATCGAGGAATTGCCGCCGGAGCCGAAGGCATAGATCATCTCGGCGCCGGCAAGCCGGTTTGCCGCCCGCTCGATCGCCGCGACGTCCAGACCGCGATGCAGCAGGAAGAGTGCGTTCTGCGCCTTGGTAATAATGTCCTGTGCGACGTCGGCCGGGGCAATGCTCTTCGGCTCGGGCTTCAGATAGCGCATGCCCACATAGGCGGTGCGCGCGAGCTGCACCTTAAAATCGGAAAAGCTCTCGCAGCCCAGACGCCGGCAGAAGCGCGTCACCGTGGGGGGCGAGACGTCGGCCTTACCCGCCAGCTCGATGATGGAAGCATTAACGGCGAATTCGAAATCATTGAGGACGATATCGGCGATACGGATTTCCGATTGTGAAAGCCGGCCCCTCTCGTCCTGCATGGTCGTGAAGATATCCATCAGCCCCCCTTTGTCGCTGGTTCACCCACGTTTGACACGTAGTCGGCGACACGATCCATCTCAATCTTCTCGATCCCGCCGGCGCCTGTGGACTGGCGCGGGCACAGATGCGGCTTGTCATTCGTTCCCATTTCGCCGGAACCGTGACATGTGATGGCCAGCATGCGGTTCCTGCAAATTATTTTCTTGATACGTTGACAAATGACCATAGAAAGCAGAATTTGACCAGTGAAAATCGCAAATTATGAAAAGAATTTAAATGACGGCGGATACTATGCGTGATCCTTTCAAGAATCCCTTCCCTGCCAACGATACCGCCAGGCATTCGATCTGGGAGATGCTCGTTCCGCGTGACATCGATGCTTTTCTTGCCGCCGACTGGTCGAGGGTCGCGGGTGATTTCGTCGAGGAAGGCTTCATCGGCATCGACGGAAAACGCGAGGTCAGCCCTGATAAATGGCGTCTCGCCTTCCCAACCTTGTCGGCCTATCGTGACGAATGGCTGCGCCAGGCGCGCGACTTCGCCACCCAATCCTTCGCCGAAGATCCGCGCACGGCCATCTTTACCACCACGACGCTCGAAGACATCGAAATCGAGGGCGGTATGGCGCTGGTGCGCAAGAAGTTCGACGGCAGCCTGAAGAAGTCGGACGGCGGCATCGACGTTCTGAAGTGGCAGACACTTTATTATTGCCGCCTGCACGAGGGACGCTGGAAGATCTGCGGCTTTACCGGTTACCTGCCGAATCCCATGGAATAGAGGCGACAGCGTTGCGCATTTTCACCGCGGCCCTTGCGACCGAGACGAATACCTTCTCCCCCATCTGCGTTGATCGGCGCGCTTTCGAAGCCTCTCTCTATGCGCCTCCCGGCATGCATCCGGAAACGCCGACGCTGTGTACGGCGCCGATCACCGTCGGTCGTCGCATCGCGGCGGAAAAGGGCTGGGAGGTGATCGAGGGCACCGCCACCTGGGCTGACCCGGCGGGGCTTGTCAATCGCCGTACCTATGAGGAACTGCGCGACGAAATTCTCGAGCAATTGCGCGCGGCGATGCCTGTCGATGCCGTCGTTCTCGGGCTGCACGGCGCCATGGTTGCGGATGGTTACGAGGATACGGAGGGTGATTTCCTGTCGCGCGTGCGCGAGATCGTCGGGTCTGATATCCTGGTCTGCGCCGAGCTCGATCCCCACAGCCATCTGACGGCGAAGCGTCGCGCAGCCGCTGATTTCTTCGTCTATTTCAAGGAATTCCCGCATACGGACTTCGTCGATCGTGCCGAGGACCTCTGGCGGATCGCCATCGATACGCTGGAAGGCCGCGTAAAGCCGGTCATGTCCGTCTTCGACTGCCGCATGATCGATGTGTTTCCGACCTCGCGCGAGCCCATGCGCTCCTTCGTCGACAAGATCAAGGCGATGGAAAAGAGCGATGCGGACATTCTGTCCATCTCCGTCATTCACGGCTTCATGGCGGGCGACGTGCCCGAAATGGGCACAAAGCTGCTCGTCGTCACCGATAATAAGCCGGATAAAGGCTCTGCAATCGCCCGCGATCTTGGCCTGGAACTCTTTTCGAAGCGCGGCACCTTCATCATGCCGCAGATCGATGAGAAGCAGGCGGTGAGCGAGGCGATGGCTGCTGCCTCGGGCCCCGTCGTCATCGCCGATCTTTGGGATAATCCCGGCGGCGGCACGGCAGGCGATGCCACGGTCATTCTGCGGGAATTGCTCGACCGCGGCGCTACCGATACGGCGATCGGCACGATCTGGGACCCGATGGCCGTTCAGATCTGCATGGCGGCCGGCGAAGGCGCGGAAATCCCGCTGCGTTTCGGTGCGAAATCGGCGCCGGGCACGGGCAATCCGATCGACGGTCTCGTCAAGATCGTTCGCCTCGTCCCGAATGCGGAGATGCGTTTCGGCGAAAGCTTCGCTCCCTTCGGCGATGCCGCGCATATTCAGCTCGATGGCATCGACATCATCCTGAATTCGACGCGCGCGCAGAGCTTCGATCCCAGCCTGTTTTCCGTCATGGACATCGATCCCGGAACGAAGAAGATCCTGGTCATCAAATCAACCAATCATTTCTACGCCTCCTTCTCGAAGATCGCATCGCAGATCCTTTACTGCTCCGCGGGAACGCCTTATCCCAACAATCCGGCGCGCACGCCCTACCGCCGCGCGCGAAAGGATATCTGGCCGATGGTGGCGGACCCCTTTGCAGAAGAACGGAAAAATGCCTGACATGGCCTCCAGTATCGCTCACGACATCGCCTTGGAAATCGGCCCCAAGCCCGGCGACACGATCGATAACCTCTCCACGCCGCGCCCGATCATCGACGAAGACCGGCTGGCTGCGAACATCGCGCGCGTGCAGTCCTACATGGATGCGCATGGACTGAATTTCCGCCCGCATATCAAGACGCATAAGATCCCTGCACTGGCGCATGCCCAGGTCGCCGCCGGCGCAAAGGGCATCAACTGCCAGAAGATTACCGAGGCGGAAGTCTTCGCCAAGGCAGGCTTCGAGGATATCCTGATCACCTTCAATATTCTCGGGGCTGAGAAGCTTGCGCGGCTTTCGGCTTTGAACGACCGTATTTCCGGCCTCAAGGTCGTGGCCGACAGCATGGTGACGGTGGATGGCCTCTCCGACTGGTTCGCCGCCCGCAAACCGCTGACCGTGCTGGTGGAATGCGATACCGGCGGCGCGCGGTGCGGCGTGCAATCGCCCGCGCAGGCGGCCGCTCTCGGCAAGCATATAGCCGGCAAGCCCGGTCTGGTCTTCGGCGGCTTGATGAACTATCCGAAGCCGAACGACGCCGCCGCAACACAGGCTTTCCTCCTTGAAGCGGTAGCGCTGCTGAAGAATGATGGCATCGAATGCCCGATCGTCAGCAATGGCGGCACGCCGAGCCTTTTCGAGGCGCATCTCGTCACGGCCGCCACCGAGCATCGCGCAGGGACCTATATCTATAATGACCGCTCGATGGTGCGTGCGGGCCATTGCCGGGAAGAGGATTGCGCCATGCACATCCTCGCCACCGTCGTTTCGCGCCCGACGGAAGACCGTGCCGTCATCGATGCCGGTTCTAAGGCTCTGACCTCAGACCTTCTCGGCTTTGCCGATTATGGCCAGGTGGTCGGCTATCCCGATGCAATTATCAAAGGGCTATCGGAAGAGCACGGCGTCCTCGACCTGTCGAACTGCGCCGGCCCTCGTCCTGAGATCGGCGACAAGATCCGCATCATCCCGAACCACACCTGCGTCGTTTCCAATCTCTTCGACCAGATGGTGTTCCATCGCGATGGTGTGGTAACGCGCGTCGAAGACGTGGCGGCTCGCGGTTTGGTCTGGTAGGGCTATCTGCCATCCGCCGATTGCTTCCGAGGCCACCTCCCGTCAGGAGGCGGCCCGGTTCAGCAGGTCCATGTCGATTTCGGCCAGTTCCACCCGCCGCTCGAAGGCCTGGCCATTCTCGTCGAACAGGTGGCAATCGCCAAGGCGGATGCCGGTCTTGAGCGGGGCGTCCATGCGGATGGCCGCACTGCCCTCCAACGTCGCACAGAAATTCTCATCGATGCCATCGGCCGTGGCATAGGCGACCGTTTGGGCGCCGAGCCGCTCCACGACCGTCGGCACGATGGTCAAGGTCAGATCGCCATCTCCGAGTTGGACATGCTCCGGGCGAACGCCGAGCGTCAGCGGCTTGCCGGCAAAGCCGGCGCGCGGCGTCACCGGCAGCAGGGCCTTCTGTCCCTTGTAGTCCACCTCCACACCCGCATCGCTGACGCCAGTGCAGGTGACGGGCAGGAAATTCATCTTCGGATTGCCGATGAAGCGGGCAACGAAGGTATTGGCCGGCTTATGATAGAGCTCCAGCGGCGCACCGACCTGCGATATCTCCCCGGCGTTCAAGACGACGATCCGGTCGGCCATGGTCATGGCCTCGACCTGATCATGCGTCACATAGATCATGGTTGCCTGCAGCTGGCGGTGCAGCTTCGCGAGCTCGATGCGCATATCGGCACGCAACGCTGCATCGAGGTTCGACAGCGGCTCGTCAAAAAGGAAGATCTTCGGCTCGCGTACGATAGCACGGCCGATGGCGACACGCTGGCGCTGGCCGCCGGACAACTGGCCCGGCTTTTCCTGCAGGCGTTTATCGAGGTGCAGGATGCGGGCAGCGTTCTCGACCTTGGCCTTGAGCTTGTCCTCCGCCATCTTCTCCACCCGCAGCGGGAAGGCGATGTTCTCGAACACCGACATGTGCGGATAGAGAGCATAGGACTGGAAGACCATGGCAATGCCGCGCTTGACGGGCGGCAGATCATTGACGCGGGCGCCATCGATCTTGATGTCGCCGCCGGTCACATCGTCGAGACCGGCGATCATGCGCAGCAAGGTCGACTTGCCGCAGCCGGATGGGCCGACGAAAACGATGAACTCACCGTCATCGACGTCGAGCTCCACGCCCTTGATGACCTCGAAATGACCGTAAGATTTTTTGACCTGATTAAGATGCAGCTTTCCCAAACTCTGTCTCCGCGCGGCGCCGCCATCTGGCGGGCAGGGCTCCAAAGGCCGCGCGCGATGCGCGCGCGGCCCGGTGACTTGCAGACTTATTTATACTGCTCGAGATCGGCAGCGGCCTTCTTCAGCGCATCTGCCGGCTGGGCCTGGCCGGTTACGACCGACTGGACCATGGCGATCATGGCGTTCTGGAAGCCCTTATAGTCCTTGAACAGCGGCTCCGGACCACCATAGGCGATGCCGTCGATAAACGGCTTCCAGGAAGGATCTTTCTTGACGAACTCGTCAACCATCGGAGACGGGCGCAGCGGCGTAAGACCGGCACCGCCCTGGAGTTCGTACTCGCCCTGCGGGCCGGGAGAGGTGATGAATTTGGCAAATTCGATCGCCTTGTCCTCAACGCCAGACCCCTTGAAGACGGCAAGGCTGTCGGTGATGAGCAGCGTGCCCGGACCCTTGGCCGACGGACCGAGCGGCAGCGGTGCCACACCCCAGTTGATCTTCGTTTCCTTGAGGCGGTAGGCAGCGCCGGAACCGGCCTGGAGCATGCCGACCTTGCCATCGAGGAAGATGGCGCGCATTTCGTTCTGCTCGTAGGCCGTCGGTCCTTCGACCGAATAAGGCGTGATGTCCTTGTAGGCCTGGAGAGCGGCCAGAACTTCGGGACTGTCGAGGGTGATCTTGTCGCCGTCGATCACCTTGCCATTGTTGGTGTAAACCCAATGCAGGAACTGGTGCATGGTGTTGTCGAAGGTTTTGGCCGACAGGCCGTATCCGGGAATGCCGGTCTTTTCCTTGATCGTCTTGGCGTCGGCAATTTCCTCGGCCCAGGTGGTCGGCGGCTTTTCCGGATCGAGACCGGCCTTCTTGAAGAGGTCCTTGTTCCAGTAGAGCGCCTTGGTCGAGAAAGCGATCGGCGTGCCCCACTGCTGTCCGTCGATAGTGACCGTATTCACGATCCCCGGATAATAGGCCTTCTTCTCGTCGTCCGTCATCGGGATCGGAACGATCAGATCGTTGTCAGCGAACTGCTTGAGCGTGCGCGAGCCGACATAGGCCATGGCGACCGGCGTGCCGGCTGCAGCGAGTGTTGTCGCCTTATCCTGGCACAATTCCCAGCCGACGAGCTCTGGTTTGACGGCCCAGCCCGGATTCTTGTCTTCCCACTGCTTAATGTACTTCACATGGATCGGATCGATGCTGTCGCCGCAATAGATCCAGCTGATTTCCTTGTCGGCCGCCTGGGCGGTTACGGCGCCAAGCGCGGTGGAGCCGAGCAAAGCAAGGGCGAGAAGCCCTGTCTTGAAATGGAATGTCACGTTTAAGCTCCCGTTCTCTCTGGTGGTTGATTTGATTTTATTGCTTCACCGCGCCGGCGGTCAGACCGCTGACGAGATACCGTTGCAGGAAGAAGATCACGACCAGAGCCGGCGCGATGCCGACGAAACTTGCGGCCATGAGTTCATTCCAGACGACCTCCTGCCGGCCGAAATAGGCAAAGAGCCCAACCGGCAGCGGCATATATTCCGTCTTCGAATTGAAAGTAAGAGCATAGATGAACTGCTGCGCGTAGGCCTCGATGAACGAGGAAATCGCAACGACGACGATGCCGGGCATGGCGATCGGCAAGATGACACGCCGCAGCGTATAGAGCTGGCTCGCGCCATCCACATAGGCCGCCTCATCCAGCTCGCGCGGAATGCGGCGGATATAGGTGTGCAACAGCCAGATTCCCGTAGGAATGATGAAGGCCACTCCCGGCACGATCATGGCGAAATAGGTGTTCAGCACACCGAAGGAACGCATGAGCCGGAACAGCGGGATGAGCAGCACGGCGCCGGAAAACATCTTGACTGCAAGAAAAGCGCCGAGCAGCAGGCCGGATCCCTTGAATTCGAAACGGGCGAAGGCGTAGGCGGCCGGCACGACGAGGATCAGCACGATGATGGTGATCGATCCGGAAACTAGAAACGAGTTGAAGATATACCAGCCGAAACCCGGCACGCTCGTCCACATCGTGCGATAGGCGGTAAAAGAGCCGTTCTCGGGGATGAAGCGGTAAGGCGACGAAAAGAGCTGGCTAAGCGGCTTCAGCGACACTAGGAACCCTTCGATGAAGGGCGCCAGCACGAAAGCCAGAAAGAGCAGGATTCCAGCATAAATGCCGATAAGCTCATACCACTTGTAGCGATGGATCATCGAAGGGTGGCTCATCGCTGCTTGGCTCCCGTGGAAAAGCGGCTGGTCAGGCGGAAATAGGCAAGGCAGAAGAGCGACAGGAAGATGCAGATCAGCACCGCACGCGCAGCGCCCTCGCCATATTTGTAGGAGCCGATCGCCGTTCGGTACGTGTCGATGATCATCGTCGTCGTTTCGCCGTTCGGCCCGCCGCGGGTCAAAATCCAGATGATGTCGAAGGAATTGAAGGTCGAGATCAGCGAGAGCATCGACATGGTGACCAGAGACGGCACCAACAGCGGCAGGGTGATACGGCGGAAGCGATAGAAGCGGCCGGCGCCATCCGTCCAGGCTGCCTCGTAGAGATCGTGCGGAATCGCCTGCATGGCCGCCAGCATATAGAGAGTGACCATCGGCACGCCGATCCAGACGTCGGTGACGATCGTCGCCCAGAAGGCTGTGCTGCCATAGGCAAGGAAAGCGACAGGACTGTCGACGATGCCGAAGCGCTGCAGCAGGCCGGAAATCATGCCGAACTGGCCATTATACATCCAGCCCCACATGAAGATGCCGATCGCCATCGGCACGATCCAGGGCGGCATGGTCAGTACACGGAAGAGCGCGCGGCCCGGAACGGCCGAATTCAGGAGCGCCGCCCCTAAAGTGCCGATGATCATCTTGATCGACACGGAGAAGAAGGTCCAGATGAACGTCCGGACGATGACGCCTGCGAAGGTGTCGTTGAAGATCTTCGCGTAGTTCTCGAAGCCAACCCAATTCGTCACCTTCTTCAACGACGCATCGGTGAAGGACAGGATTATCGTGTCGACCAGCGGATAGGCGACGATGACGGTGACATAGAGGAGAGCCGGAAAAAGCAGGAGCCAGGCGAAGATGATCGTGCTGCGTTGAACACCCATCCCGCGCCCCTCCCTAGGCGGCTCTTGAATGAAGCGCTTCGTCGAACTCGTCCCAGATCGGTCGGAGATCGACGACGGCTCTCTTCATGCGCGCCTCATCCATCGAGAGCGCCAGAATGCCTGCCTCCAGCGCATTCTGGGTCGACACAGGCAGGTGCAGGCCCGTCTTGACGTGCGAGATGATATCGGCGGCCATCTGCTCGTCGGCGCCATAATGCTGCGAAAGCGTGGTGGCCGCGTAAGTGTTTTCGATCACCTTTTTGCCGGTCAGCATCTCGTGGACATTGAAGTAACCGCGGATGAAATCACCTTCGGCCATGCCGCGCGAGCCCATGATGGCAAAGCGGCGAAACTGATCCGGCACGTTAAGATTGGTGTGGAAGTTCATGCCGACGCCATTGGCATATTCGACGATCGCCACCTGGTAATCGATGATATCGCCGTCGCTGTCGAAGACCTTGTCCGATCCCATCCAGCCGCTCGGCTTGCGATGGAAGAGCTCAAGATCGTTGATGCCTTCCCGTGCCGGGTCGTTTTCCGGAATGAAACTCTTGCGGCCGCCGAAGCTTGCAACCCGCTCCGGCCGCGCACCGACTACACCATTGTAGAGATCGAGGTCGTGGCAGCATTTTTCCAGCATGAAGCTGCCGGAATAATGTTCGTAGCGGCGCCAGTCACGCATGAAAAAGGCGCCATGATAGGGCTCGATGTGCTCCGCCGCCTCGATCGAAACCACATGGCCGAGCTTTCCTTCGGCCTGGGCGGCCAGGAGATCGCGGTACATCGGCGAATAGCGCAGCACCAAGCCCACATTCAGGCGCTCATGGCCGAATTTCGCCATCAGGCGGGCGAGCTCGATACTGTCCTTGATCGTCGTGACGATCGGCTTTTCGCAGAAGATCTTGAGGCCGGCTTCGAGGCCGACGCGAATGTGATCGAGATGCATGTGGTTCGGAGAGCCGATCATCAGGAGATCGATCTTCTCGTTGGCAATCAGCTGCTGGGGCGTCGCATAGGCCTTCCCGGCCGATATGCCCCGTTCGGTCAAACCGGGCAGGCCTGCCGGCGCCGGATCGACATAGCCAGCAATCTCGAAGCTCTCATCGATCGCCTTGAAGACATAGCCCAGGTAGCCCAGGCGGAATCCCAGCCCAATGATTCCAACGCGCATGCTTTTGAGTTCCCATTACGTAATTTATTTTCGTAAGCTTGGGACAAATTTTCGCATTCGTCAACGACGTTCGCGCATTTTACGAGAAACATGAAATTTATTTTCAGAAAATGACAAAACCTGAGCGACATTGACGCGCAAGCCACGCTCGCTTTGATTGCGATGGCGCTCGACGCTGCTGCTTAAATCGGCAAAGTGCATGCGGCTTATCTGTCCGGGCCGTTATACTGCCAATATTGGTAGTTCGGTTTTCTGGTGCTGCTGGAAATGACACCATTCTGATCGCAAACGTAACCGAGGCGCGGCAGGCCACGATAGAATGGTCCCTCGTGAAAATAATCCGCGTAGACAGTGGCAGTATGACATTGAAACTTCTCGTCATCAGCCATTTTCGGCGCAGTAACCCCGGGAAGGTCCTTGTAAGGATAGACGGGAGCGACATATGGCTTGGGCAGGAGCGGATTGTCGGCAAGGGCGACCGCCGGCATCAAGGCTGCAAAGGACAGGGCAGCAATGGCGATTTTCGATTTGACCCACATGAACTGCTACGCTCCTTTGCAGATGCAAGCGCAACGATCATACGCCGCATGCTATAGATATAGGGGGGCCGCAGTCATGCGCCAACGGGTTCCCCGATCAAAATCCCGCGCAAGCGACGGCTTCCCTCCAGTCGCGGCCGGCCATTCACGCTACGTTACACCAAAAAAAATGCTTTTATCTGCAAATACAACACAGGCGTGCGGCAGCCGTTTGCGACAAGTAATAAGCATGTTATATAGTATGGAAATTGTCATCTCAGTTGCAGTCGCCGCGATTTCTGTTTGCAGGAGTAACAGTCATTCTCGAACAGATTAATCGTGTTCCTCCCTTCCCTGATCCCGGGACCGCTGACGATATCGCTCAGCAGGTTTGCATCTATGTCATCAACCTCGATCGCTCGCGTGATCGCTGGGAGCGGCTCTGCAAGCAGGCTGTCGAATTCGATCTGCATATTACCCGCATTCCCGCTGTCGACGGCCGCGTCATAGCTGACGCGGATCGCGTCGATTTCCACCCCCCTTCATTCATGTATCATAACGGCCGTAAGCTCCTGCCGGGAGAATACGGATGCTATCGCAGCCATCTCATCGCCCTCGAGCAATTTGTCGCCAGCGGCGACAGGATGGCGATCATCATCGAAGATGACGTTGAGCTCAACGAAAGGCTGATACCGCGCGCGATCGCGGCGATGGACGGCGCCAAAGGCGCCCGTCTCGTCAAACTCGTCAACCATCGTCTCGTCGGCTTCAAACCGATCCACGAAACCAGTGAAAATGACGTTGTCGGCCGCTGCATGCATGGTCCGCAGGGCTCAGCTGCTTGTTACATCGTCAACCGCAAGGCAGCCAAGAAGCTGCTGACGACGCTGAAGCCCATGCTTCTTCCCTATGACGTCGCGCTGGAACGCGGTTGGTCCACCGGCGTCGAGACATTCACGACCTTTGAAAATCTTGTCGACTTCAGCCCCCATCGCGCCGATACCACGATCGGCAAGCGCGTGCATTACCGCGCCGTAAAGCGGCACCCCCTGTTGCGGCTGACGGCGCATTGGTTCCGCACCTGCGATCAGGTGCGCCGCTGGAACTACGCCATCGCGATGAAACGGTAGCTGCGGCGCGAAGCCGGACTGGAAAACCGCTGCGCACTTTTCCTGGAGTTGCTCCAGGAGGCGCCGGTGTCGTGACGGGACGCGCGTCTATAGCTGCGCGACGTTATCAAGGTTCGGTTGGTCGACAGTCAGATCCGTCTCGCGCTCACGATAGACCAGATCGACCACTTCGCTGCTCGGCGTATAGCCGGAAACGAGATTTTGCAGCATGGCTCTGGCCAGGGGAATGTCATTTTCATCCAGCGCCGCCTCAAGTGCGGCAAGCCGCTTCGACAGCTCCGGCAATGGGAGAAAGTCTTCCTTGGCCTGCATGATGCGCGGATGACTGGTCGGCTGCGGGTTGTCGCCGATCAACAGCTCTTCATAGAGCTTCTCGCCTGGTCGCAGGCCGGTGATTTCGAGCTCGATATCGCCGTCAGGCTCGTCTTGATCCCGTACAGTCAGACCGGACAGTTCCACCATGCGGCGTGCGAGATCGGCAATGCGCACCGGTTCGCCCATGTCGAGCAGGAATACGTCGCCACCGCCCGACATCGCGCCCGCCTGGATCACAAGCTGCGACGCCTCGGGAATGGTCATGAAATAACGGGTGATATCGGGATGCGTGAGTGTGATCGGCCCGCCGTCGCGGATCTGCTGGCGAAAAAGGGGCACGACCGAACCGGAGGAGCCTAGCACGTTGCCGAAGCGCACCATGGCGAAATTGGTACTGTCGGTGCCGGGCTTGCGATCGGCGTCCATCGCCTGCAGCACCATTTCCGCCAGCCGCTTGCTAGCACCCATGATGTTGGTCGGGCGTACGGCCTTGTCGGTGCTGATGAGGACGAAATTTTCGACACCATGATCGCGCGCAGCCTCGGCCGCTATCTGCGTTCCCTGCACATTGTTGCGGATACCCTCGGCGGGATTGTATTCGACGAGCGGCACATGCTTGTAGGCGGCGGCATGATAGACGGTCTTCGGCCGCCAGGCCTGCATGATCTGCCTCATCCGGTGGCCATCCCGCACGGACGCCAGGAAGGGAATGATCCGTATATCGGCATAACCGGCGGAAGCGGCCGTCTTCTCCAGCTCGCCATGGATGGCGTAAAGGGCGAACTCGCTCTGCTCGATCAGCAGCAGGGCGGACGGGCCGTTCTTCAGGATCTGGCGGCAGAGTTCGCTGCCGATCGAGCCACCGGCGCCGGTGACCATGACGACCTTACCGCGAATGTTCTTCTCGATCAGGCCGCGGTCGGGAGCGATCACGTTGCGGCCGAGTAGGTCTTCGATGTCAAGCTCACGCAGATCCGAAACCGCGACCCGGCCCTGCGCAAGCGCCGTCAGATCGGGCATGGTCCGCACGGTGACGCGGGCCTTGCGCATATCTTCGAGGATTTCGTTGCGCCGCTGCCGCGTGGCGTTCGGCAAGGCCAGCAGCACGCCCTTGATCTCGCCCGAGACCACGAGCGCCGGCAGATCGGCAGGATCGTAGATCGGCAGGCCGCCCATGATGCTGCCATGCAGATTGCGATCGTCGTCGAGATAACCGACAACGTTCAGTTCGGCGCTGTTGGCAAGGGCGCCTGTAAGCTGGCGTCCCGAAGCACCCGCGCCGTAGACCAGCACCTTGCCAAGCTGATTGCGGTTGAGAAGGCGCTGATAGGCGTTACCGAGCCAGTAGCGCGTCCACATGCGCGACAGGCCGATCGCGATCAGCAATAGCAGCGGCTGTAAGATACCGACCGTGCGCGGCACACCCGGCACGCTGATCGCGGTGAAAACCGTCATGAAGGCGAGCGCATAGATCGCCACCGCCTTGACGACCGTCACGAACGCCGAAAGACCGGCATAGCGGAAGATCGCACGATAAAGGCCGAGAACGATGAAGATCGGAATGGCGAGCAGAAGGGAGACGATGGCCGGCAGCCACTCGACGCCCTCGAGAATGACCCAATCGTCGAGGCGGAGACAGTAAGCAAACCAGACCGTCAGTACGCACAGGCTGGCATCGACCAGCAGCGCAAGCGCGCGCTTGGTAGAGCGCGGCAAAGCCAGAAACGGCAGAACGAGTTTATCCGCGGGCACCATCGGTCAGTTTTCCCTGGCGCCAGTCATCGGAGCAGCGCACCGCTTTTCTCGCATAGATTGTCTCACAAAGTATCATACAACGCGCAATGAGCAGATCGCGCTTCCATTAGCAAGATCCGATCATCTGCAGCGCCGATTTACATTTAGAACAGTCGGCGCGCAATTGCATCCTCAATGCTGAAAAAGCCGCCGAAACGAAAAGATGGAACGGCGGTCACTTGCCGAAATAGCTGCGGATAACCGGATGCCGAAACAGACCGATGAGAATGGCAAACGCCATGCCGAGACCGGCACCGAAGATCGCTCCGGCGATAAGCCCGGCCACCATCATTACCTTGCGGCTCGGCCCATCGGCCTTCAGCGGCGCTTCCGCCTCAGAGATCACGCGGATATTGCTCTGCGACAGATCGTGAGCATCGCTCGCCTGGCCGGACCGTTTCAGAAGCGATTCATAAAGATCGCGCGCCGCGGTCGCCTTGCGCTGCAGCTCGTTCAGGCTGACGAGCTTGCCCGAGGTATTGACCTGCGAGGCCTTCTGCACGGCAAGTTCCTTGGCGATATCCTGCTCGGCCTTCTGCGCCTGCTCGTAATCGGCGCGGGCCGAGGTCATCTGCCGCTGCAGCTCTGCCCGGATTTCCGCGGCGAGGCTTTCCAGCGAGGACTTCGCGGCAAGCAGGCGCGGGTGGCGGGCGCCGAGCAGGCTTTGCAGGCTTCCGACATTGGCTGCCATCGTCGCATATTGCTGCCGCAGACTGCTCAATGCGGTCGACGTCACCCCCGACGAAGGATTGTTGGAGACGACTTCCTCGAAACTGAGCTTTCCGGCTGCATCTGCTCGGGCTTTCGCCTCGATCGTCTTCTGCTGGCTGGTGACAAGCAGGTCGTTCAGCGCGGTCAGGCGCTTGTCGGAAATCAGATTGCCCTCGACGGCCACCATATCGTTGTCGGCGCGGTAGGTCTCGACAGCCTTTTCGGCTGAGAGCACCTGCTGGCGCAGATCCTCGAGGCGGCTATCCAACGCCGTATTGCTGCTCTTGAAGCTGTTCGACGCCGCCTTGCTCTCTTCCTCCAGAAAGGAGGTGACGAGCTGATTGGCGATCCCGGCCGATTTCTGCGGATCGCCTGTCGTCACTTTCGCCGTCACGACATAGGTACTGGCTTCGCGGGCGATCTGAACGGCTTTCGCCAGGGCGGCCGTGGCCACATATTTTGCCGCCTCGCCGGTGGCACCGCCATTGAATTTCGGGTCCTGATCGAGCCTCAATGCATCGACGACGCGGCCGAGCACTTTGCCCGAAGACAGAATCTGCGTCTGGCTTTCGATCATCGTGGTGATCAATTCAGGCGGCGTCGGAGCCTGCTGGGCGGAATCGGAGCCTCCGACCGGGCGGGGGTCGAAATAGAGGCTGGTCTCGGCGGTGAATTTCTGCGGAATAAGGGGAATGACAGCGCCGCCCAGCACAGCACCGCCGCCTGCCAGGGCAAGAACTACAAGCTTCTTCGCCCAGATCGAAGCGATGGCCGATCGAAGATCGAGCAACGGCAACTTTGCCGCCGGTACCGATGCTGCCGGAGCAGCGGCAGACACCGGAGGAACCGCAACCTGCTCGACGGTCGGCATCGCCACAGCAACAATCGGCTCGGCAATGGGGCGCGGAACCACCGGCTCCTCTCCATCGGATCGATTCGACGCTCTTTGCGAAACGGCGGCATCCGCGATAGGCGCCTTGGGCTCTTCGGAATGTGCTACGGGCTCGGCTGCGACAACGAAATCCCGAGGGCGCAAGACAGGACTGCGCGGGCGCACGCCATCGCGCCGTACATCAGACGGCTCGGTGTCGCGCCAACCCGCAAGTCGGTCCGATCGCTGGCTTCGTTCCATTGAGCTCATTGCAGACTTTCAGTGCTTCGCGGGCGAATTCCACGCAGCAGACACCTGAAGTTTAGAAAGGTTTGGCTAACGGAACATTAAGGACGCTTTCAGGAAATCGCGTCACGGGCATCAACGCAACCCATCCTTTCATCATTGCTCAACACCATACTTCCTATGAAAAGCCATAGCCGCGTGGAAGACAGGGACATGCCATGACCGCATCGATGACGAAATCTCTGCGACGCCTGCTGGCGGCGGCCGTCATGCTTGCTTTCACGACGGACGCTGGAGGCGCATTCGCGGCTGGGCAACTGTGCTATCGCGGCGTCAATCTCTCCGGGGCTGAGTATGGGGAGCGCGGCGGGGTCGTCAATGTCAATTACACCTATCCGTCCGAACAGACCGTGCGCTATTTCGCCGAAAAAGGCATGAATACGATCCGCCTTCCCTTCCGCTGGGAACGGCTGCAGCCGGTGCTAGGGGCGCCGTTTGACGGGAACGAGATGAAACGCCTGAAGGATGCCGTCGACCTCATCCAGAAACATGGAATGTCGGTCGTTCTCGATCCGCACAATTACGCCTATTACGACAAGACCCAGCTCAAGCAGCCTCCCGCGACCGATCTTGCTTTCGGCGATTTCTGGGCGCGGCTTGCAGTCGAATTCGCCAATCGGAAGGGCGTCGCCTTCGGCCTGATGAACGAGCCGCACGATCTCAAGGCGCCCGATTGGCTCGAACTTGCCAATACCGCGATCCGCAGCATCCGTACCGTCGGCGCTCGCAATCTCATTCTCGTGCCCGGAACGAACTGGACGGGCGCACACAGCTGGTCGGCCGATGTGCTTGGTGGTGGCGCAAACGGAACGGTCATGCTCGGCGTCAAGGATCCGCTTGATTTCTATGCCTTCGAACTTCACCAATATCTGGATTCCGACAGTTCCGGCACGCATCCGGTCTGCGATGGCGCCGACAATGCCGTGAAGGGCATGAACGACGTCACCGACTGGCTGCGCAAGAACGGCAAACGCGGATTTCTGGGCGAATTCGGCGTCGCCGCCAATGATGGTTGCCTCGATGGCCTGAAGCAGATGCTCGACATCATGGACGTCAACAGCGACGTCTGGCTCGGCTGGACCTATTGGGCTGCCGGTGACTGGTGGCCGCCGGAAGAACCGCTCAACGTCCAGCCGCGCAATGGCCGCGACAAGCCGCAGATGAAGGTTCTTGCCGAGGGGCTCAATCGAAAAGTATCGCTGGCGACCTCATGCGCGCTGGTCAGGCCGACGAAATGACCGCTGACGGGCAACCCGGCCCTTTGTCGCGAATCATCGGGCTGATATGTTGCGGCGGCCAGTGAAGACGCCACGACCTCGGATATCTCATGCAACGTTCAGGCGAAAAGCAGCCGATCAATTTCGTCATTCTCACGATTTCGCTGCTGGCGGTCTGCTATAACTGCATCCTGGCCTTCATCAATCACAATATCACGCCGTTGACGCCGAGCGCGGTCGTCTTGTCCGAAATATTGCTGCAGGTCGCCGCTTTCACCTATCTGCTGGCGAAGGGCATATATGAGGAGGACATAGCGCCGCTCCTTTACCTGCTGCTGACGATCGTGCTGACGATCTTCGTCATCGCCATCAACAAGCAGGCCTA
This sequence comes from Martinezella sp. CNPSo 3957, assembly GCF_057784395.1. Lineage (NCBI taxonomy): Bacteria > Pseudomonadati > Pseudomonadota > Alphaproteobacteria > Hyphomicrobiales > Rhizobiaceae > Martinezella > Martinezella sp. CNPSo 3957. The sequence goes on from NZ_JBXSOU010000005.1 coordinate 402,506, forward strand.
TATCGATCATCTCCGCAATGTGATGATCATCTTCGCCTTTTCGATCATGGGGCGGCTGGCCAACGAGCGCACCGTCAAGCTCGCATTCAAGATTTCATGCTTCATCGTGCTTGCCGTGCTTGTCCTGGAAATCGTTTCGGTCAAGGAATATGTCGCGCTGTTCCATCCGGCCGAATATTTCCAGAATACGCGCGGCGTGCCGCCGGCGACCTATAGCGATATCGGCCTGTTTCGCGGCGCGCTCGGCTTCGAGGGCCGGTTCTCCTTCGGCCTGATCGACCACCGATCGTCCTCCATCTTCCTGGAGCAGGTCTCGCTTGCCAATTTCTGCGGCGTGATGGTGCTGTATCTGATCAGCTTTTCCAATCGCCTGGGATTATTCGACCGTCTGCTATTCTTCTCGACGGTCGTGCTCATCCTGCTGACGAATGACACGCGCACGATGCTGATTTTCAGCCTCGTCTGCGTTGCCGGCTATTTCATCTATCCATGGCTTCCCAAGACGCTCGACCTGCTGACGATGCCCGGGATCATCGTAGTCGGCTTCGTCATTCACGCGCTCGAGCCGAGCGTGACGGGCGATAATTTCGTCGGGCGCATCAATGGCACGGTGAAAGCGTTCCTCGGCATGGATCTGCAGAGCACGATCGGCCTGCAGCTCGATCAGGTCGGCATCTTTTTCGACAGCGGATATGTCTACATCATCTATGGCGCCACCATCTTCGGCCTGATCCTGTTCTGGCTCTACGCCTCGCTCTATCCGGGCGGCGAAACGGTCAATCAGCGACGCCTCGGCCATGCGCTTTCCCTTTTCCTCTTCCTCAATCTGATGATCGGCTCGACGGCGATCTTCTCCATGAAGACGGCCGGGCTCGTCTGGCTTCTTGTGGGATTCCTGAAGTTCAACGAGGGAAGTATGGCGAAACGGCCACAAGAGCTTTCGCTGGCAACCGGCGGCTGAGGCGGGGATACGCCGTTCGAAGACGCAACGGGAACGGCTTTTTGCCCGTCATCCTGCCTAAATATCTGTCGAAACATGGCTGGGGGGAGGTATTTCCCAGACCTCCGATTTCATCTAAGCAGGCGGACATCCTCGGGATAGAAGAGAAGAGACATGACGAGCTATGTATTGACAGTTGCGTGCAAATCGACGCGTGGGATCGTTGCGGCGATCTCGAACTATCTGGCCGGACAGGGCTGCAACATCGTCGACTCCAGCCAGTTCGACGATCTCGACACCGGCATGTTCTTCATGCGCGTCTCCTTCATCTCCGAAGAAGGTGTGGCCGGCCCGGCA
>NZ_JBXSOU010000006.1:0-330205 GCF_057784395.1 Martinezella sp. CNPSo 3957
AACAGGCTCCCTGGCCGTCATGCCAGATCACCTTGATCAGGCCGCCACCGCGGCCGCGGAATACGAACAGGTGCCAACACATCGGGTCACGCTTCAGCGCCTCCTGCACCATCAACGACAGACCCGGAAAACCCTTTCGCATGTCCGTATGGCCTGTCGCCAGCCAGACCTTTACACCAGCAGGGACCGGGATCTTCGACGACCCAGCACACAATCAAGAATGCGGCCAAGCGCTTCCGTGTCGATATCACTATCCACGCGGACCCGTCTGCCCCGACCAAGCTCAATCGTTACATCGCTACGCTTCCGACGAGCATGGGATGTGGTGGGCGGTTCCGGTTGAACCGGAGAGACTGCTGGCGCGGTCTCGGACACGATCACCGGCACCAACGTGGTTGCCGTCTCGGTCTTCGGCTCCTCGATCCGGCACAGCTCCTTGCGCCAACGGAACAACTGGCTGACATGGATACCGGCCGCGCGAGCAATCTCAGAGATAACCGCGTCCGTCTCAAAGCAGGCCGCGACGAGGCGCTCTTTGTCTTCGCGTGACCAGCGACGACGGCGCTCTACGGACGTGATAACCTCAATTGGATGCTTCGTCATATGACTACTCCTAGTGTTACCACTAGGACTGGCAGTCAGCAGCCCTCTATCGCAAGACGGCCTTCACCGTGGGCTTACCTTATAACTTTAGAAATGTCGATGATCTCGCTTGCTACACGGCCGATGGTACGCCAGTCATTGTTCGCCTAGAGGATAAACGACGGGCTTTTCTCATTTCGTCGTTGTTGATGGAGTGACGAAAAAAAATGGCATCGAAGTCGTGGCAATTAGAGATCCCAACGGAGCCCAGTATTTCAGTCCAACGGCAACGTTCAAACAATACTTCTCTCGTTAAGTCGTCGTTCCAAGGAACCCATGATGGAAATCGAACTCAGAATTGCGATGAACCTCGTTACTTCCTCTCTCTTGGAGCAGCAAGATATTCCGTGCATTTGCCGCGTTGCCGGTGAATTCGAAATTGATTTTGCTTCACCGCTTCCTGATGCCCATGGTGTGGTTAGCAATTGGGATCGAACGAAATTAGACGAACGTGCTCCAGCTGGCGCAGGTGGAAAATATACGCACTATTGCTTTGGCAAATTAAGCCTCGCCCCCATTGAGGGCGACAAATATCGTGTTCTCAGTCTGTCTTTTTTTAATCGCACTGTGGGATGGTGTCCGATCATCATCGACGGAGATTATGGACCGGTTGGCTCTTTCTGGGACGAGGAAGAGTAGACAGGAGACCTAGTTGTTTCGAGGAGCCGATGATAGAGATTGAGCTTACCATCGCAAGAAATTTAGTGACCCGGACATTGCTTGAGCAGAAAGATATACCGTGCCTGTGTCGAATTCGCGGACTCAATTTCGAGCTAAGTTTCATCGAGCCCCTTCCTTCAGCGCATAGCAAAGTCAGTGACTGGAGCGCCAAGAAGATTGACGAACGCGTGCCCGCGTATGGCGGAGGGATGTATACCCATAATTGCTTTGGGAAGGTAACTCTCGCGAAAATTGGCGAAGGTAACTATAAAATTGTAGACTTAGCGTTCTTCAATCATGATGTTGGATGGTGCCCGATCATTATTGATGGAGAATATGGCCCAGTTGGCTCCTTCTGGGACGAGGAAGAGTGACCTCAGCTTTAAAGGACTTTCTATGGGTGTGGATCTTCGTAACGACGCAGGCGAGACGATCAAGTTAACCAATCGTCATTGGGCCGTCATGCTTACCCTTGCAGAGACATTTGGCTGGCAGCCGGCGGGTACTGTAGCGCCGAAGGAATGGCATGGTCCGGGCGAATGGGCGGGAAGGTACGACTCGAGTGACGTGCAATTCGTGTTGGAGGAGGATGCCTAGAGCTTGGCGAGGCATCTCCGTGGCGCTGTCGTCAACGACCAATTCGAGCTCGCCCTTAACGACGTTATTCAATACCTTGAAAAGAGCGTCGAGGCGAGCGGTCGAAAGATCCCTGACGCGATGAGAATGAAACCCAACGAGTTCTCGAATATTTCCTCACCTTTGCTGATGTTCCTTTACGAAGGCGCGTTTTACATCGAATAGGATTTCAGAATGTACGCAAAATTCTTCGCTGCTATCGGCCTGACGGTATGCCTTTTGGCTAGCTGCGCCGGGACGCCAGACCCGGCCAAGGTCGCTGCTCAGCAGCATGAAGGGTCAGCCCAGATTTTCGCAAAGCAGAAGGAGAAGGGCTCGCTCCTTCTCGTGCGAATGGTGGATTCACCGTTCTTAGGTGATGTGAATTGCGATGGTTATATCACTCTGCGTCGAATGAATGCAGGAAAGCCAGACGAGACGGAACCGCCTCTGTCGGTTGGTTCCGCAGCCGCGTATCGTCTGCAAAATCCAAATAAACTGTCCCTCGGCCAATTGTTCTCCGCGACTGCGCAAAAATATGAGAGATGGTTCGTACCCGTTGCCCCTGGTCGCTACTCCATTACTTACGCGTCGTGCCGTTATGGAAATACTACCATTGAAGCGGGAGGTGACCAGGACGGCCTCTTCGGTAGAACATTCAGCTATGTCCGCCCATTCGGGGGTGAAAGTACGATCACGATTGGCCAGGGGCAGATTGTTGACGCGGGATATATTCGGCTGGCAGGAACACGCAGCGACCCGCGTGTAGTGGGATCGGAAGCCACGCCCGCCGAGCGTGACCTCATGAAGAGCGTGATGCCGGATGTCTATCCGTCGATTACCTTTACGAAATTTGGCTTGTGAGCGCTTAATCGGTTCTGTCGGCATCCCGCGATCGCCTTGGCGGCTGTAAGCGAAACAGTCGGAGAAGGATTCCGGTCCCTCCGCATTCGGCTACCGGCTTGCTTGCTTTGGAGGGGCGGAGAAACTTATTCTCCGTTCCCATATAGTAAGCGCCAACTGGTGCTTGTTGTCCTCCTGTCAGTCTGGTCAGGGAGGCGCTATTCAGCTCCGTAGATGTCGGAGCAGACAGACAGGAAATAAAACACTTTCCGGTCGGCTGCTCGAGCTGAGCACCTTATTTCCGGCGCTGCCATTCGGCGATCATTTTCGCGAGATCGGATTCCAGCAGGGCGCGCATCAGGATATGTGTGTCCATTAGCCCCTGATAGCTGGCCCCATCCGGGAATTCCACAGCAGCCACGAGTCTGGCGACAATCTGCTTCTGCCCCTCGATCTCGGCGCGTGTTCGATCGATCGCCAGCAATAGATCATCATCCGACAACCTCTTGTATTTTGGCATCAGGCGCGCCCTCGCTATATATGGGGGAGGATAGTAGCGCGCGCGGAAAAGATCGCCAATCGGTTGCAGACAGGTCCTCGATCAAAATTGCGGGATATTACGAAAATGCCAGGATTTTGAAAGAACGCCCGAATTTTGAAAGTCCCAATAGCCAAGTCACGCTAGCATCGCCTCTTTGCAACCTTGAGGTTATCGAAGATGAGAGCCAGTCCACGACGGATCGTTGTCCCGCCGCATGCTGACATCCACCCCGTCAATCGTCACGTCGGACGCCAGATCCGGCTTCTCCGCATTCAATGGAATCTGTCGCTAGGGGATTTGGGAAACAGGATCGGTATTAGCTATCAGCAGATGCATAAATACGAGACCGGCCAGAACCGTGTCAGCGCCTCGATGCTCTATGAGATTGCACGCTTCCTGCGGATTTCGCCAGCACGCTTTTTTGATGGTCTGCCGGAACCCGGCGCCAAAGATGTCCACGCGGCGGCGGCTGAGCTCGACGAGCGTCTTGCCTACCTCGCAACGACCGATGGGCGGCAACTGATCGAGAATATGCTGCGCCTTTCGCCACGGCTCCGAACCCGGGTCATTGCGATCGCCGGTATTCTGGCCGATGAGCCATCCGACGTGCCGCCAGTTCCCGAAACGTGACGGCAAGAAAAAGATGGTTCGGCCAGCGGATTGTCTGATATGGCTTTTACGCCCGGTCGCTGACGCATGAGCCCTTGTGTCAGCCCTCGGCCACTGCGCTTCGCAAGGCCCATAAGATCGCCCCACGCCAAGGCGATCGGTTCATTCACAGTGATCCCCCGATTTTCGAAGCGTGCGGGGGGAGGTCTGTCGCCAACCATTCAGTAAGCGCATCACGCTTTCGCTCAGCGTCCATCAACGCGACGCCTCGCCGAATTTCCGCAATTGATATTATGCTGATGAATGTACGATCCTCATCGAGTCCATCCAGCCATTCCAGAACACGGGCTTCGGGGACTTGCCTTGTTACTTCTGACAAAACATTGGTGTCGCGCAAAAGCCTCACAGCGGCAGGTCACGCGGTTCGTCGCGTTGACGCTCAAGGTCGAGGTCCGCACCGCGTAGTGGCGATTCCATTAGAAACTGTGCGAGCGAACCCTTGCGTGATGTCTTCTTCTGCCACTCTTCGGCAGAGACGACAACGACGCTGGGCTTGCCGTTTCGCGTAATTGTCTGGGGCGCGGATTGGGCCCGCTCCATGACTTCGGAAAGTTTGGCCTTTGCATTGGCAACGGTCCAACTTTTATCGTCGTATGGCGATCGCTGCATTGTAGTTCTCTTTAACTATAATGACCATATAGCCCACCTCGCGATGGCCCCCAAGTCGCTTGTGGGAACGGCTGTTCATTTGCGTCGCGACTTCACCCAGCTTTACATTTCGTCGTGACCCTGATCCGATATAGGAGTTCCTCGCGACTGAATGGATCAGCCTCGAATGAAAACGCGGACTAAAGCGTTGAGAAACTCGTCGTCTGCTGTCAATGGCTACCGGATTCGCTTCGGCATCCTTCATAGAGCGCCCAGGCAACATCAACCGTCGCCAGAAGAACATCACTTTCGCTCCATCCAGCTGCAACCGCACTTCGAACGACTTCGTTGATGATGGGCAGCAAGCGACGCTGGCATTCTCTGGCTAAATCGTCAGCGTCCTCTGATTGAGAGGCCGGAGCAAAATTTAATTCCATCGTTGTTGCCTTCGCGTAATGTCAGCTTCATGTTTCTCAATGCGCAAGCTGCGCACAGTAAGGAACCTGGTGGCGTCCCTTCCTCATTTCCGCAAGAACCATTGTCGAGAGCGGAGGCCCAAAGGCAAGCAGCATGTTGCGAAGAACTATTGCGATGCACGTTCGCTTATTGCGGCGATCGATCGTGATCGCGGCTCGGTACGCTCACACATCGAGGCATGCCTGAACCAGTCCAATACTTATTGGAAGGAAGCATCTTGAGGTTTTCAAGGCAAATTTCACCGTTGCGTTCGGAGCAGATTAACATTCTTGGCATTCGGCCGGCGGCGCATTATTCGTGAATATAGGTTTTTTAACTCGGCGCGTAAGCGCTAGCCGCCTGGTCAGTTGACGGAATCGTCCGGATCGGCGTCCTTAACCTTGGTGAAGAGGCTCTTCAGCGCACTCGTCTTCGCCTTCGCTGCCTTATTGGCCTTGATCGCCCGGGTCGCCGCCTTGGCCTGTTCCAGCATCATCTCGATCTGGATCTGTTGGATTTCGGTCAGGCGCTCCCATTGGCGATTGAGAAGGTGATCGACCTTTTCATGCAGGTGGCGGATTTCCAGTTCGGCCTTCAGATTGACCTTGTAGTCGTTGAGGGCGCGCAGGCGATCCTTCTCTTCCTGGCGGCGCTGGCTCATCATGATGATCGGCGCCTGGAGGGCTGCAATCGTCGAAAGAACGAGGTTCAGCAGGATGAACGGATAGGCGTCGAAGGCCTGCTTTTCGCCCATGACGAGATTGATCATCATCCAGACGGCGAGAAACAGACAGAAGGAGATGATGAATGTCCAACTGCCGCCGAAGGACGCGACGCCATCCGCCATGCGGTCGCCGATCGAGCGGTGGTCCTCGTAATCCTCTTCGATGTTTTCGGCCAGCGTATCATGTGTCTTCAGGCTTTCGACGACCTCGTCCTCGAGGTTGGAAAGCTCGCCGCGCTCCACCGTTAGCAGCTCGGCGATATATTGGGCGCGATAATCGTCCATCACCTTGCGGCTGATATAGTCGTCGGCACGAAGCTCGGGATGCTTCAGCCGCATGAAATCCGCCAGCGAGGGGCGGAGATCATCGACATGGACGGCATCTTTTTTCTTCAGCACCTGACCGGTGATGGCGTCGATCAGCTTGACGGATTTGGCCTTCGCCTGCGCGAGACTTTTGGTATAATCGTCCATCTCCACAACGGTTGGGCTCTCGCCCTCGCCCGCGTCGAAATCGACGATACCTTCCGCCGGCTCAAAGGTCTTCGTTTCTGTCATCTAAGGGGCCTTCTTTGACGTTTTCTCGCTCATTTAGCCAATAATGCGAACAGGAATATGACTGTTCGAAGACAGGGATATTGCGACCGATACAGGCCGCTATCTCCCATCTGCAACTTTACTCTTCCATTTGCTCCTAGCAAAATTCTAGCACCATTATCCTAAGCAACGGCAAACACCGCGCGCCGTCCTTGCGATCCCTTGCGCTGAATTTTGCCGAGACCTCTAAAAACAACCGCGCCGCGCGATTTCTTAAACGTTTTCAAAAGCGTTACGTGTTTCTGCAGGAATTCCTACCGATTCAATCAGGTTTTGATTTCTCACCTCTTGACCAGAGCCGCCCCACTTCTATTTGCCGCAGTGCAGCAGACGTTCGCGAGCGCGAATAAATGTTAAGGTTTCAATGAATTGTCGTCAGCGGGTTGGGGGCTTGTTGGCGTGGATCTTTTAAAGGCGTGGAAAGGATCGCGATGCACAATCCCCCGGCAGAAGACATGGAGTCCATCGCCCGACAGGGTAGCCGCTTCAGGCGAATGGCTGTGAGAATACCGACTTACCTGACCGATCTCAAAGAGAACCCGGCCTGGCTGCCTATGTTCCTGTTGGCCAGGACCCTCCCGTTTCGGCGTATCCATTGGCTGGCCACCAAGCAGCCCGTCAGGCTTCCGGTTTCCGGCACCTCGATGTTTGCCGGCGCCGATCGCAGCGCCATCGTCAACGCCCTGCGGAATGACGGCATTTATCCGAGCCTGATGCTGCCGGACCATATTCATCGGGAGATCGCCGAATTCGCCGCCCATACCGCCTGCTTCGGCAATTTCAACAGGAAGCTCGAATTCGTCGCAAGCGAACATAAGGAAGCGGAGGGTCGTTTCGGACGGCCGCTTCTGAGCGGACACTTCTTCGAGCGTTCGCTCGACTGCGAGGCCGTCATGGCGGTCCAGCGCGATCCGCTGCTGATCGATGTCGCCCGCCAATATCTCGGCGGGCAGGCCAAGGTAATCACCACTCGCATCTGGTGGAGCTTCCCGACGCAGGCTTCCGAGGCCGACAGAAGCCTCGCCTCGCTCGACAAATACCACTTCGATCTCGATGATTGGCGGATGCTGAAGTTCTTCTTCAATCTCGTCGATGTGGATGAGGGCACCGGCCCACATGTCTTCGTCAAGGGAAGCCACAGGCGCCGACGTGTCCGGCATCAGCTGACCTTGCTTGTCGGGCATCCGGCCAACGAGGTGCTCGATTATTACGGCGAGGCGAACGCGCTGACGCTGACAGGCAAGGCTGGCTCCGGCTTTGTTGAAGATCCCTTCGGTTTCCATATGGGCACCGTGCCGACGCAGAAGCCGCGGCTGATGATGGAGGTGGGTTTCGGGGTCTCGAAGCCGTCGCACCGCCGTTTCCACGGCGAACCCGTCCTGCGCTAGAGCAAGCCGCGCGAAGTCCACTGCGGTTTCGCAACAACGACAGGCGCAAAATCAAAACGCGCATTTAGCTGGCATCATGGAGCGCCATTTATAATTGGCGCTCCCGTCTGACCGATCTCAGGCCGAACGGCTGAACCGTCTGGCAATCAGGTGGTCGAGCGCGATGCGTCCCGGCCCGCCCGCAATGATTACCAGAAAGCAGGTTGCCCATGTGCCATGCGTCGGCCAGGCATCGGGATAGACGAAGATCTCGATGACCAAGGTCATGCCGAGCAGCGCCAGTGCCGAGAGCCGGCTTGCCAATCCGATGACCAGCAGGAAGGGGAAGAAATGCTCGCTGAAGGCGGCAATATGCGCGGCGATCCAGGGATCGACCAGTGGCAGCTTGTATTCCGTCTGAAAGAGATAGACGGCATTGTCGGTCACATGCCACCCATCCACCTTCGTCTGGCCGGATTGCCAGAAGACCGCGGCGATCGACAAACGCGCAATAAGCGCGATCAGATCGTGAGGGATGCGGTCGAGAAGTTTCAGGGCGCTGTAGAGCCTTTTCGGCATGGTCTCGCGTTCGGCCGGGGCGGTCGTCATCAACTGGTTCTGCATCTTCATTCCTCTCGGCGTTCAGCCAATGGCCATGAAAGCGCCTGCCGTGAACGCACCGGCGAGGTTGGCGGAAAGATCGAAATTGGCGACTTCAGCAAGAGCCGTCTCATAGGCCTGGCCAAGGGCGGCGCCCGAAAACAGCTGCTCCAGAAAGGTCGCGCCACCCCGCGGCAGGCGATGTACTTCGACAATCATCTGCGGGCGGATGACGAGAGCATCCTCGCCCGTCCAATCGTCGATATCGGCAAGCTCGATTTCGCCGGTGTTCATCGCCCAGATGGTGATGGCCGGATAGGCGGAACGCGCCAACGAGGCGGAAGGATGCGGCACCAAAGTCAGCTCCGCTAGGCCGGCCGGTTCGATGGTCGCCACGAGAGCCGCATCAAGCGGCACAGTGTCGGCCGCGTGATAGGCCCGTCCCCGCAGCGCTTCCAATCGCATGACATCGGGCAGATAGGGGACGTCCTGCACGGGTTCGAAACTCTCGACGAAATCGGGAAAATCGTCGCCATAGGTCAGCAGCAGCGGTGAGCGCGGCGGATGCAGGCGGATGAACTCGTGCGCCATGGCAGCGAAGAATTCCTCACCGACGATTTTTTCCGCAGCCGGAAAGCGCGAGGCGAGCGCGCCGATCAGGCCAGTGGCGACATTGTTGCGATAAACGCCGAAACGCCGTGCGGGCCGTGAGCCGTTCCAGGCCGTCAGTCCATCGGGCACCGCGAGAGTGGGATCCACGAGCGCTGCGGCGAATTCGTTTTGCGTGGCGAGAGACATCGATCCCTCCTCAGGCTGCCCGGCGTGCGGCGGCACGCTTCAGGATGGCGTCGGCCGCTTCTGCCTCGGCCCTCAAGACCGGCCATTCGGGCACGTCATTATCCCATTCGACCAGGCTGGGGATCGGCCCGGTACGCCCGATGAGTTCCTCATAAAGTGCCCAGACGGGATCCTTCACCGGTGTATCGTGGCTGTCGATCAGAAGCGGCGCACCGGCATCGTCGATGGTTTCCGAATGACCGCTCAAATGAATCTCGCGCACCCATTGCACCGGAAAGCGCTTGAGATAGGACCGTGCGTCCATATGGTGGTTGGTAGCGGCGACGAAGACATTGTTGACGTCGAGCAGCAGGCCGCAGCCCGTGCGCTGGGCGACTTCAGCCAGAAACTCCGTTTCCTCGATCGTGCTTTCCTCGAAGAGGAGGTAGGTAGCCGGATTCTCCAGCAGCATTTGGCGACCAAGTATTGTCTGCACCTGATCGATATGGGTGCAGACCTGCGAGAGCGTCGCTTCGGTATAGGGCAGGGGCAGGAGATCGTTGAGAAAGGTCGTATCGTGCGTCGACCAGGCGAGGTGCTCCGAAAAGCTTTCAGGCTCGTAGCGATCGCAGACGATCTTCAGGCGGGCAAGATGCTCCTTGTCCAGCGGTTGCATCGAGCCGATTGAAAGGCCAACGCCATGGATGGACAGAGCATAATCCTCACGTAGCTTGCGAAGCTGCGCATGCGGCGGACCGCCGTCGCCCATATAGTTTTCGGCATGGACTTCGAAGAAGCCGATCGGCTGCGCGGCGCCATTGATCGCGGCAAAATGTTCCGGCTTGAAGCCGGCGCCGGCACGGCGGGGAAGTTCTGACGGTTTCATTGCGGGCCTCCAGGTTCGGGCAATTCCAGCAAAGTTGACGCGGTTTGCGTTCGGAAGGCGGGCGGCGCTCATGAAAGGCTGCGCCGCCCACGCGTTTGCGCTGCCTTGTCAGACCGGGGCTGGACCCTGTGCCAGGGTACCGTGACCGCTCGGCGTCTTGATCGTCTCGCAGGTCCCGGCGGGAACCAGCTTCCACGAGTTCCGCTGGTAGTCGACTTTCGACGTGCCGGCACAGGTCGTGCCGGGGCCGGCGGCGCAATCGTTCTGACCCTTGAGGGCGACGCCGTAGCATTTTTCCTTGGCATCGGCGGCCGATGCGGTCGTTGCGCCGGCAACTAACGTCACCGCTGCCGCGACCGAGGCGGCCAGGGCGAGTGCGGACATCTTGTTCATGGCAAACTCCTTACGAGCGATGGTTGACAATCGATCCGGTTTCGGATCAGGCCGGGGTCAGCGAGCCATGACCCTTCGGGGTTTTCATCGAGGTGCAGGTGCCCGTCGGAACAAGCTTGAAGGACATCTTGTCGTAGCTCATGGTCGACTTGCCGGCGCAATCGTGCTTGCCGGCGGCGCAGTCGTTCTGACCCTTGAGGGCGACGCCGTAGCATTTTTCCTTGGTATCGGCGGCCGAAGCCGGGACGGCGACGGATGCAAGTGCCGATGCGATCGAGCCGGCGATGGCCAGGGTGAGGATGCTGTTCTTCATGGATCTGTCTCCTAGATGGATGCGAGCCGTCATTGGCTTGCATCGAGGTCTACGGAGCGTCTTGACCGGATGTTACAGCCGCATCGGAATTTTTTTGCGACAGTGTCCGATTATACTGCGCCGGCTATCTGCTGCGGTGGCCAAGCCGGGTAGGTGTGTGATGTGAATGAGCACCATCTGGCGGAGAACCAATCGTTGAGACGAAAGGACTTGAAAAATAAGTGCCGTTGCCGGTAACGAAAGCCTGCGGTCCCGCGTAGAGGAGATGTCGAGTGAATCATTCGGCGCGCGAAGAGGAATGGGCAGTCTGGATGCGTGCCGCCATTGACGGTGATGCGCAGGCCTACCACCGTTTCCTTATCGCAGTGACGCCGCGTCTGCGTGCCATGGCGAAAAGACGCTGCGATCAGCTGGGCGCGCCGGTAAGCGAGGCCGAGGATGTGGTTCAGGAGGTGCTGCTGGCCGTCCATCTGAAGCGCGGCACATGGGATTCATCGCGTCCGATCGGCCCCTGGCTGTCGACGATTGTACGCAACAAGCTGATCGACAGCCTGCGAAGGCGCGGGCGCCATGTGAGCGTACCGATCGACGACGTGATCGATTTCCTGGAGGCGGAAGAGCACACCGACTCCCTGGACCGGCTGGATGTCGATCGTATGCTGGAACAGTTAAAGGATCCGGGGAAGACGATCGTGCGCTCGATTTCTGTCGAGGGAACAAGTGTGCGGGAAACGGCGGCCCGGCTGAAGATGACGGAAGGGGCGGTGCGCGTGGCGCTGCACCGCGCGTTGAAGGCGCTAGCGGCGCTCTATCGGAGTGAGACCAGTGAAAACCGATGACCTCATCAATCTTCTGGCGCAGGACGCGCCGGTCCGCACGCGGATCGGCAAGGTCCTGACCCTGGCGGTCGTCGGGGGGATCTTGATCAGCGGTGGCATCTTCTTCGCCATGATCGGCTTTCGTGCCGATATCGATACAGCGATGGAGACGGTCCGTTTCCTGTTTAAGTTCGTCGTGACCATCGCGCTTGCCGCAACAGCCTGCGCCGTCGTCTTCCGCATCGGGCGGCCGGACGCATCGCTGCGCCTCTGGGGCTGGACGCTGCTGGCCGCGCCTATCCTGCTGCTTGCCGCCGTTGCCGCCGAAATGGCCGTCATGCCGGCTGACAGCTGGAGCGCGCGGATGATCGGGCACAATGCTCGCTTCTGCCTGACGCTCATCCCGCTTTTGTCGATTGGGCCGCTTGCTTGCTTCCTATTCGCCCTGCGCCATGGCGCGCCGGAAAAACCAGGTGCAGCTGGGGCCGTTGCCGGCCTTGCCGCCAGCGGCATCGCCGCAACCTTCTATGCTTCCAACTGCACGGACGATAGCCCGCTTTTCGTCCTGCTCTGGTACCCGATCGCGATCGCCATGGTGACGGCGGTCGGATATGTCCTCGGCAGGCGCCTGTTGCGCTGGTGAAATAATCAATGCTAAACTTCCACCAGGCGCCACCGTCTTGAGTATCGACGGTGCTCCGCCAAAAAAATGCATTTGCCTGCGTTAAAGTATTTGCATCTGCGACGAATTCTATTATAGAGGCCCAGCCTTCACCGCGAAGGGTTTTATCGCTTGGCGGTCGTTGGGGAATAGTTCAATGGTAGAACGACGGACTCTGACTCCGTTAATCTTGGTTCGAGTCCAGGTTCCCCAGCCAGTTTTTTATCGATCTCGTCAATTTATTGATTTGCCAGTCATCTCAGAGGTTGATTGTGCATCAAAGGCGGCCTGATGCCTGTGACAAGGATGAGTTCCTGCCCTAAACATCAGGGTTAGCGGTCATATCAAACCACGATGGAAAGCGAGTAGCCGAGCTAGACGGTCGTTGCGTGATACACGACCTGCTAATGGCCCATTTGCTCGGTGGTCTAGCATCAATCACGTGCGACGTGGGGGGTTCATCCGAAAAGTGCTTGGCAGTGTCGCGCTCGATCTCCAGGCTGAGGCTGAAGCTGCCGGCACCCCGCAAGCGACGTGCTTTGCTTATTCTATGAAGACATTGCAGACCTTCACGGCAAACATCGCGCCCTTGTTGGTGGCGGTGCATGAGCCGATCTGAGCTAAATGCCCGAAGAGCGCGAAAACCCGATGGGGACTATTAGGCGAATTATTTACTCGACTCGCGCGAATTTGAGGACATACTGTCTACCAGCGCTCAGGCAGAGATGGACGCGATGGACGAGGATCTTCCATATATCGAACAGGAATGGAAAAGCGCCCTGGCAGTTGCCGCTGTGGTGCTTACGTGCATAATCCTGATTGTCGCTGCTTTTTGGCTTTAATCTCAAAATGTGCAGTCTCGCAAATTGCTGCAGTGGATTGCAACTTTGAGTAAGTTCTATGCTTGCCATGAGCATCCGTTACGGTGAGTGATGGTACGCGTTGTGAAAATCACCCCGAAAAGGGCAGCTGCATACATAGCTTTGAACTCCTGTGCGATGTGATCCTCGGTAAATCCAGCAATCACCCTCTATCGGCCGTTTAGCCCGCAACGCGAATCTGCTCTCTCGCCATATTCCTTCTCTAGTTATGAAATGCTCCCTCGGTCGGTAAGGCGAAAGAAGCGCTATGCTATTTCATTCAGGAGGCGAGAGACGCGCCGCCGTCCAGATATGATATCTCCCGATAAGACAAAATCGTCCCGGTTTCCTCAACTTCATAAAGCTCGCAAGCACAATGATCTGGCCTCAATGATTAATTCATTCCAAAAGGCTAGGATATCATCAGCACCAATCTGAGCTTCGGTGAATGTGCCAGCGCTCCGTTGCCGGGATGTGGAACCTACCACTGCCATATCCTTGAGACCGAAAGCGACAGCTTTCGCTAAGAACATCACAGCGCATTAACCCAGAACGAGGAGAGAACGGCGAAAGAACTTGACCAGGACAACCGACACGCCCAATACCTAAGGGCGGTCGATTCTCGGCGCCAACCTCTGGGGCATTGTAGAATAACGATCAGCCTTTGATGCAGCATGACGCTGCCGGTACAGCGTTTTACAGCACATTCGTCGATCATCCCGGTGACTCGTTTTCCTCTGAGGCGATTGACCGCACGACGCTCCGCACGTCAATTGCTGAAGTAAGTTTGGGCGAGGCCGAAATATATGAGTGACGAGAGAGGGCACGTATCCTTTATGTTCAAGGACGCGAATAATTCGTTTTTATTCGACCGTTTGGCTGCAGCAATTTTTCGGTCCGGTGGCTTACGTTCTGTCTGCAACAGTGCGCGGGGAATTTAGACGTGTTCGATAACGCAATTAAGCCGCCCCGATCATTTCTGATGGCGGTGCTATCGTCACTGAAGATGGCCTTCCTGGGGATCGGAGCGACCAGCGCGCTTGTTAATATCCTCGCACTAACCGGCTCGTTTTTCATGTTGCAGGTCTACGACCGGGTGATCCCGGCGCGTAGTCTACCGACTCTCGTCGGCCTTAGTATCATTGCGGCGACGCTCTATGCTTTCCAAGGATTTCTAGAGGTGGTCCGTTCCATGCTCCTGGTGCGCTTAGGACTCTCGGTCGATGAGCGCTTTGGAACAACAGTGTACGATTCTCTTGTCCTGTTTCCCGCGCGCATGCAGATGCAAGGAGATGGTCTCCAGCCCGTACGGGATCTTGACGTTGTACGCTCGTTTCTTTCCGGGCCGGGGCCAACTGCTCTATTTGATATTCCCTGGATGCCTTTTTATCTTGGTTTGTGTTTCCTTTTTCACGTCTGGATCGGAGTCACAGCGCTTGCCGGCGCGTTGATACTTGTTGGACTTACAATCCTGACCGAACGGACGTCTCGCGAACCGGCAAAAGAGGCAGCCAAGATCATTTCAGAGCGCATGGCGCTGGCGGAAGAAACACGTAGAAACTCCGAAGCCGTGCTTGCAATGGGCTTCGGTCATATGCTTGGCGCGAAGTGGGATGAGATCAATAGCCGCTATCTAGGCAATCATTTACGCTTGTCAAATCTAACCATCACCCTCGGGACAATTTCGAAGATCTTGCGCGTGACGCTGCAATCAGCCGTGCTCGCCGTTGGCTCGATCCTCGTCATTCGTCAGGAAGCTTCGGGTGGCATCATGATCGCGAGTTCCATTCTCCTCAGCCGAGCATTGGCTCCGGTCGAATTGGCAATTAGCCAGTGGAAGGGCTTTGTTGCCGCCAGAGATAGTTGGTCGCGCCTGGTAAGGCTCGCCGACCTGCTATGTGTCAATGGGCGAGAGGTCGCTTTGCCCAAGCCGGAAAAAACCTTAAAAGTTGAAAATCTGCATCTTGCAGCGCCGAAGTCCAAGAACTCGATCGTACGAAATATATCCATGGAGCTCCAGGCGGGGGATTCTGTTGGTGTGATCGGCCCAAGCGCATCCGGCAAATCCACACTCGCGCGGGGGCTCGTCGGCCTTTGGCCACCGGTTGCAGGAGCGGTTCGCTTGGACGGAGCAGCACTGTCGCAATGGGATCCGCATGCACTTGGCAAACATATCGGATATCTGCCGCAGGATGTGGCACTGTTTAGCGGATCCATCGCCGAAAACATTGCCCGGTTTGATCCGGATGCGACCTCGGACAAGATCATTGCTGCTGCGAAGACGGCGGGCGTGTACGACATGATCCTGCAATTTCCTAAAGGCTTTGAAACGAAGATTGGCGAGCAAGGGTCCGCGTTGTCGGGCGGACAGCGACAACGCATTGCGCTGGCCCGCGCGCTCTATGGCGAGCCGTTCCTGATCATTCTCGACGAGCCGAATTCGAATCTCGACGCTGATGGAGAGCTGGCGCTATCGCGAGCTATACTGAGCGTCAAGGCCCGTGGAGGTATTGTCGTCGTTGTTGCGCATCGTCCCAGCGCGCTTGCTGCGGTCGACAAGGTTCTCGTGTTGACAAATGGCCAAATGCAGGCTTTCGGGCCGAAGGATGAGGTTCTCAGGAGGACAACGCAGCCCGGCTCCACGGGGCCTCAACCCGTTCGGCTGATTGTCGGCGGTGAGGAGATGGCACAATGAACGGCGCTCTTACACCGCTTGCCGAACGCGCCGTGCGCCGCCTGACGCTGGTTGCGCTCGCCGCCGTTGTCCTTCTCGTCGGCGTCCTGGGAGGATTGGCTGCCACCATTCGTCTTCAGGGTGCCGTTATCGCCACAGGGACGCTGGTTGTTGACAGCTATGTCAAGCCCGTCCAGCACCAAAAGGGTGGTACTGTTGGCCAGGTGTTCGTCAAAAACGGCGATCTCGTTGCAGCCGACCAAATACTCGTGCATCTTGACGATACGCAGGCCCGTGCCAATCGTGCCATCATCTTAAAGCGTCTGAAGGAACTTTCGGCGCGTGTAGCTCGGCTCTCGGCAGAGCGAGATGCGAAAGAAACAATCACTTTTCCAAAGGGCCTTCTAAACGAGCAAGATATAGCCGAAGTAGCGGCCATACTTGATGGAGAACGGCGGCTGTTTGAAGACCGGCGCTCATCCAGAGTAGGCCGCAAGGCGCAATTAGCCGAACGGGTTCGTCAGCTCTCGAAGGAGGCGGATGGGTTGGGCGCTCAGCAGGAAGGTAAACGACAGGCGATCGATATCATAAATACCGAACTCGCCAGTCTTCAGCCACTGCTTGAGCAGGGTATCATTCCCGCGACGCGAGTCTATAGCTTACGGCGTGATGCTGCTGATCTCACCGGCCAGCTTGGCAGCCTGGTCGCCTCCGCGGCTCAAACTAATGGAAAAATTGCCGAAACTCAGTTGCAGATTATTCAAGTCGATGACGATCAAAGAACCGAGATATCGGACCAATTGCGGCAGGCCGAAAGTGATATCGGCGAATATTCTGAGCGGCTCGTTGCTGCCGAAGATGAGCTGACGCATGTTGATATTCGCGCACCCCAGGAGGGGATCGTTCATCAGCTTGTCGTCCATGCTACCGGAACGGTCGTCACGCCTGGCGAGGCGATTATGCAGATCGTGCCCGACAAGGATCCATTGACGCCGGAACTCAAACTGTCACCACGAGATATCGATCAAGTGGCTGTCGGGCAGGAGGTGATGGTTCGGTTTTCGGCTTTCAATCAACGCACCACGCCGGGATTAGCAGGCCGAATAACGAGCATCGGGGCCGACCTGACCACCGATCAGCGCACTGGGCAAAGCTATTATGATATCAGAGTTGCTATACCTTCGGTCGAATGGGCGCGGTTGGGTAATATGGCACCAATGGCAGGCATGCCGGTGGAGGCATTCATCCAGACGGATCAGCGAACGATGTTAGCCTATTTGGCAAAACCGCTGTCCGATCAGGTGGTTCGCGCGTTTAAAGAACAGTAACGATATCGAAATGGATGGCGCTCGGAAATCAAGGATTGTGCCAAAGATGATGCTACCCATACTTGCAGACTTTCCTTTCCTCGTTTATTCAGTTCAGTGAAAAAGGGCTTTTAGACTCGCCATGCACCGGGAGATTTGTTGAATGCTTACTATCACCTATCCCGTCTCGGTGTTTGGAGACGATGCCGATGACTTGATCTACGGGCGATATTGGGCGCAAACTTCACTCGATTTTTCGTTCCCGACGAGTGGCGCGCAGTATGGCGCCTATAGCACCGGGGAACAGGTAACGTTTCAGCCACTCAATGTCACCATGCAGACTGCGGTAAAATCCGCGTTGGCACAATATGCCTCCGTCTCGAATCTTTCCTTCATCGAAAACGCCGATGCGGGAAGTGCTACTATACGGTTTGGCATGTCGGATGAGGCGCAAGATACCGCTCATACATATATGCCATCGAACTCTGACCGGGGTGGTGACGTCTGGTTTGGTACGCAGACCGACGCAAGTGCGATGACCGATCCGATCAAAGGCAATTATGCCTGGATCTCCACTCTACACGAAATCGGACACGCACTTGGCCTCAAGCATTCTTTTGAGTCTTCATTTTATAATCCGTGGACGATGAGTATTTGGCATGACAGCATGGAATTCACTGTCATGAGCTACAGGTCCTATTTTGCGGCATTCCCGAGCTTTGGTTATACAAACGAAGATTTCGGCTTTGCGCAGTCGCTGATGATGTATGACATCGCGGCCATCCAGAAACTGTACGGTGCTAATTTCACGACGCATTCCGGAGACACGACTTACACTTTTTCACCCACGACCGGTGAAATGTTCATTGATGGTGTAGGACAAGGAAAGCCCGGCGACAATCGCATTTTTCTCACCATTTGGGATGGTGGCGGCAACGATACCTATGATTTCTCAAACTACACAACAAATCTGTCTATAGATTTGCGACCGGGCAGTTGGTCATTGATGTCCGCTACACAAAGCGCCTACCTTGGGGATGGCAACTTCGCACATGGCAACGTCTACAATGCCCTGCAGTATCATGGCGATAGCCGCTCATTAATTGAAAACGCAATTGGCGGATCCGGCAATGATACGATTATCGGCAATGCCGCAAACAATACACTAAAGGGTGGCACCGGTAACGATTGGCTAGACGGCGGAGCTGGTTTTGACACGGCTATCTTTGACTTTAGGCTAGTACAGGCGACGGTCGACTACGGTTACCGCACAATGATAGTCAAGGGCGGCGGAGCGGTGGAAAGCTTGGTTTCAATTGAGAAGCTACAGTTTTCCGATAGAGCGGTTGTTCAAAGTGACAGCCTAGTCGATGATATGTTCTATTACACCCACAATCGTGATGTTCTCAACGCCGGCGCTGATGCGGACCAGCACTATGATCAACATGGTTGGAAGGAGGGGCGTGATCCGAACAGTTTCTTTAGTACGTCCGAATATTTGGCGAAATATCATGATGTTGCGGCTTCCGGAATCGACCCCCTTCAGCATTATGATCAATTCGGATGGAAGGAAGGGCGAGATCCCTCTGACCGGTTCCATACGAAGGAATATCTGCGGATCAATCCAGATGTCGCCGCAGCAAAGATTGATCCGCTTGAGCATTATTTGCATTTCGGTATGTATGAGGGTCGTGCTGTCACGGCGAATGATCTGCTAATTAATGGACAATTCTACTACCAGAATAACGCGGATGTAGCGGCCGCCCATCTCGATCCACAGCAGCACTATAACCAGTACGGCTGGCATGAGGGGCGAGATCCCGACGCATTTTTTGACACCTCAGCATATTTGGCCAGGTACAAAGACGTAGCGGCTGCTGGAATCAATCCGTTCCAGCATTACCTGGAATTTGGCTGGCATGAGGGGCGAGATCCCTCCGCAAAGTTTGATACTGCAGGGTATTTGAAACTTTACCCGGATGTCGCGGCTTCCGGCACCAACCCTCTTGTGCATTACTTGGAGTTTGGCATCTTTGAGGGTAGGACCTATGTAAACGATGGGGTGCTCGGATAAGCTGTACACAGGGCGCGCAATCCGGTACTTGTGCGGAGCAGTAGCAGGTGCCGTGCGCTCAGGTCGCGACGCTACACTGTGGTGGGTTACGATATGTCGGCACAGGTTTCCTATTACTGTCCGGAATTGACTGGCGATCCGTCGTTGCCCGGTCGAAGTGTTGATTATGGGATGACCCGCCCTTCGGAGGACATCGAGTACGATGACCCGTCATTGAAGGAGAGGAGCCGATCCATGACGATTTCAATTTTGGGCATCGACTGACCTGTGATGTGAACCCTTCAAACTGGACCGTTTTTGGTTAGAGCTTTCCGGTGCAGTTTTCTGTCTGGGAAAGGAACGGAAGACGATGAAGGCATCGCAGTTTTCGGACGCCCAGAAGGCGTTCATTCTGAAGCAGGATGATGAAGGGGTGACGGTGGCGGAGATCTGCCGCAAGACAAGGATCAGTCAGGCGACTTACTTCAATTGGAAAAAGAAGTACGCTGTGATGCTGCCGCCTGAGATGAAGAGGCTGAAGCAGCTCGAGGACGAGAATTCGCGATTGAAGAAGATCGCCGCAGATCCGACGCTGGACCGCGAGATATTGCAGGATGTCATCCGGCGAAAGTTGTAAGGCCTACTCGCAAGCGAGACCACCACAACCGGTCAGACCCACACGCCACCGCCGCAAAAGTTTCCAGCACGACGTAGGTGCCTGCAAAACCATCGCATTGTTTCTGGCCGTGCAAACCCTATCGAACAGATTTGCGCCAACGGTTCAAAAGAGAGCGGCTAATGCCGTATTGACGGGCTATGGCCGATGCCCGGCCTCCCCGCAAAGCTTTCCGCGACAATCCGCAGTTTCTTTTCTTTCGTAAATCGACGACGCCGACCAGTGAAGATCACCTCAAGACGGCTCACTCGATGTGAGCGATGGGGTGGACGCTCCCACTCAACGGCATCTTCGTGCCAGAATGGTTGTGTTGGAACCATTACGAGAAGAGCGTCCACCCCATCGCTCACCACTCGAGACTCGCTGTCCCCTTCAATAATCTCCGTCTGCGCAACTGTCCTTATGCCCACCTCGTATGGATACGCAGTAACGTACCTCTTTTCATAATCAGCGATTGCAACATCGGCTTTGGCATCCGTTGCCTGCTGTGCGAGCTCGTCTGCAGCCTGACGCTTGGCAGCTTCAGTGAGAACTTGGCAGGCGATGCGAAGGCCCAATTCTGCGTGGTGACGATACGAAGGCGGGACGTATTTCAGTTTGGTTTAAGCTTACGGGAATATTACCGAAGGATATATCGAGTCGGCGTAGATGCACAACGGCTATTTCTTACCGTTCTGTGCGTATAGTCAGCCTGACTTATTAATCTGGAGTAAAGCATTGGCTATGAGTATACATAAATTATCTAATGCTCTCCAAGATGATATTGACAATACTTCAGGTTTAATTCTCCCGGAAGACTTCGACGGAGAAGCTTATCTCTTATCGTATCCAGATGTTCTTGAAGCCGGTATCGATCCGGCGGAGCACTTTCTGACCACAGGGCTGAAGGAAGGTCGATCCCATAAGGCTTGGTCAAGCGTGCCGCAGGAGCATTCGATCGCTTTGCCTCTTGGCTATACACCTGCGGCTTACACCGGGACTGTCGGCGTATTCTGCCATATTTTCTACCCGGACCTCGCGTCGGAGATATTTGAGTATCTTTTAAATATCCCCAATTCAGCAGATTTATTCTTGACCACAGATACTGAAGAAAAAAGAAATATTGTGGCCCAGGTGTTTCAGGATTGGCGGAAGGGTGTAGTATCAATCAAGGTAACCCCAAATAGAGGGCGCGACATAGCACCAAAGCTTCTTGCCTTTCCAGAGGCGTATGAGCGATACGAACTCATCCTTCACATCCACTCAAAGGTATCTCCCCACCATGGTAAGGTCCGCAATTGGCGAAGGATGCTTTTCGAATGCCTGCTTGGATCTCCAGAAATAGTGGCTGGTACACTCGAATGTTTTCAGCAGGATCTTAAGCTAGGGATTGTTGGGCCGCAGCATGTGGACTTCATCCGAGAATGGATCAACTGGGGTGATAATAAGGAAAAAAGCCAAGAACTGGCTAGCCGGATTGGTTTCTCTATCGATCATATTGAGGCAATCGATTTCATATCGGGCTCCATGTTTTGGGCTCGTTCAGCGGCATTGCGCCCGCTGCTTCGGGCGGGCCTCACGATCGGGGATTTTCCGGATGAATCTGGACAAATTGATGCGACGATAGCGCATGCAGTTGAACGACTTTATCTTCTGGTCTGTGAGTATGCAGGCTACAATTGGATAAAAGTCGCCACCCCTCGCTCGTATTTTGGCGGCAACATCATCCATACGGTGCACTCACCCATGGAACTTCGGGAGGTCATGGCCCGCAATTTTTTTAGCCTTACAGCTTCGACGCAGCCGTAAAGAAGTCGTCGATCTGCTGATCGATAAAGCCCGTGGCCGCAAAGCCAGCGCCACCATGGGTTCCGTCCGGCCGAACGAGCCGGAATATTCATAAGCGATTTGAACCGCCTTCGACTGGCTGGAAACCCATGCGTCCACCTGGTCGAGGAGACCAGTCGCAAGAAGCTGTAGTTTGAACTGGCGGGAGGAGACGGACGCAGGCACAACAACTACAACGGGCGGATCATACTCTACTACGTTGCCATCGATGAACTTCCGTCGGCCCTGGTTGATAACGAGATCGCACCATTGCTCATCTGTAATAGGCAGTGGCCTGCCTCCTGAAAAGTGATCCTTCATGAAGTATGGCTTACGAGCCTCAGAAGGACATCCTCACTTATGCCGACGTGGACGCCAGGGAGAATTGGGTATTTTTTGGCGGCCGACCGCGTGATTTTGTGGTGGAGTGAACGTCGGAGGCGCGATGAGGGCCGTGAGAACCTCCAATGTACTCTCCATGGAGAAACTCCCGTTGCTCTTCCATGGATAGGCGATCACAGATCAGGGCGGGGAGGACAACGTGGGAATGGAACACCGGTTACCGACAAATCTGGCCGACGGTGTTCGGCGACGCCAAGATGACGACAGCACTCCTCGACCGGCTGACCCACCACTGTGAGATCGTGGAAACCGGCAACGAGTCCTGGCGCTTTAAAGCCGCTCTCAAAGCAAAAGCCGAAGATACCCATCAGCCGCACTTGGCCTACCCTCTGCAACCCCTGCCAGCGCCGGGCAGGCCAAGCGCTGATCACCTACAGAGGTGAAAATTGGATAAGTAAAAGGGGTGAATGTTCCCTGCTGATTAACACTCTATCGAGACATCTGTCGCCCCGCCGCCGTTAAGTGATCCGGCCTGGCAATTGCGGGGCGAACGTCAGGCCCGTCAATTCAGGACCTCAAGATGTCGAGATATCTTGCCCCACAAATCTGAGGACTGTAGCGCTCCATTGTTTCCTTGGCAGCGCTTGCCAGCCGTCGGCATTTTTCGTGGTCCTCCGCACATTCGCGAAGCGCTACCGCCGCGGAGTCGATATCGGGTTCAAACCACATTTGATCCTGGAAAAATGCATAGTCTCCGGGAAAAACAGGGATCTGCACGCCTTTAACGAGCCAGCTATTGCTATCGTCCATAAAATCGAGGTTACCGGAACAGCCGGAGGCGATAACAGGAATCCCCATCGCCATTGCCTCGGCCATAAGGCGGCCGAAGCCTTCTGCCCGGTGAAGGGACAATACCGCGTCACAACATTGTAGCAGTTCATAGTATTCGAGACGATCCATGACCTTGTCTCGAATGAGGATCCGATCATCGATGACAGCCTTGCGCATGCATTCACGCCAGAGTGAATCGTCGAGCGTGTTCATCGCCTTGACGATCAGCCGTGCCTTGCTGTGCGCTGCGGCAGGGAACGCCTTTTGAAACGCCTGGATTGCACCGAGTGGATTCTTGCGTGAGATGGAAGACGCGCCGTCGAAGCTGGTGAAAACAACGAAGCTGTCGCTTTCCAGGTCGAATTTCGAGCGCGGCACCACGCGGACATCGGGCACGAGCACCGGCAATGGCACCTTGATGACCGGCTTATCCGTCGCACCCCTAAAGGCACGTGCGGAATGTTCCGAGTGGCACCAGATTTCATCGACCAACTCCATCGCGATCTTTGCCGGTGGAGGAAATCGCTCCAGTTCCCATTGCCAGAAGCCGATCTTTCGACGTGCCGTGAAAGCACGGGGACCGACCTTGTTCAAAAGGGTCATCGTATCGAAGGCCGGCATGACGTAGATCATGACGTCGCCATCGAATGCGGCCATGCTGGCCTCGACAGAGGGTTCATCGATCGCCTGCCGCGCCATGATGGCCCATGGGGCTTTGACCACTGTCGGCTTGATCCCGACTTCATTTAGTGAAGCCCGGAGCAGACGAATATCCTCTCCAAGCCCGAATTCGCCCTTCGGGTAACCGACGAGTGAAATGTTGGGTGCAGGCGCTTCCGATGCGGGGGCTTCTCCAGACTTGGTGAATGTAATTGCTGCTGCGACATCGTGACCTGAAGCGGCAACCGTGTTGTCGGTTCCTGAGATCCGCCCCGCCGTTTTCCCGAAATATTCGCTTTGTCCATAATTGAACCACCAGTCCCAAAAGGCAGGAACTGCTTGTGGCTTGTTAAGATCGAATGCACTCTGGAGGTCTGGCCTGTTGCGATAGATGAGCGACATCAGAGGCGTAGGGGTATGGGAGAGCTTGCCGCCTGCGTCGCGCACATGGTTGAAGTGAATCGCGTTGATGAGGTCGTCCAGTGCGTGACTGCCGTTGGCCAGGACAGGTTCAAGCTGCGAGATGGCGCCGTAGCGGATGGCATCGTATGGGCTTGCCTCTGCATCGCCCTGCTGCAGTCCGCGGAGAAGGGCAGTGGCATGTTGGGCCGCAATCCAATCCGAGCTGCCGAGATATTCGTCCTTTCCGTCGGCAAACCACCACGACCACAATCCCGTCAGGCCACCAGCCGTATCGAGATCGAACGCGGCCTGGAGGTCGGGCCTGTTACGATAGATGAGCGACATCAGAGGGGTGGGGGTATGGGAGATCTTGCCGTCAGCATCGAGCACATGGTCAAAGTGAATGGCATTGACGAGATTGCGTGGAGAGCAGTCGTCATTGGTCAGGATAGTCTTGATCTGCGATAAGAGGTCATATCGCATCCCGTCGAATGCGCTGACTATCGCACTATTCCCTGGCCGCAACCCGCTGAGAAACTCCGATATTTCCGCTCTCAGCAGCGATGGCATTCCTTCGAAATACTCTTTCGATCCAGAGGTAAGCCACCACTGCCAGTAGTGTATCAGGCCGTCATCGGTTTGGAGACTGAATGTTTGCCTGAGATCCGCTCTGTTGCGATGAACAAGCAACATTAATGGCGTAAGATGACCATCATCTCCATGGTGTACACGTAGAGATTTGCAATGAATCGAATCAAACGTTTGCCTGTCCGAATCACGGTCGATCAATCTCAACGACTTTATCTGCGATAAAGCCTCATAACGAAGAACATCCCATGTGTCGGCCTCATGTTCGAGGCTATCCAGCAGAAAAAAAGCCTGTTTCTGCTTAATCCAAACGGCTCCGCCGAGATACTCGTCATGCCCATGTGAGAGCCACCACGTCCAGAACGCAAATACGCCCTCATGCGTATTCAGGTCCATGGTCGCGCGCAGGTCAGCTCTGTTTCGGTAAATTATCCATTGCAACGGTGTCGGCGAGACAAATCCGTTGTGTAGAAATGCGAAATGGAGTCTGTCCACGAGATCGCTGACCGGACCGGTTTCGTCCAATATCCAGGTCTTTAAATAGACGAGCTGAAGGTAGCGAATTCCGTCGACGACGAGATCGGGAGCATTCTCGCCGTCATTTAGCGCCCCGCTGAGGACATTGACAATTTCCTGGGTTTGAAACCAGTCAAGGTCTCCGAAATACTCCGCTCGCCCGGATTGCAGCCACCAATTCCAGAAGGCCAGGATGCCCTCCTGTGTGCTGATATCGTGTAGATCCCGTATATCCTCACGATGGCGCTGAATGATCTGAAACAGCGGAGAGTTTGATGCGAAATTCTTATCTTCCGCTAGGATTGATAAATGAGTTTCAAAAAGAAAATGCGGATCTATGGCTGCGGACAGGCCCTCGAAGGTATGCCGCCCGTGGCGAAGCCACCAATATACCAATTTATCCAGCCCAATATCGGTCTCGATATCATATTGTAACTGAAAGGATGGCCCGCATGAGACCCAGGAGGAAATAACTCCCGTCGGCACGCAATAGCCAAAACAGACGCGTCGATAGCCTTGCCGCAGCAAATCGCCGATATGCGAAGGAGCCGATCGCAAAATAGGAGATTGAATTTCGGCAGTCATGATTATCCTGATATTGCTTGTCTGGTGGCCTACGCTAGACCGCTAGGTTCCGATCGAACTGGTATCCATATCAGATCTCGTCCTACGCGCGAAGCACCGATGACTGGCGGTCAAAGCGTGCCGCAATTTAGTAGTGCGTCAACTTCCGCGGCTTCTTCCGGGCGAGAGCCCAGTCGTCAAAATCGGTGATACCTTCAAACAGAACGTCTTTTTTC
The DNA here is from genome assembly GCF_057784395.1 of Martinezella sp. CNPSo 3957. Lineage (NCBI taxonomy): Bacteria > Pseudomonadati > Pseudomonadota > Alphaproteobacteria > Hyphomicrobiales > Rhizobiaceae > Martinezella > Martinezella sp. CNPSo 3957. The sequence continues at coordinate 25,666 of NZ_JBXSOU010000006.1, forward strand.
CAATGGTTGTCTAGAATAAGGGAATGAAGCGGTGCGAGCAACGACTTCGGATTGAAGGGCAGTTTCATATCCGACATCGCACTGTAAAAATCGCTCGCGAATTTCCTGGCTCCATCGATGACCTGCTCCACCGCCAGCAATAGATGGCTATCGCCATGCCGACGGGAGTCGGCCATCGATAGGACATCTCCCGTTTCTGAAACCTGGAGAGATATTATGGAGTGATGGGGGGCCGAAAACAGAAACTCCACGACCACACGATTATTGTACATGGCCTTGATATCGCTCGAAAGGTAGTCCGGGCCGGCAAACATTGCTTTCATGTAGCTCTTCTTTTGACGAGCTAGGCATTCTTCGCTTTCTGTCAGAGCAAGATAATAGCCCTTCACGTCGAGCGGAAAACAGTCGGCAATGGCCGTCTCAAATGCCGATTGTGTCGTTCCGTTCCAGCCGACGTCAACGATGGCAACTTTGTCATTCGGACGTATGCCAATATTAACCAAAGTGGAAAATACGCCCCGGCTATTTTCCTGACATGTTCTTAGGATGTGCCAGCGCAATGCGATGAGAAGATCGTGAATCCTTGGCAGAATATCTGCCGTAATCGTGACATCGCCACCCAATCCAAGATCATCCAGCAACTTCTGTTCAGGTACGGGTACGTTTATTCTAGTGAACAGCTCCGCCGGGGTAAGGCCAAATGCGCCTGACGTCAGGAATGGCAGGAACGTGAGGAAATTATTCTCGTTTATCGATGCAAGCGTAAAGACGGTTCTGGAGCCCTTGAAATACGTAAAGGTGGCATCGATCGGATTCGGATCAAATTGACGTATCTGATCTATGATATATCCATCGCGCGCCATGAGAAGCACATGACTGACCCCATCTGCGACAGCCTCCTTCTTCAGCCATTCATAGAAGGCAATCGCCGCAGGTCCGGCATAATGATAGCCCAGTGCCTGATAAGTGCCAGAATGAATGTCCTCCAGATGCTTTTTCGATAGACCTCTCGCGACCGAATATTCCGTCGATTTTACTGTGGGCAGGACGGGCGGAACCCGGTCGTTTCGATAATGGAACACCTGCAGACCTTTTTCTGCTGCACGTTCCACATCGGAGATCGGATTATCTCCAATATGAAGGATGCGACCCAGGGGGACGCCGGTTTCCTGCGCAATATAGCTGAAAAGCTCTCCTGTATCCCTCTTGGTGCAGTTCACTTCCGAGGAAACGAAAATATCGACTACCGGAATATTGAAGGCTCGCAAGACATCTGCGAAATAGCTTTTCGGAAGATACATATCCGATGTGATGATGACCTTTTTCCCAGAGGATATAAATTTTTCGAAGGCTGCTACGACTTCCGTATTCGGCAGAGCGACGAGAAGCTCCATCTCATATTCTAGCGACATGATCTGATCGGAGTTCATATCGTCATGAGAAAACTTCTCATAAATTCCGCGCATCGTAATTTCTTTTCGACCATCGGAATGCATCTGCGCGAAGGCGTCGCTCTGTGCTTTTCGTCTGATCTCACGAAAGCCCTCGATTCCCGCGCGCTGTCCCACGAGGTCGAAGACATCCTCAGGATCGATCACCGTTCTCACAAAGAGCGTGTCAAAGAAGTCGAAGGATATGATGTCCGCATTTTGCGCAGATGCGATCAAATGCGAGAGAACATCGGTATCGAGCATATTGCCACCAGCCTGAATTTTGTCGGTCATATCGCGTAATCGAAATTGATGCCGTTCGGGTGAAGGTTGGGATTATAAAATGGATCATGCCGGAAGTACTTAGGGTGCTTCACATAAAGCGCGCGCATCTCTCTCTTGAGGCGTAGCGTTTTTTCCACATCCTCGCGATCAAGTCCGCGGCTCACGGATTCATGATGATATAATACCGCCTTCTGGCACATGACATTGTAGAGCCCTGCTTCATGCAGCCTGAAGCATAAGTCGACGTCATTATAAGCGATGGGGAAATTTTCGTCGAAACCGCCCACGCGCTCGAATTTCGTCTTTTGTACCATTAAACAGGCGCCGGTTACCGCCAGCCAGTTATATTCAAGGAGATTCCGAACGAAGTAGCCGGGCATGTCGGGGGCGCTGCCCAGAAAGGCGTGTACGGGACCCTTTGCAAGATTCAGCACGCCGGAATGCTGTACGCGGTTACTGTTCGGATAAAGAAGCTTTGCACCAGCGGCTCCGATATGTGGCAATTGGGCGTAGCCGATCATACGCTCCAGGAAATCCGGAGTGATAACCTCCGTATCGTCATTCAGGAAGAGAAGAAAATCGCCGTCGGAATGTGAGGCGCCGATATTGCAAAGGGCCGAAAAGTTGAATGGCGTATGGCTTCTGACGACAACGGCGACCTTGCTCTCGGAAAGAACGCGTAGGTAGTCGACCGTCGTTTTGTCCACGGATCCGTTGTCAACGATGACGATCTGCTTATGAGGATAGGTAGCCTTTTCGACTAAAGAATTCACGCAGCGTTTCAGAACATTCACATTATCGCGCGTTGGAATGATGATCGATACAAGGGGCTCGCCCCTTACGTGATAGTTGACCGAAAAATAGCCCGGCAAGGCATCCAAGGGCTCAACCGTCCCAGCCAAACCTCGCCGCTGTAGTGCGTCTTCCCTAACCCGGCGACTTGCATCCAGAACATACGGCTTTTCCGTAAGGGCGCCAGCTACCGAACCCGGAATGATACGCCAGTGATATAGAACCTTGGGAATATGACGGATGTTTTGGGTTTTTTCCGTCAATCTCAGGATGAGATCCCAATCCTGACAACCATCATACTTGCTCCGCAAGCCACCGATATCCAGAAGGAGCTGGCGTCTGATGCACGATACATGGCACACGTACATAGTGCTCATCATGGTGTCCGGCGACCAATCCGGCTTGAAATGGGGCATGCTGAAGCGCCCATCGAGATCGATCTTGTCTTCGTCGCTGTAGATGTAATCCGCATCATATGCATCGACGCAGAGCGCCAGTTCGAAGAGACAATCCAGCGTCAGCTCGTCGTCATGATCGAGAAGAACGACATATTCGCCTGATGCCACCTCGATGCCGGCATTCGTCGCGCCGGCGATGCCACGATTTTCGCTCTGCCAATAAACTTTGATGCGCGGGTCCGTGAGTCGATCGAGCAAATCCTTTGCCTGCGGATTCGGACTGGCATCGTCAACGATGATGAGTTCCCAATGGGGGTACCACTGGCCGGTAACCGAGCTCAGCAGCTTTTGCATGAGTGGTTCGGGCGTATTGTATGAGGGGACGACGATGGAAAATGTCGGCTTCGTGGAAAGAGATGCAAGACGATGACCGATATCCGCAGGCTCTTGCGGAGGGACGAACACGTATTCGCACTTATCCTCGGCGATCTTGTAGATCCCGTTTTCGAGAGAGAGAGCCGCAAGCGATCTCTGCTGGTTGATCGCCTGGGACATATGCGGCCGGGACACAGGCAGATCGCCCAGATTATCGATCGTGGAAACGTAACCTAGGTAAACCGAACCGATCGTCAGCCTTCCAGGTTGGCAACTCGGGTCGAACCGCAATGCCTTCGCTCCTTTTTCCAGGAGGATTGCAGCTGCGTATCTGTCTTGCTGAGCGTAAAAACTCAGGGCGACACATTCTCGCTCATTGTAACCGCTGCCGCTATCGACATAAAGCGTGGGCTGCATCAACGACTGAATTCCGTCGGGAAAATCAATCATGAGCTCGTACAAACCGGCAGACAACCCTCCACCCGGCCATTCCATTTGGAAATTGGGGTCGCCTCCAGTCATGTCATAGACGGAGATTTCTTCTGCGGAGCCCAGCAGGGTCAGATCGTTCCCAGCTCGAAGGTCCATCTTTCCAGGGACGAAGGAACTGAACACGAGAAATCCTTTCACTCTATTCTTTTGCAGCCGTCAGACCGCCAACAGCAGCGCTTTAGCAAGTGCATACCACGATCTATGTTTTCCGGTCGAGCCAAAGCCAGCGTCGCATGACATAGTGGGGAACGCAGACAACCGAGCCTATTGGCGAACGGGTGCCCCAAGAGTCAACGCCCTACTTTCAATTTCAACAGCTCCAAGAGGTGCCTTGTCGGACCGGGTTGAAGATGACGGCTGCGCATCTCTTCCGTCAGTTGATTCCGGGTTCGAGTGTCCAGTGCAGTAGTGACTGCGGCCCGTATGGCTGTCGGATTGTTCGCCTCAACGTAGATTGGCAATGATCCAAACATTTCCCTCGACCACGGATGATCGTTCAGAACCATTGGACTTCCCGCCAGCGCTGCTTCCAGAGATGAAAATCCGGGGGCATCATCGCCAAGCTCGAGGTAGACGGAGCAGCTCTGCATGGCCGAGCGAAGGATCTCCGACGCTGGCTGCATATACGGCAGGAAGCGGACGTAATCGCCTGCGGCGGCGCGGCATTGATCGTAATAGCGCTTGTCGGCATATCCGCCGACGAAAACCAGCGGAATATTGATACCCTGGAGCGCCTCGATCGTCTCGAGCTGCCGCTTGTGTTCAGCGATTTGCCCAACCCAGAGGATGTATCTGTCGAGGCCATAAGCGGATTGGAAGAGGCCCTCTTCGGCCGGCTTGCCGAAACCGGGCGCAATGCCCGGTGGCACGACGGCAATATTGTCTTTGGCGATGACAAAATTCTTTTGGCAGAGGTCTTTCTCGACATTCGTGCGTAAGATGACCAGATCGGCGAGGTCGAGGTGACGCTGAACGACGTCATTTGCCTTGTGCTGCTGATCAAAGAAATTGAAATTCGGAATCAAGACAATCGGCTTTCCCGCAGCTTTTATATCCTGCAGCAGACCTTCGCCGCCGCCGTGAGCGGAAAAATGAATGACCGCGTCATAGGCGCTTAGGCGCCTGGAGTTCGGCCCATAAAGGTCTGCGCGAACACCGACATCGTTGATATATTCCGCTAGCTGATGCAGTTCCGTTTCCCCGCCGCCAGGCGACAGGAATGCTTGGTGGTAGGTGGTTAGCAAGAGTCGCAAACGTTGATCCTTTAACGCTACGCTTACAGAGGTGACGCATCTATTCCCGTGGAACTTACAGGTTTCCCTGCGCCGGCGCCAGTGTAGAAGACAACAGAAAATCGATCGGCAGGACGTCTTACGCTGAGCTTGACTGCGGGTGCCAACATCCTGGGAGATGGGGTTGATTGATAAATTGGAGACCTCGAATTACCGCTGAATTGGTGATCGGCGGCGCGGCCCGATGGCTGTTGCCGGCTTGTAGGCGATATTGGCCATACCGATCTTCACCGTCGCCCTGCTGACGCCAATCGTGCGGATGAAGAGCTTCATCTGGTCCTTTTGCCTGGCGAAGACATGCTCGACGGCTGACCTGATCTTTGATCGTCGCCCGTTTGCCTGCGACGCCGTTTCCGGCATTGGCTTGCCCTTCGGCTTTCGTTGGTGGATGTCCGACTTCAGGCCATTGTCCTTCAGCCATTCCTCGTTGGTCTTCGAACGATCGGCACTGTCGGCCCAGACGGTCGAGGCGGTGTTGTCCTTGGCAACGACGTTCCTGAGTGGAGCGCCGTCATGGGCGGCCGCGCTCGTCACCGCCCATTACCGGATGAACCCATGCGCCCGGTCGATGCCGGCATGGTTCTTGTAGCCGAACATCGGAATGGCGATGTCGTGCTGCTTGGTCGCAGCTGACCCTCAATGCGCTCTTAAATCCACTCTCAAGAGCGCAAAATCACGATTTCGCCAAAGCTCGCAAGGCGGTTCACGCCGGAGGGATACCATCGTCCAATGCAAGTTGCGCGACCGACGTACCTGGCTGCAAACAACTTTCGATCAAACGTGCCTTCGACAGTTGATCAAAGCTCCGCCGCCCGTCCCGACCTACGAGCTTCACACGAAGTTTCTCATCCTCGTTGGCCATAATATTGTGTCCACCTCGTTTCTGGTGCACATCTCATGCCCCGCATCATTTAACGCCAAAAGGTGCCGCAAAACGCGCGCTTGCGGTGAAAGCGACAACGAGGCATTTTCTTCATATCAGCGCAAGCATTCGATCGAGTCGCGCTTCCCAGCTAAAATTTAGAAGCCTGGGGTCATGCAGTCCGATAGCCTCAGGTGGTGAGGCCAACAATTTTTCGGTGTTATAAATCCACTCCGTTGGATCGCTCGCTATGGCAACTTGATCCTTGATATCAGCAAGCGCGTCTATGGCTGTAGAGATGATGGGTCTCCCTGCCGCCATATACTCATATAACTTCATCGGGAAAACGCCCGACATGTAACCTGTTGTTAGATTAGGAAGAACTGCAATATCTGTCCCACGCAAATAGTTCGGTAGAGTGTCATAGGACCGGTACCCAAAAAAATAAACGTTGGGTAGTTCTTTCAGGCGGACAACAGCTGGACTCTTTTGGCCCTCTGGCTCGTCTCCGATGAAGATCCAATTCCAGCCGGGTCGAGCAATGGCGCATTGTTCAACGAGCGAGAAATCGAGCTTGTAGTCGGACAAAACCCCTGTGTAGCAAAGCTTCGGTCCACTAATTTTGGCCAACTCGGCAGGGATTGTTCCAGCATGCCTCGCCTGCGAAAAATGCTCGATATCGGCGACGTTGCGCTCGTAGACACTCCGCTCTCCAGCCACGGCCGCACAGTGAGACTGAAGATAAGGGCTTGTCGTAAAGACACGATCCGCTCTTTTGAGAAGCGTCACTTCCGCTTTTCGAAACGTATCGGCGTCCACGCCAGGAATGGCGGCAAGGTCATCGACGCAGTGGTAAATAGTAGACCGCACCGGCAAACCATACATGATGCCGTCAATATAGGGGTGATATGTCCATACAATAACATCATCATCATCGCGGTTGCGTTTCAGCCATTTGCGGATCGCCAAGCCAAGCAGCCATCGATTGAAAGCTCGGACAAACCTGCTCTTATGACCGAATGGAATCGTCAGCGGCGCATAGACCCAGAGCGTTTGGTCAACTTTCTTTGGGGGAATGAACGCTCTCTTCAGGCGGTCCCATATGCGGAACAGATCGCGCGCATTGGCTCTAGGGGCACGGATTCCGGGTGACTCGATATAGAGGACTTGATGACCTCGCTTGGCCAAGCGGTCGGCGACATGCTGCTTGTTCGTCCAGTAAGGTGCTGCCCAATCAGCTGTCGAAAACATGACGAATGTCATTCGTTTATTGCTACCGGTCACGGCAACGGTTCCTTCGACAGTATGTCGACGATCCGCGCCGCAGCATTGCCGTGTCCGTAAGGATTGGGTCTTCCAGCCAGCATTGTCTTGCGACCAGACCGCAACCAGGAACCGGCCAGGGAGACAATATTTTTCCGCGCGATCGGCACTAGGCGAGAGAAGCCGGCGCGTACCCCCTCTGGCCTCTCCGTCGTCCTGCGCAACACGATGACCGGCACACCGAATGAGGGAGCCTCTTCCTGCAAGCCTCCCGAATCCGTCATCACCAGCTCCGCAGACGAGAGACAAAATAGAATATCTGCATAGGGAACCGGATCCGCCAGCACGACATTCTCAATCTCATTCAGCCTTGGCATCACCAGTGCGCGGACATTTGGATTTAGGTGCACGGGAAAAAAGAACGTGCGATCGGGGAAGCGGTTGGCCAGCGTGGCGATCGCGTCGACAATGACATTGAGGTCATGCGCAAAGCTTTCCCGGCGGTGGCACGTCACGAGCACGAACCGTCCTTGGCTTCGCGCTACCATCTCCCTGACGGCCGGCGAGATATCATCGGTGGTCACTTTGCCTCGAAGCTCTTCCAGCGCATCGACGACGGTGTTGCCGGTAACGAAGATCTTTGATGGAGGGACGCCTTCTTTCCGCAATTGTCGTGCCGACCGTTCTGTCGGCGCAAAATGCAGGGTAGCCAACGACGTAACGAGCTTGCGGTTCATTTCCTCTGGAAATGGGTTGTAGCGCTCATAGGTCCGCAGGCCCGCTTCCACATGAGCAATTGGAATCTGGGCGTAATGTGCAGCCAATGACGCCGAAAGAACCGTCGTCGTATCCCCCTGCACAAGGACGACGTCCGGTCTTGCAGCTTGAAAGATCTTTTCGCATGCGCCGATCGCAGCTCCTGTCAACGAAGCAAGCGTTTGATCGGGCTGCATGATGTCTAGATCGACATCCACGGAAAGCCCGAAGCTGGTCAATGTTTGGCGCAACATCTCACGATGTTGTCCCGTTGAGACCACAGTACAGCGAAAAGCCTCCGGCCGCGCGTAGAGCGCCTTGATGACCGGCGCCATCTTAACTGCTTCGGGGCGCGTGCCTACGATGATCATGACATGACGCACACCGATTTCAGCCATCGACAAAATCCGCCAATGCCAGGGTGGCGCCGCGCCAACGGACAGAGAATGCGAGACCTAATCGGGTTCCAACCGCGGTACCTTCCGTCAGCTGGAAGCCATTAGCCGTTTCTCGCATTGTTAGGCGCATCTTAGCCGCGACCCAGTCCAAGGTATCCTCTTCATTGAGCCAAAGAATCGGACGACCCGCCATTTCCAATTCGATATGGTCGATAAACTCACGATGCCGCGACAGGCGATGCTCCTCAGATCCCCAGCCGTAGTCATAGCGCGGCGAGAATGGATGATCGAGATAGCCGAACAGGCTTCCGGCAGCAACCGCCACCATGAAGGCCTGCTTGTTGATCGCCAATGGATCCCCTTCCCTCAGAATACAATCACCATGCAACATACACTGTTGGCTGTGCGTAACAATTCCCGACCCGTCACCGGGTATCGTTCCCCCCTTGGCCATCAGCATTTCCGGATCGTTGGCGATGATACCACCAACAAAACCCTGCAGACCTGCGTGCTTGAGAGCTTCCGGCACGTAGGCGGGATTCTGATGGAAGGGCGATACGGCATAGCGCACGGTCAAGCCAGGCAGGCGCTGCTCGATCCAGTCTGAAGAGGTTCGAGCTTCTATCTCGCAGGCTTCTCCGGAGCCTCCCCAGCGGGGTGCATGCGTCACAGAGTGCGAGAGAACGGCGCCGCCGGCATCCAGAACCTCCTTCATCAGCGCGACGTGCTCGTCCTTGTCTTCCTGAGCAGTCTTGATCGCCACCGAGAAAGGCAAGCCGCGCGAACGATAGAGTTCGAACAATGGCCGCGCCGACGCAATGTCCTCATCACAATCCAGGCGCATCGTCACCGCCGCGTCATATCCGTGCGGAATTTCCCCAATGACGGGGATGCACGGCCTGTCCTCGTGCCGCCAATCCGCGAGGAATGCCTCGATCACGGCCCATTCGGCGCTGTCGACTGGACCCACTGGGCGGTTCCACCAGAGGATGGACGCCGTCTCGTTTTCCAGTAAGGTGACGAACGGCACGTCTTTTGCAATACCCGGTGCAGAAGCGACCGCGAGCATCGTTGCGCCGAGGGCTTCACTCGTCATCGCAATAGACCACGACCCGCCATCGGCCGTAATCCGTCCGTATCCTAGGTTGTTCCATTCGTCGGCATAGTCAAACCGCAAGAAAGGTCGTGACGAAAATGGTGATGCATTCGCCAGGGGATGCTTGTTCCAACTGACCTCCGCCGATGATCGCGTCGTCGTATAGATTGGCGTCGGCGGGCATGCCGCTGCATCGGCCCATCCGGAAGCCAAGGGGCCTGGCGCAGCCAGCCCCGCCAAGGACGCGACTTTGTCGGGCAAGTGACCAAATAGAAGAACCTTGGCGTTTGACCTAGAAGCCGCATCGACAAGGGGCGCTTGATCCATCCGGGGCGAGATGAAGACATAAACGTTGCCGTCCCCAATTGTCGGCACGGGATCGTCGGATGCCACCGTTACCAGACCCCGGGTTACCGACCGGCGGAATGCTTCTGCGACGATCTCGGTGGTGGAATCATCGGGTCTACCTGCAAATACGGTGATCATTGCCCCGATGCCTCTTCTGGTACGAAATGCCTGAATTTCTGACGCCGGCCGACCAGCTTTAGGTCAGCTGGCGTGATGAACTCGACCTCGACATTGTCGGACCACCACGAGGCAATGCGTTCCCGGATTGCATTTGTGTCGGCGGTATCCTCTGGCACGAGCCGAAACACCGGTTTGCCATGGAGCATCTGAATCTGGAATTCGCGAATGCCACCGACGCGATCAAGCACGTCCTGGATAAAGTGGGTGGGGAGTGGCGTGCCGCCCAACATGATCACGTCGTGAACGCGGCCAACCATACGGGGAATGACAATACCATTCGGCTGCTGCGCTAGGATGGCGTTGTCGCCAGTGCGATAACGCAACAGCGGCATCATCCTGTTGAAAAGTGGAGTTATCACCAACTCACCACTGCGTGCACCTTCAGGGACATCCGCCAACCCCGTTTCCTCTTCCGTCCGCAACTCCGGCCATGCGAAAAACTCGTAAAATCGCATATCGGAATTCTTTGGATCGATCTGGTAGGCGATCACGCCGGCTTCCGCCAAGCCATAGCGATCAATCACCTGGCATTGCAGCACTCTTTCGATGCGCTCTCGCTGCCGCGCCTCGAGCAACTCGCCGGAAGATTCGAAGATCTGGAACCCTTTATCCTTGCCACGGGTCGCCTCGACGTGGGCTGCGAGCTGATCGGCGGTAGACGGATGGGCATGCGCCAAATGTGGCCGGATCGACTTTATTCTGCGCCATATCTGTTCGAGTTCCTCGCTTGCGAATGTTGCGAAGAAGATATTGTCGCGATTCATGGCAAAGCACTTCACATGCTCACGCATGCGGTCCCGCCACGGAAATACCTCCGGAAATTTCGAGGCGAAATGCAGCTCGCTACGCCAGTGCGTGTTCCCGACGCGACGGCGGCTTTCCTGGGTGATGGCCGAAGACCAGTCGGCCGCCTCCTGATCATAATAGATATGAGCGGACGGTCCAGTCGAGCCGCCGGTCTTGGCCACATGAATCCGCATGCCGTCCCGGTCCTCGCGCAGCAGCCTTTGACCCTGTTCGCGAATGATATCCTTCGTTAGGTATGGTAAATCCTCGATATATCGGGGGTCCGCAGCCACCTTCACCGGATCGAAGCCGATCGAACTGAACAGATCACGATAGTACGGCACCTTGGCGCCGGCAAAGACGACTGTTTCGGCAAGGCGCGCCATCGCACGCGCACGTCGCTCTGAAAACGGGCGGTCTATCTCTTCTCTGATCCATCTCGTTTTGCTGCGAATATCGCGAGCCTCATAGCGCTCGGTGAGGGGGTAGACGATGGTCGTTGCCAAGGCCCCGCGAATGCCGTTCCGAAGAGCGCTAAAAATCATTGTCTTTCAGCCTTTGAAATTCCGCGTGAAATGCGCTTTGGTAAGGGCAAATAGACTCGCCTGTCAACGCGCAGCCGCAAGCCCGCGATAGAGTTCTAGCAACGGCTCGACGGCGCGATTCCATGTAAAATTCTTGTTCACATAGTGCCGCAGCTGCTCCGATGGCAGCGTTTCTCCTGCTTTTCTCAACGCGACGGCAATCCCCTCTACATCGTCGCTGTCGACATATAGGGCATGATCTCCAAAATACTCGCGGGTGGAGCCTTCACCTGTGATCACGAGCCGCGCACCTGCAGCCGATGCCTCCAAAGCAGCAAGGCCTGGCGTTTCCAACGTTGAAGGCAGACAGAAAACCTCGCAAGCAGCATATGCAGACCGCAGCAGCGGACTATCGTGATCAAGTGCGCCCAAATGGCGAACATTCGGACCGGTTTCAGCGAGACAAGCCTTACCATATTCTGCGTCTCGGATATGCCCAAGGAGTATCAATGGCTTGCCGGCCTGCTTTGCTGCGCGGATCAAAGCCAACTGGTTCTTGCGTGGCTCGATATTCCCGACATTGAGCACAAACGGCCCATGAACCTGGTAGGTGGAGCGGAAAAGTCCAGGGTCAACCGGCTCTCCGAACCACGGATCGCAGGCATTGCGCACCGTATGGAAGCGTTCGCGCGATAGACCGAGTATGGTCGAGATACGGTCGCTTTCTACATCGCCATTTGTAACGATCGCATCAGCTAAGGAAAGCTGCGCGGCGATTTCGGCGATCGGGTAGAGATGCATGGTTTCTTCCGTCAGCCAGAGGCTGGCGGAAATGACGAGAGGAATACCCCGCGCCTTCGCGTAGTTGCACAGATGTACGGAGCCGCCCATACACGAGAAAAAATGGAATACGTCTGCCTTGTCGAGGCCGCCACGCCAGGGATCGTACCGCACCACATCCGCGCCGGCGTTGAGCAGATATTGTTCATATTTCAGCAGCTGGATTTCGCCACCGCCCGGCGTTTCAAATGCCCAAGGATAAGTGGCATAGACGATCTGCATCAGGCCGCTCCCAAACCTTCGATAGCTGCCAGGATGAGCCTACCGTCAGCCTTTATCCGCAGTTCCTCAAGGCGTTTCTTCCTCAAGGAGGCGTGGCCAGCGTGGTCGCCATTTATAAGAAAAGCCGCGATCGTCGCGGCGGCCGCAGCCCTGTCATCTTCCGGAATTAGCAATGCCGCAGACCCCAATACTTCCAATATTGCGGGGACGGGAGTGACGAACATCGGTTTATCAAAGGCCAGCGCATCGAGGGCGGGCACGCAAAACCCTTCGTGAGACGAGTGCGCGATGCAGGCCGTCGTCATTTCATAGAGCGCCTTCAATTGGCGATCCGATATCCCATGATGGAATGTGACAGGCACGCCGTGAGTTTCCTCGATTGTCTTTGCGAGCGCCTTGACAAGATCGACGTAGGGGCCGTTTGTGGGACCACCGACGATATCGAGTGCAATCGGCATCTTCAGCGCCGCTAGCTCTCCGGCGATATCGACAATGTCGAGGACGCCCTTATGTGCAACGATGCGCCCGACGTAGAGGATATTTCGCTTATCCGACGCAGCTTGGAGATCTTCGGCGTGAACAGCATTCCACCGGTCCGCGCCGATGAGCGGCGGGCAGATGACGATCCGGTCCTTATGATGCGTCAAAGCATCCGCATCAAACGCCTCGAGCAGACACTTCGCCGTCGCTTCCGAATTGACCATGATGACATCGAACTTAGCGAGAAGTGGACGCTGCTGGAGGCCCATCCGGCAATTTTCGATTGTTCGCTCGTCCGCACGATCAATCAGATCAGGCGGTGTGATATTGTGAAAATAGACAATCTTAGGATTCGGTAGAGCAATAACATCCTCAAGTGCAGGATCGAAGATCGAATGATTGAAAAAGATGACATCCTGCGGTTGGACCGTCGTCCAGAATGCCGAGCGGCTTTCAACAGGGTGAGGCTCTTGAACGTCTGTATGTTCAGCCCAAAGCCGAACATCGTGCCCTGCTTTCTCCGCTAGAATGGCGATCTGCCGCGCGAAGCTGCCGACAGCATCGTTTAAAACGATATCCCGGGCATGAATGTGCACTGTGCTCAATGCTGTTCTTTCTGTATTATGGGTCAGCTAAACGCGGTTGCAGGCGTTTCCGCACCATCAATGTTCTGCACCCGCACGACAGCTTCATCGGATTTGATATGCCCCTGCTCCAGCCGCACGATGCGTGTGCAAACACGTTCAAGCATCTTCATGTTGTGCGATGCAATGATGAGGATCTTCGAACGGGAAACCAAATCCTCCATGCGCCGCTCGGCCTTCTTGGAAAAGGTTTCATCAACGACGCTCAGCCATTCATCCAGAAGAAGGATCTCCGGTGAGAACGCCGTCGAGACTGAGAAAAGTACGCGCATCAGCATGCCCGAAGAGAACGTGCGCAAGGGCATGCGGCGCATTTTGTCCTCTAGGTCCGTAAACTCCCAGATCGAATCCACAAGCTCTTTCGTTGGTTTGATACCATCCACGCGGAGCAAGAGCCTGATGTTGTCCTCGGCAGAAATTTCCATATTCGCGCCGATCGCGAGCCCGAGCAAAGGCGTCATCTGACCGGTGACGGAGATGTTGCCGCCGGATATTGGAAAAATACCCGCGATTGTCCGCAACAGCGTCGTCTTGCCGGAACCGTTTGGTCCGTACAGCCCGATGCGTTCCCCAGCTTTAACCTCAAAGTCGATCTCGTGAAGGGCGCGAATGACTGTTGTTTTCTCCGCAGATCCGCCCGCGGCGGACAACAAAAGCCTCTTCAAAGACTTGTCGTTCAGATCGTAGATCGGATAGTCAAGCGTGACTTTCTTAAGCGTGATCGTAGCCATTGTTCAGATCCAGAAAGCCGCGTTGCGCAGGCGCGTTAGCGCAAACCAGCTCAGCAGGGCAAGAATTGCGAGGAGTCCCAGCGAGACGATAAAACTATCCCAAGGCATGGCGTCGTTCAACAATGGCTCTCGCCAGATCGCAAGCAAATGCACCACGGGGTTATAGTGCAGCAGATAGTCGCGACCCGCGACCACATGAGGTTTCCACATGATCGGTGAGGCAAGGAAGGCCAAGTTCATAAATGACTCCACCAGCGGCTGCACGTCTCGATAGCGCGTAGCGAGCGTTCCCGCCACGAGCGATAGGCAGAGCGTCACCGCCATGAAGATGATCAGCCCTGGAATAGCCATGACGAGACCGAGGAACGTAGCCCCTCCCAGAAAGATGAAAAGAATAATCGGAACGAGGATGTTATGGGCGAGAAACAGTAGATGCCGGAAAAAGCACTGGACATAGAAGACATAGGCAGGCAGCCCCCGATCCTTGATGAATCCACCCGCACCCAGCAGCGTCGTCGTCGCATTGTTGGTCGCGCCGGACAAAAAGTTCCACATAACGAAACTAACTGCAAAATACGGTAGGAAGTCGGGAACGGAGACGTTCGATATAGCGCTAAAGACAAAGCCAATGCAGCCAGCGAAAATTGCCGTCTGTAGCGTGATCCAAAAAGGTCCGATCACCGATCGGGCATAGCGGTGCCGCACATCGTACCAAGCCAGGAAATAGGCCAATTTGATGTTGTTATACACCCCAGGTGGCGATTTCTGTATCCGCAAGGACTCAGTCGGTTCAGACCACGACGGATTCAACGGGCTCGTCGCCTGTGTCTCAACTAACATATTAATAATCCTCTTCTCGAGATCAAAAGCGTCCGGTCATCTATCCCACAAGCTCCAACTAATAAGCAAATGGGAGCAAAAGAAGGCCTAGGCTTTTCTGCCTTGATGCAGCAGCGATCACCCCCCGGTCACCGCCAACCGCTGCAGGCAGTGGGCTAAAGAGTCGCGCCAGTGCGGAGCTTCAATTTCCAGCACGCTAGCGATCCGATTGCAATCAAAACGTGAATTGGCTGGCCGTCTCGCCGGCGTGGGATATTCGGCGGTCGAGATTGCCATCACACGGTCAGGCACTGCCCATCCCTGCGCTGCCGCTTCGGCGAAAATTGCCTCGGCAAACCCGTGCCATGTCGTATATCCCCGACCGGCGAAATGGAATGTCCCCGCGACGTTGCGCGAGCGAGCCTTTGCTATCTCAACAATCTTCAAGCAGGCTGAGGCAATATCGCCGGCATAGGTAGGATTGCCATGCTGATCGGCGACTACGCGCAGTTCCTTGCGCTCCCCGCCGAGGCGAAGCATGGTCTTGACGAAGTTGCTTCCGCTCTCGTGAAAAACCCAGGCGGTGCGCAGGATGGTGGTTGCCGAATAGACCTCACGCACTCGCTTCTCGCCTTCAGCCTTGCTCAGACCATAAGTGCTGATTGGCGATATAGCATCGTCTTCGGTGTAGGGTGTCGTTTTATCGCCCGAAAAGACGTAATCTGTGGAGATATGCACAAAGGGGACATCGAGCTCCCTTGCGGCCTGTGCGATGATCGCTGGGGCATCCGCGTTCAGACGCATCGCCGAGGCAGCGTCGCTCTCCGCTTTATCCACAGCGGTATAAGCCGCAGCGTTTACAATGGCTGACGCTCCTGACTTCATGATTGCTGTATATGTTTGGTCGATATCCGAAAGATCGAGCTCGCCCCGACCCCAGGCAACCCATTCGAGGCCGCGTTCCTCGGCCAATTCCGCAAGGGCTGTTGCAACCTGTCCATTCTTACCCAAGATTAAGAGTGTCATTTGGCTTTTGCCTTATAGAGGGCCTCGGCAGCCTCCTTGTGAGGCCGCCACCACCACTCGTTGGAAAGATACCACAAGATGGTGGCATGCAGACCGTGGTCGAAGTCATATTTCGCTTTCCAGCCGAGTTCGGTTTCGATCTTCGTTGCATCTATCGCATAGCGATGATCGTGACCGAGGCGGTCGGTTACGTAGGTGATAAGGCTCTCATATCCTCCTTGCGGCGCAGGAGGCCCCAACTCGTCCAACAGGGAGCAAATGGTGCGAACGACATCGACGTTGCGGCGCTCGTTGCGCCCACCGATATTGTATTTTTCACCAAGCCGTCCCTTCGTCGCCACAAGCCACAGAGCGGAAGCATGATCGTCCACGTGCAACCAGTCACGGACATTGTTTCCGGCGCCGTATACCGGTAACGAGCCATGCTCCAGCGCAGTTGTAATCATGCGCGGGATGAGCTTTTCCGGAAATTGGAACGGACCATAATTGTTTGAACAATTCGAAATAACAATCGGCAGGTCGTAGGTGTGATGCCAGGCATTGACCAAATGGTCCGATGCAGCCTTCGATGCAGAATAAGGCGAGTTTGGCGAATAGGGCGTCGTTTCCGAGAAAAGTCCCTCGTCGCCCAAAGTACCATACACCTCGTCTGTCGAGACATGCAGGAAACGAAATTCTCTCTGCTCGGCCGCTGGGAGTGCCGACCAATAGCTGCGAACGGCTTCCAAAAGCCGGAAGGTGCCGACGATATTGGTCTCGATGAACGGCGCCGCCCCATCGATAGAGCGATCGACGTGAGACTCCGCCGCGAGATGCAGAATGACCGACGGGCGGTGACGGTGCAGGATTTCACCCACCAGCTCGCTGTTACCGATGTCACCTTGTATGGTCGAGAAGCGCGGACTGGATTTGATGGAGTCGAGCGAGCGAAGATCACCAGCGTACGTCAACAGATCCAGATTGACCACATCGTAGTCTGTTTCGCCAATGAGATATCGACAGACTGCTGATCCTATAAAGCCCGCTCCACCAGTGACCATTGCTGTTTTGCGCATGAAAGCTCTCCGCACTACCTTGTACTCAAGGGAGTGTCCCTATATCGGATCTTTATCGACGTCAAAGCTGCTAGCGTGATCGCCATCTCCAGGAAAGGAAAAAAATGAACTTCAAGGCTATTCCTCAGGCTATCCCCGATGTCCTGCTATTGGAACATAGGGAATTCGGAGACGATCGCGGCTCCTTTACTGAGACGTTTCGCGCCTCCGCGTTCCAGGAACTTGGATTGCCGCAATTTGTGCAGGATAATCAATCACGGTCCTCAAAAGGAGTCGTCCGCGGCCTGCACTTCCAAGTCAATCCTCACGCCGTGGGAAAATTGGTCCGCTGCGTTCACGGGCGGATATTCGACGTTGCCGTGGATCTGCGGCTGGGATCGCCGACCTATGGTAAATGGGCGGGTACGGAGCTTGCCGGCACAGACAACCACATGTTTTACGTTCCAGAGGGCTTCGCACATGGCTTCATGGCGCTGGAGGATGATACCCTCGTTTCCTACCGGCAGACGGGATACTGGGATGCCGCGTCCGAGCGATCGCTCCTATGGAATGATCCTGACGTCGCGATAGATTGGCCCCAACTTGCCGTGTTGCTTTCGCCAAAGGATGCTACCGCCACGCGCTTTGCTGACGTTGAACACAATTTCCGCTACTAGACGGCAGACCAGTCCAATTCCGCGTATAGAAACTATCGCGGAATTAGGCTCAGCAGGTACTTTCCATAGCCGCTCGACACAAGTGGATGAGCCAGTTGTGCGAGCTGCTCGTCATCGATGAAGCCCATGCGCCAGGCGATTTCCTCAATGCACGCGATCTTCTGGCCCTGGCGCTTTTCGATCGTGTGTACGAATTGGCTTGATTCAAGAAGACTATCATGGGTCCCGGTGTCGAACCATGCGTTCCCGCGACCGAGTTTCTCGACGAATAGCTTTCCGCTCTGCAGATAGACGTCGTTGACTGTTGTGATCTCAAGCTCGCCGCGGGAAGAGGGCTTGATGCCTTTCGATATCTCGATGACGTCATTGTCGTAGAAATAAAGCCCGGTAACGGCGAAGTGACTTCTCGGATTCTTAGGCTTTTCGACGATGGAGATTGGGGTTGTCTTATCTTCGGCAAACTCGACGATCCCGTAACGCTCCGGGTCGCTTACCGAATAGGCAAAAACGGTCGCACCGGAATCGCGCTCGCTCGCTTGCCGCACGCTCGTGCCAACGCCGGTGCCGTAGAAGATATTATCTCCAAGCGCGAGGGCCGCGCACGCACCGCCGATAAAGCGCTCTCCAATGATGAAAGCCTCGGCAAGACCGCGTGCTTCCGCTTGTATCGCATACTCGAAACGCATACCCAGCGTTTCGCCGGATCCCAGCAATTCCTGATAGAGGGGCAACGCACTTGGTGTTGAGATGATCAACACCTCTGTGATTCCGGCGATCATTAGCGTACTAAGCGGATAGTAGATCATCGGCTTGTCATATACTGGCAGCAACTGCTTGCTGATTGGGATCGTCGCTGGGTAAAGCCGTGTTCCCTTGCCGCCGGCGAGGATGATGCCTTTGTATTTCGGCTGAAGCATTTACGTTAACCACTTTTCGGCCTCAAGGCCGCGGAGAATTCAGTTATAGCAAACCCGCATAGATCAACTTGCAAATCTTTTCAACATCTATGGGCCGACGATATCGTGCCGGCGGGGAAAGTTGGAAACTTGCCATTCAGTTACCAAGAGTGTAACTGGGTTCGCTTCAAATGCGGCTACCAGCAGCAGTTTTATTTGGATCGTTCAACGCAAACGCTGGAGCAAGATCGATAGCTATGAGCGTTCTCCGAGTTTTGGTCGCTAACCGTCCTTCGAACGTCGCCTCTTCCTATGTGTCTCGATCAATATCGGCTCGACTATTGGAACCGTTGCACTATCTGCGCGATGCAGGAACGGCGGATTTTTTAGTCGATTTTCCGAGCGAACTTCGAAAGAGATACACGCCTGACTGGGTATTTTTCAATAAGGCAATTGACAGCGATTCCCTTGAGTACGCGATTGAAGCCAAGATGCAGGGCGCTCGCATTCTATACGATGTTGATGATCATGTGCTTGCCTATCCGGCTTATAGCGGCGCAAAGCCCACACAGGCGAATATCGATATTATCCTCAGATTTCTTTCACTTAGCGATATCGTAAGCGTTGCAAATCCTCGACTCTTAAAAATCTACAAGCCTCTCTGCTCAAATATTCAACTTCTGCCGAACGGGATATATACCGAGAGATATGCATCGACACCTCCCACGGTACGCGAAGACAGTAAGCTCCGTATCGGCATGGTCAACGCGGATTTTTTGAAGATCGTAAATTTCAAACACGAATGGCTCCAAGCAATCGATGCTGTCAGGGATAGGTATCCTGATATCGAGTTCACGTACTATGGAGATTTTCCTCCAGATGAACTGGGGCTGCACGACTGGCAATGGCTTGGAAGTGTTGATTTCGAGACCTATCGTCGCTCGCTCTTTAAAGGTATCTTTGATATCGGCCTGGTTCCCTTGGGGGGGAAGGAGGATGAGGGAAGTTACGAGTTCAATCTTTGTAAAAATCCCTTCAAGTTTATTGAATTCGGGGCTGCCGGAATTGCAGGTGTTTATTCAAGAGTGCCGGTTTACGAAACCGTAATAGACGACGGTGTCCACGGGCGTCTGGTTGAGAACCAGCGTGATGCATGGATAAACGCCATCGCGAGGTTCGTCGATAATCCTGACGCGCGGCGGAAGCTGGTTGAAAATGCGGCTTTGCGAGTGGAAGGCGCACTCCATATCAAGTATGCGGCTTCAGCCCTAGCTTTGATGCTGCGATAGAGTGACGGAAAAACTCAGAAGCTCGCCTTTTTCAATAACATGCTCCCGTCTACCAAACAAATATCGAGCTCTACAATCGCGCAGTTTCGCAATTTGAACATTGGGAATCGGCTTAGTTCAATATCGAACAATTTGTGCAATATGATGTTGATAGGCCCGAGGTGAGTAAAAAGTAATACTTTTTGATCGTGCTTGGGCATCACTTCCGAGCTGATGAAACTCAGGACACGCTGTCCCATTTCGAAATGGCTTTCTCCGTCAGGATACGCCCTTTCAAGATCGAGAGGATTGAAAAAGTTCGGAAATTCTGCGTCAAATTCTGACCGTGGCCGCCCGCCCCAGGTTCCGCCATTCGTTTCCTTTAAGAGGCTCGTAAGTAACATTGCATCAAAGCCGGCCAGTCGCGCCGTCTGAATTGCGCGCTCGGTGTCACTTACATAAACCGTATCGAATATACCAAACGGCTTTAGTGAATCCGACAACGCAATGGCTTGTCTTTCACCCTCCTCGCTAAGCACATCCGCGTCCGTGCCGGTGAGCGAACCAGCGATGTTGCCTTTCGATTCCGCGTGCCTGACCAGCACAAGCTTCAATGCAGCCATAACCACAATTTTCTTCAAGTGCCAATTTTTTCGGCAGCCGATCGACTTGTATCGCGCCTTCCGTATCATTATGGTTCCCGTTTAGGAAGTATTTTTGCTGTGAATCTTTGAAGTGAGCCACCTGCTATCAGTAATCATGCCAGCCTGGAATCGTGCCAGTGTGATAACTCGCGCGCTCAGTTCACTTGTCGAGCAGGATATCGGCCAACTAGAGTTATGTTTGGTAGATGATGGAAGCACCGATGGCACCGGAGACGTAGCGAAAGCATTTTTATCAAGCTTTGCCAACAAGGTACAGTTACGATACAAGAAAACTACGCATGGCGGCGTTAGTGCGGCTCGAAATGTGGGTCTGCAAATGTCTACTGGCGAGCTTATCGCATATCTGGACAGTGACAATACGTGGAAGCCGAACTTTGCGTCGACAGTCGTAAAAGCATTTTCCGACAATAGCGAGCAGAAGACGGCTTATTCTAGGCTTCTTTTTCTTGACGAAGTCGAACAACCGTCGGCAACCCTCTTCTTTCCTTTCGAAAGGAAGTCTATTCTATATCAAAACTTCATTGATATGAATGTCTTCGTCCATCGCCGGGAGTGCGTTGAAAGATATGGTGTCTTCGATACCAAGCTTGCGAGGCTCGTCGACTGGGATCTTATTCTCCGATACACCAAAGACACGGCACCGATGGTAGTGGCGGAGACGCTGTGCGAATACTATGTTGGCAGGCCCGGATCAGGTCGCATCTCCAACATTGAAGACATGAAACGTGCGATGCACCAGATTATCTCGAAAAACCTTGCCGAAATTGCTCAGCTCGACTTGCATAAGCTGATCCTATCCGGCCACCCCCACAGGCATGCCACTCTCGTGCAGCCAGCGTGGGATCGCTACTATCGGGAAATATTGCTCAGCTTGATGCTAGACCATTCGCTCGCTATTAACTAAGGCTCCCAACGGCCATTTGGTGAACGAGCACGACAGAGCATTCAGCAAGCTTTGCATTTTGATGAACGGGCAATTTAGCTGGATGGCGAGACGAAGCATGACGATGACTTGTAATATCTGCGGCTCAGCCAACTGGGGCGATATGAATGGTCGCATCGCGGTGAAATGCGAATCTTGCGGGTCGTTAGAAAGGGCTCGCGCAATTAAGCTCATTATCGACAAATTGCGCATACCTTCGGCAACAAGCAAGATACTTCATCTGGCACCTGAAATTGGACTTCTGAATTATCTTTCGAGCGTATCGCCTGAGGGATATGAGGCGGTGGATTATAATCCTGACAATTTCCCGTCTAAGAAAGTTCGTCGGTTCAATATTATTACGGACAGTTCAAACCTCGTCGAAAACAACTACGATTTGATAATACATTCACATGTAGCAGAGCATATACCTTGTACGCTCGCATACATGTTCTTTCACCTGTCGAGGTCACTTAAGCCAGACGGATATCACATTTTCTGTCTACCCCTAATCGCCGGCCACTATGAGGAAGATTTCGGTCCGTTGACCGAAGAGGAGGCTTTGAGGCGCTTTGGTCAGGGTGACCATGTTCGACGTTTTGGTATCGACGATCTTGACCGCCACCTGGGGTTGATAATGAGGCTAGAACCGCAGTACTCGCTTTCTAAGTATGCTAGTGAAGCGGAAATGGACTCCTGTAACATACCACCTTCAGAGCGATCGGGGTTTAATGGTAGCACGATTTTTGTTGCCCGAAAGACGGACTACCTCCTTCAGTGACGCCGATGCCACCAATGTTTCTTGGCTGTCGCATGGAGACCTGATCCGGGATTGATGGATATTTTCATTGAGAGTTCCATCTGACACATATGCGGAACGGGTCGGACCTCGGCGGAAATCAATATCTTGTCGTTGCTTAAGATGTGACGTGGTCAGGTGCGGTCGGCACCACGCTTTTCGGCCACCACTTCAATCATTGCATTTAGGATGGTGCCCGCTCTATCGTCAAAGCTATGATTTTGATGAATATAGTGCGCAGCAGCCGAAGATCTGCCCGGATGTCTTCGGTGTGCTTGGCGAGCCTCCTCGATAGCCTCTCCAATCGGCTTAGCGGAAGAAAACATGGTACAAAACCGTGCGAGTTCGGACGGCAACCCCCCCACGTCATCGGTCACCACGTTGCCCCCACAAGCCAACACATCAAAGATACGGTTGGAAATAAACCCCTCTTCGCGCATGGCATCCCAGTGATCGTTCAGTATAATTTCTGCGTTTGAATAGTATCGCGGAAGGTCTACATTGTCGATTTTGATCCCTTTAATCCAACGTTCGGGTGCAATGCCGTCCCACATCTCACCGAAGATGTCGAGAGTGATGTCACCCTCAATAGCCTGTTTTACGACGGCTCTTTCCACCAGCCTGGAATTGGCAACATACAGACGGGGAAATGCGACGCTACTATCCTTCTCCCTAGGGTAAAACCGGCAAGTATCTGTGCATTGCAGCAGGGGTTCAATCTTAACAGGTCTGGAAGGATCATCATGGGGAGACCAAATGTTCGAAGCAGCAAAAATACGGTCGAATTGCAAAAGCTCGTCGGTTGAGATTTTGTCCGGATGACTGATCACCCAAATCAGGTTGACGGCATCGGCGTCAGCCGGGAACTGTGAAATACCACGCAAGACGAGATTGATGTCGTTTGGCGTTGCGTTGGCATGCCAGCAGTCTAGGAAATCTATCCGCGCGCGCAAACCCTTACGAAGGAATGCGGCAGCCAATGCGACTGCGAAGTGGTAGTCGCCCCAATGATCTTTGAGAGTACTGTTTGGGCAACCGATTTTAATGGCAATCGTTGTATCCGCGGGCAAACGCTCAGCGTAATTCCTGGCTGTCTCTCGCCCGCCCACTTCACCGGGCCGCCAGACCGCGTACCCTGTGTCAATCCATGGAGCGTAATCCGGGACATATTTGCCTACTTCAATTCCATCCTTGGAATAATGCATGACGTCGTCTGCTAGATTGGCGTTCTTCCATCTTTCGGAGAAAATTTGCCGGTTGTATTCAATGTGGTCGCGGCGGCCGACTGTTTTGCTTTCATGGTGGATTATCGTGACCTCCGGTGAATAGGCAAACAAGTGTTCACCCCCTCCGAGACGCAAACATAGGTCAACATCTTCCTGACCGTTGATAAATATCGTGTCAAATCCCTCAACGGATGCAAAATCGCTCGCGCGAAACGCGACACATGCGGCCGTTAGCGCGCGGAATCGCTTTGGCTTTTGTGATGGCTCATAGTCTCCTGGCTTGCCCGCATAAATTGGATAGCCCATCGGAGTGCGATCAGAGAACACGATTCCGATGGCCTGAATTGAACCATCGGGATAGATAAGCTTGGGTTGTACGCCCTTCACGTTCGGGTCGTTCAAGGGCCGTGTCAGAGACCGCAACCACTCGGGACAGACCTCGGTATCGTTGTTAAGGAACACGACCCGCGAACCACGCGATGCGGCGAAACCAATGTTGTTACCGAGCGCAAAATTTAAGTTTGTAGCATTGTGAATCAATTTTATCGCGGTGTGTCGCGCAGCCCATTGCTCAAGGCGTCGCCTCGTTTCGGAATCGTTTCCGTTGTCAACGATGATGAGTTCGAAATCCTCTCCTGCCTCGTGCCGAAATATTGATGTTAGGCAGGTGTCTGTCAGATCTATTTGTCCGTAGACACACATTATAATCGACACCAAGCGATCATTTCGCCTAGCGAGATCCCGGCGCACCGATGTCCACTGAAGCCCACGATCATCTGCAGTTGAACTCGTCGGAGTATCTCTATCAAGGTTTGTCATCACGCATCTTTCAGCCTCAACGACGTTCATGCCGCGCCGCGAGTCTTTTGCCACTACACCCACCCCATTGCACTTACTTTTTATCTGAGGGAACGTCAGCCGCCCACCTGCTTCACCCCGGCACGGCACCACGACCTTATTCGCCGCCCTCGATATCGCGAACGGCCAAGTTCTCACCCGGTGCCGCGCTCGTCACCGGCACCAGGAATTCCTGGGTTTCCTCAAGCACATCGAGGCGAATGTTCCGCCAGACCTCAACGCTCAACTGGTGGCCGACAACTATGCCGCCCACAAGCATCCCAACGTCCGCGCCTGGCTTGCCGCGCGACCGCGTTTCCATATCCATTACACGCCGACTTACGCGTCCTGGCTCAACCAGGTAGAGCGTTGGTTCGCGCTCCCCACCGAACGCCAGATCCGTCGCGCTTCTTTCGTCAGCGCCAAGCTCCTCATCTAGAAAATCAACTCCTTCGTTCAGGCCTACAACGCAAGGCGAAGCCATTTGTCTGGACCGCCACATGCGAGGCAATCCTCGAAAAGGTTGAACGATTATGTAAAGCTATTTGCGGGACAGGACACTAGGCGCAACGCTCGTTGGGGAGCGTCAGCCATAAGAGTGCCAGGACCGCATCATCGATTTTGTCCTCGTCGATCTCTATTCTGCTATGCTACCACGCGTGAGATCCTAAGTCCCGCGGCCCACCTCGGATAGATACAACGAATGCGTGTTCTACATTTTTTCAAAACTTATTGGCCCGATACGTTCGGCGGCATCGAGCGAACGATTCACGCTCTAGCCGAAGGAAGTAGTGAACACGGCATCAAATCCAGTGTGCTATCGCTGAGCAAGGTACCGAAGGATCGTGAGTTCGGGAACCACATGGCCTACAAGGCCAAACTTGACCTCGAATTCGCATCGACAGGATTTTCTCGTGACGTATTCCGTCGCTTTCGTGATCTGAGTGCAGCCGCCGATATTGTACATTATCACTTTCCCTGGCCTTGGATGGACGTTGTGCACTCGTTTGTAGACCCTGGTAAGCCTACGCTGGTCACATATCATTCCGATGTCGTCAAACAGAAGACCCTGTTGCTGCTTTATCGACCGCTGATGAAGCACTTCCTCGAGAGCGTCGACCATATCGTAACGACATCTCCCAACTATTTGGTATCGAGCGGCATTCTCCAGCGATTCAAGTCCAAAACTAGCGTCATTCCGCTCGGTCTGGATGAGACGAGCTACCCGGCTGCGAATAACGAAGCCCTAGCCCGATGGCGTCGCGATTTGCCGCCGACATTCTTTCTGTTCGTCGGTGTGCTTCGCTATTATAAGGGTGCGCACATCCTATTGGAGGCGTCGCGGATCTCTGGCTTGCCGGTAGTCATTGTCGGCGAAGGCCCGATGGAGGTCACTCTCAAGGAGACAGCTCGTCAGCAAGCACTTAGCAACATTTTCTTTCTAGGCGCCTTACCAGATATCGATAAGGCTGCCTTACTGGAACTCTGCCTCGGCGTAGTCTTTCCGTCGCATCTACGCTCAGAAGCCTTTGGCCTAACGTTGGTGGAGTCGGCCATGTTCGGCAAGCCGATGATCTCTTGTGAGATTGGAACGGGCACGAGCTATGTCAATCTTGATGGCGAGACCGGCTTGGTTATTCCGCCTGCCAATCCCGCGGCGTTGGCGGCGGCTATGACACGGCTGGCAAACGATCCGGTTACTGCTAGTGAATATGGCTCCAAGGCAAGAGTCCGATATCTGCAGATGTTTACCGCGAAGCGAATGGTATCGGGGTATGCCGAGCTTTATCGAATGTTAGTGGAGCGCAAAGATGTGGTTTTCGGCCAGCATCCCCCTTGAAAACGGCCGTCCACCCAAGACTCTGATACTGCCGCAGGATAGGCCCGCACATAGCAGCCGTCGCAGGGCGGGAGATGCAGGGCTGGCTATCGTTACATTCGCAACACCCGCGATGCGCCAGCACCCTGGGAGATCGACGCCGCAGAAGCGGAGGTCGTGCGACTGGTGTACGACAAATATACCGCGGATAGTCTGAGCATCGTCGCGATCGCCCTGCTGTTGTTTGCCGTCGCAAACATCATGCTTTGTGATCGCCAATTGCCAAGTTGACCCGACAACCTCAAATGCCGGTTGTCGAATTTTCCCTACTTACCAGAATTCGTCACAGCATTGTCGCCAAGCCTAGAACTTCGCAAAGCGATTGAACTTTGCCGCCTCATCCAGCTCCTTGCGGCGGAAATAGATCGCTCGTCCGCAGCGAATGGGATTGTGGCCCTGGACAATGATGATCTGCTCGTCCTTGCGCATCGACTGGGTGATTTCGTGCGGCATGATCAGCGGCCGGCGCTGGAAACTGATGCTTTCGGACTTGCGGCCGCCGCTATTCGATTTGCTCCAGCCGGTATCGCGCGTACGCCCCTGCACTTCGACCGTCATGTCTCCGCATTGGGCCGAGACATTGCGTGCTGTATCGAGCGCCTTGATTGCGGCGTAGGATGTGAAGGCGCAGCCTTCGATCCAGGAGGTCGCTCCATCTTTTCCGAAGTGACGCTCGAGCTGGCCGACGGATTGGTACATCAACATCAGTGTGATGCCATACTTACGCCCGCGGTCGCGCGCTTCTTCAAGAATACGCATGTAACCTAGCAGATCGACCTCGTCGAGCATGAAGAGCGCGCGGTGGCGGAAGTCGCCGTCGGCCCGGATCATGGCATTGATCAGTGAGCCGCTGATGACCCGGCCAATGCCCGGATACGAACGCAGGATTGACGCAGGGATGTTGAGGAAGACGTCCTTCCGCCCGGAGGCGATGTCGCTCGATTTGAACACATTACCGCAGACCAGTGCGGCATAATTGTCGAGCGACAGCCATTGCGTATCCTTGGATGCGGTCGAATATACCCCG
Organism: Martinezella sp. CNPSo 3957; assembly: GCF_057784395.1. Lineage (NCBI taxonomy): Bacteria > Pseudomonadati > Pseudomonadota > Alphaproteobacteria > Hyphomicrobiales > Rhizobiaceae > Martinezella > Martinezella sp. CNPSo 3957. Next base: position 52,935 of record NZ_JBXSOU010000006.1, read on the forward strand.
GAGAAGGTCTGCTCCGTCATGTTGGTGAAGACGCCGAGCGTCTCGCGGATAAAAGCGGACGCGGAATTTTCCTGAATGTCGCGCAACATGGCCAGCACCGACGGTTCCGGCTCGGAAACGATCAGGCGCAGGCTACGCAGGTTGCGGCGGCCGGCGTAATCGGGCGATAGCATCACATGCGCCAAAAGCCCAGTTAACAGATTATGCGCCTGGTTCTGGAAATAGGAGCCAGTCGAGGTGTCGAAGCGGAGGCTTTCCGACAAGAGCATATGGGCGATCCCAACGATGTCCTCTTCCTTACGCATCGATCTCTCGATCCCATCAAGAACGTTGAAGCCCATGACTGGATTGGTCGGGTCGAGTACCATGACTTCGCGACCGAGCGCATGGGCGCGATGTTCGAGAACCATCGGCGCGACCTCAGTTGATGGATCGAGACAGATCAGCGGCCCCTTGTAGCGCAGCGCTGTTGGAATGACATTGCTGGTTGTCTTGAAGCCGCCGGAGCCTGCGAAGAACAACATATGGGTGGAATCGAAATTCTGATTGAAGGTCATAAGTGGCGCCTTGCCACCTTGCCCCCAAGTCTCGTGATCGTTCGGATCAAAAGGCAACTTATGCACGCGATCACGGTCGACGCGGTAACGCTCGCCGATAACGATCTCTCCGTCCGAGGGGAAGAGCTTAGCCACTTCCGGCATGCGCAGCCAATCGGCATCGCCGAAAATGCCGCGCTTGGCGCGCTTGATCGGATCGGAAACAACGATCGAGATCCGCGCGGAGATTGCCACAATACCAAATCCGAGAATGGTCCCGGCAACCGCGAAGGCGTCAAGATAAGTGAGTGCCTCGCTCCATATGACGGCGCCGTTCTCCACCCATGGAACTAGACGGGCATATTCCCGCAGGGTGTAAAAGCCTGCCACGCATGAAAAGCAAAGAAGGGTCGCAAAAGCGATCGGCCGGCGGCGATGCAGCGGCAATGCCGAAACCGTCAGAAGTGAGGCGATAGGTCCGAGAAGGAGATTAGGAAGAGGACACGCTCGCAAGAACCAATAGGCGATTCGTGCTGGCATGCCGATCGCCAAATCCTGCCACAGCCATCCAGTGACACAGAGTGTCAGCGTTGTCGCTGTGATCGGCACCAGCATGAGAAGCAAGCTCGGATGTATTCTATTCTTCAGCGCCATCAATAAGCCTTCTCGGGCGGTGGTGTTTCCGGTTCGTGTTAAGGCATTTTTGAACACCGTCCTTCTAATCCGCTCGCAATCTGCTCACTGCGCCGGACCGGTTCGGGTGTCTGCGTGGTTCAAATCTCCTGCTCCATGGCCGGGCCGGGCGCTACGCGCGCAACATTGCGACGGCGGTGTTGGCGGAGTTGATACAACTGGTTCACACCCACGCGACGGAGGCGGCGAGGTCGCGAGCAGCATTAAGGGCCGCTGTGGCACCAATCGAATTGCCAACTTCCAACCGATATCTATGGACTAATGCTCCCTACCGTGTGACGGCAAGTGAGGCGGTTCGTGACCTGCAGGGAACCACTCGATCGCCTCATTGGAGATGGCCGCGAGTTTCGAGAGACTACCTTCCAGAAGCGTTCGAATTCCGTAAAAAATGACGAGGTCTCGAGCGAAAATGCGAACAAATAAACCTCCGTTGGTTGGCCGTATGATGACGCAACCGTCGCCAAAGTTCAGAAACGTGTCGGCTCCGTCGGTGGTTGCAGATCTGCTACCATGCCAAATTTGCGTGCACGCCCTCTCAGCAATCATATCCGTAGCGCTGATAATCGGGTCTCCTCCGTCGCATTCGAACCTTTTTGCTCGCCCATCGGAGATTATAGAAGGGCATAGCTCGGCAGCGTGTCTGCAAATCTGCTCAAGCCGTGTAACGGAATCAGGTAAGGTGACGTATGCTTGGGCGAGATATTTCAGCATTTCGATCCCATCTGCCTTTGCTTTGACGTTGGGGCTAATTTCCCAGACCTCATTCAGAATGATGCTGATTGGGTCGATCATGGATCTGTTCCTCGTTCGGCGAGCGCCTTGTTGATCGCACGTCCCAACCCTTCAATTTCTCGAATGCCGTGCCTGGCGGTAGGGCAGATCCGCAAGCCGGCCTTGCCCTTTGCGACCGTGGGAAAGAAGATCGCCGAGGTGTAGTAACCTTTGTTGAGAATACGGGCCGCGGCACGAATGGATTGGCTTTCGTCGCCGAACTCTATGGTGCGGATTGGTAGCTTTGAGCCGGCTTGGTCGCTGGCAACCATCCTGTCGAAAACAGCTATCCGATCCGCAAGCGCATCCTGAAGTAATTTGAGCTCATCGGTGCGGTGCAGCGCTTGAGACGCCATAGCAGCGCCGATTGCCGCTAAATTGAGCGACGCGGAAAAGGCGTAGGCGATCGAGAAGCGCCGGAACAATTCTTCCTGCTGTGGAGTGCCGAGCATCAGCAAGCCGCCCGATGCTCCAAAGCCTTTGCCGAGCGATGCGGCAACGATTGTACGCTCGCCAAGGGCTGTGCCGACCTGGGATCGTACAAATCCCTCCCCAGACTTCCCGAACAGGGAAATGCCATGGGCATCGTCGATATAAAGAAACAGGCCGTACCTATCCTGGAGTGCTAGGAGGTCTGCAATCGGCGCGCTGCCGCCCATGGAATAGACGCCATCGCACACATAGGCTACGCGATCGTTGCGTCGACAAATATCCTCAAGTGCATTCAGATCGTTATGAGCAATCGTTTCGATCGATGTTTCATTGGCGACGACCGGCTTGTGAAACGCAAGCGTCGCATGCGCTAATCGGTCGAAGACGATCGTCGGTCTTTTGTTGTCAGTGAGGTATCCGGAGGCGAGGAGCGGTAGGGCTCCCATATTGGCGGCGAGGACCGTCGTGTAGGTTATAACCCGTGCCGCAAACAAGTCGGAGAGCGCTTCTTCCAGTTCGCCTAGCAGGCTGAAATTAAGCCTCGTCCTAGCGCAGGACCAATGGAGCGCCTTATATCGCTGTACCGCCTCTATTGCGCCTTCGAGAATGAGCGGATGATTGTCAAGGCCGAGATAAGAGCAGCGAACGAAGTCAATCACTTTTCTCTTCTGACGCACCGTGGGCAACAGGACGGAGCGATCTTCATCCGGGGCCGCGTAAAGCGCCATGACTTCCTCCTGCTCGGCAGTGGCAAGATTTTGATCGGCGGAAGCGATCACGCTGAGTGTATTGCGGTAGGATCGCGACACAGCCGTAGCGGTGCGCGAATGACGATCATCGCTCATGGGAATATCCAAATTGTTGGTAGCGGAACAGCGACACGGCAGAAAATGGACATCTGCCGCGGCGCATCGCATCTCATTGGTGACGCGATGCTATTTTATTGCCGTGGAATGGGTCTGCGAACAACGATCGTTTTGGTAATATTGCCTGAAGGTTCTGTGATGCCAATACTTCGAAAGTGAAAGGCTTGATAAATGCAGCAGGCGGAATGTCACATTGATGCTCAACGGAGTTTCTCCGTGATCTCAGCGCTTACGAAGCCCGCTCCGCGTTCTGACGCTCATCGAGCGCATAACCGGTAGCCCGCACAGTGCGGATAATATCGCGACCTAACACGCGGCGCATGCTCCGCCGGAGGCGCCCGACATGAACGTCGACAGTGCGGGGCTCCACAAAGGTACCTGGCGGCCATGCAGCCTCGATGAGCGCGTCTCGGGTGAAGACGTAGCCTGGCTTTTGTAGAAAATGTTGAAGGAGGCGAAATTCGATAGGACTGAGTTGGACGTCCATGCCGTTGCACTCGACGCGCCTGCTGTCGAGTCGCATCGTAATTTCCGCATAAACAAGCGAATTGCTGGAGGTTCTTTCCGAGCTAGATCTGGCGTTGCCGTCTGGTGATAAGTCTGACAAATAAGATAGAAAACGTTCTGGGTTGAACGGGCGCATGAAAATTTCGCACCCTCCGGTCTTGAGCACTTCGAGATAAAGTTGCTGATTGCCTGCTCTCACGAAAACCGCGATCGGTAGCGCTTTGTCGGCCAGCGTTTCTCTGATTTGGCTCACAAGATCGCCGATACGGAAGGCGTCGCTATGATAGTCTATTATTACGGCCATCAACTCATCGGATTTAACGCTAGTTAGAGTTTCCGCCGCTCCCTCCACCAGTGAAGACTCAAGCCCTCCCATATTGAGGATCTGGGCGAGCAGAAGGTAGAATTCGTAATCCGTTGAGCAAATGAGGACGAGTGGCTTCATCGATGATAACCTTTCGATCAGTGGGCGGTAGCACGCGGACGATGAGCGAGTTCGAGACTCTGCGCTCCTCGGATTTTTTGATGCAACAAAAATATCCGAGATCAATTGCGATTCTGCATTCCGCTACCAAAAATCGCTATCATTTATCTGTCATAAATTCATATTGCACGTAAAGAGGGAAAATGATATGTGTTCTATCACAATTTTGTTGCATCAAAATAGAGGGCTTTTGCGAGGAGTTTAAGCGGCTCGCCCAGAATTAAAGGCTGACGGATGTTGAGATCAAATAGGAAGTAGGCCAGGGATCACACGACACATGCGGCATTCGCGGTCGTGACTCACTTGTGAGAATAAAGTCCGGCCAAACTTTCGACCCGTGTCGGACATTCACGGGAGAGCTTCCTATGATTTTCGCGGATACATCAAAATATAGTCAGCCGTCCTCCTCGGATGAGGACGTCTCTATTTGGTCTGGCAGGGATATGGCGGTGGCAGCCCGGGTCGCGAAGGCAGCCTATGGTCCCGATGCCACGCTCGCTGTGGCTTGGTGCGCCTTAGGCGCGAAGGTGGATGGACGCGCTACCGACGCCCATTTCTGGTTCGAGGTTTTTTGCTTGCTGCGTAGCGGTGAAATGCCGGCCACGGGCTTTTGGAGTGGCGCGGACTCTATCAACTGGGATGGAAAACCGCATTAGTCTGGGTTTCCCGTGGTCATAACTGGTGGGGCAAAACCGATATATCTTCATAATTTTCGGTAACGTCCCACCACGCGGGTATCAGCCGGCGCTAAGCGACCAGATTGAAGATAGCGGGAGTTTCCGAGTATGGCTGAGCTTGTGTTATGGTGATCCGGCAAGTGCCGACTGCCCGGAGAAAAAGGGCGACATGGCCGCCCGCGGTTAGGAAGCTCAGCCGCCGACTGCGCACAGCGCTCAGAGCTTTTTCCGCAGCTTTTCGATGTGCTCCTCACAAATCGCATTTACCAGTTGTTGCAGCGCGTCCGTATGGTCGCCAAGCCAGACCAGCGCTTCTTCGGTGATCTTGAAATGCTCGGAATAGCGGGCTTTCACATAGGCTTGGTTGATAATGTTGAACCAGGCAGTATGGCGGCGTTGCCCATCTTGTGGCCAGATCTCAGCAAGCCGCTGATCGCGGCCTTCGGCAAGTGTCCTCAAATGGTTGAGGTTGTGTGAGGCAGGGCTGTAATTCGTCAATGTCAGCAGTAACGTCGAATACGCCTGTTCAATCGCTTGATGGAGGAGGAATGCTGCTTCGTCCGTGTCGCCTTCGCTTGCGGAAAAGCGAGCAACTTTAAGAAATTTCTCGCTTTTGTGAAATCTCTTAAAATGCTGTTGAGCCGCACGATATTCTTCCGCCGGTGTGAGCGGCTTTGGCTCGGCAAGTTCCTCGTCGTCGAGTTCGTAAAGAACGATACCGTCGCGACGGATTTCGCTGAAGAAATAATTGCCGAGCTTCAGTGCTGTGTTGACCTCACGCAGCGAATGCACGGCAAGGCTCACCGGCGGCTTGACGATGCGTGGAAAACGGTCGGCCGCCTTGCGCCAGTATGAACCGAAGTCGGTAAGCTTGCGATTGTTGACGATCACCAGCAGATCGTAGTCAGACTTATAGCCTTTACCGGTATGCTCTTCATCGACCCAATTGCCACGAGCATAGGAGCCGAAAAGAATAATCTTGAGGATGCGACCCTTCTTCTTGAAATCGGCCGTGCCTTCCTTCAGCGCATCCTCGAACTCCTCATGCACAATCTCGACAATTCGCGACAATTCGAGTCGTTTGCGTTCTGGCAGATGATCGAGGCTGAACTTCATGGAGAGCGGGACCCTTTCTGATGATTCCAGTTCTAGGTACGATCCGGTTACAATGCCAGTCCGATATCAAATCTATGCCAGCCGGATGGCGGAGCAGAGGAGACTTTTCAGCCCTTAAGTCGAATTTGGATTCGATGGCGCCTGTTCAATAACTTGCTCTGCATAGATCACAGTGAACTGCGCATGTTCCCTTTATGTTCTTGTAAAGCAACTGATAAGTCAAGTTTGATTTCAGAGCATTAAGGTAGTGGTTCGTCTCATTATATACCGCCGATTTACACCAATTAGCTTGCGGACATTCCCCCTCAGAGGCTGCAGGCGCCAATGCCTTTGCGAAATGTCCATTCGACGAGTCTTCTAGTTTTTCGGCAACCACTGATGGATTGTCTCAAGGCTCCACGGGCGGAGGCGTTTAGTCGTGGGATTTCAACCGCTGCATCGCAGGCGTCGTCAACGCGATCGAGGCAACGATCAGCGAAATTCCAATCTTCAATATCTTCGTTTGTCGTGTCCGGAGGCCCTCCCGATCGCAAGCCGCGCCCTTGGATAAACGCAAATCCCAAACGAGAAGATAGCGGCGCGCGGCTAAGGGGCAATTTCTGCATCCTTCTGAGCCCTCATGGGGTAAGAGAGGCCCGCCTCAACTTCGAGCATTTCTGCTCGCAGGCGGACCTCCTACGGAGGTGTATTGGGGTGCGTCGGCGTCAAGCGTTCATTCAGTGAACGATCGCTGAACACTCATCTTCCAAACGTAATGGCACCCTATGATCATGCACGATGTTTTCACGTCGTCATCCTGCTTTAGCGAACCCAGCTGTTCCACCGCTCCAACAGCTCCGAGGCATGCTCGTTTATCCATTTGGCATCTGGAATGACGATACTGTCGCGCACCTCTTCGGCGCTCGGCATCTGGTCGCGAACTGCCTGCGGCATAATCATAATCGCCTTGCTGCTAGGCGGCGTGCACAATAATGCCTCGCACACCTTGGCCTGAATGTCTGGGGAATCCAACCAGAAGGCGATGAGCTTCAGAGCATTGTCGCGATTGGGCGCCCCTTTGATAACCGTGAGACGATCGCCCACCAGAAATGCCGCCTTGTTCGACCAGGCGATCGAGCGTCCTTCTGCCTTGAGCGCGCTTGCCCTCGTTAGCCAGATCTGCCCAATGCTGTAGTCGTTCTCACGAAACCCCTGGACGCTTTGATCTCCGGTTTTCCACCAGAGCGAGATGGACGGCCGCAATGCGTCAAGTTTCTTAAGGGCGCGATCGACGTCGAGCGGAAACAGGTTCTCGCGCTTGACCCCATCTGCCAAAAGGGCAGCCGCCATGACACGCCACGGATCGTCGAAATTCGGAAACGAGCGTCCGCCCGGAAACTTTGAAGTATCCCACATATCCGCCCAGGTCACGGGCTGGTTGCCTTTGAAGGCTTGCGGATCGTAGGCCATCAATGTGGCTGTCGAAAACAGCCGCACGCCGGCCGGGATGCAGGCATCGGAAACGAGATCCTGACGATCCCTAAATTGTGTGCAAAAACTGTCAAGCGGTTCGGAAATCGCAAGATGATCCTTTGAGCTCACCTGGATTTCTCCATCGGGGTAGAGATCCCAGCTGACATTGCCGGTTTTCACCATCGCGGTCGCCTTGGCGCGCATCTCCGCGTTGGTTGCTGCCACGGAAACGACCTGGATACCAGTCTTAGCCGTGAACGGCTCGAACCACCATTTGCGTAGCGCCGCATCATAGGCGCCGCCAGTCGTGGCGATTACGACCTGCTCACTGGCAAGTGCTGGATTGGGCGTTTCTCCCAGAAGAATGGCTGCGCAAAACATAGCAACGCCGCTCAGCCGGATGGCTGCTCTTATTGTCATCAATGTTTCCCTCATTTTGTCCCGCCTGCAGCGGGTGTTTTCGCCGCTAGTGCTGCTCCCGGCGGCTGTTCAGGAGATGTATAGAGCCCATCAAAAGCAGCGAAACGGCAACAATGATGACCGAGACGGCGGCAATGACAGGCGTCAGGTTAAAATCGATGTCCTCAAACATTTTCCGGCTGATCGTCTTCCCGCCGGTATCAGAGATGAAGAATGCCACGGTCGCTTCGTCGAAGGAGGTCAGGAAAGCAAAGACCGCGGCGGTCGCGACGGCCGGCGCCAGATTTGGAAGTGTCACGGCAAAGAAGGCTCTGAGCCGCCCCGCTCCGCAGCTCAAGGCCGCCAGTTCCAGCAACGGGTCCATTCTTTCCAATGCTGCGGAAACGATGATGACGACAAAAGGTACCGCCAGTACCGAATGGGCAAGGACGAATCCCGTCAGATTTCCTGTCAGTTGCAAAGGCGAGAAGACCAGATAGAGCGCCACGCCGAAGACGATTGCCGGCACGATCATCGGCCCCAGGCAGAGGGCCTGCAAGAGTGCCTTGCCCGGTAGTTTGCCACGTACAAGAGCAACCGCCGCCATCGTCCCGATGATCGTCGCTATCACAGTGGTTAGTGCGGCGATCTGCAGGCTGAAAATCGTCGAGCGCAGCCAGTCGGGATCGGACAGATACGCCTCGAACCAGCGTAGGGTCAGTCCCTGCGGCGGGAAGGTGATATAGGAGGCGTCGCTGAGTGCCAGCGGTATCACCAGCAGCGTCGGAAGGACGAGAAAGAACAGCACCGCCGCAATCACTAGATTGGATGCATGTCGTGCCATCCATGGCCAGACTGAACGATACCGGCGAACCTCGGACGACGGTGTTGCCAATCGCTGCGTAAAGGGTTCAGATTCAATGGACACTGTTCAAACCTTTGCTGAAAGAAAGTGCGCGACGAAAGAGAAGCACCAGCAGCAACGTCGCGGTAAGCAGGATGACTGACAGGGCGGCCGCAAATGGCCAATCCAGAAGGACGATCGTCTGCTGGCCGATCAGGGTCGCCATCATCAGCGCGCCGGGTCCACCGACTAGGGCGGGCGTGATGTAAAAACCAATGGCGAGAATGAAGCAGATCACACAGCCGGCGAAGACGCCGGATAGGCTGAGTGGAAAGGTCACGCGCCAAAAGGCGACGATCCGGCTGGCGCCGAGATTTCGTGCGGCCTGCTCATACGCGCTCGGCACCGAACGCAAGGCCGAATGGATCGGCAGGATCATGAAGGGCATCAGCACATGCGTCATCGCGAGAATGACAGCGCCCTCCGTATAGAGCATTTTCAAGGGTGTCGAGATAACACCGAGCTGGATCAGCCCGTCGTTGATGATGCCGTTTCGACCTAGCAGCACGATCCAGGCATAGGAGCGGACAAGCACCGAGGTCCATAGCGGAATGAATAAGCACGCCGTTCCGAGCTTTAGAAACTTGCCGCGCATGCGCGCGATCGCATAGGCGGTCGGATATCCGATTGCAAAACAGGCAACGGTTACGATCGCCGCGATGCGGAAGGTTCTGAGCAGGACTTGAATATAAAGTGGACTGTCGAAGACACGCTGGTAGGGGGCAAGCGGAACTTCCCCGGAAAGGCTGATGCCGACAAGCCTGACCACCGGATAGACGAAGCCTCCCGCCAAGAGGAGGAGCAGTGGCAGGATCAGCAAGATGGCCAATAGTGGCGAATAATGTTGGCTCGATCCTGTGAGGATCCAGTTGCGGAAAGTGCTGATCGATTGTCTCGCGAGGGATGATGCCATGGATTAGATCTCCGCTTTTGCAAACAGCCGCAAGGAGTTCGCCTCTGGGATGACGTCAACCAAGTCTCCCTGATGAAGGCCTGCCGCCACATTCCCGACGGGCATCTGGATCTGGACCAAACGGTCATCGCTGTTCTGGGTTCGCACGAAGAAGAGGAAAAACGAACCGGCGAAAACGGTTGCATCTATGGTGCCCGTCAGAATGGCGCCGCGGTCGCGACCATGAGGCGCTAGCGACAACCGTTCGGGGCGAACCGCGATAGTGACAGCTTGGCGAGAGGCAACGGGACTGTCCCCGTCTTCGGCAGCCGCCGTGGCAATGATGTTGCCGCCTTTTGGCCGTACCATGTACTTCCCGTTATCTTGACCAAGATATTCGCCGTCGAGAAAGTTCATGCGACCAATGAAGTCTCCGACAAAGGCTGAGGCTGGCGAACGGTAAAGATCGAGCGGCGATCCCACTTGAGCCAGCCGGCCTTCTGCCACCACCGCAACGCGATCAGACATGGTGAGTGCTTCCTCCTGATCATGCGTCACATAGACGACGGTCGCCCCAAGGCGTTGCTGCAAGCTCTTGATTTCCAATTGCAGCGCCTCGCGCAGTTTCTTGTCCAGGGCCCCAAGTGGTTCGTCCATCAAGAGAACGGGCGGCTCGAAGACGATTGCCCGAGCGACGGCGACGCGTTGCTGCTGACCTCCGGAGAGTTGATGGGGATATCGATCGCCATAGCCGTCGAGATGTACCTGCGCCAGTACCGCCTCGACCTTGCGGCTGATGAGATCTTTATCCATTCGGCGCATGCGTAACGGAAAAGCGATGTTGGCCGCCACCGTGAGATGCGGAAAAAGGGCATAGCGCTGGAACACCATACCGATGTTACGCCTGTTTGGCGCCATGTAGGTGACGTCGCGACGGCCGATCATGATCTGGCCGTTGCTCGGGCTCTCGAAGCCGGCGATCATCGTCAGTAGCGTCGTCTTGCCGGAGCCCGAAGGACCAAGGATCGACAGGAATTCACCCGCCCGGATGGCCAATGAAATCCCATCCACGGCCAGCGACGTGTCATATCGCTTTTCAAGTCCTTGCAGCGTGAGTGCTTCACCAATCAAAGTTCCTCTCCTTATTGTTGTCGTTATGAAACGTGGTCGTTTGCGACGGCGTAGCGAGTTGTTCACCGATCGCTTGGCTTCTGGTCCGGTTCCCGAGTTGAACTTTGGGAAGACGGAAATTTGCGAAAGTGCTATGACTTTTAATGTCACATAATGTTTGCAAGCACGTCGCTTTTCATTTTTGTTGCAACAAAATACGCGCTTGTCAAAGGAAATTGGAGAAATTTTTAATGGAAACGGCACCGGAAGACGAAGAACACCAGCAGCATCAGCCCAATCGATTGGGCGAAATGGCGTATCGCAACATGAAGGAGCGACTGATCCGAGGCACTTTTTCGCCTGGAGACAAGCTGACAATTCGCGCGGTTTCGGAAATGCTCGATGTCAGCACCACGCCCGCTCGTGATGCCATCAATCGCCTGGTGATCGACGGGGCGCTGATTTATTCAGGCCCCAAAACCGTCATCGTACCCCATTTAAGATTGTCGGATCTCGAGGAGATTACGCAGATGCGCCTGGCCTTGGAAGGACTTGCGGCCGCGCTCTCCGTCAAGGGCGCAGGTGAGGCGACGATCGAAGAGCTTGAGCTACTTCAGGCGAAAATTGATGCTGCATTGGATGAAAAGCGGTATTTTGACGCCCTTTGGCATAATAAGGAGTTCCATTTTACGATTTACCGTCTGAGCGGTATGCCCCATCTCTTACAGGTGATCGAGACACTGTGGCTGCGCGTTGGGGCGTCATTTAATGGCCTCTACCCAGAATTTTCCGAGACGCGCCACGGTGCTCGCAATCATCGTGCCGCGATAGAGGCACTTGTTGAAAAGGATGCCGCCGCTGCCCGCGCCGCTATCGAGAACGACATTCGCGACGGATTTCGGCAGATGAAAAAAATCAACGCAGACCGCGATCAAAGGAATCTCTCCCGTCGCTGAATAATTATGTTGCACTTTCCTTCTCTCCGTGTTTTTTTGTTGCAACAAAAATGTGAACGGGATGCGAACGCGCATCTCTGCATGGAGAGGGCAAGGCATGCTTCATCAGGATTTTCCATCATTTCGGCGCGCAGCGCTCAGATCGCGCTCGCAGTATTTTTTCGAGCGAGGGCAGATCGTGTTCCCCGATGGAACCACGCGTGTCACCGTCGAACGCGATCCCCTGCCGACGTATATTTCCCGTGGCGAGGGTGCCTATCTGATTGATGTCGATGGCAATCGGCTCCTCGACCTCAATAACAATTTCACGACCCTGATTCATGGTCACGGTTACCTGCCCGTTGCCGACGCGATCGCAGATCTCCTGCAGAAAGGAACCTGCTTTTCCAATCCAACGGAGCACGAGCTTGGATTGGCGGAATTGCTCGTGCAGCGCATTCCCGCGATCGAGCAGATTCGCTTCGTCAATAGCGGCACTGAGGCCGTCATGTTCGCTATCAAGGCGGCACGCGCCTTTACAGGGCGGTCGCGCATTGCCCGCGTCGAAGGAGCCTATCACGGCGCCTATGATTGGGCCGAGGTAAGCCAGGGCGCGTCGCCTGCATCCTGGGGACCAGCCGACGGCCCTGCATCCACAACCTCTTATGCCGGCGCGCCCAAAAGTGTTGCCGATGAGGTCGATGTGATCCGTTTCAACGATGTTGAAGGCCTGGAGCGAAGATTGGCCGCGTCGGGTGGCGACCTTGCCTGCATCTTAATTGATCCCATGCCAAGCAGGGCGGGTTTGCTCACCCCTGAGCCAGCCTTCATCGAAGCCGTTTCCGATCTGGCCCGACAATATGGCATTCTCGTCGTAGCCGATGAAGTGCTGAATCTTCGACAGGGATATCGCGGTGCATCGGCGCGTTTCGGGCTCGTGCCGGATCTTATTGCTGCCGGAAAGATCATCGGCGGCGGCTTTCCGGTCGGCGCGGTTGGTGGCCGCAAGGAGGTGATGGGGGTGTTTTCAGGCTCGGGCGCAAGGCCGGCGGTGCCACAGGGCGGCACCTTTTCGGCCAATCCTGTGTCGATGGTCGCGGGAAGGGTGGCTATGGAGGCACTGACATCGGCAAGCTTCGAGCGTCTTGATGAGATGGGTGCGCATGTGCGCGACGGCCTTTCTGCTGCCATCGCGCGTCATAACGCTCCATTTGTCGTCACCGGATCGGCTTCGCTTTTTCGCATCCACCCCAAGCGGCAGGTGCCCCGTGACTATCGGCAGGCTTTCCCGACACCGGAACAGAACAGTTGGATGACCAATCTGACAAGCCATTTTCGTCAGCTCGATATCCTCCTGCCCTTTGGCGCCGCTGCCTGCCTCTCCACGGCCATGACGAATACCGATCTTGATTTGATCGTCGAAGTCTTCGGCGATTTCCTCGAAACCTACGAAGCCGATTTTGCTGGAGCAATCGCATGAGCACGAATTCCCTGGAAACTGTCGCCGAATGCCTAGCTCGCTCGCTGGTGCGCCATGACGTCACCCATATATTTGCCCAGAGCTTACCATCAGCCCTCATCCTGGCTGCCGAAGCGGCAGGCATTCGCCAGATCGCTTACCGGCAGGAGAATATGGGCGGCGCCATGGCTGATGGCTATGCTCGACGATCCGGAAAGATCGGCGTGGTGGCTGCCCAGAATGGTCCGGCTGCCACGCTGCTGGTGCCCCCCATGGCCGAAGCGCTCAAGGCGAGCGTTCCGGTCGTGGCACTTGTGCAGGAGGTCGAGCGCGATCAGATGGATCGGAACGCGTTCCAGGAGCTCGATCATATCGCCCTCTTCCAATCTTGCACGAAATGGGTGCGCAGGATCATGGTCCCGGAGCGAATCGAGGACTATGTTGATGCCGCCTTCACCGCCGCTGCCTCCGGTCGACCCGGGCCGGTTGCGTTGCTGTTACCTGCCGATCTGTTGCGCTCGGAGCTTGGTCTCAAAACGCCATCACGATCTTTGAATCTTGGCCATTGGCCGCTTGATCGGTCGTCCCCTGATCGCGTGAGTTTGCAAAAGGCAGCGCAGTTGATCGCGAACGCCCACACTCCCGTGGCAATCGCGGGTGGGGGTGTCCTCGGCAGCGATGCCTGCCATGAACTGGCCATGTTGCAGGATCTGGCTGTACTCCCAATTTTGACCACCAACATGGGCAAGGGTGCGGTTAATGAATATCATCCGCTTTCGGCCGGCGTCTTAGGATCACTCGTGGGTCCGCGGTCACTCGGGCGCCACACGGCTGCTCTGGTCGCTGACGCGGACCTTGTCATTCTGATTGGAACGCGAACCAATCAGAACGGCACGGATAGCTGGCGGCAAATTCCTACTGGTGCTCAGGTGATCCACATCGATGTCGACCCTCAGGAAATCGGCCGCAATTATCAAGCGCTGCGCCTGGTCGGGGACGCGCGTGAGACGCTTAGAGAGCTTGTTCATGCCCTGAACGGGCAAGATCTATCCCAACGCCGGGACCAACGGGCTGCTGTTACCAGCCGCATAGCCGAGTGCTGGCGGCGGTTCGATGAGGATCGGCATCAGCTCATCCATGCCACCGCGTCGCCGATCCGACCGGAACGCATCATGGCAGAACTGCAGGCAGCATTGACACCGCAGACGACCGTCGTTGCGGATGCAAGCTATTCGTCGATGTGGGTTGTTGGCCAACTGCGATCGCTTGCTTCAGGAATGCGGTTCCTGACGCCGCGCGGTCTTGCGGGGCTGGGATGGGGCCTGCCCCTGGCTCTTGGCGCAAAGGCAGCTAGACCCGAGCATCCGGTGGTCGCCATCATTGGCGACGGCGGGTTCGCCCATAGCTGGGCGGAGATGGAAACCATGGTTCGCTCCGATCTTCCCGTAACCATCATCCTTCTCAATAACGGTATCCTCGGTTTCCAGCGGGATGCCGAGACCGTGAAGTTCGGGCGCTTCACATCGGCGTGCCATTTTGCGCCTGTCGATCATATGAAGATCGCTCAAGCCTGCGGATGCCCGGCAGTGCGCGTTGAGGATCCAGCCGAGCTCACGGCTCATCTACAGGGTGGACTGGCAGGCAAGGGACCGCTGTTTATCGAGGTCACGACAGATCCTGAGGCTCATCCCGCGTTGTCCTTGTTTACCGGCCTGGATGAGGCTGCATGATGCCAGAGCCGTCTCGCATCGCCGTCGTGACAGGAGGGACGAGCGGTATCGGATTGGCGACGGCGCGAAAGCTACTGGCGGCTGGGCATCGCGTCGCCGTCTTCAGTCACAGCGCTAAAACTGTGACTGACGCAACTGCCACGCTATCCGCGGAGTTCGGATCTGGACGCGTCTCGGGCCGAGTGGTCGATCTGTCGGATCCTGTGGCTGTTGCCAACTTCTTCGAAGAGCTCTCATCCAGCTGGGGAGATGCCGAAATTCTCGTCTGCAATGCGGGGATATCGCCCAAAGGCCTCGCTGGTCCTCGGCAGTTCGAGGATATCGCGCTGGAGGAATGGAACGAAGTGCTAGCCGTTAATCTGACCGGCACCATGTTATGTTGTCAGGCGGTCCTTCGAGGAATGCGACAGGCGGGATTCGGACGCATCATTTTGATCGGATCGCTCGCTGGGCGCACACGCCCTCGCATCGCCGGTGGCGCTTACGCCGCCAGCAAGGCAGCACTGGCCGGCCTGATGCGAGCGCTTGTCGGGTCGTGCGGTCCTTTCGGCATAACGGTTAATCTCGTGGCGCCCGGCAGGATCTTGACGCCCTTGATTGGGGATCCCAATACGCCAGCCAATCGGGAAGCGGTTGCACGCATTCCTTCTGCCAGATTGGGGACGCCGGAGGACATTGCTGCTGCCGTTGCCTTCCTGGCGTCGGAGGAGGCGGGTTTCGTGAATGGGGCTATCCTCGATATCAACGGGGGCGAATATGCGCCAGCCTAGAGCCCTCACACGGTCCGGCGCGTCCAACTTCAAGCGCTCCCACGCGGCAGTGAAGCGCGAAGTGGTGGCCTGCAACGAAGTCATTATCTGGACCTCCGATGCAGAGCTGTTCCTGCCGTTTAGCTATATTCTGAAGACGGAAGGCTTTATCCCCTCTTTGGCTTGCAGCGCCAAGGATGTTCTGGCTTCCTGCGCGAACCGCTTACCGCGTGCAGTCCTTTTCGATTGCACTCAGGAAACCCAGGATGCCGTTTCCATATGTGGCGAAATCAGGCGATCCACCACACATGACAACGAGGTCCGTCTGATTGCGCTCTTGCGAGGCGACGCGCAGCCGCTTCATCTGGCCTTGCTGCAAGCCGGTGTTGATGACTTCCTCTTCAGGCCGCTTTCACCGGAGAAGTTGCTGACATCTCTCAGGCAGGCGACGGGACAAGTCATGGAAACGGCCAACTCTAAAATGGCTGCGTCGCTGGGTTTTGCCGACCTGGAAGTCGACGTCGACAGCCGCCGAATACAATGCAACGGTCGCGATTTTGCGCTGCCGCCAATCGAGTTCAATATTTTATGTCATCTGATGAACAGGCAGGGACAGCTCTGCAGCCGGTCCGAGCTCATTGCCTCGGCTTGGCCGGCTTCCGCCGAAGTCACGCCGCGAACGGTGGACGTTCACATTGGCCGCTTACGCAAGGCGCTGGGAGAATTGCCCGGATGTCGTGCTGCCATTCGCACCGTCCATGCAGCTGGTTATGTGTTCAAGCCACTGGGCTTGCGAAAGAGTGGCTCAAGGACATTAGCATAGTCGCTCTGTTTGCGCGCTTCTGGGTTTTTATTGGTTATTTTAATTCAGTTTGATTCGGCCGCTGAGATGATCGATCACCGCGCCTGAAAGCTCCTAAGCTTCTCGAAAATCTCCGGCGCGATCTCAAATTGACGGGCCTTACCGCGGCCCATCGAATTTTTCACGAACGTCTCCGTCAGGATCCCACGTTTCAACAACGGTTCGATTGTCTCCGTCACGCCCATACGCGTGAGCTTCGTAATTTCAACTATATTTGAGATAGTTAGTGCCTGATGAGCTTGGTTCATGATGTAAAGAACACTCATCATGCCGACCTGTTTTAGCCGGGATTGCGGTGTCTCGTCCTCCTGCGGATGATCCATGATCTCATGCAGGATGAATGCTGCAAACGAAAGACTGTTCCACTGGGTGGTTAGGGTACTTGTCATCTTTTTAACTGCATTATATAAATCAGTATAAATTACGAGCAGCGCCAGATTCGTCGCCGAACGGATCGTTTGATATCGCCACATCGAAGGATCATGCTGATGAAACGCCTTCTGGTTGGAACAATCTTAGCCATTACCGGCTGCATCCCTTTATACCTCATTTCCGAGCGGTATGCGCGCGCCGATGACTGGGGATGTCAGGTTATCCTGTGTCTTTCCAATCCGGGTGGACCTACACAATATGCTGCTTGCCGTCCGCCTATCAGCAAGCTCTGGCAGGAGCTTGCAAAGGGGCATTCCTTTCCCACCTGCAGCGGTGTCGGCTTCCGGGCATCGCGTCCTGGTTACGAGCCCTATTTCTGCAGTGGCAGCTATCGCCTGACGACACGTTATGGCGAGCGCGGCCAACAGCAGACCTGCGTTTCGCGAACCCTTTCCAAGGTTGACGGCGGCTATTGCGCCTCCGGTCGTAATAGTGGCGCTAGAGACGATGGGCTGGTGGTATCGGCGCGCTGGCAACGGGATGGCCGCCACATGCAGTGCATGGGTTATCCGACGGCGCGGCCGAATGTGCGATCACAACCCCATTATGTCGATGTGACCATCGACGGCGCGGGAAGCCAGCGCGTGTGGTACTGATCATGGCCGTCTCCTTCACCGATCTTGCCCAGACCTGTGCGCCGGCGATCGCGATCGAAACGCTTGCAGCGGTTGTCAGTCTCGAAAGCCAGTTCCAGCCTTTTGATATTCGCGTGCGGGGGAGCTCATCTCTTCATGAGCAGCCGAAGAGCAAGGCTGAGGCGATCGAAACCGCAACGTCGCTGATGGCGGAGCATAAAGATGTCCAGCTAGGGCTTGGCGGCATTGGCATCGCCGAATTGCGCAAGTTTGATCTCAGCATCTCAGACGCCTTCGATCCATGCCTCAACCTCAAGGCAACGGCGACACTGCTCGATGGTTATTATCGTTTGGCCGTGCATGCCGGCGCGACATTGCAGCAAGCGGAGCGCGTGATGCTGCAATCCTACTACGGGCGGTCCGATCCTTCAGTCGGAAAGATGGCGCAGTATGACGATCAGGTCCAAAGCGAGGCCAAACGGCTTTCGAAAACGCTATCCGCCATTGCGATAGGGCAGAGCGTCGGGCGGCCGACGGTACCCGAACCCCAGACCAATGATCCATCCTTGAACGGTGAAGAAAGGCCTTTGCCCGACCTGTCGGCGAAACCACCGCCTTGGGATGTCTTCCACGCAGCGCGGCAATCATCTGCGCTGGTCTTCCAAAATGATCAACCGGAGCAGTCTGAATGATGTCGAGGATAAATATTCGTGCATTTGGCGTCGCCGTTGCGATGGCAATTGTCCTTTCGACCGCCATGATCGAGCCAGCCTTCGCACAGGGCGCCGGCGGGATCGAGACGGTTCTGCAGAATATCGTCACCTTGCTCACCGGCAACGTCGCGAAGCTCTTGGCAACGATCGCTGTCATCATCGTCGGCATCGCCTGGATGTTCGGTTACCTCGATCTTCGCAAGGCCGCCTATGTCGTGCTTGGTATCGGCATTCTCTTTGGCGCCTCGCAGATCGTCAGCACGATTTCCGGGGGTTGAAGATGATGCTGGAGAAGGTTTCGCTTGAGGAAGACACCCTTTTCCTGGCCTGCACCCGGCCAGCAATGATCGCCGGGGTGACGATGGAGGCCATGGGCGTCAACATTATACTGACGACCATCCTCTACATTGTAGCTGGCTCGATTGCCTATGGGCTTGTCGGTGTGGTCTTTCATTTCATTTTTCGCTCGCTCGTCAAGCATGACCACAACATGTTCCGCATTCTGCTGGCCTGGATCGAAACCCGTGGTCGTTCGCGCAACGGCGCCTACTGGAGTGGTGCTTCGCTGACACCGTTGAGGCTAGTGCGACACTATGACGAAAGGGACCTTGGCCATGCCTAATGTGTCCCGTCTCAAATTCCGTGAACTCGAGCCGGAAACGTTCATCCCCTATGTCCGCCACGTGGATGAGACCGTGATCGCACTCGATTCCCGGGCGTTGCTAGCGATGATCGCTTTGGAGGGCGTATCGTTCGAGACAATCGATGCTATCGATCTGAACAGTCTGCAGCGCGATCTCAACACGCTCTACCGCAACATTGCGGACGAGCGTCTGGCAATCTGGACCCATCTCATCCGCCGGCGCGACAACTCTTATCCCGACGGCGAGTTCACCAATTCCTTCTCGGCAACGTTGAATGGCAAGTATCGCGAGCGGATGGTGAGCGAGGACCTGTTCCGCAACGATCTCTATCTCACCCTGCTTTGGCATCCCGGACGCGATCCGGCTGAACGGCTCGCAAATCTGCTGTCACGACTTCGCAAGGCCCAACGAGCCGCAGTCGAGCTCGATGAGGACAGTCTGAAGCATCTCCGGGACAAGGTAACCGATGTCATTGCGGGACTGAGACGCTTTGCGCCGCGCGTGCTGTCGCTTTACGATCAGAACGGCATCCTGTTTTCCGAACCGAGCGAGGTGCTGCATCAGTTGATCGGCGGCCGCCGAGAACCCGTACCATTGACTGAAGGCAAGATCTCCTCGGCGATCTATTCTGATCGTGTGATCTTCGGGCGCGAGACCGTCGAGATCCGCGATGAAGGGACAAGCCGTTACGCCGGCATGTTCGGTTTCAAGGAATATCCGGCACGAACACGCGGCGGTATGCTGGACGGCATTCTGACGGCACCTTTCGAACTGATCCTCACTCAGTCCTTCGCGTTCAGGTCCAAAACCGATGCCCGCACCGTCATGGGCCGCAAGCAGAACCAAATGGTGAGTGCGGTCGACAAGGCGGCCTCTCAGATAGAAGAGCTCGATGCGGCAATGGACGAGCTGGAATCGAACCGTTTCGTGCTCGGCGAGCACCATCTGACCCTCGGGGTCTTCGCTTCATCTGTCAAAGGCCTTGCTGACAATCTCGCGAAGGCGCGCTCACATCTGACCAATGGTGGCGCTGTCGTGGCGCGCGAGGATCTAGGGCTCGAAGCTGCATGGTGGGCACAATTGCCCGGTAATTTTCGGTATCGGGCCCGTTCCGGTGCGATCACCTCGCGGAATTTTGCAGCACTTTCTCCGTTTCATTCCTATCCTATGGGTAGGAAGGACGGCAACGAATGGGGACCAGCCGTCGCCATGCTGAAGACGGCGTCGGGCTCGCCGTTCTATTTCAATTTCCACTATGGCGATCTCGGCAACACCTTCGTCTGCGGTCCGTCGGGTGCTGGCAAGACCGTACTTCTCAATTTCATGCTGTCGCAACTCGAAAAGCATGACCCGCACATGGTCTTCTTCGACAAGGATCGCGGCGCCGACCTCTTCGTCCGTGCTGCCGGCGGGACCTATTTGCCGCTGAAGAACGGGCTTCCGACCGGATGTGCACCGCTGAAAGCCTTAGAGCTGACACCGGAGAACAAGATATTCCTGGCACGATTTATCGCCAAGCTAGCCGGTACGGCGGTGCGTAATTTTTCGGTCAGCGATGTCAGCGATATCGCGCTGGCGATCGATGGTCTTGCCGATCTTCCGAAAGAGCAGCGCACGATCGGCGCTTTGCGCACCTTTCTCAACAATACCGATCCGGAAGGGATCGCCGCGCGCCTGCGTCGGTGGGAAAGAGGCGGACCGCTTGGTTGGGTCTTCGACAACGAGGCCGATGAGATCGGTATCGGCGCTAAATTTCTCGGCTACGATATGACCGATTTTCTCGACAATGAGGAAATCCGTAATCCCTTGATGGCTTATCTTTTCTATCGCGTCGAACAATTGATCGATGGCCGACGGATTATCATCGTCATCGACGAGTTCTGGAAGGCGTTGCAGGACGAGAGCTTTCTTGACCTTGCCCAGAACAAGCTCAAGACCATTCGCAAGCAGAACGGCTTGATGCTGTTTGCCACGCAAAGCCCGCGCGACGCCATTAACTCACCAATCGCGCATACGATCATCGAGCAGTGCCCAACACAGGTTTTCCTGCCGAATTCCCGCGGTAATCGAGACGACTATGTCGGTGGCTTCAAGCTCACCGAACGCGAATTCGAGTTGGTTGCCCGCGAGCTCTCCGCTGAAAGCCGGCGCTTCATTGTTAAACAGGGTCACAACAGTGTTGTCGCCGAACTCAATCTCAACGGTTTCGACGATGAGCTCGCAATCCTGTCGGGGCGAACGGCAAACGTGGAACTTGCCGAGGCGATCCGGGCGGAGCTTGGCGATGACCGGGACGAATGGCTGCGGATATTCCAACAGACAAGGAGTGCAAGCTGATGGCGCAGAGCAGAATGCTTCCTATGACAGCGTTAGTACTGTTCCTTTCTTCGTATGCAGCCGACGCACAGGGTATCCCTGTTATCGACCAGACGGCGATTGCCAAGCAGATCGAAAGCATAACCCAACTGAAATCGCAGCTTGGCGCGCTGAACCAGCAACTCCAGCAGGCCCAGCAGCTCTACGGCTCGCTAAACAAGCTGACCAATATGGCCGACGTCGCCAGCCTGTTGAACGATCCGGCGATCCGCAAGGCATTGCCAGGGGACTTTTCTGCCGTCGAAAGCCTGCTCAAGGGCTCAGGTTCAGGCGCGATTGGCGATGCCGCCTCAAAGTTCTTGACCGACAATTCGACCTACAAAACGAGCGCCAATGACTTTTACGCTCAGGAACTGTCGCGTCTTCAGAACAAGAATGCCGGGCAGATGAGCCTCGGCCAGCAAATCTACGACGCTGCGACCAAACGGATTGACGGGATTGATCAATTACGCCGGCAAATCTCTTCGGCGAGCGACGCCAAGGACATCGCCGATCTGCAGGCGCGGCTGCAAGCCGAAACGGCCTTTCTCCAGACCGATATGCTCAGGATGCAGGGGTTGCAGATGGTGCAGCAGGCCCAGGTTCAGGTCGATGAGCAGCGCAGGGCCGAGGATTGGCGCAAGCGCATGGATACAATGGGAGCGGCCCTTCAATGAAGTTTCTTGTTCTCCTCACACTTGGTGTCTCCTTGTTCGGCTGCTCGAAGCAGCCCGAACGCACCTATTCGGTCGACGAGCTGATGGCAAACCAGACGCTGCTGTCGGATCTCATCGCCAAGTGCAAAAGCAATCCCGGCGAATTGCGAGCGACGCCGAATTGCGTGAATGCCGAGGCGGCTGATTGGAAATCGCGCATGGAACGCATGGGCAAAGCACTCGGAGGCTGAGGCATGTATCAGATCTTTGCCTTCGTCGATGGGCAGTTCAAGGCGCCGCTGGAGAATTTCATATCGTCAGGTACGTCGAATATCGCCAGTTGGGTTACGGGGCCATTGACGGCGGCATTGACCCTTTATGTCATTCTCTACGGCTTCTTGATCCTGCGTGGATCAGTCGACGAACCGATCATGGATTTCGCCTTTCGGGCAATGAAACTTGCCATCATCCTGATGCTGGTCACGAATGCTCGCGAGTACCAGACTTATATCGGCAGCATCTTCTTCGACACCTTGCCCAAGGAGATTTCACAGGCGTTGAACTCCGGTACGATACCAAGCGCCTCGACCTTCGACAGCCTACTGGATAAAGGCCAGAAATGCGCGAAAGAGATCTGGTCGCGTGCCTCATGGGGTGTCGATATCGTTACCGGTCTCGGTGGCATGCTGGTCATCCTAGCAAGCTTCGTGGTTGCCGCGATCGGTTATATCGTTTCGCTCTATGCCCGCCTAGCGCTGGCGATCGTGCTCGCTATCGGCCCGATTTTCGTAGCGCTCGCTATGTTCCGCTCGACACGCCGCTTCACCGAAGCGTGGATCGGGCAACTCGCCAACTTCGTGATCCTGCAGGTACTGGTTGTGGCGGTCGGCTCTCTGCTTATTACCTGTATCGATTCCACCTTCACAGTGATCGAGAGCTACAGGGAAGTACTGATGCGACCCGTTGCGCTCGGCGCCATTTGCCTTGCCTCCCTCTACGTCTTTTACCAGCTTCCGGGCATCGCTTCGGCACTTGCCGCGGGCGGAGCTTCGCTCACCTACGGCTATGGCGCGGCACGCGACGCGCATGAAGGCACGCTTGCCCGAGGTGCTACCTACATGGCGCGAGCGACTGGTCGGAGTGCGCGGGCCATTGGCCGCAACTTTCGTTCCGAAAGAACCGGCTGATGTGGAACTTCAAACAAAAACAAGATGGCTGGTTCACGATGATCCGAATATTCGTGTTTTTTTGTGTAGTATCAACGCTCGGTGGCTGCGCGTCACATTCCTATCCCCCACCCAAATGCGACGGCTATTCGCGCCGGCCGCTCAATCGCGCCATGTGGCAAAGGGACGGCGACAGCCGGTCGACGCCGCAAGCTCCTCCCTCCTCACCGGCACAGTCCGGTGGCGAGCCGCCCGCCTATGTCGAGGTAAAGCCCGATATCGTTCCCGCCGCCTTCGTGCATTTTGATGTCGGCTACTCCTATCGCCGATGCGGAGGGCCGCGGTGATGGTGACGAGGGACAGTCTCAAGGATTATTTCGATAAGGCCAGGCGCTTCGATCAGGACCGCATGATCCAGATGGAACGTTCGGCGCGGATTGCCTGGTTCGTAGCCACTGCGGCCGGCGTGCTTGCGGCAATTTCGATCGTCGCCATCGTAGGCTTGACACCGCTAAAGACGGTCGAGCCTTTTGTCGTGAGAGTCGATAATTCCACCGGTATTGTCGATGTCGTTTCGGCACTCACCTCGACTGCTGGCACCTACGACGAAGCGGTGACTAAATATTTTGCCGCCCGCTATGTTCGTGCTCGCGAGGGTTATGTCTGGAGCGAGGCAGAGGAGAATTTTCGCACGGTCTCGCTGCTCTCAACAGCCCCGGAACAGACCCGCTTTGCTGCTATTTATCGCGGCGGCAATCCGGATTCCCCGCAAAATATCTACGGTCGCGGCGCCGCATCGCGGATCAACATCGTTTCCATCTCGCTGATCAACGCCAATGTACTGTCTGTCCGCTATATGCGTACCATCACCCGCGGAGACGAGACCCATACGACCCATTGGGTGGCAACGCTTACCTTCTCCTATGTGAATGCTCCAATGTCCTCGACCGATCGGCTGATAAATCCGCTCGGCTTCGCCGTCAGCGACTATCGATCCGATCCGGAGGCCATCAATTGAAACATCTGAAACATCATTGTTTGATTGCACTGCTCCTGACTGCTAGCTGGCCATGGGCAGCCCTTGCGCTGGAAACGCCGCGCGGCGCGTCCCAGGACAGTCGGGTCCGCTTCGTCGACTATCAGCCTTACAATATTACCAGGATCGTGGGCTCGCTGCGTTCCTCCGTCCAGGTGGAGTTTGCCGCCGACGAGGAAATTGCCCATGTGGCGCTTGGTAACACGGTCGCCTGGGAAGTGGCGCCGGCCGGCAATATCCTCTTCCTGAAGGCGCGAGAGAACCAGCCGGTCACGAACATCTCCGTGGTCACGACACGTCGTGATGGTTCGACGCGCAGTTACCAGATGGAGTTGACGGTCCGTGACGGTCCGGTTGCCGCCGGCCAGGACACTTACTTCTATGTCAAGTATCGCTATCCGGCCGATGATGCGGAACGCCGTCGTCAGGAGGCGCTCGCGCGAACCCAGGCAGCACAAGCTGGACAAGCCGACTCAGTGCTGGCTTTGCATGAGCAATACGGACCACGCAACTGGCACTATTCCGCACAGGGATCAGGAGCCTTGGAACCGAACGCCGTTTATGACAACGGCAAGATCACGACCATTGCCTTCACCGGTAATCAGGAAATCCCGGCAATCTATATGGAAAACTCTGACGGCACCGAGAGCCTGGTACCTAAGTCGGTGGCCGGTGATCTCGTGCTCGTTCATGCGATCGGCCGCAAATTCATCCTGCGGCGGGGAGGCGACGTGCTCTGCATCTTTAACGAAGCCTACGATCCGACCGGTATCGATCCGAACACCAACACCACATCGCCTTCGGTTGAGCGCGTCATGAAAGTGTCGGCGAGAAGTGCCGCAGCGGGAGGAGCCGATGGCCGATGAGGTGGAAGACCGTATTCCAGGTGAGCGCGCCGAGACTGATGTCAATTCGCGAACCGAGGCCAGTCCATTCCTGAAGCGTGGTGCCGTGGTTCTGGCGATGGTTGCTTTTGTTGGGTTTTCGTTGTGGTCGATGCGTGACCGGCAAAAGACAGAGACGACAAGGCCCGACCAGGTCGTTATTCGCCAGACGGCTGACTTCGAGCCAGCGAAGGAAGAGGTAAAGCCGCCTGCACCGCTTCCCGAGGTGCTGCTACCGACGCCTGCGCCAAAGGAGCAGGTCACACCTGCCGAGGACACTTTGTTGGATTCTGCCCGCCGCGCGCCGGTGATGGCCTATAATGGACAGCAGTCCTCGTCGCAACGCCGCGACATACCAGCCGCCATGTCGCAAGACGCTGCCTCCAACTATCTCCCTGTTCCAGGCAGCCTTGGGAGTGCCCAACCTGAAACTGAGGATCAGCGCTTCAACAGGATGTTGACGCCGACCCATCTGGAAGGATCACGCGCCGGCACGCTCGGCAATCGCGACTTCATCGTGGCGATGGGAACTTCGATTCCCTGTGTGCTGGAGACGGCGCTCGCCTCCGATCAGCGGGGCTTCGCCAGCTGCGTCATCAACCGCGATGTGCTCTCGGACAATGGCCGCGTCGTTCTGATGGAGAAAGGAACTCAGATCGTTGGAGAATATCGAGGCGGCTTAAACCGGGGCCAGAAGCGTCTATTCGTGCTTTGGAACCGGGCAAAGACGCCAAAAGGTGTGATTATTACACTCGCCTCACCCGCAACCGACGCACTAGGGCGGGCGGGCATGGATGGCTATGTCGACACGCATTGGTGGGAGCGTTTCGGCAGCGCCATCCTGCTCTCCATCGTTGGCGACGCGACGACCTATGCCGGCAGCCGGCTGCAGGATAGTGACGTTCAGGCGCAGAATACGACGACCGCTGGCCAGCAGGCAGCAGCGATCGCCGTCGAGCAATCCATCAATATTGTGCCGACATTGACAAAGCATCAGGGCGAACTCGTCTCAATTTTTGTAGCCCGCGATCTCGAATTTTCCGACGTCTATAGTCTGCGTGTCACCGAACCCCGCAACAGGATCCTCGATCGGGCGGTGTCGGGAGATTTCAGGCCTCGATCGACGCACGTGACGAAGTAGGGCGGAAGATGGCGGAAGCTTCAGATGCTGGTGTCGTGCGTGAATTGCTTATGCCGCTATCTCGCTTCCTGAAGGATACGTCGCTCTATGAGATCGTCGTCAACCGCCCGGGTGAAGTGCTGACTGAGGGAACGGAGGGATGGCAGCATCATGCACTGCCGGATCTTAGTTTCGAGAAGCTGATGCGTCTGGCCCGGGCCATTGCAAGCTATTCGAACCAGGCAATCGATGAGGTCCGGCCGGTCTTGTCGGCCTCTTTGCCAGATGAAGAGCGGATTCAGATCGTTGTTCCGCCGGCAACGACCAAGGGCACGGTCAGCATCACAATCAGAAAGCCGTCGTCGGTGATGCTGACGTTGGATGATCTCGAAAGGGGTGGATTATTTTCCAATGTCTCCTCGCCGAACTGTGATGTCGAACCCTCGGATACGAGGTTGGACAAGATCCTTAAGGCAGGCAATTACGCGACGTTTCTGCGTGCGGCGGTTCTTGCGCGCAAAAACATCATCATCTCAGGCGCGACCGGATCGGGCAAGACAACCCTGTCGAAGGCATTGATCCGGCATATCCCGGAGCATGAGCGGATAATATCGATCGAGGATACGCCGGAGCTGGTCATCTCGCAGCCTAATCACGTCAGGCTTTTCTATTCGAAAGGAGAACAGGGGCTGGCGAAAATCAGCGCGAAAGATTTGCTCGAATCGTGCTTAAGGATGCGACCCGATCGCATTCTTCTACAGGAGCTGCGCGACGGTTCGGCCTTCTACTACATCCGGAATGTCAATTCAGGACACCCCGGATCGATCACAACGGTGCATGCCGATTCTGCGGCGCTGGCATTTGAGCAACTGACATTGCTCGTGAAAGAGTCGGAAGGTGGTCGTGACCTTGAGCGCAGCGATATTCGTAGTTTGCTCGACGTCGCGATCGATATCATTGTCCAGTGCAAGCGGATTGATGGGCGGTTTCGGGTGAGCGAGATTTATTTTAAGCCGTGATCGAGCGGAGAAATGATTAGTTCCTGTATTTTGCTTTGTTCGCTTCAGCCGAGGTTTCTTGTAAACGGAAAACAGGTCTAGCCAGATTTATCCGGTGCTTCGTCTTCCTCGGCTTCGGGCGAACCGCCTCGTTCATCGGAAAACTGAGCCGGAAAATGGCCGATGTGAATGCGAAATTCGGGGTACGTAAGCGCTCTCCAGGGCCGCATGCCGTCCTTCGTCGCGCGGCCTCGTAGTTGCCCGTGGATTATGCGACGAAAATAGAGAGCATCGGCGTACAAATATTTGAATTTCGCGGTGGTGGACCGGTTGGTCGCAGCGTCATCAACTTGGCAATGACGCATTTAGCGCATTGTTGAGCGAAAAGGCGATTTCGTCGGGTCGATGAGGGATTCTAATTGGTTTTCTATATCGGCTTCCGTCACTAATCGATTTTCGATGCGAAACTTGCCGTTTCGATGAGGCTGTGCCTACTATTAATCAATTTTCGATATGATCAATCTTGTATAAGCGATTTTCGATAAAGATAATTGATTTCCGATGTAAGCGATTTTCGATATCATGTCTCGAAAATAATCGTCCTTCGATGATGTAACTTGTTTTTCGATGAGGAAGGAAGCTGGGCATGACAGTCAATCCCGCAAATCCGGCGGTCTTCCAAGAGCGTATCGTGCCAACGGATACGGTTCCCGTTGGGTATGCAACTCTCGTCCAGAAATACGGGATTGCCGCCCCTGTTCGTCTCCCCTCGTGTGTCGCGAAGGGCTTCGTCTATGGCTCGAGGAGAGCACATGAGGATTGGACGATCTTCGACAAGCGCTTTGCCCCAGAAGACAGCTTGCTTGGACATCTGACTTTCGCGCTGAGGCACGAGACAATCGATCTGTTGATCCTAAAAAGGCTATTTCAAATCGTTCCAGCAAGTGAGATCACGGCGCTGATCGAAGCCGAGCCGACGAGCAGCGCGACGCGCCGGATCTGGTTCTTCTATGAATGGCTGACAGGTACACGCCTTGACATTCCAGACGCGGAACGGGGGAACTATGTTGAAGCGCTTGACACTGCGAGCTACTTCACATCGATCCCTGTGAATTCACCCCGCCACCGCGTGCGAGACAATCTTCTCGGCACACCCACATTCTGCCCTGTTTTAAGGCGTACCGAATACCTTGTCGAAACGGTCACCCGCCGCTGGGACGCCGAAGCCAAAGAGCTCATCGGAAGGATCGGAAAAGGGATCATCGCCCGAGCGGCAAGCTTCCTCCTTCTGTCGGATAGCCAGGCATCCTATCAGATCGAAGGCGAGCGCCCGCCGCGAAGCCGCCTCGAGCGTTGGATGAGGGCCGTCGCCCAATCTGGAAAGCGGCCGATCACAGTGGACGAACTCGTGCGTCTCCAGCACATTGTCATCGAGGAGAACCGGTTCATCAAGCGCGGGTTGCGAGACGCCGGCGGCTTTATTGGCGATCGCGACTGGAACGACGATCCTCTCCCAGAATTCGTTTCAGCCCGGCACGAAGACATTAACGATCTTCTCGGAGGGATCATAGCCGCAGGAAGCAGGATGGCATCGAGTGGGGTCGATGCCGTACTTCAAGCCTCCGTCATGGCCTTCGCCTTCGTGTTCGTCCATCCCTTCGAAGACGGAAACGGACGCCTGCATCGGTACCTCATACACCATGTTCTGTCCGAGCGCGGATATACGCCCGCCGGTATGATCTTTCCCATTTCTTCTGTACTTCTTGAACGCCAGGAGGAGTATGGCGCGCGCTTGCGTAGTTACACCGGATCGCTGTTGCCCTTTATCGAATGGGTGCCGACACCGGAGAAAAACGTGCGTGTCGTCAACGACACCACCGATCTCTACAGGTTTGGAGATTACACGGAGTTGACCGAATTTCTCTATGCTTGCGTCGTACAGACGATCAGGCACGACCTGCCAAACGAGATCGATTACCTCTCGCGTTTCGATGAGGCGAAGCGACGCATTCAGGATTTCCTTGAGATGCCGGACGCGATGATCTCCAGCCTCGTTAATTTCATCCGTCAGAACAATGGTGCGCTTTCCAAGAAACGGCGCGGCCGTGAGTTCGAAAAGATGACCGACGAGGAGGTAAAGTCAGTGGAGGCGGTGGTTCGCGACGCCTTCGACATCGGCCTGTCGAATGAGGGTGGCGATCAGTCCGAAGAAAATAGGCTCGACAGCCCCCGATAGCGGCAATATGTCCTTTCTGTAGGCACGTTGCATACGCCTTGCCCCGCCAGTTGTGCGAGGGGGGACGAACCAAACCCTCTGTCGGGGTTCGGTGCTACGCTGGCTTATAGCGCTTGGTCAGGCATTGAGCGAGCGTCGTGCGGTCTACTTGCATACAACGGTCGCACTCATCCTTCGAAACGACGAACATCACAATCAATGCTTCAGGAAGGACAAACCATCCTAGATTCGATCGTGGGGTTCTCTTTGTTGCTATCGAGGTCGTGCAACTATCATGATCGCGCTCTCAACTCCGCTTCTTTCCTTTCCACCTTCGACATCGCCAAATACTCCCCCTTCAGTCGCATGTGGCACCAGCAGGCGAAGGCGGAGCTTGCGAAGGCAAGGCTTTCGCCGATCGCCAGGCGGTTGTTGGAGTTGCTGAGGAGCGTCAATGAGAAGAAGAACAGGCAGGCGATATAGGCGTGCCATGCCGCGCGCGGGATGATGCCGGCCTTGCGGGCGCGCCAGACGGCGCGGATGAAGGTGGCGAGCATGAAGCCCATGATTGCCGCACCGAACAGGCCGTAGCGCACCAGGATTTCCAGGTAGCCGTTGTGCAGCAGCGTGTACTGGACATGCGAGTAACGCGTCTCGGCCCAGCGTTCGAGCCACCGGTTGCCCCAGCCGAAGATCGGCGCCGAGGAAAAGACCTCCCAGCTGTTCGACCAGAGCTGCAGGCGTTCGTCCATCGATACCGGCGTATTGCTGGAACTGATGGCGTTCGAAACCACGCCGCCCATCTCATGGCCGTTGGCCACATTTTCGACCATGGAAATGGCTGCCGACAAAGTCGGGCCAGCCGTCTTGTCGAGATTGTGCCTGACGCCATAGATACCCGCGATCAACAGGGCTGCGACGGCGATGATGATGATCACGCCGCTCTTCAGGCGCAGGTAGGTGAGCGTGATCAGCGCCAGCACCGGCAGTGTTATGCCGAGTGCCAGCCAGACGCCTTTCGATTTGGCGCCGTAAATGGCGATGAAACAGAGCGCGAAGATGAAGGGCGAAGCGATATAGGCGAAGCGGGCGATCCGGCGGTCACTGGATTTGTCCGTCAGGTAATGCAAGAGCCAGAACAGGGTGAAGATAACGATCATGCCGCAGGCGACGGCGCCGTGGATCTGGTTGTTCATGATCAAGGGCCGGATGGTCTCGCCGGCAAAGACCTCGCGCAGATGCTGGGTGGCGACCAGCATGATGAGGACTACCGCGAAATAAGCCGCGACGATCTTCTCCATCAGCTCTTCATAGAGCAGGAAGGCGACGCCCATGATAGGAAAGAAGAAGGGAAAGGCGTAGAGCCAGTCCGAGGCGCCGATATCGTGTTGTGGCGTCAGCCAGAAGGTGATGAAGAATCGCGCCATGACATAAAAGGCCCATCCCATGCAGAGCCAGCCGATCCAGTCCGTGCGCGGCCGTATGGGCGCCTTCATGTAATAATAGAGGGCGATCAGGGAGAGAAGCGCCGTCGCATAGCGATAGGCGTCGCTCTCGACCACGGTCGGGGAGGCAACCAGCAGCCAGAGAATGCCGCCGATGATGGCGACCGGTTTCGTCATGCTGCTTCCTGCCTTCATGACGCCGATCGGTTCGGCTGCAAGGTCACCATGGGGCTTGTTCATGCGCGAGTCATCCAATGTCGTCGGCCTTCGTCCAGGTTCGGTTCATCATCCGGCATCTCTCGCTCCCACCACGGCCCCTATGGTCGCAAAGGGGCGGATATACGGCAATTCTCCCACGCCGTTGTGTCGATAATGTCGATTTCGCCGAATGTTTGTTAATGCGCAACTCCGTCGCGTTTGACCACTTTCAATGCCGTCAGGAAAATAACCTTTAAGTCGAAGAAAAAAGAGCGTCGACGCATATACTCTTCGTCCAGCGCTACCTTCTGGGGGATCGGCAGTTCGTCGCGGCCGTTGACCTGCGCCCAGCCGGTTAGGCCAGGCTGCAAAGCATCGACGCCGCGCTCCGTGCGCAGGGCTATGAGGTCGTGCTGATTAAAAAGGGCAGGGCGCGGGCCGACGATGCTCATCTCACCCTTGAGGATGCACCAAAGCTGCGGCAGCTCGTCGAGGCTCGATTTGCGCAGGAAGGAGCCGATCGGCGTCAGATAGATATTCGGGTCCTTCAGCAGATGGGTCGCGACCGCCGGCGTGTCGGTGCGCATGCTGCGGAATTTCGGCATGCGGAAGATCTTATTTTTCCGGCCGATCCGATCGGACCAATAGAGGATCGGACCTGGCGAGGTCAGGCGCACTGCCAGAGCAACGATCAGGATCGGAATAAAAAAGACGATGGTCGCGGCTAGAGCGGCGAGAAAATCGAAAAGGCGCTTGGCGATCGTATAAAGCATCGTCTCTTATCGTTGCATCGCCCTCTGTTCTGAGGGTGATCAAGGTCGTCAATGCTCCGTCCATCTCATATCGCGATTTCAAGCACAACCATCCGCGACAAGATTCCCCGCCCTTGTTCCGAGCGGATATCCCGTGCAAAGCATGTCTCAGCTAATCATGGTGCGGAAAAAGCGGAGGCAGTGCGCGGATGATCCTGGTAACGGGTGCGACGGGTTTTGTCGGACAGGCTCTGTGCGCGGAGCTTTCCCGCCGGCGGATGGATTATCGCCCGGTCAGCCGTAGCTTCCGCCCGGGCTTCGTTGCCATCGGGGCGATGGATAGCCAGACGGACTGGTCCGATGCGCTTGCCGGCATCGATGTCGTCATGCATCTTGCCGCCCGTGTCCACGTTATGAACGAGAGCGCCGCCGATCCATTGGCCGCGTTTCGCGCCGTCAATGTGGATGCAACGGTAAACCTGGCGCGGCAGGCAGCGGCTGCGGGCGTGAAACGCTTCATTTTCCTGAGTTCGATCAAGGTCAACGGCGAAGGGACGTCGGTGGGTAAGCCCTTCAGGGCCTCGGACGTGCCGCATCCGGAAGATGCCTATGGCCGCTCGAAACTGGAGGCGGAGGCGGCCTTGTTCGCGATATCAGCGGAAACGGGCATGGAGGTCGTCATCATCCGGCCGCCTCTCGTCTATGGTCCCGGCGTCAAGGCGAATTTCGCAAGCCTGATGAGGTGGGCTGCGCGGCCGCTTCCCTGGCCGTTTGGGGCGGTTCGAAACCGCAGGTCGCTCGTTTATGTCGGCAATCTGGTCGATTTCATGCTGCTCTGCGCCAACCATTCATCCGTTGGAAACCGCATATTCCTGATCAGCGACGGCGAAGATCTTTCGATCGGCCAGCTGATCGCCAAACTATCTCTGGCCGCCGGGCGCAATGCTTGGATGCTGCCGGTGCCGCCTGCGCTGCTCGAAGGACTTGCCGCACTTCTGGGACGCCGAGCCGCCGCGCAGCGGTTGCTTGGCTCGCTTCAGGTCGATATCGGCGAGACGCGGGCGCTCACCGGCTGGTCGCCGCCTTACTCGGTCGAAGAAGGATTGGCGGCCACGGTCGCTGGTGCGGGGGCGAGTTGAGCTGGCCTTTCGGCCTTATAGGCTCCAGACCGAATGACCTTCCAGCAGAGGATTGCTCCGATCGAGAGCTGCCTTCACGTCGATGACGACGCCGTTTTCGCTCAAGAGATCGAGGATCTCTGCGGCACCTTCGGCCAGATAGGCTTGGTGAGGAACGGCAAGCACGACGGCATCAAGCTTGCCGAAGTCCTGCAATTCCCTGAGCTTTATGCCGTATTCCCCCTCCGCCTCCGAGGTGCTCGCCATCGGGTCGTGCACCAGCGGTTCCAGGCCGAATTGGTGCAGTTCGCTTATAATGTCGGGAACGCGGCTGTTGCGCAGGTCGGGCACGTTTTCCTTGAAGGTCAGGCCGAATATGCCGATCCGGGCGCCATTGATCGGCTTTTTCGCCGCGACCAGCATCTTGATGAGCTTCTGGGCAATGAAAGCGCCCATCCCATCATTGATGCGGCGGCCGGAGAGGATGACTTCCGGGTGATAGCCGAGCTCTTCAGCCTTGGCCGTTAGATAATAGGGGTCGACGCCGATGCAGTGGCCGCCGACAAGGCCCGGGGTGAAGGGCAGGAAGTTCCATTTCGTCCGCGCTGCCTTCAGCACGTCGGCCGTGCGGATATCCATTTTCTCGAAAATGATCGAAAGCTCGTTCATCAATGCAATATTGACGTCGCGCTGGGTATTTTCGATCACCTTGGCGGCTTCGGCCACCTTGATGCTGGGGGCACGGTGGATGCCGGCCTCGACTACGGCGCCATAGATGGCGGCGATCCTTTCCAGCGTTTCCGCATCATCGCCGGCGACGACCTTCACGATGCGCTCGAAGGTGTGCTCCTTGTCGCCGGGATTGATGCGTTCCGGCGAATAGCCGACATGGAAATCGTTGCCCTGGCGCAGTCCGGAAACCTCCGCCAGCACTGGGCCGCAGACCTCTTCGGTGACGCCCGGATAGACCGTCGATTCATAGACGACGATCGAACCTTTGCGCAAAACCTTACCGACCGCACGGGAGGCGGAAATCATCGGCCTGAGATCCGGCTGACGGTTTCGGTCGATTGGCGTCGGCACGGCGACGATAAAGATATCGCGATCGCGAATATCCTCGATCTCGCTGCTGATGCGCAACCCGCTTGACCGTAGCCTCTCGGCAGAAACCTCCCGGGTATCGTCCTCGCCTGCTTTCAGCGCGGCGACGCGGGACGCCTTGATGTCAAAGCCGACCACATCCTGGAATTTTTCGGCAAGCGCAATCGCGACAGGCAGGCCCACATAACCGAGGCCGATAACGGCAATTTTTTCGTTCAACACAACATTACCTCGAACATTCCGCCTGAATTAGCCCGAATTCCAAGCCGATGTCAGCGCCTAATATTTGCCTTGCGGATCATTTCAGGTGTGAATCCCATGAATGTGATGACCGATTAGCCACCTTGCAATGGCCCGAAATACGGCCTTGTCGCAGGTTTGGCCGCAGCGTTGGCGCAGATGCAGGGGATGCCTATCGAAATTTTCGGGCTTCGATCCCATTTATCAGGGTAAGACCCAATTTCTCTGAAAGCGTGGCTCGCGATGCGAAACAGCTATCTTAAACAACTGCGCACCCAGCGCGAGCAGCTCGAAGCCAGGCTTGAGCTGCATATAGCGCGCTATTGTTTCGGCGAAGGCGAGGTGGACGACGGTACCGAAGCGGAGCTCCGGCAACGGATCGAGGAAATCTCAGACGAGATTGCGGCTCTCGAGGCCGAGCGCGGGGAGTAAGATTTGCGCGCGGCAGGTTCGAGCTGCCTCGAGCTGTCCGGATCGGTTTTAACGCTTACAAAATAGCAAAGCCGGTGGCGGCGATTCTTGCCGGTTTTGTCTTCGCCTGTCACGACCGCTGACACAATGTTCTCGGAAGTTTTAATGCTGCCGTGCACGACTCGTGAGAAAGCGAAAGTCGCGTTCATTTCGGCTCATCGGCTTCAGTGCCGCGGACCTGTTTTGCAGTGTTTTAATATATCCAGCAATCTGGACAATCTGGACAATCTGTACTATCTATCACCGCGGATGATAGGAGCAAGAACGTGGTTACATCCGTCAGAAAGTCGTCAGCAGCCTCTCTGTCCGGGTTGAACCCGGCGGCCATTGCCGATGTCGTCGAGGTCCTCGCCCGTCATAATCCACGTCTTTCCAAGACGGCGCTTGCCGCGACGGGGCGTGTCGTCGCCGCAGTCATCGCAGCAACCGCACGTCTTGCCGCCGACCAGCAACGCCGGATCGTTGCCGACGAACGCGAGCTGGCGCAAGCTGTCGAGATCGCGGTCGCTGGCCTCGTCGCGGAACCTGGCGTCCGCCTCGCGCCGCTTGCAGTTGGCAAGTCCGTCGAGGCTAGCCAGGGTGCCGGTCTTCCCGCGCCCATCAATCTCGATGAAGGAAGGCGCCGCCTCGCAGCTTTTGCCGAGCCGACACGTCTCGAAGACTGGGCCGGGCCTGTCGCGGGACCTGCCGAGATCGAAAAGACATTTGGTACGAAACGGTCGACCCTGCACGACTGGCAGAGACGTGGCGCGGTGATTGGCCTGCTGAAGGGCGAGCGCAAGCATGTCTTTCCATTGGCGCAGTTTGTCGATGGACGCCCGGTGGAGGGCATGGCTCAGGTGACGCGGATCATCCGCAATTCCCGTGTTGCATGGCAGTGGTTGATCCAGACAAAGCCTGATATAGGCGGCTCGCCGCTGAATATCATGAAAAGCGGCCGTCTGGACGAGGTCCTTGCCGCGGCCGAGCGTGATTTCGGCTGAAACTGTGAAGCTCGATCCCACAACAGTTGCCGATCTCGCGCTAGCGTTTCGACCGCATGCTTGGCTACGCGTTTTGCCACGTAACCATATGACGACGCCACTCGGCATGGGCTTTGGCAATAGCCGCTTTCCGCACCGCAGTCATTTTTGGTAAGGCCTCCGGGTTCTTTCTCGGAGGCGGGGTCGACTGGAAGTCCGCCCTTTGTTCTCGCGGCCTTGATGCCTTTTGCTCGTTCGGAGATCAGCGCGCGTTCGAGCTGCGCAACGCCGCCAAGCACTTGGCGCGAAAACATGCGCTGCGTTGTAGAACTGTCGATCGGATCTTGTAGCAATCGGAAATGCGCCCCCTCCGACCGAGAGATCCTCGATGACCTCGAATAGATGGCTCAGCGAATGAGCCGAACGATTGAGGCGTACGGCAACGAGCGCGTCTCCGGTATCAACGTTGCGCAGGCGCTTTGCCAGGGTAGTGCCGCCCGGGCAAGGGATTGGACTGAACCCTGTTCTTGAACAATGATCTCGCAGCCGGCCGAGCGCAGTTCAACTTCTTGGGCATCCGTTGTCTGCTCTCCTGTGGAAACGCTAGATAGCCGATCAGGGGAAACTTGCCGTTCCTGTGCCTCATTGATCATGCCGTGCTATGGCTTGATCACGGAGGAGGGCGAGTAACGCCGGATTGATATAGAGATTTTCTCGTCCGGCTTTGATTTCTTGGAGTAGGCCGGCTTCGACGAGAAGCTTAAGATAGACTGATGCGGATTGCCGCTTGGCGATCTGCGCCTCAACGAGGTCGCCGATCCGGCAATAAGGGTTCACAAAGATTACTTCTGCGAGTTCTCGCGAATAAATCCTCGGTATATCCCGCCGAATGCTTTCTGCCGTCTCGTTGAGAAGATCGCGAATAGCACGAATGCGAGCTGTCGACCATTCCGCTGTGTCGCGAACTGCTTCCAGCATATAGAGTATCCAGTCCTCCCAGGCGCCCTCCGTTGTCACGGCCAATAGCCGGTCATAATAGGCTCTTTTATTGCCAATGATGTAGCGGCTAAGGTAGAGCACTGGGATGTCGAGTAGTCCTTTGTCGACGAGATAGAGCAGGTTCAAAACGCGTCCGGTGCGGCCATTGCCATCGGTAAATGGGTGAATTGCTTCGAACTGATAGTGCATTACCGCAAGGCGGATCAGCGGATCGATATCCTCGGCCTCGTGGATGTAGCGCTCCCAGTTGCTGAGCTTTTCGCGTAGCAGCGCCTGCCCTTCAGGGGGCGTGTAAATTACTGCGCCGGTTATCTCGTTCATTAGGGCCGTGCCTGGCGTTGACCGAATGTCGAGATCGACGCCCTTGATCGTTCGGCAGACAGCAACTGCAGTAGACGTCGAGACCGGCCGGTTCCGGAGCGATTGAAATCCTTCGCTGAGAGCCGTGCGATAACGAAGCGCTTCCTTTGTCGCCGGGTCGGCGTGATTGCCGACTTCGTTTGCAAAACGGAAGAGCCTGTCTGTTGTGGTGACGATGTTCTCGATTTCGGAGCTTGCTTGCGCCTCGAGTAGCGGGATCGAGTTGATCAGGATCGACTGGTTGGGAATAAGCTGTCCTGACACCCGCAATTCCGCGAGAGCGGCTCGAGCGGCGATGCAGGCCTTGAGTATTTCCTTCGTTTCAACGTCTGAACGCGGGGGCAATGCGGGAAGATCGTTGTAAGGGCGGTCAGGGCGAAACGTCATGTCGATGATTCCTCATTTCATCGACATGCAGCGGGTAATATGTCGACGGCATCGACACATTGGCAAATTATGTCGATGAAATGCAAATTTATCGACATATCTTTCGGCTTACAAGCGGTTCTCAAAGTGTTTTACGATCAAAACCGAGAGCCATAGAGCGCGCCTTCCGACAAGGGTAGGCATTAAATCCATCGCGTCCGCCAAATGCGCATCAGGAGGCTTTGATGGCCAAAACCGCACAAATCGGTGGTTTCGCAAGAGAGCCACTCCCGCCCCGCTGTTTGATCAGTTCCTGACGCGAGAAGTGGCTTAGTGACAATTCTTGGCCACGATTATTGATGAGATCTGTCCGTCAAACGGCTCCCACGGATCGATCATTCAGTCGTAGTTTAGTTACGCAATGTATAAATTGCAGGAGACGAGCAACATCCGTACGCAGCCGCTTCTTTGTTTGCTCCTTGTTGCCTTCGACGTTGGTAATCGCGAAATTCCGTGACGCTGAAGGCCTCGATGTAAAGATGAACATGTCAGAGGGGGTATCGTCGGCGGGATCAAAGCCTGGGTCAAACATCTAGATCCTTGCTCTCCGAATTATTCATGCGTGCATCGGCTCGGAACGCTTCCATACCAATCTTGTGAAGCTCGCGATACTGCGCAGTATCTGGCGGGATCCGGCTGGCCTCGATCAAGGCGCCGAGCAGGAACGCGCGATCGGCTTTTCTCAAGCCAGCCTTGATGATCAATCCGCCGAAGATCATCTTTTCGCGCGATTCGCGCTTGCGATCGTTTGTCATATCGCGCTGCCGCCTTCGTTCGAGAAGCATAATCCGCTGATCGAGCCTCTTAAGCGGATTCGCCCGCTGTCCTTTTTTCGCCGTCGCGAAATCGCGCTGTGATCTCGGCGAGAACCTCATTGAGCTCGGCGTCGGAAATGTCCAGTTCGGCGAGACCGGCCCTCCGTGCCGCGCTAGCGAAACGTTCATTGGCCTTGGCGACCATGTTCTTTCGTTTCTCTCTGAGCAGCTCGATCTGTGTGCCGATCTCGGAGACTGTGGTTCTTGCACGCATACCTGCCCTTCCTTTCATCAGAGTCGAGTCCGCCGGCACCTTTTATACTGAATTAAATACGGTAGTCAAATCGGCTGAAATAATATAGGAAAGTGGAATTCACCTCGGAAAATGGGTCTCTTTCGAGGCCTTTTCGCCAAGTGTCTTGATATCTGCCCGGTACCGAGGTGCCAGAAAGGATAGAGTCAAATTTGGCTATTATGTTTTTGAGAGCGAAATTGATCAGCCGCGGAGCGGGGCAGAGCATTGTCTCGGCTGCGGCCTATCGTCATCGGACCAAGATGATGGATGAGCAGGTGGGGATTAAATTCCGCTACTCGGCAAGGGCGGACGAACTTATCCATGAGGAACTCGCTCTGCCCGACGATACGCCGGCATGGTTGCGAGTTTTAATTGACGGACGATCGGTTGCCGGCGCCAGCGAAGCGCTCTGGAATGCTGTCGATTGTTTCGAGAACCGGCGTGATGCACAGTTAGCCCGCGAGATCATCCTTGCGCTTCCAAACGAGCTCAGCAGTAAGGAGAATATCGCTCTCGTGCGCGACTTCGTTCGCGAGAACCTGCTGTCGCGTGGAATGGTGGCAGACTGGGTCTATCACGACAAGAAGGGCAATCCGCACGTCCATGTTATGACCACGCTGCGTCCACTGACCGCGGAAGGATTTGGGCCAAAGCACGTCGCTGTCGTCGACGACCGGGGTGAGCCGCTGCGCCTCAAAACCCCCGATAGGCCGAAAGGAGCAATTGTTTACCGTCCGTGGGCAGGCAACAAGGAAACGATGGAGGAGTGGAAACTTGCCTGGGCTGAAACGGTAACGCACCACCTAGCGCTTGCCGGTCACGATATTCGCATAGACGGTCGCTCCTACGAGGAGCAGGGGTTGCGGGGAATGGGGCAGCGCCATGTCGGTCCTGCACGCACGGCCCTTCTACGCAAAGGTGCCGATATCCATTTCGCCCCTGCGGCATTGGCGCAGCGTTACGAGGCTGCGGATCGCCTCGCTGCCGACCCCGGTCTATTGCTTAGGCAACTCAGCAACGAGCGCTCGACTTTCGATGAGGCCGAGATCGCCCGTGCGCTCCACCGCCACGTTGATGATCCAATCGTCTTTGCCAATATCCGCGCGAAACTGATGGCGTCGGATGATTTGGTAACGCTGCGACCGCAGCAGGTCAGTGCGGAAACTGGTGGGGTCGAGCTGCCGGCAGTCTTCACGACGCGCGCGACGATCAGAACCGAATTTCACATGGCGCGGTCAGCATTCAATCTCTCGAACATAGGTGGCTTCGCGGTATCGTCATCCCAGGTTGATGCTGCGATAGGTGAGATTGAGGCAGCGCCAGACAAGGCCATTCGCCTCGACCCT
This sequence comes from Martinezella sp. CNPSo 3957, assembly GCF_057784395.1. Lineage (NCBI taxonomy): Bacteria > Pseudomonadati > Pseudomonadota > Alphaproteobacteria > Hyphomicrobiales > Rhizobiaceae > Martinezella > Martinezella sp. CNPSo 3957. The sequence continues at coordinate 92,771 of NZ_JBXSOU010000006.1, forward strand.
GAGCAGGTCGATGCGGTTCGACATATCACGGCCGATAGCGGCATTGCCGCAGTCGTCGGTATTGCGGGCGCTGGCAAATCGACATTGCTGAGTGTGGCACGTCTCGCCTGGGAAGGAGACGGCAGGCGCGTTCTCGGAGCAGCGCTCGCCGGCAAGGCGGCGGAGGCATTGACTGATAGTTCCGGGATCCGTTCGCGTACGATTGCCGCTTGGGAGCTTGCCTGGAAAAACGACTATGACCTGCTTCGGAAGGGCGACGTGCTGGTTCTGGACGAAGCTGGCATGGTTTCGTCGGAACAGATGGCGCGTCTTCTCAAACGCGTCGAGGATGCCGGCGCGAAAGCGGTTCTTGTCGGCGACGCGATGCAACTTCAGCCGATTCAGGCGGGGGCTTCCTTCCGTGCCATCGTTGAGCGCATCGGCTTTGCCGAATTGGTCGGCGTTCGCCGCCAGAGACACGAATGGGCGCGAGAGGCGTCCCGTCTGTTTGCCCGTGGAAATGTTGAGGAAGCCTTGAGGGCCTATCGCGCCCATGGCCATCTCCGAGAAAGTGACACGCGCAATGATGCAGTTCAGCGCATCGTCTCCGATTGGGCCAGCGCTCGCCTTGATGCCATTGCAAAGGCTGAAGTCGAAGGCCGTAAGTTGCGTGGCGACGAGTTGATGGTTCTCGCCCACACCAATAGCGATGTGAGACGCCTCAACGATGCGGTCCGTGCGGTCATGTTGCACCAGGATGCGCTTGGGGAGGGTAGGTCGTTTCGCACAGAGCGCGGCATGCGTGAGTTTAGCGAGGGAGACCGGATCATCTTCCTGGAAAATGCGCGGTTCGTCGAACCCAAAGCCCCTCACCTTACCGTTCAGCATGTCAAGAACGGCATGTTTGGAACGGTCATATCGACAGCGGGTCGAGGAGGGGAACCATTTCTTTTTGTTCGGTTGGACAGTGGTCGGGATGTCCTGTTCTCCGAAGACACTTATCGCAATGTCGACCATGGCTACGCCGCAACGATTCACAAGACCCAAGGATCGACCTTCGACCGCACTTTCGTGCTGGCAACCGGCATGATGGACCGACACCTGACATATGTTGCCATGACGCGTCATCGCGAGCGTGTCGATCTTTATGCGACAAGGGAAGATTTTCAGCCCAGGTTCGAATGGGGCAAGACGGCACGCGCCGAACATGCCGTTGGCATTACCGGCGAGCTTGTTGAAATCGGACTTGCGAAGTTTCGCAAGCGGGACGACGCTGATCCTTCTCCGTATGTTGACGTCAGAACGAACGATGGAACCACGCATCGCCTTTGGGGCGTCAATCTGCCAAAGGCGATTGAGGCGGCTGGCGTCGGTGTCGGGGATAAAGTGACCATGCGCAAGGAGGGGACTGAAAAAGTTACCGTGAAAGTGCCTGTTATGGATGAGGAAAGGGGCGCGAGGCACCTTGAGGATCGTGTTGTCGACCGCAATATTTGGACGGCATATTCAATTGATAAGACCGAGGCTCGGATGGATCAACTTGCCGCCGAACATCGCCCCCCGACGCTCTTTGCGCAACTGATTGTGAGGCTGTCGCGCCCCGGCGAAAAGACGACGACGCTCGATTTCGAGAATGAGCCGTCTTATCGATCCGTGGCTTTCGATTTCGCAAGGCGGCGCGGCATCGACGCTATCGCGGATTATAGTCACGCCGTCGAGGCACAGGCGGAGCGCCTATCCAATTGGTTCACCGTACAACGTGATCAGGTGGCGCGGCTCTGGCAACGGGCGAACGTGCCCTTCCGGGTCGCAGTCGAAACTTCAGGGCGGAATGCTGCTATTCACGCAACCCACGACAAAGACGCGTTGCCCGCGTCAGTCGCAGATGCTTCTAGTCTATTGCCCGCTGGGAAATCCTTTAGCCGATCAATTGCGGAAGATGGGCGTCTCGCCCAACTCGCATCTCCTGCGATGTTGCCGGCGGTCACGAAATTCAATGCAAGCCTCGACGAGGAGGCGCGAATGCGCGTGACCGAGACTGAGCATTACAAACAAAAAAGAGCAGCACTCGCCGCGACGGGATCCGTGATCTGGCGCGATCCCGCGGCCGCCGTGACGATGATCGAAGATCTGGTGCGCAAGCAGATCGACCCTGAGCGTATTGGGCGTGCCGTCGCCACAGAGCCAACGGCCTATGGCCCTTTGCGCGGTAGCGGCAGAACGATGGACAGGCTGCTCGCTGGTGGCCGGGAGCGCAGGAAAGCACTGCAGGCGGTTAACGCTGTTGGTGCCGACATTCACTCTCTTGGTCGATATTACCTGAGCGCTTTTGAGACCGAAAAATCGGCGGTCGTCATCGAGCGGCAACGGATGGCAATAGCTATTCCTGGGTTGACGAGAATTGCCCAGAATGAGCTGCGGCACATCACGTCTGAGGCTGAGAAGAACCCGCGCGAGCTGGCACGATTGGTCCGGTCTTTGTCGCCAGATGTCCGACGCGAATTTTCTGTGGTCAGTAAGGCACTTGATGCTCGCTTCGGACCGGGTGCAATTTTGCGCAACGAGGCTGATGTTGCCAACATGGTCCTGAAGTCTCAGCAAACTGTCTTCAAATCCATCCTCGGCCAATTGCGCACAATCCAGCGTGCCGTCGCTATAGATAGGACAGAAGAGATTATCGCTGAGCGCCAACGTCGAACGATCAACCGCGCCCGTGGTGTTGATCGTTAAGAATGTCCAGAGATTTTAAAGGGAAACGACAAGCTCAGGATTGGCGATCCCCGACGGGTAAACCATAGCAGGGCCTATTATGCCGAGGACGGGATCGACACAAACCTGATCGAAAGCTTCTTCTCCCGCGCGGAGCGCTCGTATGTAGGCATTCACTACCTTTTTTCGGTGAAGTACCTGGTACATGGCCATGGTCGCCTGGAAGGAGGCCACTCGCTATATAGGGTTGCATTGGCAGCTTGCCGACGTGCTGTGCACCGTCACCCACCGCACGACGTCGGAGAACCTGTGCGGCTACTGGCAGGGCGCGGCAGAGCGCATCGAGGCGCAAGTCTGGACCGAGAAGTCCAACGCGTACAGACAACTCCACCATGGCACTATCGACGATTCCACCAGCATCCTATTGATATTTTTACCATGGCCATATTGATACTTTCACCAGATATCTATTGACACTTTTGCCATTACGCTATTACAACTTTCGCCGTATCGGTTCACTGAGAAAAAGAAGCGTTATGGACGAGAGTCTTCTCCCGCGTCATCTGCAGCCCCAACTTAGAGCCGCACTTACATCGGCGCGGGTGGTAAATATTATTGGACCGCGTCAGGTCGGAAAGACGACACTGGTACGTGATCTACTGACCGTTGGAAAATTTATCACCTTAGATGACGAAGGTGTGCTTGCTGCTATTGAGGCTGATCCAAAAGGACAGCTGGATGCCCTTTTGGCTGAGACGAAAGCAGGCCCCCTCATTATCGACGAAGCCCAACGATCAACGAAATTAGCTTTGGCGTTGAAGAGAATCGTGGACGAAAACCGAGCAATGGGTCAGTTCGTCCTGACAGGCTCATCCAACGTTTTCATTTCCGCGCACGTGGCGGACTCGTTGGCGGGCCGGGTTCATACAATGACGATGCTTCCAATGAGTGTCGCCGAAACAAAGCGCATGGGGCCAGCGAAAATTCTCGACTGGGCATCGATGAACGACCATCCCGATCCGCTAGACCTGCCTAAACCAGAAACGTTGTCCAGGGTACAATACATCGACTTGATAGTCGCAGGCGGTTTCCCCGAGATACGAACTCTGGAAGAGCGCTGGAGGCAAAATCGGTACACAGACTACGTTGACAGTGTCGTGGAGCGCGACGTTGCGTACATCTTAAAAATACGAAAATCAGACGCCATGAGGCGCATGATCGATCAACTAGCGACGCGTGTCGGAAACGAGCTGAATATAGACGAACTATGTTCAAACATCAGCTTACAAAGAAATACCACCGAGACCTATCTCGATATTCTAACTAAGCTCTCTCTATTGCGACGATTGCCTGCGTGGACCTCTGGAGAGTCCAAGCGCGACATACGCCAACCAAAAATCCATCTTGTGGATACTGGGATCGTCGCGGCATTGAGGAGTATGAACGCTCAGAGCTTCAATATTGGCGCGAATCCCACAGCACTCGGCGGCTTGTTCGAAAATTTCGTTTTCAATGAAATGTGGAAATCGCTCCCCCATCAGATGCGTCAATGGCGGCTTTATCATTGGAGGCAAAGGGCGCGCGAGATAGACATCCTTGCTGAGTCAGACAGAACGATTATCGGCTTCGAGATGAAGACATCGACTACGGTTGAAGCAAAGGACTTTCAACATCTGCGCTGGTTTCGAGACGAAGGCCCAGGTATGAACCGTCCCTTCGTCGGCATCGTTATCTACATGGGGGAGCGCGTGCTCAGTTTCGGCGAGAACATATTCGCACTCCCTCTGTCGATATTTTGGTCATTCAATGACAGTTAGCCGAGTGGGGTCCCACCTTACCCCTCGGACGCTTACCCGGTGATCTCCCACAATCTACGACGACCATCGGAAGCACCTGACGAACGAACTGGCCCTGTCTGCTCCGTTCGTTCGAGCAGGCCGGAGAACCGACCGGCAAGGTACGGACTAAGCCCGCCGATCTCGGCCGCAAAGACTTCTCGTTCAGCAAACGGTTTTCAAATCCATCCTTGGGCAATTGCGCACGATCCAGCGTGCCGTCGCTATAGATAGGACAGAAGAGATTGTCGCTGAGCGCCAACGTCGAACGATCAACCGTGCCCGTGGTATTGATCGCTGAGAACGTCCAAAGATTTGAAAGGAAAACGACAGGCTATACCCGAGTCCGTATCGTGGAGCCGCCTTTTGGTCGTCCAACAGAAACGAAGATGCGGGTTGTTCGGCTGGTAATGAGTAGTGGCGAGATGGCGACAGACCTGAATGCGGGTTTTGGAGGAGCGTCGGGCGCTAGTGGAATAGAGGGTGCCTTTCGCGCCGGCGCATCAGCTGTCGCCTAGGAGCGGCTGTTCGTTCGGGCAGGATCGAAGCCTAGTGCCGGCCACGGACGGGCCGCGCTTTCGGTTCAGATCAAAAAATCCAAGCAGCTGATCACGCCGAAGATTCTTGCGCAAAAGCGCGCTGCCAGTTCTATCAGAGCAATGGACCTGAAACACATTCTTGGCCAGATCCAGTCCGATAATACTAACTTCTGTCATCGACGCTTCCTCTAAATGGTGACCAACGTCTCCATTCCGGCACACAGATGCCGTCGGGGCCGTCCCCATCAGAGCCGGCAGCTGCCCTTTCCCCTATCCCGCGTCATTTTCATCGATGACTTTCATCAGCCGATTAGCCGTTTCATTGGGGATCATGGAAAGCGCTTCGGTAATCGCCTCTCGCCAAGCCGGTCCTCTCGCCCAAGCCTCTTGAAGAGCATCCTTCATATCGTTGAATCGGCGCACTTGCGCCATGGCCTCGATCAGTGCTGTCGCCTGATCGAGGTCTTTCTGCTGCTTCAGAAAGCTATCGGCCGTCTTAATCCGCCGCGTGGCGATGATCAGCTTATGAATGGCATACCGAGCCGGGTCGGGTATGAGGACTGACACCCCGGCTTGATGCAGCAAGACCGTCCGCACCGGCTCGTAGATCAGGAAATCGAGAAACCGGAGCGGATCAGCCGAGGCACCGCCAAGGGCGGGCATTTCGGCAGGCTTGTCCAGATAATCGTCTGATCCTCGATTCCCGGTCAGGAATTCGACGCGGTAGCCGTCCAGCGTCCGGAAGGCCGACGATCGCGGCGAGCCCGAGTGATGCGGGATCGGCTGGAATGTCTCGTCTACCGATCGTAGCAGATCGAGGATAGGGGGAAGGCTGTCTTGCACTTCGTTGGAGATTGCAAAATCTTGCGCGAGATCAGCGTCACCCGTCACCATGGAAGCGGAAGGCAGACGGACACCGAGGAGGCCGGAGTAGCATTGATACGCGACTGTGCCGATGAGGACGCCACGCAGCCGGAAGAAACCCGCATTGGCGAGAACTTCAATGATGTCCCCGGCCCTATTCTCAGGTCTAGGAAGTCCACCTTCACGGATCAACGTCCGAACGAGCTTGCGGCGTGACGTGAAATCATTCTTTAGCGCCTTGAATTGCGTAACCCTTTCAGTGATCGCGGCATCATCAGCAGGACCGACATAGCGGCGAGTTTGGCCGCCCTGCCCATCGGGTTGATCGAAATACCAATATTTGCGATCTTTCACCGTGACGGAGACAAAACGGCCGTCGGCCGGGAAGTCGGAAACGAAGCTGGCATCGAAAACCCGTTGACCAAGTTCGGCTAGGATCGTTTGATACATTGTGTCGAGGCGGTTCATCGGAAGCTCCGTTATACTATTTTGCAAATCTAGTATAACGCCGCCCATTTCTCAATCAAAGATACCAACGAAGATGCCGCAACGTGCTTAGGTCTGCCAGTTTCGCGATGCCTTGACCCAGATTTGCATTTGAGGCTGATCCGGTCTGTCGCGAAGATGCCGTTGACGAAATTGCGATATTGGAATCCAGCCAGGGTCACGATGAAACGCAAAGTTGGGTGAAATTTCGGCGCACATGAACAGTGTTTATGAGGCCGCGCCGCAGTTGGTTGCGAAATTCAACGTGTTCAACAAGCCACGACGACCCAGTTGAATCGATAGTCCTGCTGCGGCCCTTATCCGACGGGCTTGGACGAGGAGGTGCACAAGACGCGAGAAAACTGCTGGAATCGTGAAGCGCTGCCTCCTACCGTCTTTGTGACAGACGACCAGTTGGGCACGTGGATGCAACTTTGATCTGCAGTATGCCGCCGCTGTCCGATCGGCGTTGCACGGCGATGTTTCGTTTCCCGCCACGCAACCATCTCGACAACGGCAGCTATTCGGCGCGATAAGATCGGAGACGATAAAAGCGAGCGAGAAAGCGATGAAGCCGAGCCTGCCCACCCTTCTGAGCATCAATGGCGGCTATGTGGATACCGCCGGGTTTCTGGCCCTGCATGGCCTGTTCACGGCGCATGTGACAGGCAATTTCGTCACGCTCGGCGCTTCCCTGGCACTCGGAACCTCGGGTGCGCTGGCCAAGCTTCTGGCGCTGCCGGTCTTCTGCGTCGTCGTCATCCTCGCCCGTCTCATTGGCGGCGATCTCTCGCGGCGCAATCTGCCGACGTTGCAGATCATCCTCTCGCTGAAATTACTGCTGCTCGCGCTTGCGGCGATCCTCGCCATGCGCTTCGGTCCGTTTGGCGATGGGGATGGCTGGCAGGCCATCCTGACCGGCATGATCCTTGTCGCCGCCATGGCCATCCAGACGACGGCACATCGCATTCATCTCGGTTCGACACCACCCACGACCATGATGACGGGCACGACGACGCAGATCATGATCGACATTGCCGATCTGCTGCGTGGCGCCAAGCCGGAGGATAGGGCGGCGATGAAGGCGCGGCTTTCCCGCATGGGAGCTGCAGTCGGCGGCTTTGCGCTCGGCTGTGCCGTGGCGGCAGCGCTTTTCCTGCTCGTCGGCATGGCCTGTTTTCTCGTCCCGCCGGTTCTGGCGCTTGCCGGAATTCTCACGCATATCAGCAAGGCGGAGGTGAAGCCGGCTTAGCTTTTCGCATTGACCTGTTCTCGATACGACCAATCTTGCTCCTTTCTCCCGTCTTGCAAGTCGGCTACAGCTCTCTAAGTGTACGCCTCGGACCGAACAGGTCCGTCGCGTTTGAGGCGGCAAATCCTTGTGACTCAAGAAAGGATGATCATGGCAGGAGAAACGGTGCTTGTGGTCGGCGGAGCCGGATATATCGGTTCGCACACTTGTCTGGATCTGGCGAACAAGGGGTTCAAGCCGGTCGTCTACGACAATTTCTCCAACGGTCATCGCGAATTCGTCAAATGGGGTCCGGCCGAGGAAGGCGATATCCGCGATCGGGCCCGCCTCGATGAGGTGCTGGCCAAGCACAAACCTGCCGCGATCTTGCATTTCGCCGCGTTGATCGAGGTCGGCGAGTCGGTCAAGGATCCCGTTTCTTTCTATGAGAACAATGTCATCGGTACGCTGACCCTGCTTTCGGCAGCCCAGGCGGCCGGCGTGAAGGCTTTTGTCTTTTCCTCGACCTGCGCGACCTACGGCCTGCCACAGAGTGTGCCGCTCGACGAAAGCCACCAGCAGATGCCGATCAACCCCTATGGCCGCACGAAATATATCGTCGAGCAGGCGCTGGCCGATTACGACCAATACAAGGGGCTGCGCTCCGTCATATTGCGCTATTTCAATGCTGCCGGCGCCGATTTCGAGGGGCGCATCGGCGAATGGCATACGCCGGAAACCCATGCAATCCCGCTTGCCATCGACGCCGCCCTCGGCCGCCGTCAGGGCTTCAAGGTGTTCGGCAGCGATTATGATACGCGCGACGGCACTTGCGTCCGCGATTACATCCATGTGCTGGATCTCGCCGACGCCCACGTGCGCGCCGTGCAATATCTGCTTGATGGCGGAGATTCCGTCGCGCTCAATCTCGGCACAGGCACGGGAACGACGGTGAAGGAACTGCTTGGGACGATCGAGACTGTCTCGAACCGGCCGTTCCCGGTCGAATATGTCGGCCGCCGCGAGGGCGATTCGACGACGCTGGTCGCCAATAACGACAAAGCTCGTGATATTCTCGGCTGGTCGCCGCAATATGATCTGACCGAGATCATCCAATCGGCCTGGAACTGGCATGCCAAGTCCAACCAGCACTGAACGGCGTTCTGTCGCCGGTGTTGGGAGTAAACGCCCGAACGTCCTGCTGATCTCAGCCGATCAATGGCGGGGAGATTGCCTCTCCGCCGTCGGTCATCAATGCGTCCAGACGCCGAATGTCGATGCGTTGGCGCGGGAAGGTGTGCTGTTTCGGCGGCACTATGCCGGTACAGCGCCCTGTTCGCCGGCGCGGGCGACGCTCTATACCGGCCTTTACCAGATGAACCATCGTGTTTGCCGCAATGGTTCGCCGCTGGATGCCCGTTTCGACAATGTCGCGCTTGCTGCACGCCGGGCCGGCTACGAGCCGACGCTGTTCGGCTATACGGATACGGCGCCGGATCCGCGTGGCCGTGACCCCCACGATCCGCATCTGACGACCTATGAGGGCGTATTGCCGGGTTTCACGGCGCGACAGCTTCTGCCCGAACATGAGAAACAATGGCTCTCCTGGCTACGGTCGTGCGGCCATGCCAATGCCATCAGCCGCAATATTCATATTCCAGTCGGGGCCGCGCCCGGCGAGATTTCGAGCAATGCGCCTGCCTATTCCAAGGACGAGACGCAGACGGCCTTTCTGGCCGGCGAGTTCATCCGCTGGCTCGGCGAACAGGATCAGCCCTGGTTCGCGCATGTTTCGTTCCTGCGGCCGCATCCGCCTTTCTCGGTGCCAGAACCCTATAACCGCATGTTTTCGGCCGCCGACGGCCCGGCTTTTGCGCGTGCCGTTGATCGTGAGACAGAAATGGCAGCGCATCCGCTGCTCGCTTTCGGCCTGCCGCTGATCGGCAAGGGCAGCTTCATGTATGGCGGCAAAGGCTCCATCAACGAGTGGACGTCTGAGGATTTTTCAGCGATCCGCGCCATTTATTACGGCATGATCGCCGAAGTCGATGCGCAGCTTGGCCGGATCTGGCAGGCCCTGAAGGATGCCGGCGCCTGGGACGACACTGTCATCGTCTTCACCTCGGACCACGCCGAGATGATGGGCGATCACTGGATGCTCGGCAAGGGCGGCTTCTTCGATGGCAGCTATCATGTGCCGCTCGTCATCCGCGATCCCCGCCAATCCGCCACGCATGGCCGGCAGGTGGAGCGTTTCACGAGTGCCGCGGATATTTTCCCGAGCCTGTGCGACCGGCTTGGCATCGCGCCGGCAAACCATGTCGATGGCGAAAGTCTGCTGCCGTTCCTCGCTGGCTCCGAACCGGAAAACTGGCGCGACGCGGCCTTCTGGGAGTTGGATTTCCGCGATATCGCCGAAGGCATTCCGGAGCGGCATTTCGGCCTGCGGTCCAATGCCTGCAATCTGGCCGTCGTGCGTGACGAGCATTTCAAATACGTCCATTGCGCCGGTCTTCCGCCGCTGCTCTTCGATCTGGCGAAGGATCCGGCCGAGCTTTCCAATGTCGCCAATGACAGCGCCTATACGGCAACCAGGCTTGCCTATGCCGAAAAGCTGCTTTCTCTTCGGGCGGAGCATCTGGACCAGACGCTTGCCTATACGGAGCTGACGGAAAAAGGGCCGGTGTCGCGCCGGCCCTGAATAATTTTAGCCGAGTGCACCGAGGTAGTTCATCTTACCCACCGCTAAGCCGCGGCTGCGCAGAATGTCGTGCGCCGTCGTGACATGGAAGAAGAAGTTCGGCAGCGCAAATTTCGCCAGGTAATCTTCACCTTTGAAAACGATCTTGTTGCCTCCGGGCGTGATCGTCACTTCCCGCGTGTCACTGCCTTCCATCGTGGCAGGGGTGATCGTCGCCAGGAAATCCTGCGTTTTCTTCAGACGTTCGCGCAGGTCTGCGACGGTAACTTCATTGTCCTCGAAACGCGGCGCATCGATGCCGGCAAGACGGGCGATGGCGAGTTTCGCCGTATCGGAGGCGCGCTGGTACTGGCCGGAGAGCGGCAGCATGTCGTCGATCAGCCGCGCGGAAACGAGTTCCTCCGTCGCAACGTCTTTTTCTGCCGCATAGGCTTCGATCTTGTCGAGATAGACCGAAAGGTTTTGCAGGCCGCGCTGAAAGATCGGGACCGAGAAACTGTACATCGAGGGCATGCTTATTCTCCATTGCGGGGCCGCGGCGCGGCCGGTTGGTTCGCCGACATTCTATTCCAATCCCATGTCGATGGAATAACCGTTCCACGATGCCGGCGCCCGTATGTAGCGTTTGGCCGCCGTTTCTTACAGCAGCAGAGACGAGAAACTCGTCGTCGCCCGCGCCCTTTCGGGGGGCGAGAATTTGCTGTTGACCTTTGTCCTGAAAAATGGAATGAATATTCCGGATAAAGAATTTTACGGTTTGTTTGTTCCGTTTTCGATATGGCTGCCATGGGAGTGACAGCCGATTGAATAAAGGCCCCGCGGTCGAAACCGGGGGCTCCGGCATTCAGGAGGGGTGTGGCCGGGCACCGTATCTGGGAGGAAAACATGAAGAAATTTATCCTTGGCTCTGCGATGGCGCTTATGCTGTCTACTGCTGCTCATGCCGAAACCATCGGCGTTTCTATGGCGCTCTTCGACGACAACTTCCTGACGGTTCTGCGCAACGGCATGCAGGATTACGCAAAGGATAAGGGCGTCACCCTGCAGGTTGAAGACGCGCAGAACGATATCGCCAAGCAGCAGAGCCAGATCCAGAACTTCATCGCCAGTAAGGTCGACGCCATCATCGTGAATCCGGTCGACACCGACGCGACGGCAGCGATTTCCAAGCTTGCCGCCGATGCCAAGATCCCGCTCGTCTACGTCAACCGCGAGCCGGCAAACGTCGACAGCCTTCCGGACAAGCAAGCTTTCGTCGCCTCCAACGAACAGGAATCCGGTACGCTGGAAGCCAAGGAAGTCTGCCGGTTGCTGGGTGGCAAGGGCAAGGCCGTCATTATGATGGGCGAGCTTTCCAACCAGGCTGCCCGCATGCGCACCAAGGACGTCCATGATGTCGTGGCGACCGATGAGTGCAAGGGCATCAAGATCGTTCAGGAGCAGACCGCCAACTGGCAGCGCACCCAGGGTGCCGACCTGATGACCAACTGGCTCTCCAGCGGCATCGAATTCGATGCCGTCATCTCTAACAACGACGAAATGGCGATCGGCGCCATCCAGGCACTGAAGGCGTCCGGCAAGTCGCTCGACAAGATCATCGTTGCCGGCGTCGATGCGACGCAGGACGCGCTTGCCGCCATGCAGGCCGGCGACCTGAAGGTCACCGTGTTCCAGGATGCTGCCGGTCAGGGCAAGGGTGCCGTGGACGCCGCACTCAAGCTCGCCAAGGGCGATAAGGTTGAGAAGAAGGTCTATATCCCCTTCCAGCTCGTCACCCCGACCAACGTCAAGGACTTCGTCAAGAAGAACTGAGGACGAAAATGATCGACGGATGCGGGCTTGAAAGCCCGCATCCTTTGAAATCCGATCTGCCCGGGAGGGAAAAATGGTTGTGAGCCCATCCACCATGGCGGCGGTGCGCGCCAGCGGCGTTGTTCCCAATGCCACCTATCTGTTGAGCGCTGAAGGCATTCGCAAGGAATTTCCCGGCGTGGTCGCCCTCGACGACGTTTCCTTCCGCCTGAAGCGCGGGACGGTGCATGCGCTGATGGGTGAAAACGGTGCGGGCAAATCGACCCTGATGAAGATCCTTGCCGGCATCTATATTCCCGATCAGGGGGAAGTGCGCCTCAAGGGCGTCGAGATCCGGCTGAAATCGCCGCTTGACGCACTGGAAAACGGTATTGCCATGATCCATCAGGAGCTGAACCTGATGCCCTTCATGACCGTTGCCGAGAATATCTGGATCCGACGTGAGCCGAAGAACCGGTTCGGTCTCGTCGATCACGCGGAGATGAGCCGCAAGACCGAGGAGCTCTTCCAGCGCCTCAACATTTCCATCGATCCCGAGATCCAGGTACGCGAGCTTTCGGTCGCGAGCCGGCAGATGGTCGAAATCGCCAAGGCGGTCTCCTATAATTCCGACGTGCTGATCATGGATGAGCCGACCTCGGCGCTCACCGAGCGTGAGGTTGCGCATCTCTTCCAGATCATCCGCGACCTGCGCGCCCAGGGCATCGGCATCGTCTATATCACCCACAAGATGAATGAGCTGTTCGAGATCGCCGACGAATTCTCGGTTTTCCGCGACGGCAAATATATCGGCACGCACGCTTCGACCGATGTGACCCGCGACGATATCATCCGCATGATGGTCGGCCGCGAGATCACGCAGATGTTCCCGAAGGAAGAGGTGCCGATCGGCGAGACCGTCCTTTCGGTCAAGGATTTGAGCCTCGACGGCGTCTTCTCCAACGTGTCCTTCGACGTCAGGGCCGGCGAAATTCTCGGCGTGGCCGGGCTTGTCGGATCGGGCCGGTCCAATGTCGCGGAGACCATCTTCGGCGTGACGCCCGCCTCGTCCGGCACCATCGAGCTTTTCGGCGTGAAGACAGAGATTTCCTCGCCGGCCGCCGCCATCCGCCACGGCATGGCCTTTCTGACGGAGGACCGCAAGGATACGGGCTGTCTTCTCATCCTCAGCGTGCTGGAGAACATGCAGGTTGCGGTGCTGCATGACCAGTTCGTGCGGGGTGGCTTCGTGCAGGAAGGCGCGATCGAAGAGGCCTGCGAGGAGATGGCGAGGAAGCTGCGCGTCAAGACGCCGAACCTCGACGAACGCATCGAAAACCTGTCTGGCGGCAATCAGCAGAAGGCGCTGATCGGCCGGTGGATGCTCACCAATCCCCGCATTCTGATCCTGGATGAGCCCACGCGCGGCATCGATGTCGGCGCCAAGGCGGAAATCCACCGTCTCGTCACCGAAATGGCGCGCAACGGCGTCGCCGTCATCATGATCTCCTCGGAAATGCCCGAGGTGCTCGGCATGAGCGACCGCATCATGGTGATGCATGAAGGACGGGTCACGGGATTCCTGGATCGCGCGGACGCAACTCAAGTGAAGGTGATGGAGCTGGCTGCGCAGTGACGCCGCCAATCATCGCAAGGGAGGATTGAACCATGGTTAGCAAAGTTGCAGAGGCGACCGCCCCGGCAGTCACACGGCCCAGACGTCGCCGCGTGCCGCCCGAACTCGGCATCTTCCTGGTGCTGATCGGCATTGCGCTTCTGTGCGAAATCCTCGGCTGGATCTTCGTCGGCCAGAGCTTCCTGATGAACCTGCAGCGCCTGAAGATCATGATCCTGCAGGTCTCGGTCATCGGCATCATCTCGGTCGGCGTGACGCAGGTCATCATCACAGGCGGTATCGACCTCTCGTCCGGCTCCGTCGTCGGCCTGACGGCAATGGTCGCCGCGAGCTTCGCCCAGTCGTCGACCTGGGCGAGGGCCGTCTATCCTGCGCTGACCGACATGCCCTTCTTCGTGCCGATCGGCATCGGCCTGCTGATCGGCCTCCTTGCCGGTTTCATCAACGGGCAACTGATCACCAAGACGAAGATCCCGCCCTTTATCGCGACGCTCGGCATGATGGTCTCGGCCCGTGGCCTGTCGAAGCTCTATACCAAGGGCCAGCCGATTTCGGGCCTCACCGACCAGTTCAATTTCATCGGTTCCGGCATCTGGCCGGTCGTCGTCTTCCTCATCATTGCCGTCCTCTTCCACATCGTGCTGCGCTACACGCGCTACGGTAAGTTCACCTACGCGATCGGCGCCAATGTGCAGGCGGCGCGCGTCTCGGGCATCAATGTCGAGGCGCATCTGGTCAAGGTCTATGCGATAGCCGGGCTTCTGGCGGGCCTTGCCGGCATCATCACCGCCGCCCGTGTGCAGACGGCGCAGGCCGGCATGGGTGTGAACTATGAGCTGGATGCGATCGCAGCTGCTGTCATCGGCGGCACGTCGCTGACCGGCGGCGTCGGCCGCATCGCCGGCACCGTCATCGGCACCGTCATTCTCGGCGTGATGATCTCCGGCTTTACCTTCCTCAACGTCGATGCCTATTACCAGGAAATCGCCAAGGGCTTCATCATCGTCGCGGCCGTTGCCATCGACGTCTACCGCCAGAAGAAGCGGGCCAAGCGCTGAAATGCCCGACACATCATCAGCGTCGTAAAGCATGCCTTCAAGGCGGGGTGTTTGCCCCGCCTTTTTCCATTCGAATATGCCGTTCCATGCAAATGCAAATTTTTTTCATTTGGGTATGGCGAATCCTGTCAGCTTTTCTATTCTGGCCGCTTTCCATTCGCTCACTCGAGCGCTTCATCCGGGATAGACAATGCAAGCCGTATTCGATGGTCACAACGACGTTCTCTTGAGGCTCTGGCATCACGCGCGCGATGGCGCCGATCCGGTTGCCGAATTCAGGGATGGGACGTCGAGCGGCCATATCGATGCTCCGCGGGCGCGTGCGGGCGCCCTCGCCGGAGGTCTTTGCGCCATTTACATCCCGTCGGGCGATCTCGTCTTTGCCGATCCCGATAGCAATGGCCACTATGCCACGCCTTTGGCGGCTCCGCTGGAGCGTGCGCCTTCGCTGGATATCGCTCTCGAAATGGCGGCGATCGCGCTCCGGCTCGACCGCGCCGGCGCCTGGAAGCTCTGCCATTCCACCGCCGAGATTCGCGATTGCATGGAGAAAAGAATTTTCGCGGCCGTGATGCATATGGAAGGCTGCGAAGCGATCGACGCCGATCTCGTCGCACTTGAAACCTTCTATGCGGCCGGCCTGCGTTCGCTCGGCCCCGTCTGGAGCCGCAACAACATCTTTGCCCATGGTGTGCCCTTCGCCTATCCGAGCTCCCCGGACACAGGACCTGGCCTGACCGACGCCGGCTTTGCGCTGGTCCGCGCCTGCAACCAACTCGGCATCCTCGTCGATCTCGCCCACATCACCGAGAAAGGCTTCTGGGATGTGGCGAAGACCTCGGATCAGCCGCTGGTCGCGAGCCACTCCAATGCGCATGCGCTGACGCCTGTCGCGCGCAACCTCACCGACAAGCAGCTCGATGCCATCAAGGAGAGCCGCGGCATCGTCGGCCTCAACTATGCGACGGCCATGCTGCGCGACGATGCGCGTTCGGATGCCGATACGTCGCTCGAGGCGATGGTGCGGCATGTCGATCATCTCGTCGGCCGCCTTGGCATCGATTGCGTGGGCCTCGGATCGGATTTCGACGGCGCCACGATACCGGCTGAGATCGGCGATGCGGCAGGCAATCAGAAGCTGATTGAAGCCCTTCGCAACGCTGGTTATGGTGAGGCCGATCTTGTAAAGCTGTGCAGGGAGAACTGGCTTCGCGTCCTCGCGTCCGCTTGGAAGGAAGGCAGCCGTTAGAGTGCGTCCTGAATATTGCGTTGAGTTTAAAAAAGGGGAATGAAAACAATGATGATGACCAAGATGAACCGCGGTTTGCGCGCGCTGTCTGCCGGCGTGGCTCTCTCGCTTCTGCTGATGGCGGCGCCGAACGCATATGCTGCGACGCCAAAGGACACGCTGGTCGAGGGCTTTGCCTTCGATGATATTCTGAGCATGGATCCGGCCGAAGCCTATGAACTGTCGGCGGCGGAAATCACCGGCAACACCTATAGCCTGCTGGTTCGCCTCGACATCAACGACACGTCCAAGATCCAGGGTGATCTCGCCGAAAGCTGGTCGGTTTCCGACGATCATCTGACCTATACGTTCAAGCTGAAGCCAGGCCTGAAGTTTGCGTCCGGCAACCCGATCACGGCAGAAGACGTTGCATGGTCCTTCGAGCGTGTCGTCAAGCTCAACAAGAGCCCGGCCTTCATTCTCACGCAGTTCGGCATCACGGGCGACAACGTGACGGAAAAGGCCAAGGCAACCGATGCGAACACTTTCACCTTCACCGTCGACAAGCCCTATGCGCCGAGCTTCGTGCTGAACTGCCTGACGGCAACCGTCGCCGAAGTGGTCGACAAGAAGCTGGTTCTGCAGCATGTAAAGCCGGCAACGCCGACGGCCGATTACAAATATGACAACGACTTCGGCAACAGCTGGCTGAAGACCGGCTTTGCCGGTTCCGGTCCGTTCAAGCTGCGTGAATGGCGCGCCAACGAGGCCGTCGTGCTGGAGCGCAATGACAATTACTACGGCGAAAAAGCCAAGCTGAACCGCGTCATCTATCGCTTCATGAAGGAAAGCTCGGCGCAACGCCTGGCGTTGGAGAATGGCGACATCGACGTTGCCCGCAACCTGTCGCCCAACGATCTCATCGCCATCGAGAAGAACGCCGCGCTTGCCTCCACCAGCGCGCCGAAGGGCACGGTCTACTACGTCAGTCTCAACCAGAAGAATGCGAACCTTGCCAAGCCGGAAGTGCAGCAGGCGTTCAAATATCTGGTCGATTACGACGCCATCGGCAAGACGCTGATCAAGGGCATCGGCGAGATACACCAGACCTTCGAGCCGAAGGGCCTGCTTGGCGCATTGGATGAAAATCCGTTCAAGCTGGATGTTGCCAAGGCCAAGGAACTGCTGGCCAAAGCCGGACTGCCTGATGGATTCTCCGTGACCATGGACGTGCGCAGCATCGAGCCGGATACCGGCGTGGCGACCTCGATCCAGCAGACGCTCGGCCAGGCCGGCATCAAGGTGGAGATCATCCCCGGCGATGGCAAGCAGAAGCTGACGAAGTATCGCGCCCGCAATCACGACATCTATTTCGGCCAGTGGGGCAACGATTATTGGGACCCCCATTCCAATGCCGATACGTTCACGACCAATGACGACAATTCCGATACCAGCACCAACAAGACGCTTACCTGGCGCAACACCTGGACATCGCCTGAGCTGGAAAAGGAAACCAAGGCAGCGCTCTTCGAAGTCGATACCGCCAAGCGTGCCGCTATGTACCAGGATATCCAGAAGAAGTTCCTGGATGCCAGCCCCTTTGTCATCCTCTATCAGCAGACGGAAGTTGCCGGCTACCGCAAGGACGTGAAGGACTTCAAGCTCGGTCCGACCTTCGACACCAACTTCGTCTGGCCGATCTCCAAGTAATGATCCGGCAGGACTAGGTCTTTGAGCACTGTCGAACGAAAAATGCAGGTGCGGCCCAAAAAGGGCCGTGCCGCTCCATTCTTCATGGGTCTGCTGCGATTTTTGGTCGTGGCCGTCACCACCTATCTCGGTCTTCTGGCCGTCACCTTCTTCATCGGACGCGTCATACCGATCGATCCGGCGCTGGCGATTGCCGGCGATCACGCGCCGCAGCAGATATTGGAGCGCCTGCGGCGCGAGATGCATCTCGACCAGCCGCTTTATCTGCAGTTCTATTATTATCTCGTGAGCGCGCTCAGCGGCGATTTCGGTACGTCGGTTCTGACAACCAATCCGGTCATGGATGACATCAGGCGCGTCTTTCCAGCGACAATGGAGCTTGCGACGGTCGGCACGATCATTGGGGCCCTGTTCGGGGTTCCCTTCGGCGTACTTGCCGCGGTGCGCCGCAACAGCTTCATCGACCAGATCGTCCGCGTGATCGGCCTCGTCGGCTATTCCGTCCCAGTCTTCTGGCTGGCCATGGTTTCGCTCGTCATTTTCTATGCGAAGCTGAACTGGGTGGCCTATCCCGGCCGCATCGACATCGCCTATGAATATAGTTTCACGCCGATTACGGGCTTTTTCCTGCTCGACAGCGCTCTGCAGGGGCAATGGGATGTCTTCTGGGACGTGTTCCGCCACATCATCCTGCCGGCCTCGCTGCTCGGCTATTTCTCGCTTGCCTATATCAGCCGCATGACCCGCAGCTTCATGCTGAACGAACTGGGCCAGGAATATATCGTGGCCGCTCGCGCCAAGGGGCTTTCCGAAACGCGGGTAATCTGGGGGCATGCCCTGCGCAGCGCCGCCGTGCCGCTGATCACGGTGATCGCGCTTTCCTATGCCGGGCTGCTCGAGGGATCCGTGCTGACGGAGATCGTGTTCTCCTGGCCGGGCATCGGCTTCTACATCACCAGCTCGCTGCGCAATGCCGACATGAATGCCGTTCTCGGCGGCACGATCGTCGTCGGCACAGTGTTCATCGGCATCAATCTGATTTCCGATCTTCTGTATCGGACGCTCGACCCAAGGACGCGACGTAAATGACTGTCGAGACCACCCAACCCAACTTGAGGGACTGGCTGCTCTCTGATCGGCCGCAGTCGCGCCGGCAGGCGAGACTTGGGCGCGCCTATGTCACGTGGCGGCAGTTTTCCGCCAATCGTTTGGCCGTGATCGGGCTGCTTATCATTATCGCCCTCGTGCTGGTGGCAGCACTTGCCGATGTCATCGCACCGCATTCGCCTGTTATCGGCGACCTGACCAATGCCTATCTGAAGCCCCCCGGGACGCCAGGCTATCTTCTCGGCACCGACGATCTTGGGCGCGATATCCTTTCGCGCCTCATCTACGGGTCGCGCTGGACGCTTTATATCGTCGTTCTGGTCGCGATCATCTCGGCGCCGATCGGACTGATCATCGGCATGGTGTCGGGCTATCTTGGCGGCTGGGTCGATGTGATTCTGATGCGCATTACCGATATCTTCCTCGCCTTTCCGAAACTGGTGCTGGCGCTTGCCTTCGCCGGCGCGCTCGGCGCGGGCATCGAGAACGCCGTCATCGCGATCGCCATCACCTCGTGGCCACCCTATGCGCGCCTGGCGCGGGCCGAGACGATGACGGTGCGGCGTTCGGACTATATCGCCGCCGTGCAGCTTATGGGTGCCTCGCCGCTGCGTATCATCTTTCGCCATGTCATGCCGCTCTGCATCTCCTCGGTGATCGTCCGCGTTACGCTCGACATGGCCGGCGTCATCCTGACGGCGGCCGGCCTCGGTTTCCTCGGTCTCGGCGCGCAGCCGCCGCTGCCGGAGTGGGGCGTGATGATCGCAAGCGGCTTCAAATACTATCTCGATCAATGGTGGGTGGCGGCCATGCCCGGTATCGCGATCCTCATCGTCAGCCTCGGCTTCAACCTGCTCGGCGATGGCCTGCGCGATGCGCTCGATCCGAAGGAGAGCGGGCAATGACGACACTTTTGACCGTCGAGAACCTCATGGTTCGCTATCCGACCCGTACCGGCGTCATCGATGCCGTGCGCGGCGTCTCCTTCACGCTCGGCCGCGAGCGGCTTGGTATTGTCGGCGAGAGCGGTTCCGGCAAATCGCAGACCGGCCGCGCCATCATGGGGCTAACGCCGCCGCATGGCATCGTCACCGCCGACACGCTCAATTTCAGCGGCATCAACCTCCTGTCGATTTCGGCCAGGGAACGCCGGTCGCTGCGCGGCAAGCGCATCGCCATGGTGCTGCAGGACCCGAAATATTCGCTCGACCCGGTCATGACCATTGGCAAGCAGATCACCGAAACGCTGCGCACGCATGAGAAGGTGAGCAAGGCCGAAGCGCGTGACCGCGCGCTTGCCATGCTGGAAGCGGTGCAGATTCGCGATCCCGGCCGTGTCTACGACCTGCATCCGCACGAGGTCTCGGGCGGCATGGGCCAGCGCGTCATGATCGCCATGATGCTGATCGCCGGGCCGGAGTTGCTGATCGCAGACGAGCCGACCTCGGCGCTCGATGTCACGGTGCAGCTGGACGTGCTCAAGATCATGGATAAGCTCGTCTCCGAGCGCGGCATGGGGCTGATTTTCGTCTCGCACGATCTGCGGCTGGTGTCCTCCTTCTGCGACCGGGTGATCGTCATGTATGCGGGTAAGGTCGTGGAAGAGCTCAAGGCTTCCGAATTGAACAATGCCCAGCATCCCTATACGCGCGGCCTGCTGAACTGCATGCCCGTCATCGGGGAAAGCCGGCATCCGCTGCCGGTGCTCGATCGCAAGCCGGAGTGGGCGGCATGACGACAGCACTCGCAGTTGATGATCTCAGCGTCGTCTATGACGGCTATTATGCGCTCGATACCGTCGGCGTCGAGGTGAACAAGGGTGAATCCTTCGGTCTGGTCGGCGAGTCCGGTTCCGGCAAATCGACGCTACTGCGTGCCGTTGCCGGTCTTGCGCCCGTCACGCACGGCAAGATCCAGGTTGGCGACGAACAGCTGAAAGGCGCCAGGCGCAGCAAGGCCTTCTACCGCCAGGTGCAGATGGTATTCCAGGACCCCTATGGCTCCCTGCATCCGCGCCAGACGATCGATCGGCTGCTGCTGGAGCCTCTATCGATTCATGGGATCGGCGACACGGAAACCCGGATCGCCAGGGCGCTGGACGAAGTCGGCCTCGGAAAGGGCTTCCGCTTCCGCTACCCGCACCAGCTCTCCGGCGGCCAACGCCAGCGTGTCGCCATTGCCCGCGCGCTGATCGTCGAACCGTCGATCCTGCTGCTCGACGAGCCGACCTCGGCGCTCGATGCCTCGGTGCAGGCCGAAGTTCTGAACCTGCTCGAGCAGGTGCGCAAGGACCGCCATCTGACCTTCGTGATGGTGAGCCACGATCTCGGCGTCATTACCCACATGTGCGAGCGTCTGGCCGTCATGCGCAATGGTGCCGTTGTCGAGCGGCTGACGGCAAAGGAGCTTTCGGCAGGCGACGTGAAGGAAGATTATACGCGCAATCTGATGATCGCCAGCAAAGGGTTCGTCCGCGCGTGAGCGGACGGCCTTGCCCCTCGGCACGTTAACGAAGGGGCCGTTTAAACACGACCAATCGTATAGACTATTGACACCTGCCGCAATTCTGTCATGATCTCGTTAATGGCAGTTAACTTTCGTGATCCCGACTAAGGGGTCAGACGTTAAGTGGAGGCAGGCATGTTTTTCATGGGTGGCATGACCATGGGCTATCTTCATCCGCCGGTTCCGGCGAAACGGGAAGGTGCACGGTCCGCTACTCTTTCTGAGGAAAGCAGTCGCCGCCAAGTCGGACCTGCCGAAGAGCAGACGGCCGATACCAGCGCCATCGAGCGCAGCTTGATTTGGGCCCGCCGCATTCTCTGCTGATTAGGCGTTGCCGATCTTTCGGGTCCTCGACTTCAAATGGTTTAATTTTTCTCGGCTCGCATTCTGGACGGAAATTCATCTCTACCTAATTGATAGGAAATGTATGAATATCGGTCCTGGGCTTGACCTGAGAGACATATAAGAAACGAACGGAGGCGACACATGGCGAATTTGGGTATTTCGAATACGCATGTGAATCGGTTCGATGGTTCCAAGCGCGCTGCGAATACGCGGCAAAAGATCCAAACGGCTGTTCATGTCGTCCTGTTTTCGGCTGCGTTCCTGTTTGTCGCGGCCATTGTTTGCGGCATCGTCGTTTAAGGCGATGCCCTTTGAAGCGGCAGGCAATACTGCCGCTTGTTTGGCCGACTTCTCGGCGACCCCGATAAATTCCACGTTTGTTTTCCTGGCATCATTTCGCTGCGCAAAGAAATTTGCTCGGCCGATAGAATGTGCCGTGTGAAAACAGTAAACTTCCCCCAAAATACGCTCGCGTAAGCGGTTGCTGCGTTGCCATTCGGCGGCTCGGCGGGACGCTATGCTATTGCGTATTGCCTCTCTTTCCGAAGTGAAGGCGAATCGCTGCGATGGCATGACAGGGAGGATGTGTCTTGGCCCTGCGGGGTTGCCACTCACAGCCAGGTATGGCGCTGCGTTCTGCGCAACTTCGAAAAGCGACGCGCTTCGGCACGAATTTGCGAATCTTTTTATGGGGTTCAGTTTAAGTTCATCTTCTGCGGGATATGGAGGATTCAATATGCCGAACCATGCTGAATTTCCGAAACGGGATGAATCAGCCTAGGGAGAATGCCTCATGACCTTGATCGATTGTCGTTGACCTCTGCGGATCGCTGCCGGAACCATTTGGTTGCGTATCCAGTTTCACGGACACCCTTTTGGATGATGACGAATAGTCGCCGCATTCTTTGAGAGCGCCCCCGTGAAAATCTTCGCCTGTATATGTTTGTTCTAAGCCGTCACTTCGAATTCACCCCCTTCGCCCGCCGGGAAGCGAAGCAAAAGGGTCCAAATGCGTGAATTCTTGCGTCGGGCAGGGCAAAGACGATAAAGGCGACAATGCCACTCACTCTGTTTGGACCCAGAACCCGAATCCATGACATCTCAAAATCTCTCCACCGTTACGCCGCGCGATTCTGAAGCCAAGCAGATCGATCATAACGATGCGATCCGCGCCACCTATTTCTCCAATGAGCAGATAAAGGAATGCGGCGCGGCCTTCGCCCGCAACGGCGCGAAAACCAAGCTGCCAGGCTTTGCGCCCTTCGATTTCTTCGCCCGGCACAAGGAAAACGAGAAAGAGATCCTGCGCGTCTATCGCTCGGCCAATGCCGATGTCGATGCGGGGGAATCGATCACGCCGGCCGCCGAATGGCTGCTCGACAACCACTACATCATCGAAGAAGCCATTCAGGAAGTCCGCCGCGACTTTCCGAAGAAATTCTACGACCAGCTGCAGACGCTGACCATCGACGGCATGGTCATGCCGCGCACCATGGCGCTTGCCTGGCTCTATGTCGCCCACACGCATAGCACCGTATCCAATCAGGGCCTGCTGGCGCTCGTCGAAGGTTTCCAGTCGGTGGAGATGCTGAAGATTGGCGAGCTTTGGGCCGTTCCCTCGCTGGTGCGGTATATTTTGGTCGAAAACCTGCGCCGCATTTCGATCCGCGTCGAGCAGAGCCGCATTACCCGCAAGAAGGCGAATGCCGCCGTCGATGAGCTGATCCGTCTGAACGACGACGCCAAGGTCGAAGAGTTCCTGAAGACGCTCGAGCCCTTGACCTCGGACAATACCTTCGCCACGCAGTTCCTCTACCGTCTGCGCGACGGCTCGCATACGTCGGGCCTCGCCGTCACCTGGCTTGAGAAGCGGCTTGCCGAGGCGGGCACCGACGCCGAAAGCGTCATGATGGCCGAGCACAATCGCCTGTCATCCGGCAACGTGACGATGGGCAACATCATCAAGAGCCTGCGTCTCATCGACGATACCGATTGGTCCGTCTGGGTCGAAGAGGTCAGCGCCGTCGACAAGCTGCTCTGGGACGAGACCGACTACGCCAAGCTCGATCCGGGTTCGCGCAACAGCTACCGACGCCGTATCGAAAAGCTCGCTCGCCGTTCCGACAAGACCGAAATGGAAATCGCCCAGGTCGCCATGGCGATGACCGAAGCGGCCAAGGCATCGGGCGAAGGGCAGGCGCGTGAGCCGAATATCGGCGATTTCATCATGGGTCAGCAGACCCAGAAGCTGGAAAAGGCGATCGGCTACCGTGTGCCCCTTTCGGTGAGTTTCGTGCGTCAATGGCGCAAGCTCAACTGGCTGTCGATTGCAGCCCCGGTGTTGTTCCTGACCGTCGTGGCCCTCGGTATTGTCGGCTATTTCATGCTGCATGCCGGCATGGGCTGGGCCGAGACCATCCTGCTGCTCCTGATGTTCTCGCTGCCGGCATCGGAAGGCGCCACCGGCCTCTTCAATTTCTTCGTCACCATGTATCTGACGCCGGCGCGTCTGGTCGGTTACGAATTCAAGGAAGGCATTCCCGAAGAGGCCCGTACGCTGGTCGTCGTGCCGACGCTGATCGGCAACCGCGACAGTGTCGACGAGCTTGTGCGCAATCTTGAAGTCCACTACCTCGCCAATCCGGGCGGCGAGATCTATTACGCGCTGCTCAGCGACTGGCCCGACAGCCAGGAGGAGGAGAGCGAGCGCGATCTGGAAATCCTCGATTACGCCCGCCGCGAAGTCGCTAGTCTGGCCGCCCGCTATGATGAGGATGGTGTCCAGCGCTTCTACCTGCTGCATCGCCGCCGCCTCTACAATCCGTCCGAAGGCGCCTGGATGGGCTGGGAGCGCAAGCGTGGCAAGTTGCATGAGCTGAACATGCTGCTGCGCGGCGACCGCGATACCACCTTCCTGCCCGGCGCAAATATCGTGCCGAAGGACGTGCAGTATGTCATGACGCTCGATTCGGATACGCGCCTGGTGCGCGATACCGTGACGAAGCTCGTCGGAAAGCTGCATCACCCGATCAATCGACCGGTTTTCGATCCCGAGAGCAAGCGCGTCGTGCGCGGCTACGGCGTGCTGCAGCCGCGCGTCACCCCGTCC
This sequence comes from Martinezella sp. CNPSo 3957, assembly GCF_057784395.1. Taxonomy (NCBI): domain Bacteria; kingdom Pseudomonadati; phylum Pseudomonadota; class Alphaproteobacteria; order Hyphomicrobiales; family Rhizobiaceae; genus Martinezella; species Martinezella sp. CNPSo 3957. Next base: position 117,604 of record NZ_JBXSOU010000006.1, read on the forward strand.
TTGACCACGGGCAAGGATGCATCGGTGTTCCAACGCGTCTTCTCGGTCAACCGCGGTCTCGACCCTTACGTCTTCGCCGTGTCCGACGTCTATCAGGATCTGGTCGAAGAAGGCACTTTCACCGGCAAGGGCCTCTATCATGTCGATGCCTTCGAAGCGTCGCTAAAAGGCAAGATCGACGAAAACGCTGTCCTCAGCCACGATCTGCTCGAAGGCTCGATGGCGCGCTGCGCCCTCGTCACGGACTGCGAACTCGTCGAAGACTTCCCGATCCGCTACGAAGTCGAGGTCTCGCGCCAGCATCGCTGGGCGCGTGGTGACTGGCAGCTGCTTCCCTATCTCTTCAACCCCAAGCGCGGCGTCACCGGCCTCGGCCGCTGGAAAATGATGGACAATCTGCGTCGCTCGCTGACGCCGATCGCCTGGTTCTTCGCCTCCGTGCTCGGTTGGTATTTCATGGAGCCGCTGGCGGCGCTCATCTGGCAGATCCTGCTGATCTTCTGCCTGTTCGTCGCGCCGACGCTGTCGCTCATCAACGGCATCATTCCGCGCAGCAGCGATATCGTAGCGCGCGCGCATCTCTACACGGTCTGGTCGGATATCCGTGCCGCCAATGCGCAGGTCGCGCTGCGCATCGTCTTCATCGCCGACGCCGCCTGCGTCATGGCCGATGCCATAGGCCGTTCGCTCTACCGCGCCTTTGTCAGCCGCAAGCTGATGCTGCAATGGCGGACCGCCGCCAGCGCCCAGGCTGCCGCGCAAACCACCATCCTGGGCCATTATCGTGTCATGTGGCATGCGCCAGTGCTTGCGCTGCTGGCACTTGCCTTTGCTTCCCTCTCCGGCGACAACGCCTTCTTCGTTGGCATTCCCTTTGCACTGCTCTGGGTTCTGTCGCCGGCGATCGCCTGGTATGTCAGCCAGTCGGCCGAGACTGAAGACCGGCTCGAAGTGCCGGAAAGCGTTTCGTTCGAACTGCGCAAGATCGCGCGGCGCACCTGGCGTTATTTCGAAACCTTCGTCGTCGAACAGCAGAACCATCTGCCGCCGGACAATGTGCAGCAGACCCCGAATGCGGTCGTGGCATCACGCACGTCGCCGACCAATATCGGTGTCTACCTGCTGTCGGTCATTTCGGCGCGCCATTTCGGCTGGACCTCCTTCGAGGAAACCATCGATCGCATGGAAAAGACCATGGCGACCGTGGCAAAGCTCGAAAAGTTCCGCGGGCACCTGTGCAACTGGTATCACACCGATACGCTCAAGCCGATGGGCGCTCGCTACATCTCGGCGGTCGATAGCGGCAACTTCGCCGGCCATCTGATCGCTGTCTCGTCCGCTTGCCGCATCTGGGCGGAAGCACCGTCTGCACATATGCAGGGCAATCTCGATGGTATCGGCGATGTCGCCGGCATTCTCGCCGAAACCCTTGCCGAGCTTCCGGATGACCGCAAGACGGTTCGCCCGCTGCGTCGCCGCCTGGAAGAGCGCATCGTCGGCTTCCAGAACGCGCTTGCTGCCGTCAAGCGCGAGCACGAATTCGCTTCCATCCGCGTCATCAACCTGTCGGTTCTGGCGCAGGATATCCAGAAGCTTGCGGCAAACCTCGACCATGAGGTGAAGTCGACGCAGAGCGGCGAGGTGCTCACCTGGTCGCAATCGCTGGTCAAGGTCTGCGAAGGGCATATCGCCGACAGCATCTTCGATCTTGCCAATGTGGATTCGTTGCGCCAGCGTCTGGCGAAGCTGCGCGACCAGATGCGCGAACTCGCCTTCGGCATGGAATACGCCTTCCTCTATCGTCCGGAACGGCGCCTGCTTTCCATCGGCTTCCGCGTCGAAACCAATGAGCTCGATGCCGCCTGCTACGACCTTCTGGCCTCCGAAGCACGCCTCACCAGCCTTTTCGCCATCGCCAAGGGCGATCTGCCGACGGAGCACTGGTATCGCCTCGGCCGTCAGGTCGTGCCTGTCGGCTCGCGCGGCGCGCTAGTCTCCTGGTCCGGATCGATGTTCGAATATCTGATGCCGCCGCTCGTCATGCAGGAGCGCCAGGGCGGTATCCTCAACCAGACGAATAATCTGGTTGTGCAGGAGCAGATGAACTACGCCAAGCGCCTTGGCTCCGATATCCCCTGGGGTATTTCGGAAGCGGCCTTCAACGCCCGCGACCACTATATGCACTACCAGTACACCAATTTCGGCGTGCCTTCCCTTGGCCTCAAGCGCGGCCTCGGCCAGAACGCCGTTATTGCACCTTATGCCTCGATCCTCGCCAGCCAGTATCGCCCGGCTGCCGCGCTCGAAAATCTGCAGAGACTGCGCAAGGTCGGCGCGCTCGGCATCTACGGCTTCCACGACGCCGTCGATTTCACGCCGACCCGCGTTCCCGAAGGCAAGAAGTGCGCAGTGGTCTACAACTACTATGCGCACCACCACGGCATGTCGATCGCCGCGATCGCCAACGTCGCCTTCAACGGCCGCTTGCGCGAACTCTTCCATGCCGATCCGGTGATCGAAGCGGCCGAACTGCTGCTGCAGGAAAAGGCGCCGCGCGATATTCCGGTCATGGCTGCCAAGCATGAGAGCGACCAGCCGGCCAATATCCAGGAAGACATGCTGCGTCCGGAAATCCGCAAGATCGCCGATCCGGCGACGCAAGATCGCGAGCTCGCCTTCCTTTCCAACGGCCATTATTCGGTCATGCTTACCGCAACCGGCGCCGGCTATTCGCGCTGGAACGGCTTAACGGTCTCGCGTTGGCGCGCCGACCCGACGGAAGACCGCTGGGGCACCTTCATCTTCCTGCGCGATACCGCCTCCGGCCAATGGTGGTCGGCGACCGCGGAACCGCGCAGCATCGAAGGAGAGAAGGCCAAGGTCGCCTTCAGCGATGAAAAGGTCGAATACAGCAAGACGGTCGGCGATCTCACCAGTGATGTGGAGTGCATCGTCGCCACCGAGCACGATGCGGAAGGCCGCCGTGTGACGCTGCTCAACATGGGTGCGGAGGACCGCTTCATCGAAGTGACCTCCTATCTCGAGCCGGCGCTGGCGAGTGACGACGTCGATTCCGGTCATCCGGTCTTCACGCGCATGTTCGTGCGCACCGAGATCGGCAACAGTGGTGACGTGATCCGCGCCGAGCGCAACAAGCGCGACTATAACGAGCCTGACATGTCGGTCGCCCATCTGGTCGTCGATAATGCCGGATCGGAACGTCCGACCGAATTTGAAACCGACCGCCGCAAGTTCCTCGGCCGCGGCCGCACGCTTGCGGAAGCTGCAGCCTTCGATCCGGGTGCGACGCTCTCCGGCACCGATGGCTTCACCATGGATGCTTGCCTGTCGCTGCGTCGCGTCGTGCGCGTTCCCGCCGGCAAGAAGGTCAGTGTAATATTCTGGACGATTGCCGCACCGAACCGCGAGGAAGTCGACAAGGCCGTCGAGCGCTACCGCAATCCCGACACCTTCGGCATCGAGCTGACGCAGGCGTGGACCCGCACGCAGATGCAGATGCGCCATGTCGGCGTTACCTCGCAGCAGGCGGCCGCCTTCCAGAAGCTCGCCCGCTATCTCGTCTATCCGGATATGCACCTGCGCGCAGACGGCGCCACCGTGCAGGCCGGCCTGCATTCGCAGTCCGCGCTCTGGCCGGTGACGATCTCGGGCGATTTCCCGATCTTCACCCTGCGCATCAACGACGATATCGACCTCGAAATCGCCCGGGAAGCGCTGATGGCGGCGGAATATCTGCGGTCGCGCGGCATCAGCGCCGATCTGGTGATCGTCAACGAACGCGCTGTCGAGCAGGCCCAGGACATGCAGCGCGAGCTGGACAAGCTCGTCGAGCATGTGCGTCACAACCAGGGCGACGGTCTCAGGCAGAACATCTTCTCGGTGCGCAAGGACCAGATCGAAAACGAGACCTACCAGGAGATCCTTGCCTCATCGCGGGTGATCTTCCATGCCCGCAACGGCAAGCTCGTCGATCAGATCGCGCGCGCGGCGACGCTCTTTGCCTCGACGCAGTCCGATGAAACGACGCCGGTCAATCGTCTCTCCGTACCGGTCACGCTGCAGGATTCCGTTTTTGCGGCCGAGCCTATCGAGGCGCAGGACGATCTCGATTTCTGGAACGGCTACGGCGGCTTCTCCAAGGACGGCCGCGAATATGTCGTGCGTCTGCCGGGCGGTCAGTCAACACCGCATCCGTGGATCAACGTCATCTCGAATGAGCGCTTCGGCTTCCATGTTCCCGCCGAAGGCGGCGGCTTCACCTGGAGCCACAATTCGCGCGACTATCAGCTGACCCCCTGGACCAACGACATGGTCATCAACCGTCCGGGTGAGGCGCTTTACGTCGCCGATCTCGACAGCAGCAAGGTCATGACGCCCTATGCCGGCCTGTCGCGCAATGCGAAGGTCCGTTTCGAGGCCCGTCACGGTCTGGGCTATTCCGTCTTCTCGAGCGAAGACGATGGCGTGGCGCTGGAGCTGACGCAGATCGTCGATCGCGATCGTCCGGTCAAGCTCTTCCGCCTCCGGCTCAGCAACAAGGGTGCCGGCAGCAGGCGCCTGCGAATTTACAACTACGCCGAATGGGTGCTCGGCACCAATCAGAACAAGACCAGACCCTTCATTCTGTCGACGCTGGATGAGGAGACGGGCGCGCTGTTTGCCAACAATCCCTACAGCATCGACTACTTCAAGCGGACCGCCTTCATGGCGGCGAGCGAGACGCATTCGAGCTTCTCGGCAAGCCGCCGCGAGTTCATCGGCCGCCATGGCACGATCCAGATGCCGGAAGCCGTCGTTACGGCGGCCGCGCTTTCGAGCTCGACCGATCTCGATGGCGATCCCTGCGGTGCTCTGGCCTTCGACGTGACGATTGCCGCCGGCGAGCAGAAGGAAATCTGCTTCTATATGGGCGATACGGCGACCGTCGAAGAGGCCCGCGCGCTGGTTTCGGAAATCCGCAAGGTGGATTTCGAGGCCGTGCTTTCGGCAGGCCGTGAGTTCTGGGACGGCTTCACCGGCCATGTGAAGATCTCGACGCCGGACAAGGCGATGAACAACATGATCAACGCCTGGCTACCCTATCAGAGCCTGGGCTGCCGTATCATGTCGCGTACCGCCTTCTACCAGTCGTCGGGTGCCTTCGGCTTCCGCGACCAGCTGCAGGATACGCTGGCATTCCTGGTGCATAAGCCGGAGCTTGCCCGCAACCAGATCCTCAATGCGGCCCAGCGTCAGTTCCGCGAAGGCGACGTGCAGCATTGGTGGCTGCCGGGCAGCGGCGCCGGCGTGCGTACGCATATCTCGGACGACGTCGTCTGGCTTGCCTATGCCATCGACCAGTACTGCACGGTGACGGGCGACAAGTCGCTCCTCGATGAGGAACTTGCCTTCGTCGAGGGTGCGGCGCTGATGCCCGGCACGCATGACGCCTTCTACCAGCCGGCCGTGTCGCAGGACAAAGTCAGCGTCTACGAGCATGCGGCTCTGGCTCTCGATCTCGCGATCAAGCGCAAGGGCGGCAACGGCCTGCCGCTGATCCTCGGCGGCGACTGGAACGACGGCATGAACCGCGTCGGTATCCAGGGCCGCGGCGAGAGCGTGTGGCTCGGCTGGTTCCTGGCCGGCATGCTCACCGCCTTCCTGCCCTATGCCGAGGCACGCGGCGACAAGGAGCGCGTCAAGCGCTGGTCCGATCACCTGCCGGAACTGCGCAAGGCGCTGGAATCGGCCGGCTGGGACGGCGGTCACTATCGCCGCGGCTATTTCGACGATGGTAGCCCGCTCGGCTCCAGCGAGAATTTCGAGTGCCAGATCGATTCGATCGCGCAGTCCTGGAACATTCTCTCCGGCGAAGGTGACAGGGCGCGGGGCGAGAAGGCGATGAATGCCGTTCTCGAGAAGCTGGTGGATGACGAAAACCGGATCATCCGGCTGTTCACGCCGCCCTTTGCCAAGTCGGCGCGCGATCCGGGCTACATCAAGTCCTACCCACCGGGCGTGCGCGAAAATGGCGGCCAGTACACTCACGCGGCCACGTGGGTGGTCATGGCGCTGGCGGAGATGGATCGTGGCGACGATGCCTGGCATTGCTTCGACATGCTGAACCCGATCAACCATGCACGCGATCGTGATCAGGCCGATACCTATCGTGTAGAGCCCTATGTGGTTGCTGCTGATATCTACGGCGAAGGACAATTGACCGGCCGTGGCGGCTGGACCTGGTACACAGGCTCTGCCGGCTGGCTCTATCGCGTCGCTGTCGAAGGCATTCTCGGTATCCGGGTGAAAAACGGACGACTTTTCGTCAAGCCGGCATTGCCTTCGAACTGGGATGGCTTTGCGGCGGATATAGAACTGCCGAGCGGAAATTACCGTATTTCCGTCTCAAAAGCGCCCGATGCGGCGGGATACTCGGTCACCATTAATGACAGGGCGGTCGCCCATCCCGAAGAGGGCTATCCGATCGGACAGTAGCGTTTCTGCACTGTTTCGCTTCGACGATCGGGGCCAAGGGGGAACTCTTTGGCCCCGATTGCATTTGAGTGTCGGAACAGGAGAGTTTTATGAATTCGAGGGCGGATATGAGCCCGGTGGCGGCACAACGCGTGAGTTTGCCGAAGCCGGCCTCCCAGAGGGACACCCGACTGGATGTTCTCAGAGCTCTGGCTCTGATCATGATCTTCATAAACCATGTGCCCGGGCAGATTTTCGAGGATTTCACTTCGAAGAATTTCGGCTTCTCCGATGGTGCCGAAGCCTTTGTGCTGATTTCCGGCATGTCGGTCGGCCTTGCCTATGGAACGAGATTTCTTCCGGGCAATCGGCTGAAGATGGTATGGAAGGCGATCAAGCGGGCCTTCACGCTCTATACCGCGCATATGATCACGACCTTCGTGACCCTGGTGCTCTTCATCTCCGGCGCATGGATTTTCCACCAGAAGGGTTTGCTTTGCGAAGTGAATATCCTGGCTCTGCTGATGGATCCGGCGCGCGGCATTCCCGCGCTGCTGACGCTCGGACATCAGATCGGCTACAACAATATTCTTCCGATGTACGGCGCCCTGTTCCTCATGCTGCCGCTGATTATGCTGCTGGAGGCGAGGAGCCCGCTGCTTCTGCTCGCAACTTCAGTCGGCGTCTGGCTGGTATCCGGCATCTATTATATCGCGCCGCACACGACGCTGCTTGACGGCTTCTGGTTCCTCAATCCTCTATCCTGGCAGCTGCTTTTCGTCATCGGCTTCATTGCCAGCATGCATGTCAAGCGCGGCGGGAAAATCCCCGCCCATCCGGTTCTGATCGCACTAGCCTGCGCCTACGTGCTTGTGTCCTTCATCTGGGTGACCGACAAGCTATGGATACTCGGCGACTACCTCGCCATGCTTGGCCTGCCGACCGTCGTCACCGGCTTCGACAAGACCTTCCTGTCGCTGCCGCGGCTGCTGCATGTTCTGGCGCTCGCCTATCTGATCGTCAGCATCCCCGCAATTTCGGCGTTCCTGCGCCGCTCGGCCAATCACCCATTGACGATCCTAGGGCGGCATTCGTTGAACATCTTCGTCGCCGGCACCATCCTCGCCATGGCCGGCCAAGTCCTTCTCTACGTGACCAACAAGAGCCCCGTCGTCGGTGCCATCTATGTCGTCTTCGGCATTACCGCACAATTCCTCTATGCCTACCATCTCGAGCATAAGAGGCTTCAGCTTGCTGGCCAGCGCACGGCGAAAGCACCTGCGAGGCCGGTCGCAATGCCTGCTCATTTCGCAAAGCGTCACTGAGGGCTCAGCCGCGCCGCGTGCCTGCGCGGGTCGGCCTATCGATCTTTCCGCAGTCGCCGAGGGAGCGGCGGCTCGATTAACTGGATCGGCACTGACAACTGGATGGGCCTGCTTAGGCTTCGAGTGCAAGTTCTGATCCGATACCGAACGGGGCCGGCCCTAACTCCAGTCGGCATTCGTTCGTATTGACCTCCGATCAGAAAACGGAAAGGCCCGGTTTCCCGCCGGGTCTTTCTTCGTTTTGGCTGGCCTGTGTTTGACCGGCGTAAGTTCGTGCAGGTAGAGGCCCTTCACCCTCACTCCGTCTGCGGCAGAGCTATCGCATACGTGGGACGAGCGCCGGAAACTCCTGGAATAGGCAGCGATTCAACTGCTTCTTGGAACAAATCCAATTCCGAACCCAAACAATCGACCAATCTTTTCTAAGGTTTCAAGTGTGGGGTTTGCCATACCTGATTCAATCTCGGCAACTTGGCGCCTTGTAAGTGACAGGGTCTTGGCGAATTCCTCTTGGGTCATTCCGAACCCTTTTCGTATCTCCATCACAGCATCCGGCAGCCTAAGGTCCCCTTGTCGAGCACGGTCCGCCAGCTTTCGTCTGTTTTCAAGAATTTCTTCCTTCGTGGGCTTCTTCCATCGGGCCATTAACATTCCTCAGGCATCACTGGCATGCCGCCACAACGCTATCCGCGATTTCCTTACAGCGCCCCATGGCACGCTCTAACACCTCTGGAGATGCCCCCATGCGCTTCGCCAGCTCTGGTGCGTGCCGTAGATGTTGTGCAAATGCACAGATCGAAGCCGTTAGAAGTTCCTGCTCGGCAGGAACGGGCATCAGTTCAGTGCAAATGCGTTTCCAATCCGGAAGATGGTCGCGACCACCGTCGCGCATCATGGCCCATCGGGTGGAACGGACAATTCCCTCCTTGGCGAGCCGCATAGGAGCGAAGTCAAAGAGCGGAGACAGGCGGATCGTGCCGTCCTGATGCTTGCTGAGCGCTGAATTTCGGCCGTGATTGTCGGGATTGCCGAGCGCCAGGTTAGCGATGTCGCGCTTTAGATATTCGACTATGTCCGCGAAGGGATCGGCTGAAAATTGACGCAGAACTTCGATATAGGCCTCATGCGTGCCGACATGGCCGAAGTCGGCCACTCCAACCGCTGACACGAGGCTTTCCTGGCCCAGTCGGACTGTTCCCCCACGTTCCATCTTCCTCCGATCGAAACGGGGAATGATCAAGATGCCTTCGGCGTAAGTCGAGGGTTCGCTGACGTTCAGACCGATCCCTTGGGCGATCCGCGAATAGAGGGCTTCGCCTTCAAGAATTAGGCGGTCTACGGGCTCGTTGCTGCGTACCAGCTTGACGATGACATGGCGCACGGCCTCATCATCGGTGACGAAACTGTCAGGATAGTAGAGCCCGTCTTTCGCCTGGGTCATTGAGACCTTCGGCCATTCGCCTTGCAGGCCGCTTGAGCCAGAGGCGAGCATTCTAAAGCGATCAGCGACTTCCATGAAACGATCTGAGCGCTCAAGAATCTCCGCTTCTGTAACGCCTTGACGCTCAACACCTCGCAATCTTTCCGTTTCGGCTTCAGCCGCTTCCTTGATGCGGATGTTGCCAATGCCACCTGTAGCTGATCGCAGAAGCAGCGGGAGATCGGAGGCGCGCGACCCTTCCGCGAGCCCGAGGTGTTCGGCAAGCTTTCGCCTTGCATGGCCCTGTGGCATAAGGTCCAAGAGGAAGGGCGGCCAGCTACGGCTAAATCGATTTTCGAGATCTACGGGATAACGGACCGACAAGGCGCGATGGTCATGAACTGTCTTTCCGGCCGCAAATTCCGCCGATGCCATTCTAACGAAGTAGTCGAGATCGTAATCGACGATGGACGCGCCCTGAAAGCCGGTGTCGTCGTCCTTTAGCTCTAGGGTCGCAGCGTAATGCCACTCACGATTTAAATGGGTTTGGAGCGTTAGGCGCATTTAATGACCCTTTCAGTGGATCAATTAACGCATCTTTTTTATTTATTCAACCCATCAAAGTGGGTTGAATAATTTTTGTCAAAATTGCCAACTGCCAAAACGCGGCCAACGTTTATCGCGCACCAGTGTTCCTATCCACAACATCCAAGGTTGCCGTGAGCCGGGCGGAAGCTGCGGCCAGCTTGCGTTTCAACAAGAACGTTTGATGACTGGATTCCTCGTGGCCCGATGCCGAAGGGTATCGAGATCGGGTCCTTGCGACGTTGGATGTGGAAGAGATCAAGGCCGCATGGCGCGTAATTGTCGAAGGGAAGATGCTGGATGAAGAGGACGATGGCGAATACCGTTCGACCGGATCGTCGGCTATGGTGCTGCTCGACGGCGTAATGAATGGCACAGCGTTCCGTGCCTATGTCGAAAAGGTTCTCGTGCCAACACTGATCCCTGGCGACATTATCGTGATGGACAACCTGCCTGCGCACAAAGTCGAAGGCGTGCGGCAGGCTATTGAAGTGGCCGGTTGCCAGCCGCTCTACCACCCGCCCTATAGCCTGGACTTCAACCCCATCGAAAATGCCTTCTCCAAGCTCAAAGCGCTCCTCCAAGCCAGAGTAAAGCGCACCGGCGAAGCACTGTGGGACACAGTCGGCGAGATCGTTGCGTTTTTCAAACCCCAAGAATGCTCCGACTACTTCACGGCGGGCGTATTGACCTCGCGTAAAATGGACGCGCTCTAAGCAGCAAAAAGCCGGAAGAGCATCGCTCTCCCGGCTTCGATCTTGGGCCCCTTGCGAAGGTCAGGCGGCTTCGGTTTCCGTTGTGTGTGCCTTGCGGACCTCCTCGTCCGTCAGGATGCCGCTGGCGCGCAGCAGGGCGGCGAAGCGGCCGTTGCTCTGGCTAAGCTCGTTGAAGCTGCCGTTCTCGATGATGCGGCCGTTGTCCAGGAAGAGGACCATGTCGGCCTCGCGGACCGTCGACAGGCGGTGCGCAATGATGAAGGTCGTGCGGTTCTGGCGCAGGTTGTCGATCGCCGTCTTGACCCGGTTTTCCGTTTCGACGTCGAGCGCGCTTGTCGCTTCATCAAGCACGAGGATCGGCGCATCCTTCAGGATAGCGCGGGCGATCGCGATACGCTGGCGTTCACCACCCGAGAGCTTGTTGCCACGCTCGCCGACGCGGGTATCGTAGCCGCTTTCGCGGGTTTCGATGAAGTCGTTGGCGGCGGCGGCCTGGGCTGCACGGATCATTTCCTCCTGCGTCGCACCTTCGCGGCCGAGGCGAATGTTGTCGCTGATCGAGCGATTCAGCAGGCCTGCATCCTGGAAGACGGTGGCGATGAAGCGGCGCAGCGACTTGCGGGTCACCTTGGTGATGTCGTGACCATCGACCAGGATCTGGCCATTCTGCGGATCGAAGACACGCTGTAGCAGGTTGACGAGCGTCGTCTTGCCGGCGCCGGTCGGGCCGACGATGGCAACGGTCTGGCCGGCCTTCACCTTGAAGGAGATGTCGTGCAGGCCCTGAGACGAGTTGGCGAAGCCGAAGGAGACATCGCGGAATTCCACTTCGCCCTTGACGTCCTTGATTTCGGCAAGGCCGGCCGGTTCTTCGCGGTCGCGAACCGAATCTTCCAGCGTGTAGAAGTCTTCGAGCTTGGCACGGGCCTCGAAAATCTGGTTGGCGAAGTTGCGCAGCTGCTCCAGGCGGCCGATCAGCACGTTGGCAAAGGCGATGAAGGTGATGAGCGCGCCGAGGCTCAGGCTGCCATCCTGGACGAGAACGGTGCCGATCATCAGGATCGCCATCATGGCGACGGTCGAAGCCGTGCGGTTCAATGCGCCGGCAAGTGCCCACCAATCGAGCACCGGATACTGGGCCTCCAGCAGGCGTTCGGTGAAGGACTTCAGCGCCTTGGTTTCAGCTTCGATGCGGTTGTAGCTGTGCAGCACCGACACGTTGCTGATCGAGTCACTCACATGAGAGAAGACGGTATTGTAGTGGCTTTCGACCGAGGTCTGGCCATCCTTCGTGCGGTTCATGACCAGACGGCCGATGATCCAGTAGAAGACGCCGAGCAGGACGAGGACTGCGGACAGGCGCAGGTCCATGGCCATGGCAGTCGGGATCATGATGACGAGCGCGACGGCGGTCGTGAGGTGGTTGCGCATGAATTCGAGCCACAGGCCGAACAGCGCTTCGCAGGCGCGCAGCAGGGTGTTCAGCGCGCTCGCTGTGCCGCGCTGGCTATGCCAGGAAAGCGGCATCGAGATGATGCGGCCGAATGCTTCGGTGAGCAGGGAGGCGCGGCGGCCATGCGCAAGGCGATCGGCCTCGCGGGACACCACGATGAAGGCGACAGCACTGAAGACGGCGAAGCCCGCCCACAACATCATGGTTGGCGTGACGGCTTCCTTCTTGGCAATGGCGTCGAAGATGCGGCCGAACAGAACCGGTTCGTAGATGGTGGTCATCGCAAGCGCGATGTTTGCGATCACGACCATCCATACGCGGTATCGATACGCGCCAAGATACTTCAGGGCTCTTGCATAGACTTTGAACAGCGACACGTCAGGCACCCTCTGTGCATCAGCAAAACTCGGAATGCTGCGACACTACAGATCGGTACCTGAACCGGCGATTAACGGAATCTGAAGCTGTTTTTTAAGGGGAATTTCTCGCGCAAGACGCGCTGCCGCACAAAGGGGTGCTATCGTTCGCCGCAGAAATATGACAGTCTGGGAATGAATCCACCGCCGCGTTAACCGTCACCTTTAAGTCACGCAAAGGCCAGCTATTCAGGGTTGAGCGGCAAAAAAATCGCCAAAGGCGTTCAATTTTGCGTCGGCCTGAGTATGTTGCCGCCGATTAAGCTCGGCTATGGGGCCGGCGAGCAGGATGGCAAAGCTCGTCCGCCGATCATTGAGGCTGCGAGGCCAAGGGGTAACTGTGAATATCCATTCGCTAATACAATTGCTTGTCGTGATTGAGGAATGTAAGTCCGCTGAGGATGTCGTAGCCGAACTCGAGCTAGCGCTTCGCTCCTACAAGTTCGATTTCTATGGCGTCTTGAAACGGGCGCGGCCGAATGTCGATGTTGCGCATTTCATGCTGGCGGGCCGTTGGCCAGATCACTGGCCGCTAACTTATGTCCGCAAGAGATACATGCTCGTCGATCCAGTCGGACGCTATGCGATCCAGGCGCAGCGTCCTTTCCGCTGGAGTGATGCCGTAGCGGCGTTGAAGAAGGACCCGCTAAGGCGGCGCATGGAGGAGATGATGGCGGATGCCCGCGCCAATGGGCTTGCCGACGGTTATCTTTTCCCGATCCATGGTCGTAACGGCCTGCTGGGAAGCATGACGATCGGCGGCGAGGCGGTGGATCTCTCTCCAACCGAGATTTCCGTTTTCGATGCTGTCGCCAAAAAGGTCTTCTGGCAACTTCTGGAGTTTCGAGACGAGGCCCAATACCTTGAGAGAGCGGGAGCGGCCGAGCTGAAGCTGACCAAGCGTGAGATGGAAGTGCTCAGCCATCTGGCCGACGGCATGACGTCCATCGAGATCAGCCGGTTGCTGAAGATTTCCAATCATACCGTCGACTGGTACATGAATAGCATCCAGGACAAACTGAAGGCCAGAAATCGGCAGCACATCGTGGCAATCGCCTTCAGAAGCGGACTTATTCCGTAAAGGCAACTATTTTGATGCCGGATGTCGCAGGAGAAATTGAACTTCCCGTGACAAGAAGTTAAGAATTCTCTTCGCGGGTGCAGCATTGCCCGTTTCGATGCCGTGAGGAGACAGCATTGCCCATTTCCAAGATCCTGGTTGCCAACCGTTCCGAAATCGCCATCCGCGTATTCCGCGCCGCCAACGAACTTGGCATAAAAACGGTGGCCATCTGGGCCGAGGAAGACAAACTCGCACTGCATCGCTTCAAGGCGGACGAGAGCTATCAGGTGGGGCGCGGCCCACATCTTGCCCGTGACCTCGGGCCGATCGAGAGCTATCTGTCGATCGACGAGATCATCCGCGTCGCCAAGCTCTCCGGCGCCGATGCAATCCATCCCGGCTATGGCCTGCTGTCGGAAAGCCCCGAATTCGTCGATGCCTGCGATGCCGCCGGCATCATCTTCATCGGCCCGCGCGCCGATACGATGCGCCAGCTTGGCAACAAGGTGGCGGCGCGCAATCTCGCAATTTCGGTCGGAGTGCCGGTCGTGCCGGCCACCGATCCCCTGCCTGACGACATGGCCGAAGTCGCCAAGATGGCGGCCGAGATCGGCTATCCGGTGATGCTCAAGGCCTCATGGGGCGGCGGCGGACGCGGTATGCGCGTCATCCGCTCCGAGGCAGATCTCGCCAAGGAAGTGACGGAAGCCAAGCGCGAGGCGAAGGCCGCCTTCGGCAAGGATGAAGTCTATCTCGAAAAGCTTGTCGAGCGTGCCCGCCACGTCGAAAGCCAGATTCTCGGCGACACGCACGGCAACGTCGTGCACCTGTTCGAGCGTGACTGTTCAGTCCAGCGCCGTAACCAGAAGGTCGTCGAGCGCGCGCCGGCCCCTTATCTCACGGAAGCGCAGCGCCAGGAACTGGCCGCCTATTCGCTGAAGATCGCTGAGGCGACCAACTATGTCGGCGCCGGCACCGTAGAGTACCTGATGGATGCCGATACCGGCAAATTCTACTTCATCGAAGTCAATCCGCGCATCCAGGTCGAGCACACCGTCACCGAAGTCGTCACCGGCATCGATATCGTCAAGGCGCAGATCCATATTCTCGACGGTTTCGCCATCGGCACGCCGGAATCGGGCGTTCCGAAGCAGGAAGACATTCGCCTCAACGGCCATGCCCTGCAGTGCCGCGTGACGACGGAAGATCCGGAACATAACTTCATTCCGGATTACGGCCGCATCACTGCCTATCGCTCGGCATCCGGCTTTGGTATCCGTCTTGACGGCGGCACCTCCTATACCGGCGCGATCATTACCCGTTATTACGACCCGTTGTTGGTAAAGGTGACCGCCTGGGCGCCGAATCCGCAGGAGGCGATCGCCCGTATGTATCGCGCGCTGCGCGAATTCCGCATCCGCGGCGTGGCAACGAACCTCACCTTCCTCGAAGCGATCATCACGCACGAGAAATTCCGCGACAACAGCTATACGACGCGCTTCATCGACACGACGCCGGAACTGTTCCAGCAGGTCAAGCGCCAGGATCGCGCTACCAAGCTTCTGACCTATCTCGCTGACGTCACTGTCAACGGCCATCCGGAAACACGCGGTCGTCCGGTACCTTCGCCCAAGGTGGCGCAGCCTGTGCTGCCCTATATCGACGGCAATATCCCTGACGGCACCAAGCAGTTGCTGGACAAGCTCGGTCCGCAGAAGTTCGCCGAATGGATGCGCAATGAAAAGCGCGTGCTGATGACCGACACGACGATGCGCGACGGCCACCAGTCGCTGCTTGCGACCCGCATGCGCACCTATGACATCGCCAGCGTCGCCGGCACCTATGCGCGCGCTTTGCCGCAGCTCCTGTCGCTCGAATGCTGGGGCGGCGCCACCTTCGACGTTTCCATGCGCTTCCTGACGGAAGATCCGTGGGAGCGCCTGGCGCTGATCCGTGAGGGTGCGCCGAACCTACTGCTGCAGATGCTTTTGCGCGGCGCCAATGGTGTCGGCTATACGAACTATCCCGACAATGTGGTGAAGTATTTCGTCCGCCAGGCGGCCAAGGGCGGTGTCGATCTCTTCCGCGTCTTCGACTGCCTGAACTGGGTCGAGAACATGCGCGTGTCGATGGATGCGGTTGCCGAGGAGAACAAGCTCTGCGAGGCGGCGATCTGCTACACCGGCGATATCCTCAATTCGGCACGACCGAAATACGATCTGAAATATTACACCGATCTTGCCGTCGAGCTCGAAAAGGCAGGCGCCCATATCATCGCGCTGAAGGATATGGCGGGCTTGCTGAAGCCAGCGGCCGCCAAGGTGCTGTTCAAGGCGCTGCGCGAGGCGACCGGTCTGCCGATCCACTTCCACACGCATGATACGTCGGGTATTGCGGCTGCGACGGTGCTCGCTGCTGTCGATGCCGGCGTCGACGCTGTCGATGCGGCGATGGATGCGCTGTCCGGCAATACCTCGCAGCCCTGCCTCGGCTCGATCGTTGAGGCGCTGAAAGGTTCCGACCGCGATCCGGGTCTCGACCCCAAATGGATCCGCCGCATCTCCTTCTACTGGGAAGCTGTGCGTCATCAGTATGCCGCCTTCGAAAGCGATCTCAAGGGACCGGCATCGGAAGTCTATCTGCACGAAATGCCCGGCGGGCAGTTCACCAACCTCAAGGAACAGGCGCGTTCGCTCGGCCTCGAGACCCGCTGGCACCAGGTGGCGCAGGCCTATGCCGATGCAAACCAGATGTTCGGCGATATCGTCAAGGTGACGCCGTCCTCCAAGGTCGTCGGCGACATGGCGCTGATGATGGTGAGCCAGGACCTGACGGTCGCCGATGTCGAGAACCCGGCCAAGGATATCGCTTTCCCGGATTCGGTCGTTTCCATGCTCAAGGGCGATCTCGGCCAGCCGCCATCCGGATGGCCGCAAGCGCTGCAGAAGAAGGCGCTGAAGGGCGACAAGCCCTATGTCGTTCGCCCCGGCTCGCTGCTTGCCGAGGCCGATCTCGATGCCGAGCGCAAAGTCATCGAGGCAAAGCTGGAGCGCAAGGTCGACGATTTCGAATTCGCCTCCTACCTGATGTATCCAAAAGTCTTCACCGACTATGCACTGGCTGCCGACACATACGGACCTGTCTCGGTATTGCCGACGCCGGCCTATTTCTACGGTCTCAAGGAAGGCGATGAGCTCTTTGCCGAGATCGAGAAGGGCAAGACGCTCGTCATCGTCAACCAGGCGATGACGGCGACCGACGAGAAGGGCATGGTGACGGTGTTCTTCGAACTCAACGGCCAGCCGCGCCGCATCAAGGTGCCGGATCGCGCCCATGGCGCCTCCGGCAGCGCGGTGCGCCGCAAGGCCGAAACCGGCAACGCCGCTCATGTCGGCGCGCCGATGCCGGGCGTCATCTCAACCGTCTTTGTCTCGCCCGGCCAGGCGATCAAGGCCGGCGACGTGCTTGTTTCCATCGAGGCCATGAAGATGGAGACCGCGCTGCACGCGGAAAAGGATGGTACGATCTCCGAGGTGCTGGTGCGCGCCGGCGACCAGATCGACGCCAAGGATCTGCTGGTCGTCTATGGCGCCTGAGCGGCAAGTTGGGCTTATGAAGCGGTCCGTCGACTGAGATGCTGACTATCTTCTGCCGCAAAGCCTGACTGTTGCAGTCGGTTTTGCGGCAGCAGTGCCTTTAGCGCGGCTTGCGGGTATGCCGCTCGACGATGGCGGCCCAGATTGCTGCCAGCAGCGCGAGTACCGCCGATGCCAGCATCAAGGCGAAGAGCGTATGGATCGTTGGCGATCGCGCGATGAACAGCCCGCCGATCGAACCGATGAGTGCGCCGCCAGCAATTCGCATGGCAGCGGCCAGCCCTGCCGCCGTTCCCACAATATCCGATCTGACCGACATGGCGCCGCTGTTGGCGGCTGGCATGGTGAGGCCATTGCCGATGCCGATGAAGATGCAGGGGCCGAAGAGCGCCAGAACCTCCGCCATGCCCGATAGCGACAAGGCGAGGCCAACAGTCAAGCCGATGCAGGTCAGCAGCCGCGCGATTATGAGGATTGTGCCGATGGGGATTTTTGCGCCATAGCGGCCGGCGAGATAGCTGCCGAGAATGAAGCCGGCGGGAACCATGCCCATGTAGAAGCCGAGCTTGGCGCTCGAGCCGCCGAGGGCATCGCCTATCGTAAGCGGCGCTCCGCCGAGGAAGATATAGAGCACGCCCATCGAGCAGGCCATGCAGAGCGTATAGGCCCAGAATCGCGTCGACTGCAAAAGCAGGGTGTAGGAGGCAAGATAGTTTCTGCGGGCAGCTGAAGCGGGTGCTTTCGATCCTTTCAGCTCGCGCGGGGACAGGAGGAAGGCGGCGATGCCAAGGAGCGCAAGGACGATGAAGCTTGCCTGCCAGCCGAAAATCTCGTCCAGCGAGCCGCCGAACAGCGGTCCGACCATCGGCGCCAGCGCCCAACCCATGGCGAGATAGCCGAACTTGCTGGCAGCCTGGCGCTCGTCGGATGTTTCCTTGATGATGACGAGGGCGACGGAATAGCACGGGCCGATGCACGCCTGCATCATGCGGCACAGCAGAAAGATGCGGATAGTCGGAGCGAGAACACAGCCGATCGAGGCGATGACGAAGATCGCGAGCGCAGTGAGGATAACCGGCCGGCGTCCGAACCGGTCCGATATCGCTCCCCCAATTGCTTCCAGGAACGCAGTCACGATGGAAAAGCCGGCGACGGAGAGGTTCACGAGAGCGAAATCGGCATGGAATGCCGCCGATATCTTCGGCAGAGACGGCAGGATCATATTCACGGGCAGCACGGCAAGCGCCGAGAGCAGGATGAGGGTTATCAGCCGCGGCTGTGCGACGGTTGATGCGAGGGGCCGGTCGTCGGTTGCTTGCTTGGATGAATGATCGATGTGGCTTTCGGTGCGCGTCATGGCCTTGTCCGTCGTGTGGATGGGAAGTCGAGAGGATCTGACGAGGCGCCGCCCGGAATCCGGGCAATAAAAAAGGCCCCGTCAGGAGCCTGCTTACCGCGCATGGGTGCTTTCGCCGGATGGCTACGCCATCCTGCCCATGCGCCTTCCTACCACTACGATAACGAGTGCCGTGTTCATGGCATTAGAGCTAACCGCAAAGCTGCGCAGCGTCAATGCGCGGCTTATCCCAACATCGGAGCTTTCGACCGAGGTCGGCGGCTTAAATATCGTAGCTGTGGCCGGCATTCAGCGTCGAGATGAACTGCTTGGTCCGCTCCTGCGCCGGAGCACCGAAGATGCTGCGGGAAGAACCGGTCTCGACGATGTTGCCCGCTTCCAGGAACACGACATTGTTGGCAATCTTCGATGCCAGGCGCAGGTCATGCGTTGCCATGACCATCGTTGTGCCTTCGTTGGCGAGCTTGCCCAGCACATCGACGACTTCGGCCGCCAGTTCCGGATCGAGCGCCGAGGTGGGTTCGTCGCAGAGCAGCACGCGCGGCGAGGGCGCGAGCGCGCGGGCGATGGCGACACGCTGCTGCTGGCCGCCCGAAAGCGTCGAGGGCCAGGCGTCGATCTTGTGGGCCATGCCGACCTTGGTCAAAAGCTCGACGGCACGGGCGCGTGCCTTGTCTGCCGGCCAGCGCAGCACGGTGGTCAGCCCTTCCATGACGTTGCCGATCGCGGTCTGATGCGGAAAGAGCTGGAAATTCTGGAAGACCATGCCCGTCTGACGGCGGATCTTCTGAATATCCTGCCAGGACGGCTTCTTGCCCGGCTGGAAGGTGGCCGTCTCCCCGCCGATGCGGATCGTTCCGGCGGTCGGGATTTCCAAAAGGTTGATGCAGCGAAGCAGCGTGCTCTTGCCGCCGCCCGAAGGCCCCACAAGCGCCGTCACCGTTCCCTCTGGGATCATCAGGCTGATATCCTTGAGGATGACAATGTCGCCGAAGCGCTTTTCGATATGCGAAAGCTCGATCATGCCTGTGCCTCCAGTGTGCCACCCGAGCGGGCGAAGCGGCGTTCGAGGTAACCCTGCAGCGTTGAAAGAAAGGTGCTGAGCACGAGATAGATGATGGCGGCCTCGATATAGAGGATCAGCGGCTCATAGGTCGTCGCCACGATGCGCTGCGCGGCCTGGAACAGCTCCGGCACGGTGATGGCGGCGGCGAGCGACGTATCCTTGACCAGCGAAATGAAGGTGTTGGACAGCGGCGGCACGGCGACGCGCGCTGCCTGCGGCAGGATGGTGCGGCTCATGGCCTGGCGCCAGTTCATGCCGATCGAATAGGCGGCTTCCCACTGGCCCTTCGGCACGGAGGAAATGACGGCGCGGATGATTTCGGACGTATAGGCACCCACACTCAGCGTAAAGCCGATGATGGCGGCGGGAAAGGCGTCAAGCAGGATGCCGAGGCTCGGCAGGCCGTAGAAGATGACGAAGAGCTGCACCAGAAGCGGCGTGCCGCGGATCACCCAGACATAGAAGCGGGCGATGGCAACGAACGGCGCCGGGGCAAACAGCCTGACGACTGCGGTGAGCAGGCCGAGCAGAAGGCCGAGCACGAAGGTGATCAAGGTGAGCGGGATGGTGAAGACGAGCCCCGCCCAAAGCAGCGTGCCCAGTGACTCCCACATCAGTTGTAGCCAATGCTCCAAGGAGAAGCCTTTCGATAACAGAATGCGTCCGGAGGTGACCCCGGACGCATCTTTTTCACAGTTTTATGTCCCTGCCTATGCCTTCTTACTTCGAAACGTCCTGGCCGAAATATTTCTTGGAGATCTTGTCATAGGTGCCGTCGGCCTTGATATCGGCCAGCGCCTTATTGATCGCAGCAAGCAGTTCCGGCTCGCCCTTGCGGATGATGACGGCGGAGAAATCGGCATTGGCCTGCTGGGCGACGATCTTCACCGGCGCATCGGGCTTGTGCTTCTTGAAATCGAGGAAGGAAAGGCTGTCATTGATGGTCGCGTCGGCGCGGCCGGTCAGCACGAGCTGGATCGACTGGTCGAAGCCATCGGTGCCGACGAGTTCGGCGCCGGATTCGGTTGCGAGCTTGCCGAAGTTGCTGGTCAGCGACTGTGCCGCCTTCTTGCCCTTGAGATCGGCAAAATCCTTGATGCCGGTGTTGCCGTCCTTGACGATCAGCACGGCCTTGGAGGCGATGTAGGGCTCGGAGAAGTCGTACTTCTTCTTGCGGGCTTCGGTGACGCCGACTTCGTTGATGACGGCATCGTAGCGGTTGGCGTCGAGACCGGCGATCAGGCCATCCCACTTGCCTTCCAGGAACTGCGCCTTGACGCCGAGCTTGCCGGCGATGGCTTCCGCGATCTCGACATCGAAGCCGGTCAGCTTGCCGCTCTCGTCATGAAAGGTGAAAGGCGCATAGGTGCCTTCCGTGCCGACCTTGAATACGCCGGCCGACTGGATCGCCTTGAGGTTTTCGCCGGCATGGGCGGGGAGCAGGAACGCAGCCTGCACGAGGGCGGCGGCGGCAACAGTCTTCAACCAGTTCATCGTTTTCTTCCGTTTCTGGAGCGGTTTCATTCAATGTCGCATACATCGCAGAAAATTTGCACCGCGAAAGCGTAGAAAACTGCAAGATAAAAGAGCAAATGCGAATATTTTTCTCAAGAACTTGCGATCGGAGTGTCGAGGAAGCCGCTGCTTCCGTCACCGCCAATAATTGCTGATCAATGGTGCGGTGCGGCATAGTGACAATTCTCAATGCTGCCCTATTATTCTTAAAGCTGCCCTATTTCGTCATCTCATCGATGTCTTGGCGCGGCACCTTGCATTCAAGGCATGCGCATGCGCCTCCATTAACGTGTCCCGGCAGTTTACCGCGAGACACCGGCAGCAATCAAACTGCGATTCTACTAGAAAATTTAAAGTGCAAAATTGATCTGACGCAGCCCGAAGAGGTGATGAATTGCCCATCATTGCGCGCTGCCGGCCATGGCCGGTCATGAGGTTTGATGTCGCGATTGCGTTTCTTTTTCTGAGTTTATGTACATTCATGCCGTGCTTTGCGGCAGAAACGATCGAGCGGCCTTCGAAATGGATCGGCCGCGTTGCCGCCAGCGATGCGGCTTTCGGTTGGCCGGGCAGTGGTTTTGCGTTGCGTTTCGAAGGCACGTCGCTCTCGGTTACCCTCGTTGATACCGGGAAAAATAGCCTTGAGGTCGAACTGGACGGCGTTCCCCAGCGCCTTGATCTGCAAGCGGGGCAGCACCGATACCAGCTTGCCGATGGCTTGCCGCAAGGCGCCCATGAGATTCGCGCGACGCGTCGCACCGAGGGATGGATTGGCGATACCATATTCGTTTCCGCCGAAACCGATGGGTCGTTCCTTCCCGCGGAAGCATCGGCCACAAAGCTGGTGGCAATCGGAGACTCCATTACCGCAGGCTATGGCCTCGAGGGTGTTGGTCCCGGATGTAAATTCAGCCCCGGAACGGAAAATCAATACCTGACATATGCCGCCGTCGCAGCGCGCAGCCTCGGGATGGAACTTACGACGCTCGCTGTTTCCGGAATCGGCCTTTCGCGTACAGGCAAGAATGCGAAAACCATGCTTGATGTCATCGACAGCGTGACGCCGTTGAGAAAGGGCGTGCCCGCTCTTCCTGACGAACGCGTTTCCGCAGTGGTCGTCAATCTGGGGACGAACGACTTTTCGGATAACAGGAATCCCAGCGATTTCATCGACGAATACGTCAAGCTCATCTTCAGGCTCAGATATCAATTTCCAAAGGCCTATCTGTACGCCGCACTCGGTCCGATGATGTCCCAGAAGGATTTCGATGTGGCCGAGAAAGCAATCGAGGCCGTCGTCCAGGCTAGCGCCGCGAAAGGCGAAACTCGCCTGCGATATCTGAATTTACGCGTCAAACCGAAGGATTTCGGATGCGATTGGCATCCAAGCCGCAGCACCAATGCGGCAATGGCAACCTTGTTGGAGCAAGCTATCAGAGCGGATTGGGGCCCTCATGATTAACGAACAGACGCTTTCCATTCGGCGGTCAAACTTGAAGCAATTGGATTCTCTCCAGTTTCTCCGGTTCGTGGCCGCCTTTTCCGTCGTTCTCTTCCATTTCGGAAGCGGCCTTGCGATCGAATACCATCTCGATCGAAATTATTTCTTCATGGGTGCGACCGGCGTCGACGTTTTCTTCGTTCTCAGCGGCTTCATCATCAGCTACTCCTCCAATCCGGCGCGCGGACTTGTCTATTTCGCACGCAAGCGCATTGCCAGAATCGTTCCGCTCTACTGGCTGTTGACATTCGTCGTCGTCTTGATTGCGCTTGTGAAACCCAGTCTGCTCAATTCGACGATCGTGACGGTGGAGACGATCGTCAAATCTCTTCTTTTCGTCCCCTATCAGAAAACGGGCGGCGCCGTGCAGCCGATCCTTTTCCTGGGCTGGACGCTTTGTTATGAGGTGTTCTTCTACATAATTTATGGCGCCTGTCTGATCTTTGGCGCCAGGGCAACCTGGTTCGCCTCCGCGGCCGTCCTCTTCCTGATCGCGCTGCATGAGATTTGGCCGGAGGGATCGGTCGAATGGCGTTTCTATACAAATCCGATATTGATCGAATTCGTTCTCGGCATGATGCTTCATAAGGCATATTCGGCATACAGCGCCTTCAGGAGCGGATCGAATATAGCCGCCGCTCTGCTCATTCTTCTGGCCTGCGGGGCTCATTTCCTCATTGTGACATTCGCCGGCCCCAGTCTTTTCGCCTCAAGCCTGCTTGCCGTCCTGCTCGTCTCGGGCTTCCTGCTTATGCGGATGCCAGCCGGGAGAATCTGGGCCATTCTGGTTCTGCTGGGAGACGCCTCCTATTCGCTCTATCTCATCCACCCCTACACGCTGCAGCTTCCGCTCAAGCTGTTGGGCAAGCATCTCTCCCTTCCGTTTGTGACCGGAATACTGTTGGTGGTCACGCTTTGCACGATTGGGATTTCGGTGGTGCTCCTCAAGTTCTTCGAGCGGCCAATGCAGGCTCTTCTAATGCGGCAGCCGAAACCCATCGAACAGACCGTCGCTCCGGCGGAGTGACGGCTATCCGCCGGCGGTGGAAGCGTTTTCTTGCGACGTGCTCCGAAGCCAACGGCACTGCCGCTTTAAGCTCTAAGCGGACTAGTTCTTTGCTAGAGAGCCTCGAACGCGGATGCGAAACGAAGCTCTCCTTTCGGAGCTTCGCCCGAAAAAACAATACGCTGCACAAGGCGAGTTTCCAAATCCTTGTAGCTAAGATGTCCGTCGCTCTCAAATCCGAAGCGGCTATATATCTTTGGGTCGCCGATGAGCGCCACTCCGACCGCCCCACGCTGCCGAAGTGCGTCGAACCCAGCGAAGACAAGGGTTTTACCTATCCCAGTCCGCTGTCTGGACGGTTCGACTGAAATTGGACCTAGGCCAAACCAGCCCCCATGCGATCCGTTTATTGTCACCGGAGAAAACGCCACGTGACCGACGATTCCAATATCATCCTCGGCCACCAGCGAGATCGTCAGTTCACCTGATTGGCGAAGGGATCGAATGATCGGGGCCTCTGTGCCATCGCTAAACGGCATGGGGGCGAAAGCCCGGATAGTTAGGTCGTTAATTGCCTCGTCATCCGAGGGACGTTCGTCGCGAACTATCATTTAGCGATCAACTCCTCGAAAACTACCAGTCAAACCCTACTGAAGTTGGACGACTTTTCAATAATCGCTTCTGGCGCAGAAGCTGCCGTTCCGCCAGGACCGTAATTGCTAGCGAACCGCGAGCACGGCTAACCGATACGACAGCAGGCAACCTGACGGACAGTCATTGTCCAGCTCTCCACCTCAAGCCGCCGCTGCCCGCCGCTTCATCCGTTCGCTGATAATGATGATGAACCCGGCACTCAGGATCAGTACAGCGCCGATGAAGGTGTTGGGGCCGGGGATGTCGCCCCAGATCAGGTAGCCGAGCAGGAAGGCCCAGACGAGCGAGGTATATTCGAACGGCGCCAGCACCGAAACTGGCGCCTGGCGCATGCCTTCGAAGAGGGCGAGCTGGCCGGCGCCGGCGATGATGCCTGTCAGCGCCAGCAGCACTATCTGGAAGGGCGTCGGCGTGTGCCAGTGGGCGATTGCCATGCCGGCGGTCAGGATGATGAACAGAATGTTGGAGACTGCCATCTGGATGTGGCTCTTTTCGTGCAGCGCTGTTTTCCGCAGGAGCACCATGCCGCTTGCCCAGAGGACGGCGGCCTGCAGCGCCAGGTAGACCGGCCAGGAAATCGATAGCCCCACGGGATTGGAGGCGATCACCACGCCGCAGAATCCGACGCCGACTGCCATCCAGCGGGCGACGGTGACTTTTTCACGTAGCACGATGGTTGCGAGGATAGTACCGACGATCGGTGCTGCGTAATAGAGCGTCGTTACCTCGGCGAGCTGCAGGTAGGACGCGGCCGAATAATAGGAGATCCACGCGATCAGGATAATGACGCTGCGCAGGATCATCGGCTTGATGATCGGCGAGCGCGCCACTTTCTGAACGAGCGAGGGGCCTTCGAAGACGAAGCAGCCGGCAAGAATGGTGCAGCTTCTGATGAACAGCACCTGCCAGACGGGGATCGAGGCGACGAGCAGCTTCACCGCCGAATCGTGGGCGGTGAACAGCATGTAGGCAAACACCGTAAGCAGGATGCCATAGCTGATGGAGTTTTTCACGGGGATGCACCAGAGGATGACCCGACTCGAGGCCGGCCAAAGAATCTTACAGGTCTCAACCGATAGGAGCCTAATTTTACGCCGTCAATAGGACTTTTTATCAGCGTGACGCCCGGCAGTGTTATTTATTCGGGGTTGTAGCGCCATCGTCCCCACTTTAACAGACGGAGACGAAATGTGACTGACGCGGCTTTTTCGATTGTTGAGATTTCAATCGATTTAAATAGACTGCGGCACAGATTCGGGAGGAGTTTTTATGGACAACAGAACGAGAATGGAGGGTTTGAAGGAGCGCAGGAGCCCATTTTTCACCAAACCGCGCGCAGCCGTCTCGCTGATGTTCTTGATGAATGGCTTCATGGTCGGTTGCTGGGCACCGAAAATTCCCGAATTCGCCGAGCGGCTGCAACTGACGAAATTCGAGCTTGGGTTGATGATCCTCGTCTTCGGCGTCGGCTCGCTCGTGATGATGCCGCTTGCCGGCGCGCAGATCGCGGTGCGCGGCTCGCGCGTCGTCGTGCGCGCCTTTGCGGTGTTGCTGCTGCCGATGATCCTGGCGCTGACGCTCGCCCCGAATGTCTGGACCGCGGCCGTCGCTCTCTTCCTCTTTGGCGGTTTCATCGGCGCCATGGATGTGGCCATGAACGCCAATGCCGTCTCGGTCGAAAAATCCATGCGCCGGGCGATCATGTCCTCCTGCCATGCCTTCTGGAGCCTTGGCGGCCTTTTGGGCGCGGCGATCGGCGGGCTCTTGATTTCGCGCTGGGGCATTCTCGGTCATGCCGAGGCCTCGACCGCGATTGCCGTGCTTTTCGTCGCCATTGCCTGGCCGATGGTGCTTGGCGATCAGCCGCATCACGATGAGGCCAAGCCAAAGGCAAAGCTGCCGATGATTCCGCTGCCGTGGCTGCTCGGCGTCGTTGCGCTGTTCTGCATGGTGCCCGAAGGCGCGGTCCTGGATTGGAGCGCTCTCTATCTCAGCCAGGAAAAAGGGGCATCGGTGGCGCTATCGGGTTTCGGCTATGCCGCTTTCTCCGCCACCATGGCGACCATGCGCTTTGCCGGCGATTTCGTGCGCGATTGGCTGGGCGCCATCAGAACGCTGCGCATCTGCACGGTCTTTGCCATCGTCGGCATGCTGACCGCGGCCCTGGCGCCGAATGCGGAGATCGCCATTCTCGGTTTTGCGCTCTGCGGCATTGGTATTTCCAACATGGTGCCGATCGCCTTTTCCGCGGCCGGCAATATTCCGGGCCTGCAGCCAGGGATCAGCATTTCCGTCGTCACGACGCTTGGCTATTCCGGCATGTTGGTCGCGCCGTCGGCCATCGGTTTTGCCGCCGAGCATGTCGGCTTCTCGCCGGTCCTGAAGACGCTGCCGGTGCTGCTGCTCGTCGTGCTGGCCTTCTCGTCGCTCGCGCGCTACGCTGACGGCATCGGGGATGCCAAGCATTAATTTCGTCGCTTTTGCCCGGTAACGGCTAAGCTCCGTCCGATCAAAAGAGATCGCCGGAGCGGTTGACAACGACCGCTTCGTGATCCACCTGAAAGGCACCCATTTTCGAGGCCTGCGAGAGCTTTACATGTCGTCCGCCACCGATTTCGATCCGAAACCGCGCCGTTCCTCCGTTGCCGTCGATGTCGGCGGCGTGATCGTCGGCGGCGGTGCCCCCGTCGTCGTGCAGTCCATGACCAATACCGACACGGCCGATATTGATTCGACCGTCGCCCAGGTCGCCGCCCTCTACAAAGCCGGCTCCGAGCTGGTGCGCATTACGGTCGATCGCGATGAAAGCGCTGCCGCCGTGCCGAAGATCCGCGAGCGGCTATTGCGTCTCGGCATGGACGTGCCGCTCATCGGCGATTTCCATTATATCGGCCACAAGCTGCTCGCCGATCACCCGGCCTGCGCCGAGGCGCTGGCGAAATACCGCATCAATCCCGGCAATGTCGGCTTCAAGGACAAGAAGGACAAGCAGTTCGCCGAAATCATCGAGATGGCGATCCGCTACGACAAGCCGGTGCGCATCGGCGTCAACTGGGGCTCGCTCGATCAGGATCTTTTGACCGCGCTGATGGACAAGAACGCTGCCGAAGGCTCGCCGCTCTCGGCCCGGCAGGTGACGCGCGAAACGATCGTGCAGTCGGCGCTGATCTCGGCCGATCTTGCCGAGGAAATTGGCCTGCCGCGCAACCGCATCATCCTGTCGGCCAAGGTCAGCCAGGTGCAGGATCTGATCGCCGTCTATTCCATGCTGTCGGAGCGTTCCAACCATGCGCTGCATTTGGGCCTCACCGAGGCCGGCATGGGCTCGAAGGGCATCGTCGCCTCGTCCGCCGCCATGGGCTATGTGCTGCAGCATGGCATCGGCGACACCATCCGCGTTTCGCTGACGCCGGAGCCGAATGGCGACCGTACCCGCGAAGTGCAGGTGGCGCAGGAACTGCTGCAGGTGATGGGCTTCCGGCAGTTCATCCCGGTCGTCGCCGCTTGTCCCGGCTGCGGTCGCACGACGTCGACGGTCTTCCAGGAACTGGCGCAGAACATCCAGAACGACATTCGCAAGAACATGCCGGTCTGGCGCGAGAAATATCCGGGCGTCGAGGCGCTGAATGTTGCCGTCATGGGCTGCATCGTCAACGGTCCGGGCGAAAGTAAGCATGCCGATATCGGCATTTCGCTGCCCGGCACCGGCGAGACGCCGGCGGCTCCCGTCTTCATCGACGGCCAGAAGGCTATGACGCTGCGCGGCCCGAACATCGCTTCCGATTTCGAAGCGCTGGTGACCGATTATATCGAGAAGCGGTTCGGCCAGAAGACCGTCGCGGCGGAGTGATCCGCCGCCTAAAGCGAGGTCGGATCAGATATTGCTCGTCAGCAGCTTGATGCCGGCAAAGCAATAGAAGCCGGCCATAGCGCCTTCGATCCAGCGCCGGGCATTGCGATATACTTTCAGCGCATGCGATGTCGAAAACAGGATCGCATAGCCCATGAATGTCAGAAGACCGGTCGTGCCGCAGACAGCGATGATCAGCACCGCTACGGAAGCGGGCGCGCCCTGCGGCATGCCGAGCGCGATGATGGCAAGCCAGGCGAAGATCGCCTTCGGATTGGTGACGTGAATGCCATAGCCGCGCAGGACCAGCGATTTGAAGCTGGGCGTTTTCGGGCCTTCGACAGCGGTCGGCAGCTCGCCGCCGGCACGCACGGCACGGAATGCCTTGTAGGCGAGATAGAGTAGGTAGATGCCGCCGAAGATCTTCAGAAGCTCCAGCGCCATCGCATAGGTCTGCAGCAGCGTTGCGAGACCTGCCGCGGCGGCAATCGCCCAGGTCATCGATCCCCCGAAAATCCCGAGCGAGATCGTCATGCCGGCCTTGCGGCCATGGGTCATCGATGTGCCGATGATGGCCATGATGGCGGGGCCGGGACTAATGACGGCGATGAGGTAGGCGATATAGGCCGGCAGGATCTGCGGCAGATAGGCAAGGGTCTCATGCATGGAAGATTTCCCGGGGGTGCCGGCCGGCGCGAGGAATTCTGCGTTGTCGGCCAACTCGGATCGGCAACTTGTCATAAAACACGGCCGAAATCACCCGGCACAATCATGGATTCTTGTGATGGTGACATTTCATGGCTGAATGGATGGCCATGGCTGAACGGGCATAGCTGAACGGGCATGGGCCGGTAGCCGTTGCCGCGTGGATGGGCTCATCCTCGGGCAACGCCATGAAGGTGCTTCGGGATCAGTTTTTACGGTTTGCGATGAAGCGGGCGGTTTCCGTCAGGACATCCGCCTTGTCGCCATAGCCGGACAGCAGGTCGGCAGCGTCGTTCACCAGCTTCGCGAGCGTCGTTTCGGCCCACTCCTGGCCGTGCAGGGCGACCAGCGTACCCTTGCCGCGGCTGGCATCCTTGCCGGTTGCCTTGCCCATGGTGGCGGCATCGGCGGTCAGGTCGAGAAGATCGTCTGCGAGCTGGAAGGCAAGGCCGATCTTTTCGCCGAAGGTCCTGAGGCGCTTGCGGTCCTCGGCCGGGGCGCCAGCGATGATGGCGCCGGCTTCGCAGGCAAAGCGGATCAGCGCCCCCGTCTTCATCGCCTGCAGCGTGGTAATGCCCTTTTCGTCGGGCGTTTCCTTCTCGGCAGCGAGATCAAGCGCCTGGCCGCCGGCCATGCCGCCGATGCCGGCTGCGCGCGACAGTGCCAGCACGAGCGCCATTTTTCGATCCGCCGGCAGCTCCGTCTCGGGGGCGGCGATGATGTCGAAGGCGTAGGTCAGCAGGCTGTCGCCCGCCAGGATCGCCGTGGCGTAATCGAAGGCGATGTGTACGGTCGGCTGGCCGCGGCGCAGGTCGTCGTCGTCCATGGCGGGAAGATCGTCGTGGACGAGGGAATAGCAGTGCACGCATTCGACTGCGGCGCCGACCCTCAGTGCCGCCTCGGCATTGCCGCCGAGAAGCGCCGCCGATTCCATGACCAGGAAGGGACGCAGCCGCTTGCCGCCGTTCAGGACGCCGTGGCGCATGGCCCTCAGCAGCCTGTCGGGGCGGACGATCTCGTCATTCAGGCTGCCGTCGGCGAGAAGCCGGTTCAGCAGAGCTTCGGTCTTGCCGGCGTTGTCCTTCAGGCGGTTCTCGAATGAGGAATAGGTGCTGTCCATGGGCGCTGTTTGGCATGAGAGGCCGTTGCTGGCAATGACAATCGTCGACGGCGGGGTGGGAATTGCGCCGCACTCTGGTCATCGCTTTATGTAGACGGTATGACGGGGTGCAGCATCAGAGCGTTTCCCGGATGCATTAAGGGGTTGTACCGGGATGGAGCGATCGTGGACGTCAGGCACTTGGACATATCGACTGATAATGAGGAGGAGGAAGCTGAGGTGCCGCAACGCTCCTCCCCGTTGGTGCGCTTCAAAGCAAGGCCAGTTTGGCAGCGCGTCGTCCTCGTATTGATTGGCGTCCTCCTGCTGCCCTATCTTTTCATCGTCTTTTATCTGCTGCCGTTCGTCCACCCCGTTTCCACCCTGATGGTAGGCGACGCCGTTACCCTTCAGGGATATGACCGCCGCTGGGTTCCGCTGGATAAAATCGCGCCGGTGCTGGTGAAATCCGTCATGGTCTCGGAAGACGGGCAGTTCTGTTTTCACGGTGGTGTCGATTGGGGCGAGATGCGGGCGCTGGTCCAGGAAACGCTGCGCGGCAGGTCCACGCGCGGCGGCAGCACGATCCCGATGCAGACGGTGAAGAACCTGTTTTTATGGAATGGCCGCTCTTTCGTACGCAAGACGCTGGAGTTGCCGCTCGCGGTTTCCGCCTCAGCCGTCTGGTCGAAACGCCGGATGATGGAGATCTATCTCAATATTGCCGAATGGGGACCGGGCATTTACGGCATCGAGGCGGCGGCGCGCTACCATTTCAAGGTGCCGGCCTCTAAGCTCACGGCACGTCAGGCGGCTCTCCTTGCCGTTTCGCTCCCGAACCCGATCGACCGGGTGGCGAGCAGGCCCGGACGCGGGCTCAGCCAGCTCGCTTCGCTGATCCAGCGCCGCGCGCGCAATGCCGACGCATACATCAAATGCCTTTATGACTGATATCAGAACTTGTCGTTCGATCGGCTTGTCGTCATCTGGCATTCTTGACCGTGACGTAAGGGCGATATGAATCATTTCAAAGAATTCTTTCCCTTCAGAGTCCGGCACTGAAAAAGGAACATGCGATCGTGGACAAGCTGACCCTCTATATCGGCAACAAGAACTATTCGTCCTGGTCGTTTCGGCCGTGGATTGCTCTTGAAGGGTGCGGCATTCCCTTCGAAGAGGTGCTGATACCCTTCGATTTTCCAGGTGGAAATCCGCGCATTCGTGAGGTGTCGCCGACGGGCAAGGTGCCGATGCTGGTTCACGGCGGCTTCAAGGTATGGGAATCCTTCGCCATCATCGAATATGCGGCCGAGCTTTTCCCGGACGCCGGGCTTTTGCCGAGAGATCGCCAGGCGCGTGCGCTGGCGCGGTCCTACAGCATGGAAATGGTTTCCGGTTTCAACGCCCTGCGCAACTTCTGCCCAATGAACATGCGCCGTCCGGTCGCCCGGCGCGATCTACCCGATGGGGTGATGGAGGACGTGGCGCGTATCGAGGCCATC
The DNA here is from genome assembly GCF_057784395.1 of Martinezella sp. CNPSo 3957. NCBI lineage: Bacteria > Pseudomonadati > Pseudomonadota > Alphaproteobacteria > Hyphomicrobiales > Rhizobiaceae > Martinezella > Martinezella sp. CNPSo 3957. The sequence goes on from NZ_JBXSOU010000006.1 coordinate 148,907, forward strand.
TGGCGCGAGGCGAGAGCCTTTTCTGGCGGCCCTTTCCTGTTCGGGAATTTTTCCGGCGCGGACGCCATGTTTGCCCCCGTCGTCAGCCGTCTGGAGCGGTATGACATCGCGGTTGCGGCGGATACGCGGGACTATATGGCGGCCATGAAGGCGTTGCCTGCCTGGCAAAAATGGGAGGAAGCGGCATTGCAGGAAACATGGACCGTGCCAGAGGACGAGGACTGATACGGTCTCGAATATCTGCGAATCTGGTGCGGCGGCCAAAAAATGCTATTAGGGACTGGTCAAAGCCCGGTAAGCCATGTATAAGCCCGCCCAATTTCCGAAATTGATGCATGTCTGTTTCGGCCGCCTTGCTGGCCGTAGATATGTTTCGTCCGTACATGGAGTAACGAGAATGGCTGTACCGAAGAGAAAAACGAGCCCGTCCAAGCGCGGTATGCGCCGCTCTGCTGACGCCCTGAAGGCTTCGACCTACGTCGAAGACAAGAACTCCGGCGAACTGCGTCGTCCGCACCACATCGACCTGAAGACCGGCATGTATCGCGGCCGTCAGGTTCTGACGCCGAAGGAAAGCGCATAATCTAGCGCTGCCTTGTTGGCATGAATGATAAGGCTGGCGTTTCGCCGGCCTTTTTCTGTTTGTGGTTAGGGTTTGTGCGGGGGAGGCGGCTGCTTGCGTGCCGTGCGGCTGATACCCCCCTCTGTCCCTTTTGGGACATCTCCCCCACAAGGGGGGAAATCGTTGGGAGTATGTCGCTTCTTCCTGGAATAAACTTTATAGGTCAGCTTCAGCAGATGCGCCTGTGATTTGTGGCGAGAAGGTGCTGCGAATTACCAATCTCCCCCTTGTGGGGGAGATGTCACGAAGTGACAGAGGGGGGTGAAAACTCTCCATGAACGCACAGGCCTTTTCCAGTGCCGTCTTATCTCACAAACTATCCAGCTTGCTCTGCATGGCGCGGAGCTGTTCCTTCAATTCGTCGATGTCCTTGGCTTCGGCCTTGCGGCTTTCCTTGGCCGGCGGCTTCATGAAGGGCGAGAACATCTGCATGGCCTGCTGGAACATTTCGGTATTGCGGCGGACCTGCTCCTCGACCATCTGCATGGGCAGTTGCAGGTTCTTGCCGAGCGGCGTCTCGCCGAATGCGCGATTGATCTGTTCGCGCATCTGCGTCTGCTGCTCAGTGAAGGCACGCATGGAGTGCTCGAGGAAGCTCGGCACGACCATCTGCATCTGGTCGCCATAATAGCCGATCAGCTGCCGGAGGAAGGAAATCGGCAGCAGCGTGTTGCCGGTCTTCGATTCCTGTTCGAAAATGATCTGTGTCAGGACCGAATGCGTAATATCATCACCGCTCTTGGCGTCCTGGACGATGAATTCCTCGCCCTTCTTCACCATCTCCGCCAGGTCGTCCAGCGTCACATAGGTGCTGGTGCCGGTATTGTATAGGCGGCGATTGGCGTATTTCTTGATTACGATCTGGCCCTCATTCTTTGCCATTTATCAGTCTCCTGGCCCCGTCTGATTGCATGGAATATTCCTCCACTCCGGAGTGTAGACGCAAAAGAAGCTTGGTGACAATCGGTTTGTGCGATGCGGCAAGGCCTTTCCTTTGATTGGATTTTTTGAAGGCGGTGACAGCTTCGTGAAATCTGTACGATGAAAATTCTTGCTGTTTGACTCAGGAGCAAAGCTTTGACAGTTTCGCCTCATATACGTGTTCATTCTGTGAGGAGGCTTCCATGAGCAGTTCATCCATCGTTGTCGCCAGCGCTGCCCGCACTGCGGTCGGTTCGTTTAACGGCGCGTTCGCGACCGTTCCGGCGCATGAACTCGGCGCTGCCGCGATCAAGGGTGCGCTGGAGCGCGCCGGTGTCGAGGCCAAGGAAGTCGATGAAGTGATCCTCGGACAGGTGCTTCAGGCCGGCGAAGGGCAGAACCCGGCCCGCCAGGCCGCGATGAAGGCCGGCATTCCGCAGGAAGCGACCGCATGGGGCGTGAACCAGCTGTGCGGCTCGGGCCTGCGTGCCGTGGCGCTCGGCCTGCAGCAGATCGCAACCGGTGACGCCAAGATCATCGTTGCCGGTGGCCAGGAATCCATGTCGATGGCACCACATGCCGCTAATCTTCGCTCCGGCACCAAGATGGGCGACATGAAGATGATCGACACCATGATCAAGGACGGCCTGACGGATGCCTTCTACGGCTACCACATGGGCATCACCGCCGAAAATATCGCCCGCCAGTGGCAGCTGTCGCGCGAAGAGCAGGATCAGTTCGCCGTTGCCTCGCAGAACAAGGCGGAAGCCGCACAGAAGGCCGGTCGCTTCAAGGACGAGATCATTCCCTTCACCATCCAGACGCGCAAGGGCGACGTTACGGTCGATGCCGATGAATATATCCGCCTTGGTGCGACGATGGAGGCCATGGCGAAGCTGCGTCCGGCCTTCGACAAGGAGGGCTCCGTCACCGCCGGCAACGCTTCCGGGCTCAACGACGGTGCTGCCGCTGCCGTGCTGATGACCGAGACGGAAGCCTCGCGCCGCGGAATTCAGCCGCTGGCGCGCATCGTCTCCTGGGCAACCGCCGGCGTCGATCCGCAGATCATGGGTACGGGGCCGATACCGGCCTCCCGCAAGGCGCTGGAAAAGGCCGGCTGGTCCGTCAACGACCTCGATCTCGTCGAGGCCAATGAGGCGTTTGCTGCCCAGGCCTGCGCCGTCAACAAGGATCTCGGTTGGGATACGTCGATCGTCAATGTCAATGGCGGCGCGATTGCCATCGGCCATCCGATCGGTGCTTCGGGTGCTCGCGTCCTCAATACGCTGCTGTTCGAGATGAGGCGCCGCGGTGCCCGCAAGGGACTTGCCACGCTTTGCATCGGCGGCGGCATGGGTGTCGCCATGTGCTTCGAGGCGCTCTAGAATCAAAGAAATAGAGCATGATGTCGCCCGAAAACCGTATGACACTTTTCGGCATCATGCTCTAAGGCATCTTGAAGGGAATTTTCCAGAAGAAGTGGTGAAAGCGAGCGGGCGACCCGACCTTCGGGCGTCCCGCCTCTGCAACAAAAAAAGGGGAGTGGCACATGAGCAGAGTGGCATTGGTAACCGGGGGTACGCGCGGCATCGGGGCTGCCATTTCGATGGCACTGCACAATGCGGGCTATAAGGTGGCCGCAACCTATGCCGGCAATGATGAGAAGGCCCGGGCCTTCCATGACGTGACCGGCATTTCCGTTCACAAGTGGGATGTCACCGACTACGAGGCCTGCGGCAAGGGCATCGCCAAGATCGAGCATGATCTCGGCCATGTCGACATTCTGGTCAACAACGCCGGCATCACTCGCGACGCCATGTTCCACAAGATGACGCCGCAGCAGTGGCACGAGGTCATCAATACCAATCTTACCGGCCTCTTCAACATGACGCACCACGTCTGGCAGGGCATGCGCGACCGCAGCTTCGGCCGCGTCATCAATATCTCGTCCATCAATGGTCAGAAGGGGCAGATGGGACAGGCGAACTACTCCGCGGCCAAGGCGGGCGATCTCGGCTTCACCAAGGCTCTTGCGCAGGAAGGTGCTGCCAAGAACATCACGGTCAACGCGATTTGCCCCGGCTATATCGGCACGGAGATGGTGCTGGCGGTTCCAGAGAAAGTGCTGAACGAGCGCATCATTCCGCAGATTCCCGTCGGACGCCTCGGCGAACCCGAGGAAATCGCTCGCATCGCCGTCTTCCTGGCCAGCGACGATGCCGGTTTCATTACCGGATCGACCATATCTGCCAATGGCGGCCAGCTCTTCGTCTAGGCAATTCAGGAAAAGCGCCGGCCAGTTTTCCGCTGGGAGTTGCGCGAGGTTACAAAAGAAGCGGTTCGGGGCGACGGAGCCGCTTCAGCCTGTATAGCAGGTTACGAACGGAATTACTGAGCTCAGCCAGCAATCATCCTCTTGTTGAGGCCTGCTGCCGATGTCGTGGCTTGAATTCCAGGATGACGGCCTCAAGGGCGACCTGCCGCTTCTCCCTGTCTCGAGCTCTCGCCGCGCTTACGAGCGCGTAAAAAGTGGTGCCGGTAAGCACGAGTGCTGCACTGCTTGCGATGATTGCGGCCATGATGCCGTTCCTTTCTCAAAACACTGCCGCCTCGCCGTAACCGACGGCGCGGGAAGAAGATTTTGTTGAGGAAACTACCGCTCCCTAAAGTTGTTCCGAGAGCGAATCCTGACCGGCCGCCGGTGGCGACCGGTCAGGCAAGGCCTTAGCGGCAGCGAGCCTCGTAACGGTGACCATAGCGGTCGCGATAGATGCAGTAGCCGCGACGATCTTCCGAACGTCCGATGAGGTTGCCGACTACGCCGCCAGCGACCGCGCCGACGGCAGCGCCGCCCCAGCTGTGGGTGGCGACGCCACCGATCAGCGCGCCGGTACCGGCGCCGATCGCCGTACCTTTTTCCGTTGCCGTGCACGACGCCAATGCGCCGACGAGGGCGATCGCGACGATAATCTTCTTCATGGTGTTAGCTCCCTGATGTTGCGAGGTTTGAACAATGTCGGCGGATCAGATGCGCCCCATTAACAATAGAATGAGGACAATGACGAGAACAAGCCCGAGACCACCCGATGGGCCATACCCCCAAGACCGGCTGTAACCCCAGCTGGGAAGTGCGCCAACCAGCAGCAGAATCAGTATGACAAGCAATACCGTACCAAGCATGATATGTCTCCTCCATGTCCGTCCGGCTCGAATATCCCGCCATTATCGCTGTTCGATATGGCGTTAACCTTCCAGCTTTCCCACTCGAAACTGTTCCAGTGAATGGACGAATTCCTCAATTCTGCTCATAGAAACTTGCATGCGCGACAATTGTTCCGGCTAAGAAATAAAAATGCACGCGCGCAGCAGTTGGGATGCTTAGCAAACCCTTAAAAAGGATTGCATCGGGTGACGGTTGCTGGCGCGGCGGCAAATTCATTTATATGGTTAAAATACCTTTAAAATACAAAGGGTTGTGGTGAACGAAACGAGAAAGAGCGGATGTCCGTGATTCGTCGGCGATTCGTTCTGCATTTGAACTTTGGTTAACGGCTCGGCGTTTGCCGCCATGCCGAATACAAGGATGCTGCCGCCGGCAAATATCGTCCAGGTGGTGTGTTCGTGGGCGGATTCGTTAATTTGCAGCGAACTCCGCAACAGCATTGCCCTTCAAGCTGACCTCTATGTCGCGATGCTGCTCCGGCGAAATACAACATGTAGCCGTGAACAAATGCGATACCCGCTGATATCCGCGATTCGTCACCGATTCGTTCCGGCTTTGATCGTTGTGTTAACGATTGCACCTTTTGCGTGCATTTGTCGATTCATTATAGCTGCGCTCGTCAAAAGACGAACCGCAATCGCAGATTCGGCTCGGATTCGCATCTCAACCATTCAGAGTCCGGTATGTCCCTGCCGGGAAAACGCTAGATATTGTGGAGAACAAAAACAGAATTGCTTGGAATCTGCGATTCGTCGCCGATTCGTTCCGGCTTTGGCCTGGATGTTGATGTCGTCCGCTGATTCATGCGAAACTTTATTATTTACAGATTGTTAACGATGGCGCGGCGCGAAATTTCTCTGGCTGAGGATTCTCCGCTTGACTCCTTTTTCCTGCGGAAAGCCGTGTAAACGAGATTCAGCATTTGGTGGGAATCTTTTCATTGAAATCCATATGTAGTCGTGAACAAATAAGGAACATGACGGAGTCAGCGATTCGTCTCCGATTCGTTCTCAGGCTGTTCCGGAATCGCCCGGACTCGCATGGGATGCAACGTAAATGTAGCTTATGGTTGAGGCGCTCAAATATGAAATCGAATGTTGCCGCATCTGTTTTTTCATTCGGGTCTTGCCTTTGTCACATATGGTCGTCATCTGTTCGTTTCCTCCAGGAGGAACTGGCTGATCGGAAGACGGCTGTTTCTCGCCTATGCACGGACCTATGACTCAGACTTCGCAGCCCATGATCCTGAGCGGACGCGGCGTGACCGCAGTGCTCGGACCGACCAATACCGGCAAGACCCATTATGCCATCGAGCGCATGGTGGCACACGGCAGCGGCGTGATCGGCCTGCCGCTGCGGCTGCTTGCCCGTGAAGTGTATACGCGCGTCGTCGAGAAGGTCGGCGCGCACAATGTCGCGCTGGTGACCGGCGAGGAAAAGATATCGCCGCCAAATGCGCGCTATTCGGTCTGCACGGTGGAGGCCATGCCGCGCGAGACGCGCGCCTCCTTCGTTGCGATCGACGAAGTGCAGCTTGCCGGCGATCTGGAGCGCGGACATATTTTTACCGACCGCCTTCTGCATCTGCGCGGCCGCGATGAAACCCTGCTGCTCGGCGCCGGCACGATGCGGCCGATCCTTGAACAGCTTCTGCCTGGGATTACCGTCCTCGAACGGCCGAGGCTATCGCATCTTTTCTACGCCGGGCAGAAGAAGATCACGCGCCTGCCGCAGCGCACGGCCATCGTCGCCTTTTCCGCCGACGAGGTTTATGCGATCGCAGAGCTTATCCGCCGCCAGCGCGGTGGCGCGGCGGTTGTTCTCGGGGCGCTCAGCCCGCGTACCCGCAATGCGCAGGTGGCTCTCTATCAGGCCGGCGATGTCGAATATCTGGTTGCGACCGATGCGATCGGCATGGGGCTCAACCTCGATGTCGATCACGTCGCCTTTGCGCAGGACCGCAAGTTCGACGGCTATCAATTCCGCAATCTCAATCCGGCCGAGCTCGGTCAGATCGCAGGTCGCGCCGGCCGCCATCTCAAGGACGGTACCTTCGGGGTGACGGGACAGGTCGATCCTTTCGACGACGAACTCGTGCGCCGGATCGAGGGACACGAATTCGACATGGTCAAGGTGCTGCAATGGCGCACCAAAGAACTGGATTTCGCTTCGATCGCGGCGTTGCGTAGCAGTTTGGAAGACGCGCCTCGCGTGCAGGGCTTGACGCGCGCGCTGCCTGCGGTAGACCAGCAGGCATTGGAATATCTGTCACGCGATCTGGAGATAGTCGATCTTGCCAGCAACCCGGCTCGGGTTGAGAAATTGTGGGAGGCCTGTGCGCTTCCCGACTATCGGCGCATCACGCCTGCCCAGCATGCTGATCTCATCGCCACCCTCTTTTCTGATCTCGTGCGCTATGGCACGGTGAAAGAGGACTTCCTGGCCGAACAGGTGCATCGCGCCGATCGGACGGATGGCGAGATCGACACGCTTTCGGCGCGAATCGCGCAGATAAGGACTTGGACCTATGTGTCGAACCGGCCCGGCTGGCTTGCCGATCCGACACACTGGCAAGAAAAGACGCGGGAAATCGAAGATCGATTGTCCGACGCGTTACATGAGAGGTTGACGAAACGCTTTGTTGATCGCAGGACATCTGTGCTCATGAAGCGCCTGAGAGAGAATGCGATGCTGGAAGCTGAAATCAGTGTGAATGGAGATGTCTTCGTAGAGGGGCATCATGTGGGACAGTTGACCGGATTCCGGTTCACGCCTATCGCAGGGACCGAGGGCCCGGACGCCAAGGCTGTCCAGACCGCCTCGCAGAAGGCGCTCGGGCTGGAGTTCGAGGCACGTGCCGCACGCCTGCATGCGGCCGGCAACGGCGATCTCGCGATCAGTGCCGATGGCCTCGTGCGCTGGCTCGGCGACCCTGTCGCGCGCCTATCAGGCAGCGATCATGTCATGCGTCCGCGCGTCATCCTGCTGGCCGACGAACAGCTGACCAGCAATGCGCGCGATCATGTCGCCGCCCGTATCGAGCGTTTCGTGAACCATCATATCAGCACGATCCTGAAGCCGCTGGACGATCTCCAGCGTGCCGAAGATCTGCAGGGCCTTGCCAAGGGGCTGGCTTTCCAGCTGGTGGAGAATCTCGGCGTTCTGTTCCGCCGCGACGTCACGGAAGAAGTGAAATCGCTGGATCAGGACGGGCGTGCCTCGATGCGCCGCTACGGCGTTCGCTTCGGCGCGTACCATATTTTCGTGCCCGCGCTGCTGAAGCCGGCTCCGGCCGAGCTCATCACGCTCCTCTGGGCGCTGAAGAACGATGGCCTGGACAAGCCGGGCTATGGCGATCTGATCCCGGTTCTGGCCGCTGGCCGTACCTCGGTCGTTACCGATCCGGGCTATGAGCGCACATTCTACAAGCTTGCCGGCTTCCGGTTCCTCGGCAAGCGTGCGGTGCGCATCGACATCCTCGAGCGCCTGGCGGACCTCATCCGTCCGCTGCTGCAGTGGAAGCCCGGCCAGGCTTCGCGCCCCGACGGCGCTTATGACGGCCGTCGTTTCACGACGACGACTGCGATGCTCTCCATTCTCGGCGCGACGCTCGAGGACATGGAGGAAATCCTCAAGGGTCTCGGCTATCGCGCCGATGCGGTGAAGGCGGAGGAGGCTACGGCCTTCCTCGCTCAGCAGGATGCGGCTGCAGCGCCCGCTGCACCGGCAGGGGACGCCACAGTTGAAAAGGCCGACCATGATGATGCCGACACCGCGACTGACGAGCCGGCTAAGGAAGTAGAAGCCGTTTCGCCGGAAACAACCGCTCCAGCCGAGGCACCTGCTGAGACGGAAGTTGCCGTAGCTGCCGAGCCTGTTGCCGTTGCAGAAGTCGCCGCAGAGCCGACGGAACCGAAGCCTGTTCTGCTCTGGCGTCTGGGTGGCCGCAACGACCATCAGCAGCGGCAAGGTGGCCGCGGCCATGGCGATCGTCGCGGTCAGCAAGGCGAGGGGCGCGGTCAGCAGGGCAATCGTCGTGGTGGCGAGCAGGCAGCCGGTGAAGGCAATCGCGAAGGCAATCGCGAAGGCGGTCGTGATCGCCGCGATGGACGCGACAATCGTGAGGCTCGTGGCAGTGACAAGGGTCCGCGCGGCAATCGCGAGGGCGGCCGTCCGCAGCATCAGGGCAACCGCGGCGAACGCGGTGATCGTCAGGAACGTGGCGACCGGAATGATCGCAACAATCGCGGTGCCTCGCAGCCGTTGCGCTTCGAAGCCAAGCCGCCGCGCAAGGAAAAGCCGATCGATCCGGATTCTCCTTTCGCCAAGCTCGCTGCCCTCAAGGAGCAGATGAAGAAATAGGTCATGACGGACGAGAAACAGCCATTTTCCGGTTCGCGCCAGCGCATCGACAAATGGCTGTTCTTTGCCCGCATGGTGAAATCCCGCTCATTGGCGCAGGTCTATGTGCAGAGCGGCAGCGTCCGGGTGAATGGCGAGCGGGTCGTGCAGCCGAGTTTCGGCGTCAAGGCTGGTGACCGCATCGAGCTCTCGCTGGAGCGGCGGGACATAGTGTTGATCGTGCGGTCGGCCGGCGAGCGCAGAGGTCCCTTCGAAGAAGCCAGGCTGCTTTACGAAGATCTGACGCCTCCGCCGGATGAGACAAAACGCCTCACCCCATTCGAGCAGGCGTTGCGGGCACCCGGCAGCGGCAGGCCCACAAAAAGGGATCGGCGTGCGATCGATCGCCTCACCTCCGACGATGATTAGAAAACTCTGCCTGTTGCGGACGGGTTTTGCGATTGTTTGTCCTTGAAATTGGCTGACAAAGTCGATACCTCACGATCAACCTGCCGGTAACCAGCCGGACGGCGCGTTTGCGTATGGTGCATTCGTCTGCCCGTTCGGCTCCGTGGAAAGGGCGCGACGTTCCAGGTTGCGCATCCGCGGAAGCTAGATACATTCCTGGAGTGCTTCATGACATATGTCGTGACCGACAATTGCATCCGCTGCAAATATACCGATTGTGTGGAAGTCTGCCCTGTAGACTGCTTCTACGAAGGTGAAAACTTCCTCGTCATCCATCCCGACGAATGCATCGATTGCGGCGTCTGCGAACCGGAATGTCCCGCCGAGGCGATCAAGCCCGATACGGAACCGGGTCTCGACAAGTGGCTGAAGGTCAATGCGGAATATGCTGCCATCTGGCCGAACATCACGGTCAAGCGTGACCCGATGCCGGAAGCCAAGGAAATGGATGGCGAACAGGGAAAATTCGAGAAGTATTTCTCGGCCAATCCCGGCACGGGCGACTGATCGAAGGCCGTGACAGGCCCTCGATAAAGGTGTAGCCGATATTGCAGAATGCGAATCACTGCCATTGGGCCGCAGGCTGGTCAACGTGGCCAATTTGGCGCGTGTGCAGCAAATTATTGATTTCCTCAGATTTTTGTGATAGGGTCGTCACACTGATCCACAGCGGCATTTCGCATGCCCAAAACCATCACGAAAGCAAATCACCAATCCGTACGCGGTTTCCTTGACATATCAACGTATTGTGTTGTCGGGTCCCTGATCGCGATGGGTGGGTTTCTGTTTGCATAAGTCTGGCTGGACCAGGATGAAGTGACCCGACGGTACGTCCGTCTCATCCGGGCCTGACTGACCCGGCACCCCGGCCCTAACGGGGCGCATAACAGGGAGTTTTTGAAAAGAATGACGACCCAGCAGAAAAAACCTTCAGCAGCACGCCATGGCTTCAAGACTGGTGAAGCGATCGTTTATCCGGCCCACGGTGTCGGCACGATCACTGCGATCGAAGAACAGGAAGTCGCAGGCATGAAGCTCGAGCTGTTCGTGATCGACTTCGAGAAAGACAAGATGCGCCTGAAGGTTCCGGTGGCCAAGGCCATGAGCATCGGCATGCGCAAACTTTCCGAGACCGATTTCGTCGAGCGTGCATTGAAGGTCGTGCAGGGCAAGGCCCGCGTCAAGCGCACCATGTGGTCGCGCCGCGCGCAGGAATACGATGCCAAGATCAATTCCGGCGATCTGATCTCGATCGCAGAGGTTGTTCGCGATCTCTATCGCGCCGAGAATCAGCCGGAACAGTCCTATTCCGAACGTCAGCTTTATGAAGCAGCACTTGACCGCATGGCGCGCGAAATCGCTGCTGTCAACAAGATGTCGGAAACCGAAGCCGTTCGCCTTGTCGAAACCAACCTGAACAAGGGACCGAAGCGCGGCAAGGTCGTCGAAGAAGACGATTCGCAGGACGAAGCCGCATAAGGCCACACGCCAATATGCTTCAAAAAACCCGGCCTTCGTGCCGGGTTTTTTCTTTGGAACCTTTTCCGTTCTGATGCGTTTAAGCCCCTGTGTTGGCGGTCCGTGTGGGTACACTCCTGTGGAGAGGGGTATGCAGACAGGCCGTTTTATAGATATTCACGAGGACCGGCCTATGCGTTTTCACTCGAAGCTCCCCGGCGATCTGAAGATGATTCAATCGTCAGACCCGTTCGATGAGATCGAACTAGACTAGTCATCGATCATCCGGTGGCCCGGATAATCGGTTTCCAATTTGCAATTTCATTCATTGATTTCCATCCGAACAGCGATGTTCGGAAACGATGCTTGCTGCCCTTTTCGTCGACCGCGGCATAGAGACGATTTGAGGCCGAAACCCAGGAGATGCATATGACGAATATGTCTGCAGATCGACGCATGATCAAAGTTGCGATGGCTGCTCCCTATCTCGATCGCGACGAAGAACACGATCTCGCCATACGCTGGAAAGACCACGACGATCGCGGCGCCCGCAATCAGATCGCAACTGCCCATATGCGCCTCGTCATTTCCATGGCGGGGAAGTTTCGTAACTTCGGACTGCCGATGAGCGATCTGGTGCAGGAAGGCTATGTCGGCCTGCTGGAAGCGGCCGCCCGCTTCGAACCGGAGCGGGAAGTTCGTTTCTCCACCTATGCAAGCTGGTGGATCCGCGCTTCGATCCAGGACTATATCCTACGCAATTGGTCGATCGTGCGCGGCGGCACGAGTTCCGCCCAGAAGGCGCTGTTCTTCAATCTGCGCCGTTTGCGCGCCAAGCTTGCCCGCAGCAATTCCAACGTCACCGTCCAGTCCATCCATGAGGAAATCGCCGTGACGCTCGGCGTCAGCCTTACGGATGTGCAGACGATGGATGCGCGCCTCTCCAGTAGCGATACCTCCCTGCAGGCCCCCTCCATTGCTGGCGATTCCGAAAGTGCCGAGCGCATCGATTTCCTGATCAGCGACGAGCCGCTTCCCGACGAGCAGGTGTCCGACATGATCGACGGCGAGCGCCGTCGCGTTTGGCTGGCGTCGGCGCTGAAACATCTCAACGAACGTGAAATGAAGATCATCCAAGCGCGCCGCCTGGTCGAAGACGGCGCGACGCTCGAAGAGCTCGGTGCCGATCTTGGCATTTCCAAGGAGCGCGTGCGCCAGATCGAAAGCCGCGCGATGGACAAGCTCCGCAACGCCCTGGTGGATGCGGATCCCCGGATGGCCAGCTACGCCTGAGTGTGCGCTTCTCCCGTCCGGGAGAAGTCGTCCCGCTATTATTCCGAAATGATTTTGACCTTGTCGCCCGGTGCAATGTTTGCCCCGGTTGGCAGGGCATTTATCAGTTTGAACAGGTCGAGCTTGCGGTCCGTGCCCATCATGCGGGCGGCGAGCGTGGTGATGGTGTCGCCGGGCTTGACGGTAACGACGCGAACACGCAGCGGCTTCAGCGAGGCCGCCTCTTCCGGGTTCATATGCCGGAAGCTGGCACGCAGCACATTGGCGGTCTGATCGAGCTGAGCGATATTCCCCTTCGGCACCGCCGTCAGGAAGCGGAAGATCTGCGTGCGGTCGCGGATCACGGTCACATCGAAATCCCAGCGGTCGGCTGAGGCGCGCGCAGTGGCGGCCGGCATGCCGTTGACGGTGATCGACCTGATCGAGGAGGGATCGAGGCCGGTGACCCAGCCGCTGGAGATATAGTTCGTCAGATTCTGGTTCTGGGTGTCGGCTACGCCGTCGAAGCGGATGGCAATGTCGCCGGGGCCGGTCGCCATGACGGCTTCGACCTTGTTGTCGATACGGAAATCGGGCGGAACGTCGAAGCGGATGCCGAGGCCGCCATGCAGGAAGGTCTGGCCACGCACATAGCCTTCTTCGGGGCTGTCGCCATAGAGCAGGCCGTCGATGCCGTTGAGATAATAGTCGCGGCCGATGTCGCCGACCTTACCTTCCTCGCCGAATTCGCGCGCGTGCGCCTTGGCAAGGTCGATACGCTGCGGCGTGCTCGGGTGGCTCGAAAGGAAGTCCAGGCTCTGGTCGACGTCGGAATTGGCCGACATGAAGCGGCTATAGTCCTCCATCGCGTTCAGGAAGCGCGCGGCGGCGTAAGGATCGTAGCCGGCCTGGCCCAGTGTGCGAATGCCGATCTCGTCGGCCTGGAGTTCTTGCTGGCGCGAGAAGGCGGCAAGACGCAGCTTGCCGCGGGCAAGCGCCTGCTTGCCGGCCAGATCGCTCGACAGGACTTCCGAAACGACGCGGCTGGCGATGACTTCGGCTTCTTCACGCTTCTGCCGCTCGATGCCGTGATTGGCTGTTACGTGCGCCATCTCATGCGACAGCACCGCGGCGACTTCGGACGCATCATTGGCAAGCGCCAGAAGGCCGCGCGTCACATAGAGATAGCCACCGGGCAGGGCAAAGGCGTTGATCGAGGGCGAATTGAGAATGGTGATGCGGTAGGACTGCTGCGGATTCTCCGACACGCTGGTCAAGGCGCCGGCGATGCGGGCAACGAGCCTCTCGGTCTTGGCATCCTTGTATTCTCCGCCATAGCTTGCGAGGATGCGCGGATGCTCGCGGGCGCCCATCTGCGCGCGCGGGTCGTTCTTCTGCACTTCGGAAACGATCTGCGGATTGGCGGAGGGCGAAACGCTCGGCTGATAGGATTGATCCATCACCGTCTGGCAGCTGTTCAACATTGCTGCGGCTGCAAGGAAAGGCACAAAACGGCGCAAACGGGCTGCGACGGTCGCATCGATCCTTCGTTCTGCTCGCTTGCTCTGCTTCAGGACCTGCATCCTACTCATTTCGCTGTCATGCCGGCTCGGCGCCAAATCCGGTTGATCCTTACCGGGCCGATCATGGTCGTGCGCCAATAGAGGTTGTTTTCGCCCCCATCGATCTGCCGTTACCCGGACGGCTTCCACCTCTTGCTGTAGCCGATTTTGGCACCGGTTGCATAGCGAGACTCCGTTTAAATGTGGCAGCGTTGTATTTTAGCAAGCATTTCCGAGGACTTTCAGCCGCTTCGCTAGACGAAATTAAGGCAAAGCCGGCGGCAAGCTGCCATGACACAATCAATGTTGCAGAAATGTGGTCAATGCCGGAATCCCGTCCGCTTGCAGGAAGGTTTCGATGGGCGCGGTCAGCTTGATCGTGCCGCCGTCGATGAAGACGGCGTGGTCGGCAAGGCGCCGCACTTCGGCCGGGTCATGCGAGACGATCAGCACCGTATTGCCGGTTTCGCGATGCAGAGTTTTCAGAAGTTCGACCATGCCGGAGCGCAGGCCGGGATCGAGCGCGGCGAAAGGCTCGTCCAGCAACAGGATTGGCTTGTCGCGCACCAGAGCCCGAGCGAAAGCGGCGCGCTGGCGCTCGCCGCCGGAAAGCGTTCCCGGCTTGCGCTTTTCAAAACCGGCTAGTCCGACCCGCGCCAAGGCCTCCGAGACCTTTTGCCGATCCTCCTTCGAAAGCCTCAATGACGGGCTGATGCCAAGGCCGACATTGGTGAAGAGATCGAGATGAGCGAAGAGGTTGTTGTCCTGGAAAACGAGAGACACCGGCCGTTCGGCGGGATGCTGGCCGCTCACGTCCTGTCCTGCGAGCAGGATGCGGCCGCGGTCAGGTTGTTCGAAGCCTGCCAGCAAATTGAGGAAGGTCGATTTGCCCGATCCCGAGGGTCCGGCAATGGCGATGATCTTGCCCTGCGGCAATGCGCAATCGAAGCGGAAGTCATGCGTGCCGAGGCGCAGTTCGACCCCTTCCATGCTGATGCCTTCTGCCGTCATGGTGCTGCCGTCAGTCATTTCGCCTGCTTTCGTCATCCGGCGCGCCCTGGCCCGCGGTTCCGGCTATGGTCAGGAGAAGGCATACCATGCCGAGGATCAAGGCATATCCGTCGGCGTCGTTGGTGCGGTAGCTGCCGAGCTTGCTGTAGACCAGCCAGGGCAGGGTCATCAGACTGTCGGAGCCGAAGAGCGCGACTGCGCCGAGATCGCCGAGCGACAGGGCCATGGCGAAGGAGAGCGCCGTGAAGAGCGGTTTGCGCAGACCCGGCCAATCGACCATGCGCAGGCGCGCAATGCCGTGAAGGCCGAGGCTTGCCGCCAGCCGCCCGGTGCGGCTGACATGGACCGTATAGGCCGGCTCGATGACGCGCATGACGAAGGGCAGCGCCATCAGCGCATTGATGACAATGATGAGGACGGCGGCAAAGCGGCTGGGATCGCCAAATGGCCTGAGTGCCAGGAACCAGCCGGTTGCCAGCACGATCGGTGGCACCAGTAGGATGAGGGAGGAGCTTGCGCCTAATGCGAGCGCGAGGCTGCGTGGACCGAGGGACTTTCGGCGATCGGCCGATATCACCGAGCGGGCGCGAATGATCGCGAAGGATGCCAGCACGGCCAGAAGGCCCGCAGCAAGCGCGATTGCAAGACTTGTGACTGCCGCCTGCAGGAAGATCGGCTGGGAGACGAGCTTGAAAAGATTGGCCGCGAGGCCGGTCACGACGACCGAGGCGAGCGGCATGCCCAGAAAGAGCGTCGCGGCCGCCAGTAGCGCAGCATCGATGCATCGCGCAGCCATGCCCTGTCCATCGATGCGGCGCAGCGCTCGCCCGCCGGTGAGGCCATGATCGTCGGGAGCGCGAAACAGCGTCATGGCGCCAAGCACAAGGAGGGTGACGACGATCTGCAGCAGCGACAGCATTACGGCGCGGCCAGGATCGAAATCGAAGCGGAGCGCCTGGTAGATCGCCACTTCCAGCGTCGTTGCGGCCGGACCGCCGCCGAGGATCAGGACAAGCGTGAAGCTGGTGGCGCAGAGCATGAAGATCAGGCCGGCGATGCCGGGAATGAGGCCGCGCAGGATAGGCCATTCGATGAAGCGGAAGACCGAGATGGGCCGCATGCCGAGTCCGCCGGCCACGAGCCAATATTCCGCTGGCACACGCTCCAGTCCGGCCAGCATAAGCCGGCAGGCGAGCGGCATGTTGAAGAAGACATGCGCAAGCAGGATACCGGCCAGGCCATAGATGCTGACGGGCTGCGACAGGCCGAGTGCTGATAGCGCCTGATTGATGAGGCCCTGCCGGCCCCATATGCCGAGCAGGCCGAGTGCACCGATCAGCACCGGCAGGCCCATCGGCACGGCCATCAGCCGGATCAGCCACAGCCGGCCGGGAAAGCGCGGCTGGCGCGCCAATGCGCGGGCGACCGGAATGGCGAGCACAATGGAGAGCAGTGTCGAAAGCACCGCCTGCAGCAGTGTGAAGCGCAGGATGCGCAGCAGATATGGGTCTGTGAGCGAGGTGTCGCCGCCGGATTCGATGCCGGCGGAGAGGAGAACAAGAACGGCGATCCCGACGAAGAGCGCAATGCTGCCGAGGCTGAACGCCCCGCCGGAAATAGCGCGCCTTCGCTCGGGTGCCGTGAGTATGATCAAGGCATCAGTTGCCGCTGGTGGCGGTCAGCCATTCGTCGATCCAGGCTTTACGGTTCTTGTCGACGTCGGCAGGGCTCATCAGGAAGGTCTTCGACGGCACGACGAGCTTGCTGAAGGCATCCGGCAGCGGCTCGGAAGTGGCGGCGGCCGGCATCATCCAGTTGCTTGTCGGAATGATGTCCTGGAAGCCGGTGGAGATCATGAATTTCAGGAAATCGCGGGCAAGTTCCTTGTTCGGCGAGGACTTTAGGAGGCCGGCGACCTCGATCTGAATGTAATGCCCTTCCGAGAAGGCGGCGGCCCGATAGCGATCGGTCTTGTCTTCGATCATGTGATAGGCCGGCGACGTCGTGTAGGAGAGCACCATCGGCGCTTCGCCCTTGGTGAAGAGATCATAGGCTTCCGACCAGCCGGGGGTGACCGTCAGGATGCGGCCTTTGAGCTTCGCCCAGGCATCGGCGGATTTGTCGCCATAGATCGACTTTACCCAGAGCAGCAGGCCGAGACCCGGCGTCGAGGTGCGCGGATCCTCGATGACGATCTTCTGCGCGGGATCGCCCTCGACGAGATCCTTCATGCTCTTGGGCGGGTTCTTGACCGTCTGGCTGTCATAGATCACGGCGAAATGGCCGTAGTCGTAGGGCACGAAGACGTCGTCCTTGAAACCGCCGGGAACCTTGAGGGCCGAGGTGTCGACGCCGCTTGCGTCGAAGAGGCCGGTATCCTTGGCTTCGTCGATAAGATTGGTGTCGAGGCCGAGAACGACATCGGCCTTGGTGCCCGTTCCTTCCAGCTTAAGCCGGGAGAGAAGTGCAACGCCATCGGTGACGGCGACGTAATTGACCGTGCAGCCGCAGGTCTTTTCGAAGGCGGCCTTGACCTTGGCGCCAGGACCCCAGTCGGCGGTGAAGCTCTCATAGGTGTAGATGGTCAGGGTCTTGTCGGCTGCAGCGGCAGGCTGCGCGGCAAAAAGGGTCGTTCCGGCGGCAAGGGCCAGGCCGGCGAAGAATGACAATAGCGAACGGTTGTGCATGGTCGCGCCTCCTCCTAGAGCCGGATGATTCCAGGTCTACCGACCTAAAATCTGAATCCGCTCTAAAATCAAATAATTAGGGCATGATGTCGTCCGAAAACCGTTTCCGTTTTTCGGCATCATGCTCTGGGTTTCGTCTGAAGGGGAAAGGGCGCTATGATTTCGTCACGCGTCTAATCCCTCCGCCGGTGTTAGCCGGATCAGGTTCCGCGGGTTGGCCGGTGAAAGCCTCTCAGCCAAATGTCCTGAAGGACATAAGGCACCCCGTTAGAGCGTCGGCAGATTTAGCCTTGTGACGGAGGGATGACAAGGGAAATGATTCCCTTGTCGATTGCAGCATGAAGGATTTACTCGGCAGCCTCCGCGACCGCCGGGCTTTCGAATTTCTTCGCGGCACCCGGGAGCTGCACATTCTTCAGCGTCAGCGAGGTCAGGAGACCAAGCATGCAGATGCCGGCTGCCGTCATGAACAACGGACTGAAGGCGCTCGCATAGGCGTTGGCGACGGCCTCGCGGGTTATCTCGGGCAAGGCGGCCATCATCTTCGGCGTCAGCTCCTCGATGTTTGGTACGCCGGATATGGAGACGCCGACATTGCCGAGTTTGGCGGCGATGATGGCGCCGTAGATGGAGATGGCAATGGAGGCACCGCCCATGCGCGACAGCGTGACGGCGCCGGTCGCAGCGCCGACGTCGCGGGCAGCCGCTGCATTCTGTACGCCGATAACGGGCACCTGCTGGGCAAGGCCGATGCCGATGCCGTGCAGCAGCATCAGGCCGCCAATGAGGACGATGGGCGTGCCGGCATGGACGAAGGCGAGCGAAGCGAATGCGATGGTGCTGCAGGTGGCGCTGGCGACGGCAAAGGGCTTGTAACGGCCTTTGGCCGCGATCAGCCGGCCGGCGGAGAGCGAGCCGCAGACGATGCCGCCGGTCAGGAGAATGAACAGCAGCCCGGCCATGGAGGGAGAAAGGCCTGTCGTCGTCTGCAGGAAGAGCGCGAAGTAATTGACCATGCCGATGGCGACGGCGCCGCTGGTGATCGAGAGGATCAGCAGAAGGCCGAATGTCGGATTGCGGAACAGCGTCATCGGCACAATCGGCTCGGGTGCGCGGCGCTCGATGAAGACCCAGGCAATGGCGCAGATTACCCCGAAGGCAATAATACCGAGGCATTGCGGCGATAGCAGCGACCCGAAGAGTTCGCTTCCGTCGGCAGCAAGCACAATGCTTGTCGTCGTCAGGGCAAGGACGATGGCGCCGGCATAATCGATCTTCGGACGGCGGGCAGGCTTGCGGTAGGGCAGCATGAAGGCGAGGCCGGCAAGCACGATGAAGCCGATCGGCACGTTGACGAGGAAGATCGAACGCCAGCCGAAAAGATCGCTCATCGTGCCGCCGAGAACGGGGCCGATGGCACCCGACGCCATCAGCACGAGGCTCGAATAGCTCTGGTAGCGCGCACGCTCGCGCGGCTCGAAGAGATCGGCGTTGACAGCAAAGATCGAGACCATGATGCCGCCACCGCCGAAGCCTTGAAGGACGCGGGCGGCGATCAGCGTATCCATCGAGACGGCCAAGCCACAGACGGCAGAGCCGACCGTGAAGATCGCGATCGCCGTCATCATCACATATTTGCGGCCGAAGAGATCGCCGAGCTTGCCGTAGACGGGCATGACGGCGGACAGCGAGAGAAGATAGGCTGAGCCGATCCAGCCGAAGCGATCGAGATGCCCGAACTCGCCGACGATCGTCGGCAGTGCCGTTGAGACGATCTGGTTGTCGAGCGTTGCCATGAACATGGCAGTCATCAGAAAGAGGAAAAGAATAAGCCGCCGTTTGTGATCCGCCACGAGCGGTGTGAAGCTTGTCTGCATGTCCATGGAGCAAGAACCCGAACTGGGCCGGAACGCTGCGCTATCGAACGAATGCGCGGGACGCCCGGTCTTCATGAGTGAATATATGTGCTATTAGCATATAATTGTCAATGGCAGGTGAATGCCATTTGCATGTTTTGTTTCGTCCCGACCTCTGCTATGCTTTAGGGATGACATCTGCGCCGAATACAAAAGATATCGAAGTTCCGACGCTGGCCGAAGACGAGAAGTTTCTGCGCATCGGTCAGGCGATGATGCGCATGCGCTTGCTGACCGGCCGCCGCATGATCGGCAGGCTCGCCATTCAACACGTGGCCCCGGGGCTTGAGCTTTCGCATCTCGATGTGCTCGATGTCGTGCGGCGGGCGGAAGATACGGGAGAAGTGACCGTTGGCACGATTGCCGAGCTCTTGCGCATCGATCCATCGCGCGCGAGCCGCATCACTGCCGACATGGTGGCGCGCGGTGTGTTGCGCCGTAAGGCATCGCAGGCGGATGCGCGGCGTATCGTCGTGGTGCTGACCGCACTCGGGCAGCGCTTGCTATCGGAAATCCAGGTGCAGAAATACGCCGTTATCGGAAGCATCTTTGCCGATTGGTCGCCCGAAGACATCGAGAGCTTTTCGTTTCTGTTCGATCGTTATGTCAGCGGCTATGAACGTGTCGTCCAGGCCGCCATGAAGGAAACGACCGAATGATCGGCTCGGCGGCACCGTTCCGGTAACGGCGCTCTTCCCTAGAGATATGACTTTGCGCTATGGGCTTGCCTCATGAGCCAGTCCACTACCTTCACCATCCTGCTCGGCGGCGAGCTTCGCCTGACGGAGCGATTGCGCGCTGCGGTTTCCGGCAGCCGCTTCATGGCGGCCGACGGCGGCATGCGCCATGCCCTCGCGATTGGGGTGGAACCGGAGCTGTGGGTCGGCGATTTTGATTCCACGCCTGCCGATCTGCAGGGGGCCTTTCCGAATGTGCCCAGGCAGCCCTATCCGGCGGCGAAGGCTGCAACCGACGGTGAGATCGCCGTCTCGGAAGCGATCGATCGCGGCGCCACGAGGCTGATCCTGGCGGGTGCCATGGGCGGCGAACGCTCCGACCATGCGATCCAGCACCTGCTTTATGGTATCCAGCTCGCCGAAAAAGGCTTCGACGTGCTGCTGACGTCGGGTGACGAGGAGGCGGTGCCGCTTCCGCCAGGCGAACTCACGCTGGCGCTACCATCGGGCTCGTTGTTCTCCGTTCTTGGTTTCAGCGATCTGACGGGCCTTTTCATCGACAATGCCCGTTACCCCTTGCGCGATTTTCATTTGCCCTTCGGCGCATCGCGCACCATTTCCAACGTGGCGGAAGGCGATGTGCGCTTTTCGCTCGGCACCGGCAGGGCCATTGTTCTTGCCCGCCCTTATGACCTTTCCGGAGTCTGATCTTGGCCCCTCCCATTCTGAAACTCGACGACATCTTTCTGAGCTTCGGCGGTGCGCCCTTGCTCGCCGGTGCCGGCCTGCAGGTGGAGCCGGGCGACAAGATCTGCCTTGTCGGACGCAACGGTTCCGGCAAGTCGACGCTCCTGAAGATCGCCGCCGGCCTTGTCGAGGCGCAGTCGGGCGAGGTCTTCCGTCATCCGTCGTCAACCGTGCGCTATCTCGAGCAGGCACCCGATTTTGCCGATTACAAGACGGTGGCTGCCTATGCCGAGGCCGGTCTCGGGCCTGGCGATGATCCCTATCGCGTCACCTATCTGCTCTCCCATCTCGGTCTGACCGGGGAGGAAGATCCGAAGAACCTTTCCGGCGGGGAAGCGCGCCGCGCGGCACTGGCGCGCGTTCTGGCGCCCGAACCGGATATCCTGCTGCTCGATGAGCCGACGAACCATTTGGACTTGCCGACCATCGAATGGCTGGAAGGCGAGCTGCAGAAGAGCCGCAGCGCGCTGGTGCTGATCTCGCACGACCGTCGTTTCCTCGAGAAGGTTTCGACCGCGACCGTCTGGCTCGATCGCGGCACTTCGCGTCGTCTGGACAGGGGCTTTGGCCATTTCGAAGCCTGGCGCGACCAGGTGCTGGAGGCCGAAGAGCTGGAGCAGCACAAGCTCGGCAAGCAGATCGAGCGCGAAGAGCACTGGCTGCGCTACGGCGTGACGGCGCGGCGCAAGCGCAACATGCGCCGGCTTGGCGAATTGCAGGATATGCGCTCGCGCTATCGCGGTCACAAAGGCGCTTTGGGCACGGTACAGGCGGCAGCTTCCGATGCGCAGGAAAGCGGCAAGCTGGTGATCGAGGCGGACAAGATCACCAAGTCCTATAATGAGCGGCTCATCGTCGCGCCGTTCTCGATCCGCGTGCATCGCGGCGATTGCATCGGCCTTGTCGGCCCGAACGGCGCCGGCAAGACGACGCTTCTGAAGATGCTGACCGGGCAGCTGGAGCCGGATAGCGGCACTGTAAAGCTCGGCACCAATCTGGAAATCGCCACGCTCGACCAGAAGCGCGAGGAGCTGAACCCGGAAGATACGCTCGCCAACTATCTGACCGACGGTCGCGGCGAGAACCTGCTCGTCAATGGCGAGCAGCGGCATGTGACCGGCTATATGAAGGAATTCCTGTTCCAGCCGGAGCAGGCGCGCACTCCGATCAAGAATCTTTCCGGCGGCGAGCGCGCCCGGTTGATGTTGGCCCGTATCCTATCGCGACCGACCAATCTTTTGATCCTCGACGAACCGACGAACGATCTCGACATCGAGACGCTCGACCTGCTGCAGGAAATCGTCTCCGGTTTCGCCGGCACGGTCATCCTCGTCAGCCACGACCGCGATTTCCTCGACCGTACCGTGACCTCGACGATTGCGCCCGCCGATCCGGAAGAGCCTGACGGGCGCTGGATCGAATATGCCGGCGGCTATTCCGACATGCTCGCTCAGCGCAAGGGGGCGATTGAGGAGCGCAGGCGGGCAGAAAAAGCAGCCGAAAAGCCGAAATCGACCGAAGCTTCGGTGCCGGCCGGCGAGAGCTCGAAGGGAAAGGGCAAGCTTTCTTACAAACAGAAATTTGCGCTCGAAAACCTGCCGAAGGAAATGGCGAAGGCGGAAGCCGAAATTGCCGTCCGCGAAAAGAAAATGGCCGATCCGAACCTCTTTTCCAAGGATCCCGCAACCTTCAATCGCCTTGCTGCGGAAATGGAAAAGCTGCGCGAAAGCCTGATAAAGATGGAAGAGGAATGGCTGGAGCTCGAAATGCTGCGCGAGGAGCTGGAGGGCTGACGCTCAAATTGGCTCATCCTATGCGCGTCTTTACTATGCAGTAAAAACAATCGGTTGCGCTCGGTCGCGACCGTTCATTCCCTGTTGTCGAATCCGATAAACCGTTTATACATAAACGCATGTTGCCGGACCACGCTCCGGTTGATACCCCCGGGCCCGTGTGGCCCGTGGCGCAAGTTGGGGAAGTCCGAAGCGACCTGATTTCACTGTGCCTATGGCGGCGGGTTCTTCGTGGAAAGTTGCAGATAAATTTCGTGAGCGTACCGTGATGACGGCGCCTACTGCCGCATGCGGTTTTTCAAGGGGGGCTTCATGCCGATGCTGCCGCGTGCCGTCTTGTTGAGCTGTGCTATTGTCGTTTTCTCCAGTGCCCAGGCACTTGCGCAAGGTGCGCCGCCGGCGCCCCCTGTTACAGTCGCCAAGCCTGTGGTTCGCGATGTCGTCGACAGCGACGAGTTCATCGGGCGCTTCCAGGCGGTCGATGAGGTGTCCGTACGCTCGCGGGTCGGTGGTTACCTGCAGGAGGTGCATTTCCAGGACGGCGCGATCGTCAAGCAGGGAGACCTGCTTTTTGTCATCGACCAGCGGCCCTTCATCACCACGCTGAACGAGGCGACTGCCTCGCTGGAAGTGGCAAAATCGTCGCTGACGCTTGCCGATGCGCAATATAAGCGGGCGGAATCCCTATCGACGACGGGCAGCCAGTCGGCTTCGACGCTCGATGATCGACGCCGCGATCTCATTTCGGCGCAGGCGAATGTGCGCGGTGCTCAGGCGACGGTCGATCGCGCCAATCTGGATATGGATTTCACCAAGATTACCGCGCCGCTCAGCGGCCGTATCGACCGGCGCCTGATCTCGGTCGGCAACCTCGTGCAGGCCGATCAGACAGTGCTGACGACCATCGTGTCGCTCGATCCCATCGACTTCTATTTCGATGTCGATGAGCGCCGGCTGCTTTCCTATGCCGACGAGGCCCGTAAGAATGGCAGTGCTCTGCAGCAGGGCGGCGGCGGTCTCGATGTGACTGTTACGATTGCCGATTCCAAGCAGAAGCCGTTCAAGGGCAAGCTCGACTTCGCCGAAAACCGCGTCGATAACGAGACCGGAACCATCCGCGTTCGCGCGCGCTTTCCCAATCCTAATCTCATTCTGCAGCCTGGCCTCTTCGGACGCGTTCAGGTGCAGGGGTCCAACAGTTACAAAGCGATCCTCGTGCCGGATGAAGCCATCGGTTCGGATCAGAACCAGCGCGTCGTCTATACCGTCGATACCGCAGGCAACATCACGCCGAAATCCGTGCGTCTCGGGCCGAAGCTCTATGGCTATCGCGTCATCCGCGACGGCATGACCGGTGACGAGACGATTGTCGTCAACGGGCTGATACGCATCCGCCCAGGCGTCAAGGTAACGCCGCAGCTGATCGAACTGCCGCAGCAGGCGACGAATGACGAGCCGCCGGCCCAGGCCGATGCACAGGGGACCAGCCAATGAGGTTTTCCCACTTCTTCGTCGATCGGCCGATCTTTGCATCGGTCCTATCCATCGTGCTGCTGATCGTCGGCGGCATCGCCTATTTCCAGCTGCCGGTGGCGCAATATCCCGAAGTCGCGCCGCCGACCATCGTCGTGCGTACCTCCTATCCGGGTGCCGACGCACAGACCATTGCCGATACGGTGGCGACGCCGATCGAGCAGGAAATCAACGGCGTCGAGGACATGCTCTATATGTCCTCCTATTCCAGCGCCGACGGCTCCATGGCGCTGACGATCACTTTCAAGCTCGGCACCGATCTCGACAAGGCACAGGTGCTGGTGCAGAACCGCGTCGCCATTGCCGAACCGCGACTGCCCGATGATGTCCGCCGCATCGGCATCACGACGGTCAAGAGCTCGCCCGACCTTATGATGGTCGTGCATCTCCTCTCGCCGAACAATCGCTACGACCAGCTCTATATTTCCAACTATGCCCGTACGCGCATCCGCGATCTTCTCGTTCGTCTCGATGGCGTCGGCGACGTCCAGCTCTTCGGCGAGCGGCAATATTCGCTGCGCATCTGGCTGGATCCGGAAAAGCTCGCCGCCTACGGCATGACCGCCGGCGACATCGTTCAGGCGCTTCGCGATCAGAACGTGCAGGTTTCCGGCGGTACGATTGGCGGGCCACCGGTATCCGGCACCAACGCCTTCCAATATACCGTCACCACGCAGGGCCGTTTTTCCGATGCACGGCAATTCCGCTACGTCATCGTGAAGGCGACGGGCAACGGTCGTCTCGTGCAGCTGCAGGATGTCGCTCGCATCGAACTCGGCGCGCAGGACTATGTCACAAACAGCTATCTGAATGGCAGCCCGGCGGTGGCGCTCGGCGTCTTCGCACGCCCCGGCACGAACGCGCTCGATGCCGCCGCCGATATTCAAAAGACAATGGAAAGCCTGGCGCAGGATTTCCCGCAGGGGCTCGAATATCGCATCATCTATAACCCAACGGAGTTCATCGCCGAATCCATCCACGAGGTCTACAAGACGATCTTCGAGGCAGCTATCCTCGTTGCCATCGTCGTGCTGGTCTTCCTGCAGTCCTGGCGGACGGCGATCATTCCAATCGTCGCCATACCTGTATCGCTGATCGGCACCTTCGCCTTCCTACTCGCCTTCGGCTTCTCGCTGAACATGCTGACGCTGTTCGGCCTGGTGCTCGCCATCGGCATTGTCGTCGATGACGCGATCGTCGTCGTTGAGAATGTCGAGCGAAACCTCGCGCTCGGCATGACGCCAAAAGAGGCGTCGCATGTGACGATGAACGAGGTGGGTACGGCGGTTCTGGCAATCTCGCTGGTGCTGATCGCCGTCTTCGTGCCGACAGCCTTCATTCCCGGCATCTCGGGCCAATTCTACCGACAGTTTGCGGTGACGATTTCGGTCGCGACGGCGATTTCGTGCCTGAACTCGCTGACGCTCTCGCCGGCGATCGCCGCGATCGTGCTGCGCCCCCACAGTCATGAGAAATCCAACAATGTCTTCGCGCGGTTCGGCCGCGCCTTGGGTGACGGGTTCAACCGCGGCTTCGAGCGGATGAGCGGCGGCTATTCGTGGATCATCCGGCACCTTGTGACAACCTGGGCGGCGCTGGCCTGTGCACTTCTCGTCTTCGCGGGGCTGCTGGCGGGAACCTGGTATATGGGCAGGATCGTCCCGCAAGGCTTCGTTCCAACCATGGACCAGGGCTATGCCATTGTCGTCGTGCAGCTGCCTGACGGCGCGTCGCTCGCGCGCACCAATGCCGTCATCCAGAAGGCGACCGATATCATCAGCAAGACGCCTGGTATCGCCAATGCCGTCGCCTTCGCCGGCTTCAACGGTGCGACTTTCACCAATGCCTCGAATTCGGGTGTCATCTTCACGCCGTTCAAGCCATTCGAGGAACGGTTGAAAACCGGAGATTCGGCGACCAAGATCATCGGCCAGCTCTTCGGCAGCCTGCAAGGTATCCAGGAAGCCTTCATCATCGCCATTCCGCCGCCTTCGATCCGCGGCGTCGGCAATTCCGGCGGCTTCAAGATGCAGATCATGGACCGGGAAAATCCGGACATGCGCCGCATCCTGCCGCTCGCCTATCAGATGATGGGCGTTGCCGCACAGAACAAGGGCGTCAGCGGCGTCTTCACCACCTTCTCCGCCAACAGCCCGCAATATTTCCTGGCGATCGACCGTGACAAGGCGCGCGCACTCAATGTGCCGATCCCGAATATCTTCGAGACGCTGTCGATCAACCTCGGCACGTCCTATGTCAACGACTTCAACGCCTTCGGCCGCGTCTACCAGGTGCGGGCGCAGGCAGACCAGCAATATCGCATGGATCGCGAGGATATTCTGGCGCTGAAGGTACGCTCGGCAACGGGCGCGCTCGTGCCGCTCGGCACGCTGGTCGATATCCGCGATACGACTGGGCCGGCGCTCGTCCAGCGCTACAACATGTATGTCTCGGTCCCCCTGCAGGGAAATCCGGGGCCGGGGGTTTCCACGGGTACGGCACTCGACACCATGGAGGGGCTGGCCAAGAACCTCTTGCCCTCGGGCACGACCTTCGAATGGACCGAACTCGCCTATCAGGAAAAGCATACCGGCAATACGGCGATCTACATCTTCGCCCTGTCGGTCATCTTCGTCTTCCTGGCACTGTCGGCGCAGTATGAAAGCTGGATCCTGCCGCTTGCGATCATCCTCATCGTGCCGCTGGCGGTTCTGGCGGCATTGATCGGCGTGTATCTGCGAGGGATGGACAACAATATCCTGACGCAGATCGGGCTGATCGTGCTGATCGGCCTTGCGGCCAAGAACGCAATCCTGATCGTCGAGTTTGCCCGGCAGGCACAGGCCGAGGGAAAGAGTGCGGTGGAGGCGGCTATCGAGGCCAGTCATCTGCGTCTGCGCCCGATCCTGATGACGGCCTTCGCCTTCATCTTCGGCGTCGTGCCACTGATGATCGCCACCGGTCCCGGCGCCGAAATGCGTCAGTCGCTCGGTACGGCCGTCTTCTCCGGCATGCTCGGCGTGACGCTGTTCGGCCTGTTCCTGACGCCGGTCTTCTATGTCGTCCTGCGCAGGCGGCGCAAGCAGGCGGAAGCCGCGCAGGAGCCCTCGGCCACAGATGCCGCAGCACAATGATATCTGATAGAGGAGAGGCCGAGCGTTTCACGGGAACCGCTCGGCCTCTTTATCTGGCTGCTTTCAGGCAATGCAGACGCAAAGCGGTTCGATGCTTTTTCGCTGATTGCTTTAGAGATGCGGATTGCGCGGCCTATATTTCTTGACCAGCCTCTGATTGGTTTCCTTGGCGCCTGGCATGTTGGCGCTGAGGTAGACGGGTGGATTGCCATCCTTACAGAGTTCGGCGGCGACATCGGCGAAGATGGCATTCAGCACCGTCGCGCCGACGGCTGTTGAGGCCGGCCCGACCTTCAGCTCCGTTCCCGACAGCTCTATCATCGCGTCACCGGGTGGCAGGCCGTTGTCCAGCACGATATCGGCGATATCGGCGAGCTTTCTGCGTCCATTGGCGATGGCGGCCGAATAGGCGAGCGACGTGATGGCGATGACCGTTGCGCCGATCTCGCGGCCATAATCCGCCGCCTCGATCGGTGCTGCGTTGACGCCGGAATTGGAGGCTATGATCAGTACGTCACCCGGCTGCATGCCGTAGCGCTCGAAGACCGGGCGGATAAGGCCTTCGGTGCGTTCATAGACCGAACTGATAACGGCGCCTTCATGCAGCATGGCGGAGCCCACGAGCACGGGAATGGTGAAGGCGAGGCCGCCGGCGCGATAATGCACCTCTTCGGCCAGCATATGCGAGTGGCCGGTGCCGAAGACATAGACGCGGCGGTCGGCGCGTGCGGCGGCACAGATAGCAGCCGAAGCTGTGGACATGGGCTCCGCCAGCGTTTCGCGCAGGGTCTCCAACCGACCAATGAGAGCGGAGAAATAGCTGTCCGTGACTGCGCTCATGCCGAGCTTCCTCATATGCTGTGTCAGGCCGAAGCTTGACCTGAGATCCATGTTTCCGTGACTTCGATGCCGTCGTTTATGTGAACGAGATCGGCACGCATTCCCGGCGCCAAATGGCCGCGATCGGCAAGCCGCAGGAAGCGGGCGGGGTAGGAGGTCGCCATGCGCAGAGCTTCCGCCAGCGGCAGCTCGAGAATATTGACGCCATAGCGGATCGTAGAGGCCATATCGACATCGGAACCCGCCAGCGTACCATCATCGAGCG
Organism: Martinezella sp. CNPSo 3957; assembly: GCF_057784395.1. NCBI lineage: Bacteria > Pseudomonadati > Pseudomonadota > Alphaproteobacteria > Hyphomicrobiales > Rhizobiaceae > Martinezella > Martinezella sp. CNPSo 3957. Next base: position 177,377 of record NZ_JBXSOU010000006.1, read on the forward strand.
TCAGCTTGGAGCAATAGCCGCCCTTGGTGCGATAGACCGTGCGGCCATTCAGCGTGAAACTCGGCAGGTCGGTGCCGACCAGCGACATGGCATCGGTGACGAAGAACAGACGACCCTCACCGCGTTTCGCGCGCAGTGCAACCCTGAGCGCCGTCGGCTCGACGTGATGACCATCTGCGATGATGCCGCACCAGGGGGCGGGATGGTCGATCGCTGCACCGACGAGGCCGGGCGCACGATGGCCCATCTGGCTCATGGCATTGAAAAGGTGGGTAACGCCGCGGGCGCCGGCATCGAAGCGCGCATCGGCGGCTTCAGCCGTGCAATCGCTATGACCGATGCTGACGATGACGCCGCCTTCGGCAAGCGCCTGCACCTGCCGCTCCGTCACCTGCTCGGCCGCCATGGTGACCAGCAGCGTGCCGATCGCCTCGCGGGCGCGGATGAAAGTCTTGACGTCGCTGTCGTCGACCGGACGCATCAATTCGGCCAGATGCGCACCCTTGCGGGCAGGCGCCAGATGCGGGCCTTCCAGATGCAGGCCGGCGACGCCGCGATTGGCTTTCACGGCTTCGATGGCCGCTTCGATCGCGGCCGTCGTTGCGGCTGCGACATCGGTGATGAGCGTCGGCAGCACCGACGTCGTGCCGTAGGGGCGATGCCCCTCGGCGATCATGTACATGGACGCGGGCGAGGGCTCGTCATTCAGCATGCGGCCGCCGCCGCCGTTGACCTGCGCGTCGATGAAGCCCGGAGAGAGAACACCGCCTTTAAGCTGAATGGTTTCGGCATTATCGGGCACATCGTTGATGCCGGTGATGGCATGGATACGGCCGTTGCCGATCACTAACGCGCTATCTTCGTGAAACCGGTCGCCATCGAAGATGCGGGCGCCGGTAAAGACCTTGTAGTCCATCACATGGTCTCCGTTACCTTGAGAAGATTAGCCGGCTTATCCGGGTCGAAGCCCTTGCGGCGGGTGACCGACTCGATGAGGCGATAGTAGCACAGCAGCGACACGAGCGGGTCGAGCAGGCCGTTGCCTGTCGTTGGCATGCGCAGATTGATGCCAGCGAGCGGCGCGGTCGAGAAGGAGACGGCGGTGGCGCCGAGCTTCTGAAGCCGTTCCAAGGCTTGGGCATTGTTGGCGAAGGCTGCATCATCGGGCGAGAAGGCGACGATGGGGAAGCCCGGCTGCACGAGGCGCATCGGGCCATGCATGAGCTCCGCCAGCGAAAAGGCTTCGGCATGAAGGCCGGCGGTTTCCTTCGCCTTCAAAGCCGCTTCGAGCGCAATGGCGAAAGCCGGGCCGCGGCCGCCGGTATAGAGCGAGGAGGCGTCGAAGAGCACATCTTCGGCCGCCTTGCCGTCGATGCCCGAGGTCGCAGCAAGTGCTTCCGGCAAATTGGCAAGACCATCGATCAGCGCCTTGTCCTGCGACACTGCAGCCGTGACACCGGCAAGGGCGGCAACCGAGGCGATGAAGGATTTGGTCGCGGCGACGCTCTGTTCCTTGCCGGCGTTCAGGCCGAGCACGATGTCGGCCTCCTTGGCGAGCGGGCTGTCGGTGACGTTGACGACGGCGATCGTGGTGGCGCCGCCCTTCTTGGCGGCGGCCTGCATGGCGATGATATCGGGGCTGCCGCCGGATTGGGAGACCGTGAAGTGAATGCCGCCCTTCAGGTGTAGCGGAGCGCCATAAACGGAGGCGATCGACGGGCCGACGGAAGCGACGGGGATGCCGCAGGAGATTTCGAAGAGATATTTGAAGAAGGTGGCGGCGTGGTCGGACGAGCCGCGCGCGGCCGTCGTGATCAGGGATGGACGGCCGGTCGAGAAGAGCTTCGCGATCTCGGCAAAAGCAGGCCTTTCCTTTTCAAGCAGCGTTGCAACCACCTCAGGCGATTGGCCGGCTTCCGTCAGCATCAGGGATTGGGTCTCGCTCATAGGTCATCTCCAATTCTCAATTCAGCAACAAAATCATAGGCATCGCCGCGGTAATGCGAGCGGGTATATTCAACGACGCGCTGGTCCGCGAGGCGGGAGACGCGCTCGATCAGAAGCGCGGGCGCTCCGGCCTTCACGGTGAGGATCGAGGCGGAGGTCGGGTCGAGCGTCACGGCGGTCAGCCTCTGCTGGGCGCGGACGGGCTTGAAGCCTTTGGCGGCCAAGGCGTCGTAAAGCGACCCCTCGGAAATGGCCTCCTCACCCAGGAATTTGATGGGAACGACGGCGCGCTCGATGGCGAGCGGCTGGCCATCCGCCAGGCGCAGTCGATCGAGCCGCAACACGGGTTCATCAAGGCCGAGGCCGAGCAGGAAGGATTCCTCCGGCGCAGGCGCGCTGACGGTGCGTGACAGGATGCGCGCTGCCGGTTCGCGGCCGCGAGAGCGCATATCTGCGGAAAAGGAGGAGAGGCGCCAGAGCGGCTGCTCGATGCGCTCCACATGCTGCGAGACGAAGGTGCCGCTGCCGTGGCGGGATTCGATGACGCCTGAAGTGAGCAGGTCGCGATAGGCGGTTCTGACCGTGATGCGGCCAATTTCCAGTGCGCTGGCGAGGTCGCGCTCGCCCGGAAGTGCCGTGCCCGGTTTCAGCAGGCCCTCTTGGATCAGACCCGTCAGCGCTTGTGCCAGGCGCTTGTACAGCGGCCCGCTCCCGGTCCCGTCGCTGAGGCCGCGATTGTTCAATTCGGCGATCAAACTGGTTCTATCCATGGTCGTTATATAGAACCTACTTAGAACCAATTCACAAGATGAATCTGTCCGCAGTGCAAAAAAGAATCGGCCGGGCGCTTTGGACGCCCGGCCGATTAGGGTGAGAGCAGGGCATGCCCGGCTTAGTTCTTCGTGAAGATGTAATCCGTTTCCTGCCGCAATACCTCGCCCGGGCGGAGCACAGCATTGGGGAAGCCTTCATGGTTGATGGCATCGGGCCAGACCTGCGTTTCCAGGCAGAAACCGGCAAACGGGCCGATCTTGCGGCCGTCATGACCGGGAACCGGCACATCGAGCTTGAAACCCGCATAGAACTGCACGCCGGGCTCGGTGGTGCGCACTTCGAGCGAGACGCCGGAATTGACGCTGCGGGCAAGCACGACGGAGCGTTTGGCGGTGCGCTCGCTGGAGAGGCAGAAATTATGATCGTAGAGCGCCTGCTCACTTCCTTCGAAGCGCTTCATCGGCGACATCTCGCGGAAATCGAAGGCAGTGCCTTCGACGGAGCGGATTTCCCCTGTCGGTATCTGTTTGTCGTCCGTCGGTGTGTAGTGATCGGCGGCGATCATGATATCGTGACCGAGCGCATCGTCGCGGCCGTCGAGGTTGAAATAGGCGTGCTGGCACACATTGGCGAGAGTGGGCTGGTCGGTGGTCGATTCGTAGGTGACCGACAATTCGCCATTGCCATGGACCCAATAGGTTGCCTGGATCGTGCAATTGCCGGGATAGCCGGCGCGGCCGTCGGGATCGACAATCTTCAGGACGACACGGTCGGTATCGTGCTCGACGATGGTCCAGTTGCGCTTGGCGATATTGTCCTTGCCGCCATGCAGATGGGTGACGCCTTTTTCATTGAGCTCCAGCTGATACTGCTTGCCGTCGAGCGTGAAGCGGCCAGCGCCGATGCGGTTGGCGCAGCGGCCGGGCGTGGCGCCGAAATAGGAGGAATGGGCCGGATAGTCGGCGAAATTGTCGAAGCCGAGCAGAAGCGAGGGCTCGTGGCCGTCAAGGCGCAGATCCTGGATGACCGCCCCCCAGGACATGATATGGGCGGTCAGGCCGCCACCGACGATCTTGACGCGATAAACGGTATCTCCATCCGCCGTCGTCCCAAAATGTTCCCGCTGCAAAGTGCTTTCCGTCATATCAGCTCATCCATTGCTTTTGAGTATGCGAGACCAGACCCTGCCTCCATTCGCACGGTTCCGCAACCGGTCAGAGGCGAAATTTAAGGGCAAGCGGAAGGGGATCAAGGTTCACCAGAGCTTTCCCCAATAGCTTCGGACAGGCAGGCTACGCTATGAATGTACGACGCGTAAGACAAGCGGACAGTTTGCTTTGGTTTTTTGGGAGGGGCGCTTGATCGTTGGCATAGCGTTCTTTCTGCCGCATCCATGGAAAATGCATCCGCCTGCTAGGTCTTGTCGTTGAGAAATTTAACCGGCTTCCTGCTGAAAAGCGCTTTGATCGGTCGCTTTGACCCATCCGCCTCTCCGATAGCCATGATTATCATCAGCCTATCGCCATGAATGGCAAGAAAGATATCGAACGGCTTTGAGCTGTATACGCCGGTTTGAGGGCTCCATCGTCCTGTGCCTACCGCGTAGTTCACATTTCCATATCGGCTGGTCTCCGCCGTGGCGCTCCAGCCGTTGTTCGCGCTGATCGTCATAAATCTGCCATGCCTTACTATTCCCACACGGCATTTTTCGCAGCGGCCGGCGTCAGAATGGGTCTGGTCCCACTGGCCGGAAAAACCTCCTTCCTCTGATCTCGCCGGCTGGGAGACCAACAAAATAGTTGAGATGAAGAAACCAATCGAACAGCATAGCGCACGCACATCTCCAACAGCTTCCCCAGTGATCTGAGCCAGTTTTTCCTACGTCTCTTTTTCTACAAGTGGTTGTGGTGATTTGGTAGCGTTTGGGTTCGCAAATACGACTGTGGCCGCTCCAAGAGAACTAAGCTCAGCGCGACAGTTCCTTTGTCGCCTTTTCCAGCCCGCCGAGTGTCAGAGGGTACATGCGATCGCTCATCAGCCGACGGATCATCGAGATCGAGGTCGTATGGCCCCAATAGCTTTCCGGCACGGGGTTGATCCAGATGCATTTGCGGAAATGGCCTGTCATGCGAGTGAGCCAGGCCTCCCCAGCCTCCTTGTTCCAATGCTCCACCGAGCCGCCCGGCTGAGAGATCTCGTAGGGGCTCATGGATGCGTCGCCGACGAAGACGACACGGTAGTCGGGGCCGAAGGTGCGGATGAGATCGGTCGTCGCCGTGATGTCGACGCGCCGGCGGCGATTGTCCTTCCACACGCCCTCGTAGAGGCAGTTGTGAAAGTAGAAATACTCCATGTGGCGGAACTCCGCGCGGGCGGCGGAGAAGAGTTCCTCCACGACGCGGATATGGTCGTCCATCGAGCCGCCGACATCGAAGAACATCAGCAGCTTGACGGCGTTGCGGCGCTCCGGCCGTGTCTGGACATCGAGATAGCCATGTTCGGCGGTAGAGCGGATGGTGCCGGAAAGATCCAGTTCTTCGGCTGCCCCCTCGCGAACCCAGCGGCGCAGGCGCTTCAGCGCCACCTTGATATTGCGGGTGCCGAGTTCGACGCCGTCGTCGAGGTTCCTGAAGTCGCGCCGGTCCCAGACTTTTACCGCGCGGCGGTGGCGCGAGGTTTCCTGGCCGATGCGCACGCCTTCCGGATTGTAGCCGTAGGCGCCGAAGGGCGAGGTGCCCGCCGTGCCGATCCATTTCGAGCCGCCCTGGTGCCGGCCCTTCTGCTCGGCCAGCCGCTCGCGCAGCGTCTCCATCAGCTTGTCGAAGCCGCCGAGTGCCTCGATCTACCGTCTTTCCTCTTCCGTCAGATGTCGCTCGGCGAGCTTGCGCAGCCATTCCTCGGGAAGGACGGTCGGCTCCACCGCTTCTCCATCGGCATTGCTGGCGATCGCCTCGACGCCACGAAAGTAATCGGCGAAGACCTGGTCGAAACGGTCGATGAAGCGCTCGTCCTTGATCAGCGTCGCGCGCGCCAAATAGTAGAAGGCCTCGACGTCGTAATCAGCAATCCCTTCTTCCATTCCTTCAAGCAGCGACAGGAATTCCCGGAGCGTCACCGGAACCTTCGCTTCCTTGAGCTTCAGGAAGAAGGGAATGAACAAGCCTCAAATCCTTTCCTGGCCGATCTCCTCCAGATCATACGGCGTGGTCTGGTAGATCTCGTTGATCCAGTTGCCGAAGAACAGATGCGCGTGGCTGCGCCACCGGTTCTGCGGAGGAATTTCCGGATCGTTATGCGGGAAATAGTTGTGCGGCATCTTGATCGGCACGCCCGCATTCACATCGCGGAAATACTCATCCGCCAGCGAGGTGGAATCATACTCCACGTGATTGAACATGTAGAGCCGGTTACAAGCCTGCTCGTGCACGAGGCAGACGCCCATCTCGCTCGAATCCATCAGGATCTGCAAGCCGGGCACCTTTTCGATATCGGCGCGGCGCACTTCGGTCCAGCGCGACACCGGAATGGCGAAATCGTCGGAGAAGCCGTTGAGATAGACCGAGGAGGGCTTCAGGTTCTGGTGACGATAGACGCCGAAAGCCTTTTCCTTCAGCGTGTATTTCGGCACCTTGTGGAAATGATAGATCGCCGCCATCGCGCCCCAGCAGACGTTCATCGTCGAATGGACGTTGGTCGTCGTCCAGTCCAAGATCTCCTGCATCTCGTTCCAGTAGGTGACGTCCTCATATTCCAGCAGCTCGATCGGCGCACCCGTGATGATGAAGCCGTCGAACTTGCGGTGCTTCACCTCTTCCCACGTTTGGTAAAAGGCGAGGAGATGCTCTTCGGAGGTGTTCTTGGCCTTGTGCGCGCCAACACGCACCAGGGAAAACTCCACCTGCAGCGGCGATGCGCCGACCAGGCGCGCCATCTGGACCTCGGTCTTGATCTTGTTCGGCATGAGGTTGAGAAGCCCGATCTGAAGAGGGCGGATATCCTGACGGAACGCCACCGTTTCGGTCATCACCCGCACACCTTCGTTCTGAAGGGTTTCAAACGCGGGGAGCGTATCGGGAATCTTGATGGGCATCTTTTCACTCGCCAAATACAAAAAAACCGGCCGCGATGAATCGCTACCGGTCCGCACGCGGCCCTTTAGCGACTTATTTAACGTGGCTGCAAGCCGGCCGGCCAAATCACCACGAGGGAAATTCAATAGACCTGCTGCCTCCGCGGGTCAATGGGGACAAGCGTCGATGGAAGTCGGTGGGTCCAGTCCAGAGGCGCGATACGGCCTACAGATGTTTAATGAGAGCTTCCATGCCATAACCGAGGCGCTGGCTGGCGGTCTCGATCGGTAGCCAGAAGAAGCGGAAGCCGATCGGGTCGCCACCGTCGAAAGGCGTCATTTCGTGGTGGAGCCAAGTGGCAGGCGCTCGCTCGGAGATACCGCAGCGGAAATAGTGCCGTTGGTGATAGTAATCGCGGCCGTTCTTTTCGAAACGGTAGTCGTGGACGCCAAGCGGATGGAGTTCGCGCGGCGCAAAACCGGTCTCCTCCTCGAATTCGCGCGCTGCGGCCGCTACAATGTCCTCACGGGATTCGACAGTGCCACCGGGAACCTGGAGCTGGACGGCGGGGAAGTCTGGCTCATCGAATACCAGCAGATGCCGATCCCGCACAGCATAGATCAAAACCTTTACGGCATCGGGTTGCATTATCGTCCCTGCCCACGTGCCATGAAGGCCAGCCGCTCGAAGAGGTGCACATCCTGCTCGTTCTTCAGAAGCGCGCCATGGAGTTTCGGCAATACGTTCTTCGCATCGGCGCGCAATGTTTCCGGCTCGATATCGTCTGCGACCAGCAGGCGGATCCAGTCGAGCGCTTCCGAGGTCGAGGGCTTCTTCTTCAGGCCCGGCACGTCGCGGATTTCAAAGAATTGCGTCAGTGCCGCATGGACGAGCGTCTGCTTGATGCCGGGATAGTGCACCTCGACGATGCGCGTCAGCGTCCCCATGTCGGGGAAGCGGATATAATGGAAGAAGCAGCGGCGCAGGAAGGCGTCCGGCAGCTCCTTCTCGTTATTCGAGGTGATGATGACGATCGGGCGGATCGCGGCCCGGATCGTCTCACCGGTCTCGTAGACGTGGAATTCCATGCGGTCGAGTTCCTGCAGGAGATCGTTCGGGAATTCGATATCGGCCTTGTCGATCTCGTCGATCAGCAGCACGCACTTCGTCGGCGAGGTGAAGGCCTGCCAAAGCTTGCCCTGACGGATATAGTTGCTGACATCATGAACTCTGATGTCGCCGAGCTGGCTGTCGCGCAGGCGCGAAACCGCATCATATTCGTAGAGACCCTGCTGGGCCTTCGTCGTCGATTTGACATTCCACTCGATCAGGTCAAGGTCGAGCGCGGTGGCCACCTGGCGTGCGAGTTCGGTCTTGCCCGTACCGGGTTCGCCCTTTACGAGAAGCGGACGCTCCAGCCTTATGGCAGCATTGACGGCGACCATCAGATCCTTGTCGGCAATATAGTCGGCAGTTCCCTGAAATTGCATCGGAAGGCTTTCTCAATCTTTCAAGCGCAAGCTAATTGCTGGCCTTATTCGGTTCAAGACGCGAAACCGTGTATATAGGAATGTGATCCCACCGATCTATTGCAAGGGTGGACATGAGGGCGGCTCATGATTAACTGACGGGACGCGTGGCAGGGAAGTGCTGATGGCAGTTGATACGCAAGCCAAGCCGAATGGGCAGGGGAACGAGCAGGTCGGATACGATTTGAGCCTCTTCTTTCGGTTGAGGATGATGTTTTCCGCGTTCTGGAATTCGCCGGTCCGCATCAAGCTCATTATTCTTGTCGTCGCGCTTTTCGCAATCATCCTCGTCACGGCCTATGTTCAGGTGCTGCTCAACAATTGGAACGCGCCCTTCTACGATTCGCTGGCAAGGCGCGATATCACCGCTTTCTTCCATCAGCTCGGCGTCTTCGGCATCATCGCCGGTTCGCTTCTGGTCCTCAACGTCATCCAGGCCTGGCTCAACCAGATGACCGCGCTGTACATGCGCGAGGGTCTGGCGCGTGATCTCGTCAATCAGTGGCTTCAGGCGAAGCGCGCGCTTCGTCTCGCCTCTTCCGGCCTGATCGGCGTCAATCCAGACCAGCGTCTGCATGAAGATGCCCGCAACCTCGCGGAAAGCACGACCGGGCTTGCCATCGGTCTGGTGCAGGCGACGATCCTGCTGCTGAGCTTTATCGGCGTGCTCTGGGAGCTTTCCAGCGGCATGGTATTCAAAGTCAACGGCATGAGTTTCGCCATCCCCGGCTACATGGTCTGGGCGGCAATCCTCTATGCCGGATCGGCATCGTTCCTCAGCCAATTCGTCGGCCGCCGCCTCGTGCGGCTGAATGCGGATCGCTATTCGAAAGAGGCCGAGCTGCGCTTTGCGCTCATGCATGCCAACGAGCATATGCCGGCGATCACGATTGCCGGCGGCGAAGAGAACGAGCGCCGGCGGATCAATCTCGATATATCGGCCGTGCTTGCCGTCATCCGGCAGCTTGCCATCGCCAATACCAATCTCACCTGGGTGTCCGCCGGCTATGGCTGGCTGGTGCTCATCATTCCGATCCTCGTTGCTGCGCCCGCCTATTTCTCCGGAGGCTTGACCTTCGGTCAGCTGATGGTGGCGGTCGGCGCCTTCAATCAGGTCAATTCGGCGCTGCGCTGGTATGTCGCGAATTTCGGCCCGATCGCCGAATGGCGCGCGACGCTGATGCGCGTGACCGATTTCCGCAAGGCGCTGACGGAGATGGACGACAAGACGCCGATGCCGCACACCCTCGTCTTTGAGAAAGCGGCACCCGGGACGATGGTTTGGACCGATCTTGAGATTTCGACGAAGACCAGCGACGATGCGACTGAAAACGGCTTCCGGATCGCGGAGGGTACGGTCACGATCAATGCCGGCGAGCATGTGATGATCAATGGCGATCACGGCGTAAACCGCAGGCTGCTGTTCGAGGTGCTGGCGCACCAGTGGTACAGCGGCTCGGGCACGGTCAGCCTGCCGCCGATGGACGACATGCTCTTCGTGCCCCATACGCCCTATGTGCCGACCGGCACGCTCAGGGAGGCAATCTGTTTTCCGGATGATCCGGACGCCTACGACGATGCCGCTGTCGAGGCCGTCATCGACAAGGTGGGGCTCGGCCGGCTGAAGAGCCGTCTCGATACGCAGGCCCGCTGGGATCGATTGCTCGATACCGAAGAGCAGAAGGCTGTCGGCTTTGCGCATCTGCTGCTCGCGAAGCCGAAATGGATCGTCTTCGACGATGCCATGGAAGGGCTCGAGGCTGAAGTTCAGGCGAAGGCGTTCGCTATGCTCACTGAACTGGAGGGTGCGACCCTGATCTACATCGGCCGCTCCGATGCCTTTATGAACTCCATGTCGCCGCGCATCCTGCATCTGCAGTCCCTCGCTCCGCATGAGCACAGCACCGATATGCAAACGCCTCCCGAAGCTGCCAGTGCAATGCGGGCGGGCGAGAAAAAAGCCAGTGCTCCCTAAGACGGTGGGATCCATCTTCATGCGATCCTCTGGCTTCAACCGCCCAAAACGCAAAACGCCCCGTCGCGAGGACGAGGCGTTCTTCATGCAAGCTATGAGCTTGAAGCTCAGTCCTTGGCGCGCTCGACGTAGGAATTGTCTTCCGTGGCGATGACGACGCGGGTGCCGGCGGTAATGTGCGGCGGCACCAGGGTGCGGATGCCGTTCGACAGTATGGCAGGCTTGTAGGAAGAGGATGCCGTCTGGCCCTTCACGACCGGCTCTGTCTCGCTGATTTCGAGCGTGACATGGCGCGGCAGTTCGATCGCGAGCGGGATGCCTTCGTGGATCGACAGGATGCAGGTCATGCCTTCCTGGAGATAGGCCTTCTGGTCGCCCATGGTTTCGACATCGACCACGACCTGATCGTAGGTGGCCGGGTTCATGAAGTGGAAGCCTTCGCCGTCTTCATAGAGGTACTGGAAGTTCACGTCTTCGACGAAGGCGCGCTCGACCTGTTCGGTCGTGCGCCAACGCTCGGAGACCTTCACGCCGTCGACGATGCGGCGCATGTCGACCTGGGTGACCGGAGTGCCCTTGCCCGGATGAAAGTTCTGAGCGGTGAGAACGACGTAGAGCTTGCCGTCGACGTCGAGAACGTTGCCCTTGCGGACCGAAGAGGCGATGACCTTGACCATAAGACTTCCTTGTAACGCTGCGTTTTGCGTCGTAGAGGGACTGTCTGAATGCTCTCCGAGACGCAGCTTTTGTTTGCTTGGGGGCGCAACTACCCTAAATCAATGGAAATTGCCACCCCCTTGCGTGGGTCGTGCCCCGAAGAAAGCTAGGAATGAAGCCGAAGACGAGCAAAGCGTCCCCCTGGTGGACCCGCAATGTCCATGCGGACCGGCGGCCGTTCCTCATCGGCCGCAATGCCATTCAGGCTGCGTTGCGGGTTTTCTTTGCGCGCAACGACTTCATCGAGGTCGATACGGCGACGCTGCAGGTGTCACCCGGCAACGAGGCGCATCTGCATGCTTTCGAGACCGAGGCGGCGACGACGGATGGCAAAACGCTGCCCCTCTATCTGCACACCTCGCCGGAATTTGCCTGCAAGAAGCTGCTTGCGGCGGGCGAGGAGCGCATCGCCTGCTTTGCGCATGTCTACCGCAATCGCGAGCGCGGGCCGCTGCATCATCCGGAATTCACCATGCTGGAATGGTACCGGGCAGGAGAGAGCTACGAGGCCCTGATGGCCGATTGCGCCGCAATCCTGGGGCTTGCGGCCGAGACGGTCGGGGCAAAGAAATTCAGCTACCGCGGCGCAGAAACCGATCCGTTCCTCCAGCCCGAGCGCATCAGCGTCTCAGCCGCTTTCGAACGTTACGCCGGCATCGATCTCTTTGCGTCCATTGGTCTCGACGGATCGACGGATCGCGAGCGCTTGGCGGCGGATATGCGGCAGGCTGGCATCCGCGTTGCCGACGACGATCTCTGGCAGGATCTTTTCAGCCGGGTGCTGGTTGAGAAGATCGAACCCAATCTCGGCTTTGGCCGCGTCACGATCCTCGACGAATATCCCGTTTCCGAGGCAGCCCTTGCCCGGCCGTCGGCAGCCGACCACCGCGTTGCCGAGCGTTTCGAGCTCTATGCCTGCGGCGTTGAGCTTGCCAATGCCTTTGGCGAGCTTACCAATGCCGAGGAGCAGCGCCGCCGCTTCGAGATCGAGATGGCGGAAAAGCAGCGCGTCTATGGCGAGACCTATCCGCTGGACGAGGAGTTTCTGCAGGCGCTTGCCGTCATGCCTGACGCAAGCGGCATCGCGCTGGGCTTCGACCGGCTTGTGATGTTGGCAACCGGCGCTTCGCGGATCGAGCAGGTTCTGTGGGCGCCAGTCGCGGAGTATGACGCATGAATGTGATGCGCCCAATCCGGACTATCGGTGAACTTGAGCGCGCCGGGCTGATCGACGCCGATCAGGCAGTGGCGCTCGAAGCCGTGGCGGAGCGCTATGCCGTCGCCCTGACGCCGACCGTGACGCGACTGATCGACGCCGAAAACCCCGCCGATCCCATAGCCCGGCAGTTCGTGCCTGATCCGGCGGAACTCGTCGTCACGCCCGAGGAGCGCGCCGATCCGATCGGCGATCACGCACATAGCCCGGTCGAGGGCATTGTGCACCGCTATCCCGACCGTGTGCTTCTGAAGGCCGTGCATGTCTGCCCGGTCTATTGCCGTTTTTGCTTCCGCCGCGAGATGGTCGGACCGCAGGGGCTCGGCACGCTGGATGGCGCCGCGCTTGACGGCGCCTTTGCCTATATCCGCGAGCACAAGGAGATCTGGGAGGTCATTCTGACCGGCGGCGATCCGCTGGTGCTTTCACCGCGGCGCCTGGAAGAGATTCTCGGGCAGCTTGCCGATATCGAGCATGTGAAGATCGTCCGCTTCCATACCCGCATCCCCGTCGTAGATCCTTTGCGGGTCGATGCGGCGCTGATTGCGGCACTGAAGGCGAGCGGCAAGACCATCTATGTAGCGCTGCATGCCAATCATCCGCGGGAGATGACGCAGGAGGCGCGCGCTGCCTGCGGCCGGTTGGTCGATGCGGGAATCGTGCTTATCAGCCAGTCGGTTCTGTTGAAGGGCGTCAATGACGATCCGGAGGTGCTGGCGGCGCTGATGAGGGCTTTTGTCGAAACGCGGGTGAAGCCATATTATCTGCATCATCCGGACCTTGCGCCCGGCACCAGCCACTTCCGCCTCACGATCGCCGAAGGACAAGCGATAGTAGCAAGCCTGCGCGGCCGGATTTCCGGCCTTTGCCAGCCGACCTACATTCTCGATATTCCCGGTGGCTACGGCAAGGCCGACATCGGTCGAAGCGCGGTTCGCGAACTGGGCGAGGGCTGCTATTCGATTTCGGATTACAGGGGCGGTGACCACGTCTATCCGCCGGAAGGTTAGTACTCGTTACAAAGGGTCTATACTTTTGCCAGCGCTCCGATTGGGATTGCATTTCTAGCGCAAACGTTGTGACGAATTTTGGCACGTTAACCGACGTGAGACCTGCGGCTTTCCAAAAAAGCACCACGCCCTTATATCAGGAATATATAATATTAATGCGCGGGCCGCGATTTAGATGACTAACGTTTGGTAAATTTCAATCGGAAAAGTCTAGGATATAGCAATTTCCCACCAAGTATAAGTTGTTTTCATTTACCACGTCGCTTAGCGGAATTTTCTATTTTGCCTGTTACCTCTCGGCGAAGAATAAGACTGCGTAACTGCGGTTATGCTTGCCATTGCCAGAAGGGACTAGACTATGAACAAGACGATTCGCGATTTGCTGGCCAAGTTCGGTACGCTTCCCGTTGCTATCGATCAGATTGAAGACGATGCTGATCTTTACGCGACGGGGCTGTCTTCCTTCGCTTCCGTACAGCTGATGCTGGGCATCGAGGAAGCCTTCGACATCGAATTTCCCGACAACCTGCTGAACCGCAAGTCCTTCGCCAGCATCGCCGCGATCGAAAGAACCGTCGGCATGATCCTGGACAGCAGAAAGGTCGCCTGATGACTGCGGCGGTCGCTCTACTCGAGGTTGGGACGGGCGAGGGAGCGGCGGTGCGCGCCGCCCGCGTCGCAGCGATCGCCAGCCAACACGCCGATGCCGTCGATGCCGAGGGCCGTTTCCCGCGCGAAGCCGTCGACGCCATGCGCGCCGAAAAGCTGCTCTCCATCCAGATCCCCACCGAACTCGGCGGCGAAGGCACGTCGATGACCGAAATCGCCGAGCTTTGCTCGATCCTCGGTCAGGCTTGCGCGGCCAGCGCCATGGTCTTCGCCATGCATCAGATCAAGCTTTCGAGCCTGGTCGAGCACGGCGTCGATAGCGATTGGCACCGCGACTTCATGCGCCGCATCGCCAGGGAACAGCTGCTGCTTGCGTCGGCGACGACCGAGGGCGGGATCGGCGGCAATCTACGCAACAGCATCTGCGCCATCAATGTCGAAGGCGATACCTGCACCCTCGAAAAGGATGCGACAGTTATTTCCTATGGCGCCCATGCCGACGCCATTCTGATCACCTCGCGCAGCCATGCCGAGGCGGCGTCCTCCGATCAGGTGCTGACCTGCTTCCTGAAAGATCAATACGACATCAAGCGCACCGTCGAGTGGAACACGCTCGGCATGCGTGGCACCTGTTCCGACGGTTTCCTGTTCAAAGGTAAAGCTCCGGCCAAGCAGATCCTGCCAAAGCCGTTTGCCGAGATCGCTGCACAGTCGATGCTCGCAAGCTCGCACCTGCTCTGGAGCGGCGTATGGTACGGCATTGCCGCCGACGCGGTTTCCCGCGCGCAGGCGTTCGTGCGAGCCGCCGCCCGCAAGTCTCCTGGCGTACAGCCGCCCGGCGCGTTGCGCCTCGCCGAAGCCTCCAGCATGCTGCAAATGGTGAAATCCAATGTGGTTGCCGGGCTGAAGGCCTATGAAGAGGCGAAGCTCGATGCGGACCGCCTGTCGTCGATGGCCTTCGCCGTGGCGATGAACAACGTCAAGATCGCGTCGTCGGAGATGATCCTACCGATCATCAACCACGCAATGCTCATCTGCGGCATCATGGGGTACAAGAACGGTACGCCCTACAGCCTCGGCCGCCACCTGCGCGATGCGCACTCGGCGCAATTGATGATCTCGAATGACCGCATTCTCGGCAATACGTCGACCATGCTGCTCGTCCACAAACAAGATACCAGCCTGTTGGGGTAACCGTCATGGATATGCAAACATCGTTTCTCGACCGCCTTTTCGATTCCGGCCTGCTGATCGACACCGGCGTTGATGGTCTCTACGGCCGCAGCGGCCAGTTCGAAGACGTGATTTCCGCTTTCGAGCGCTTGATCGATAGATTCGGCGGCGCCGATGGCGCCGAAGCCATCCGTTTTCCGCCCGGCATGAACCGCGCCTTCTTTGAGACGAGCGGTTACATGAAGAGCTTCCCGCAACTGGCCGGCACGGTGCACAGCTTCTGTGGCAACGAGCTCGACCATATGAGCCTGCTGAAGTGCATGGAAGTCGGCGACGACTGGACGAAAGACCAGCAGGCGACCGATATCGTGCTGACGCCGGCGGCTTGCTATCCGCTCTATCCGACGGTTGCCAAGCGCGGTGCCATTCCGGAAAACGGCGCGCTTTACGATCTGCAGTCCTATTGCTTCCGCCACGAGCCCTCTAAGGACCCGGCCCGCCAGCAGCTGTTCCGCATGCGCGAATATGTCTGCATGGGCAGCGAAAAGCATGTGACGGATTTCCGCCAGAGCTGGATGGATCGCGGTGTCGAGATGATGAAGGCCGTCGGTCTCGACGTGACCATCGATGTCGCCAACGATCCGTTCTTCGGTCGCGCCGGCAAGATGCTCGCCAACAACCAGCGCGACCAGAACCTAAAGTTCGAGCTGCTGATCCCGATCACCTCCGTGGCCAATCCCACAGCCTGCATGAGCTTCAACTATCATCAGGATGCCTTCGGCACGAAATGGGGTCTGAACTTCGCCGATGGCAGGGTCGTGCATACGGCCTGCGTCGGCTTCGGCCTGGAGCGCATCGCGCTGGCGCTGTTCCACACCCACGGTCTCGACACTAGGGAATGGCCCGAGAGCGTGCGCAAGACGCTGTGGGGCTGATCGCACCCATGGATGCCGTGTTTCAGGGACTGGATCCCGCCGCCTACAAGCCACATGCGCTACACGACAGCGAGCGCATGTGGCCCGAGACCAACTGCTACATCGACCTCTGGATCGAGGTTCTTTCGAGCCTGAAGCTGCCGCCGGAAGCCATGCTCGGCTTTACGCTGACACAGGATTTCGAGGGCGATCAGTTCACCTTCTTCAAGGTGCCGCTCGAGGATCTGGAAGCGCTCTACAGCTTGCGCTGCACCGAGCTTGCGATCTACGACAAGGTTCAGAACCATGTCGCCGAGCAGATCGGCCGTGGCCGGCTCTGCCTGGTGGAGATGGATTCCTTCTTCATGCCGGATACTCAAGGGGTCGGCTACCGCCGCGAACACGGCAAGACGACGGTCGCGATCAACCGGCTCGACATGCAGGGCCGCACGCTCGACTACTTCCACAATGGCGGATTCTTCCAGCTGTCGGGCGAGGACTTCGACGGGCTCTTCCAGCTGCATCTGACGGATGAAGATCTGCCCTTCCTGCCCTATACGGAATTTGCGAAATTTCCGGAGAAGGCACCGGGTGAGGCTGCGATCCGTCAGACGGCGCAGCAGCTTCTGTCTTTCCATTTCCGCCGTCGTCCGCTGGCCAATCCGATCCGCGCCTTCGCGGAGGTCTTCCCGGCGCAGGTGGAAGCGGTCGCCGAACGGCCATTCGGTTTCTTCCATAAATACGCCTTCAACACACTGCGTCAGCTCGGCGCCAATTTCGAGCTTGCCGGCAGCCATTTCGACTGGCTTTCAGCCGATTTGTCCGATGCGGCAGCCGAGGCACGGAAAATTTCCGAGACGGCGAAGTCGGTGCAGTTCCAGCTGGCCCGGGCCATCACGCGCAAGAAATTCGAGCCATTGCGGACGGCGCTTGATCCCGCCGCCGATGCGTGGGATTCCATGATGAGCGAGCTCGAACGGAAGCTCTGATCGGCTTCCGTTGGACCGCCATACGGCTGTGTTATTTCTGAACATATTGGGGCGGGGGCAATCCCTCGAAAAATGTCATGGGCGGGCGCTTGGCGGATCTCGGCGGTGGAATGCGGCTGAGCGAGGGTTGGAATCTGGTATTGACGGAGGCGGGCACCTGCCTCTTGCCCTCCGATGTGCCGCTGACGTCCGGCTTTATCCCGGCGCCTGTGCCCGGCACGGTGGCGGAAGCCCTGGAAAAGGCCGGACGCTTCGACCGGACGAAGCCGCAGCCTCTTCATGACCGCGATGCCTGGTACATCTGCCGTCTGGTGGATGCTGACGCCGGTGAGGCGGTCTTGCGGCTCGAGGGGCTCGCGACGCTTTGCGAAGTCTTCCTCAACGGCCAGCAAATCCTTGTTTCCGAAAGCATGTTCGAGGCTCACGACGTCGATGTCACCTTGCTTGGCGGTGACGAGCTGGCGCTCTGCTTCCGTGCGCTGGAGCCGAAGCTTTTGGAACCCGGCCCACGCGCCCGTTGGCGGCCGCAGATGATCACGCCACAGGGCTTGCGGATGGTGCGCACGACGCTGCTCGGCCATATGCCCGGCTGGTGCCCTGAGGTTCAGGCCGTCGGCCCGTGGCGGCCGATTTCGCTGCTGCGTCCCGGCGCCCCCGTGATCCGCGATCTCTCCTTGCGGCCGGACCTGCTCGAGAATGGCGAGGGCAGGCTCTATGCCTCGCTTTCGATCGAAGGCGATGTCGAAGAGCTGACACTACGGTGCGGCGATGCTGAACAGGCTTTCGAGAAGACTGGTGCCGGCCGCTATACCGCTATCCTGAAAATGCCTGATGTGGCGCCCTGGTGGCCGCATACGCATGGCGTTCCGCAACTCCATGACGTCACCCTCGTCGTCAATGGCGTCGAGCACGCGCTGGGGCAGACCGGTTTCCGCCGGCTGTCGGTCGATCGTGGCGCCGATGGGCAGGATTTCGCTGTCATCGTCAATGGCGAGCGGATCTTTTGCCGCGGCGCGGTCTGGACTACGGTGGATATCGTGCGCCTGCCCGGCGATCGCGAGGATTACGAGAGTTGGCTGCGGCTGGCGGCCGAGGCCGGCATGAACATGATCCGCATCGGCGGCACCATGGCCTATGAGACGTCGGAGTTCTACCGTCTGTGCGACGAACTTGGCCTGATGGTCTGGCAGGATTTCATGTTTGCCAATTTCGACTATCCGAAGAACGACAAGGCGTTCAATGCCCATGTCGAGACGGAGGTTTCGCAGCTTCTCAGCGGTACCCGGCTGTCGCCCTCACTGGCTATCCTTTGCGGTGGCAGCGAGATCCACCAGCAGGCAGCCATGATGGGCCTGCCCGAGCAGTTCTGGAAAAGTCCTATCGTCGAGGAAATCATCCCGCCGCTGGTGCAAGCGCTACGGCCGGATGTGCCCTATGTCGTCAATTCGCCCTCGGGCGGCCCGATGCCGTTTTCACCGAATGCCGGCGTCACGCATTATTATGGCGTCGGCGCCTATATGCGGCCGCTCGCCGATGGCCGCCGCGCCGATGTTCGCTTCGCCGCCGAGAGCCTGGCCTTCGCGCACGTGCCGCAAGCCCGCACGCTCGGCCAGCACCTGCCGGTTCCGGCAGTCCATAGCCCACTATGGAAAGAGCGCGTGCCGCGTGATCGCGGCGCATCCTGGGATTTCGAGGATGTGCGCGATCATTATCTTCAGGAACTCTACGGTTTCGAGCCCAACAAGCTTCGACGCGAAGACCCCGATCTCTATCTCAACCTTTCGCGCGCGGTGACCGGCGAAGTGGCCGAGGAGACCTATGCCGAGTGGCGCCGTCAAGGTTCCGGCTGCAACGGCGCGCTCGTCTGGACGCTGCAGGACCTGCTTCCCGGCGCCGGTTGGGGTGTGATCGATTCGACGGGAGAGCCGAAGCCGGTCTGGTATGCGCTGCGCCGCGCCTTCCGGCCGGTGCAGGTGCTGCTCATGGATGAAGGCACGAACGGCCTCGATGTGCATGTCATCAACGAGAGCGATGCGGCGCTCGATCTGACCGTCGAGGTCTCCTGCTTGCGCGATGGCCGCCAGATCGTCGTCGGCGGTGGCCGCGACCTGGTGCTCGAAGCGCGCGGTAAGCAAAAGATAGCGTGCACTGAACTTTTCGGCGCCTTCTTCGACACGACATACGCTTTCCGTTTCGGACCGCCATCGCATGATGTCACTGTCGCACGGCTGACAGCCTCGGCGACCGGCGCTGTTATCGCCCAGGCTTTTTACTTCCCGCTTGGGCGCACCAAGGCGTTCCACGATGCCGAAATCACGGCGTCGGCGGTGCAGGAGGGCGAGGACTGGTTCCTTGATCTGAGCACCGACCGGCTGGCGCAATCGGTGCAGATCGATCTGGAAGCCTATCGGGCGGAGGATGACTGGTTCCATCTTGCGCCGGGCAGCCGGCGGCTTCGCCTGTATAGGCGGGAAGGCGTTCCGGCCGATGTCATTCCATCCGGCCAGATTCGCGCTATCGGCAGCCGGCGGGTCGTCGAGGTTTAGTTGGCGGCGGGATACGAAGGGTCATCTCGCCCCAGGCGGGCGAGAAAGCAATTTCACTGGTTTAGGAATTGCGACATTGGAGGCTTTAGCGTGCTCAAAAGCTCAGCGCAATTTCTAAGCCATTGAAATTGCAAGAGAGGGGGCAGTTTCTTGCACCAATAAACTTGACGCTGATTGCGTCCATGCCTACCCCCACTCTTGTAAAAACTAAGGATTAGACGAGGGACGAGCCCTCGCCTAATCCTAAGTTTTTACTTTCTCGCCCGCCAGGGGCGAGATAGGCCCCACCTGCTTCAACACGCTCCTACAAAGTCATCCCATCCGGCCCGAACAGATGGCAACGCTCGGGATCGATGTGAATGCTGACCGTTTCGCCCGCGCGGATGGCCTGCTGATCTTCGAGCGCAACCGTCAGCGCCTGGCCGCCATGCAGTGTGACGTAGAGGATTGTCTGCCCGCCGAGGTGCTCGACGAGATCGACGCGGGCATTGCCGAGCCCTAAGCCGCGATCGCCGACGTTCAAATGTTCCGGGCGCGCGCCAAGTGTCACGGGCTGTCCGGGCTGGAGACCACCGAGCCGGCGCGGCAGGCGTACGGTCTGGCCGGCGAGATCGATGACGGCGGAGCCGTCGTCGGAGGCGACGATCTTGGCATCGAGAAAGTTCATCTTCGGCGAGCCGATGAAGCCGGCGACGAACTTGTTCTTCGGCCTGTTGTAGAGGTCGAGGGGAGCGCCGACCTGCTCGATCTTGCCGCCATTGAGCACGACGATCTTGTCGGCCATGGTCATGGCTTCGGTCTGGTCGTGGGTGACGTAGATCATGGTATTGCCGAGACGCTGGTGCAGGCGGGCGATCTCGACGCGCATCTGCACGCGCAGTTCTGCATCGAGGTTCGAGAGCGGCTCGTCGAAGAGGAAGATGTTGGGCTCGCGCACGATGGCGCGGCCGATGGCGACGCGCTGGCGCTGGCCGCCGGAAAGCTGCTTCGGCTTGCGCTGCAGCAGCTGCTTGATCTGCAGGATCTCCGCCGCCTTTTCGACGCGCGGCTGGATGTCCTGCTTCTTCATGCCCGCGGTTTCGAGGCCGAAGGCGAGGTTCTTGTAGACCGTCATATGCGGATAGAGCGCATAGGACTGGAAGACCATGGCGATGCCGCGCTTGGAAGCGGGGACATCGTTCATGCGGCTGCCGTCGAGATAAAGCCCGCCGCCGGAAATCGGCTCGAGGCCGGCGATCATGCGCAGCAGCGTGGACTTGCCGCAGCCGGAGGGACCGACGAAGACGGTGAATTCCCCCGGCTCGATTTCGAGGTCAATCCCGTGAACCACCTGAAGCTCACCATAGCGCTTGATAACCTTCTGCAGCGATACGCTTGTCGCCATGGGCGCTCCCTCCTTGTTGGTCCTGATGGCTCGCGGGGCAACGTTCATGACGGCCTCCAGCTCTTGTATTTCTTGGCTTCCGGCCCGACCGGAAAGCGGACTTCGGTGCGGGTTTCCGACGATTCATAGAATGCCGTGACCAGTTCCAGCGCCTGGCGGGCATCGACTGTGGTCACCGGCAGCGGGCCGCCCGACACCAGCGCGTCGTGGAACAGCCTCATCTGCGTATTGAAACGGTTGGGGATCGGCGACCAGTCGGCGAGCAGCGCATCGATCTTCGCGCCGATCTCGTCATTGGCGGGAATGATCTTCCAGGGGTCCTGGCCGGGGCTGTAGGGCTCGTGGTTGCTTTCGATCAGGACGTTTTCGAAGGCGAGGCGCAGGCGGCTGATCTGCTCCTGCGAGCCGAGCGTAGCGCTGATGGTGGCGAGTGCACCGTTTTCCATCAGCAGGCTGGCGCTGGCGCAATCCTCGACCTCGATATCGTTGACGCTGGTGGCGACGCGACCGAAGAGGCCTGCGATCGGCCCCATCAGATAGGTGAGCATATCGTGCAGATGGATGGAGTGCGTCATCAGCACGCCGCCGAGCTCTGTGTCCCACTTGCCGCGCCAGGGGACCGCGTAGTAATCGGCGCCGCGCACCCAATGCGTCTCCGACGTGGCGACATAGGCCTTGCCGGCGATGCCTGAAGCGATGATGCGCTTGGCCTTCTGGATACCGTCGCCATAGCGATACTGGAAGATCGGCATCAGCCGGCCCTTAGCGGTCTTTTCGGCCGCGATGACGGCATCGACATCGGCCAGCGATCCCACGAGCGGCTTTTCGCAGACCACATGCTTGCCGGCGGCAAGTGCCTGCATGATCAGCTGGAAATGCGAGCCGGGCGGCGTGCAGATATCGATGATGTCGATATCGGGCATGTTGAGGACTTCGGAGAAATCCTTGAGGCGTCTCGCGATGCCGAATTCATCGCCGACCGTGTTCAGGCGTTCCTCGTTGAGATCGCAAAGGACGGCGACCTCGAAACGGTCCGGATGCGGCAGATAGCCTTCGACAATGTGGGAGCGGCCGATGCCGAGGCCGATGATCGCGACTTTCTTGATGTCGGACATGTCGCAATTACCTCTGAGCGTTCTTGAGCGATGTTGCCTCGGCAAGCGCCTGCGCCTTCAGCGCCAGCTCCATGGCCTTGAAACAATGTTCCTGGCCCATGGCCGTTTCGGTGCGGTCTCTTATGTCGGCTACAAGCTGGCGGCCATAGGGCAATTCCACTCCGCTGCAATCGATATGCTGCATGCCCTTGCGGTCGGTGAGGAAGAGGTGATCGGTGCCGGGACGGCCGGCGACGTCGATATATTTGCGCAGCTCGATCGTCCCTTCCGTGCCGACGATGAACAAGCGGCCGTCGCCCCAGGTGGAAAGCCCGTCCGGCGTGAACCAGTCGACACGGACATAGCCCGTCACATCAGGCGTCCTCACATGGAAATCGCCATAGTCCTGCAGGCCCGGTGTTTCCGGATTGGCGCGATTGGACACTGTGGCCGACAAGACCTCTGCTTCGAGCGAGTTAGCGAAAAACAAGAACTGCTCGCATTGATGCGAGGCGATGTCGGCGATGATGCCGCCATAGCGTTTGCGGTCGAAGAACCAGTCCGGCCGGGTCGGCTTGCGCAGACGGTGCGGTCCGAGGCCCGTCGTGTGAATGACCTTGCCGATGGCGCCGGCCTTGACCAATTCGCCGGCCTTGACTGTCGATGCCGTTTCGAAGTGCTCGGAGTAGAGGATGGAGACGATGCGCTTGGTTTCGGCCTGCACCTTTTTGACGTCTGCCAGTTGATCCAGCGTCACCATGCCGGGCTTGTCGAGCATCACGTCCTTGCCGTGGCGCATGGCCTCGATGGCAAGGCCGGCGCGCTCGCTGGAAATCGCGGCGCTGACGATCAGCGCGATGGAGCTGTCCTCGAGGATTTCCCTTTTGTCGACAACGCGTCGTGCCTGCGGGAAACGCTCGGCGAAGACAGCGGCAAGATCGTCTTCCACTGCGTGGAAGGCGACGAGTTCGGCGCCGGCCCGCAGCATAACGTTGACCTGCCCGTAGATATGATCGTGATTGAGGCCGATGGCGGCGAAGCGCAGCGCGCTCATGCGACATTTCCTTTCGTGGGTTTGTTGGTTCGCAGCCCCAAATCTTGGGTATTCGGGACTGCGGGGTTCATAATCAGCGTTTGAGGCCGGCGGTCGCGATGCCGTCGATCAGCAGCCTCTGGAAGAAGAGGAAGATCAAGAAGACCGGGATCAGCGACAGGCTCGACATGGCAAACAGGCTGCTCCAGTCGGAACTTCCGGTGGAATCCACGAAGGAGCGCAAGCCGAGCTGCACTGTGTAGGTATTGATGTCGGAGAGATAGATTAGCGGCCCGAAGAAATCGTCCCAGGTCCAGATGAAGGAGAAGATGGCGGCAGTTGCCAGAACCGGAAGCGACAGAGGCAACATGATGCGCCAGTAGATGCGCCATGGGCTGCAGCCATCCATCATGGCCGCCTCGTCCAGCTCGCGGGGAATGCCGCGGAAGAACTGCACCATCAGGAAGATGAAGAAGGCGTCGACGGCGAGAAATTTCGGCACGACGAGCGGCAGCATGGTCTTCACCCAGCCGAGCTTCAGGAAGAGAATATATTGCGGGATCAGCGTGACGTGATAGGGCAGCATCAGCGTGCCCAGCATCAGCGCGAACCAGAAATTCTTGCCCCAGAAGTTCAACCGCGCGAAGGCGTAGGCCGCCAGCGAGCAGGAAATCACGTTGCCGATGACCGACAGCACGGCGATGAGGGCTGAATTCCAGACGAATTTGCCGAAGGTAACCTGGCCGCCGAACCAGCCGCGGGCATAGGAGCTGAAGTCGAATTGCGAGGGGATCAGCGAGGCCGTGCCGAAGATCTCGTTCTGGTCCTTGATCGAGCCTGAGAGCATCCACAGCAGCGGATAGAGCATCACGATCGACGCGGCGATGAGAGCGGCGTGGATGAGGATGGAGAAGAACCACGGGCGCTCGCGCGGCGGCTTCATGTCCTCGGCAAAATGGGTGAGCTTCGCGTCAGTCATCGTAGTGGACCCAATAACGAGCGGAGAGGAAGGAGAAGGCGGTGAAGATTGCGATGATGATCACAAGGATCCAGGCCAGCGCCGAGGCATATCCCATGCGGAAATAGCCGAAGGCTTCCTGGTAGAGGTAGAGCGTATAGAACAGCGTCGAATCGATCGGCCCGCCGGTGCCGGAGGAAATCACATAGGCCGGCGTGAAGGCCTTGAAGGCGTCGATCGTCTGGACCACGGCGTTGAAGAAGATCACGGGCGTCAGAAGCGGCAGGGTGATCTTGAAGAAGATTCGCGCCTTGGAGGCGCCGTCGAGGCTGGCGGCCTCGTAGAGATCGGTTGGGATCTGGCGCAGGCCGGCGAGGAAGATGATCATCGGCGAGCCGAACTGCCAGATGGCCAGAATGATGAGCGTATAGAGCGAATAATCGGGATTGGAGATCCAGCTCGGCCCGTTGATGCCGAAGGCGTACCAAAGCAGGGTGTTGACGATGCCGTCGGCATCGAAGATCTGCCGCCACAGCACGGCGATCGCGACGCTGGAGCCGAGCAGCGACGGCAGGTAGAAGATGGCGCGATAGACCGGCAGGCCCTTGATGCCGCGGTTGAGCAGCAGCGCCACCAGCAGCGCGAAGGCGAGCTTCAGCGGCACCGAACAGACGACGTAGAACAGCGTCACCTTCATCGACGACAGAAATTTGTCGTCGGCCGTCGCGATCCGCACGTAGTTCTCCATACCGACGAGGTTTGGCGACTGCAGCAGATTATAGTCGGTGAAGGAGAGATAGAGCGAGGCGATCGCCGGGCCGAGGGTCAGTCCGAAGAAGCCGATGAACCACGGCAGAAGGAAGAGATAGCCGGGTGCGTTCCGCGCGAATGCGCTCGGCGCCTTATAGGCGGTTTCCACGCGCAACGGCGCGCGCGCGCCGACGGTCAAGCCGCCGGCAACGCTCTTGCTGTTTGTACCCACGGTGTCAGCCTCGCGTGATGTTTGCTGCTGCCTGTTCGGTGAACTTGGTGCCAGCGTCCTGTGCGCTGGTTTTGCCGAAGGCCACCTCCTCGGCGATCTTCTTCAGCAGGAATGCATTCTCGCCAGCGCCGTTCGGCGGGGATGGCGGCAGTGGGCCGACATGCGGCGTCAACCGGCCGATATAATCGACCACCTGTTTACTAACGGGATCCAGATCCGGCGTCAGCAGATCGCGAATCTTTTTTGAAGGCGGAACGCCGCGCTCGACTCCGAGTGCCTTGGTGCCTTCCGGGTCTTCGACCAGGTAGTTGACGAAGGCGACGGCGGCATCCTTGTTCTGGGATGTTGCCGAAACCGACATCAGCATCGACGGCTTCAGATACTGACCGGGCTTGCTGCCCGGGTTGCTCGGATAGGCGACTAGGTCGAGCTTCTCCTTGACCAGGCCCTGAATGGCGACGAACTGGTTGGAATGGGCGTAGCTGACCGCTGCCTTCTTGGTCACGAGCATGTCGGTTTCGAGGGTCTGCTGGTCCAGCGCCTGAACGTCGGCTGGCGTGCAAGCGCCGATCTCTCGCATATGGCCCCAGAAGTCGAACCATTCGGTTGCGTCCTTGGCCTCGAAAGCCAGCTTGCCGTCGGCCGTATAGAGCGCCTTGCCGCGCTGGCGCAGCCAGCATTCGAAAGCCGGTTCGCCGCCACTTGCGTCCGCCGTGCCGTAAAAGCCGCGGCGCTTCTTGGCAGCTGTGACCTTGGCGCAGGCATCGCCGAGCTGCTCCCATGTCATACCGTCACGCGGCGGCTCGACGCCGGCTTGGTCCCACGCGGCCGTATTGACGACGACCATCGAGGAGTTCACGCCGAGGCTGACGCCGTAAATCTTGTTGTCCACCTTGCCGGAATCGATGTTCGCCGGGCCGAAATCCTCGATCTTCAAGCTCTTGCCGAAATAGGGCGTCATGTCGAGCAGCGCGCCGCGGCGGGCATATTCGAAGATGTAGCGATAATCCATCTGGATGAGGTCGGGCGCATTGCCGCCCCCGGTCTGGGTGGCGAGGCGCGTCCAATAGCTGTCCCAGCCGAAGGATTCGCCGGCGATGGTGATATCCGGGTTCTTGGCCTGATAGGCCTTTACCGCTGCAAATGTCCGGTCGCTGCGCTCCTTCGACCCCCACCAAAGAAGGCGCATCGCGGTTGCCGCATTGGCGCGGGAAAGTCCGATACTGCTGAAAGCAAGTGTGGCTGCCATGCCGGCAAGCAACTGCCGGCGGTCGATCGTCAACGTCATCCTGGTCTCCTCCCCAGCGAACCGATGATTTACGAACTGCTTTGCATGATATAACTATTTGGTTACAAGTTGGATAGAAACGCGACCGCTGTCAAGCGCCAATCGCGTGGCAATCAAAACGATGCATGCCGGAACAGGCAGCGTCCGTCGCTAATGCTACCATTCGGAAGGAGATCGTCCATGGCGGGCAGGGCGAGACAAGAGACTGAAAATAAAGCACAAGCGGATGCCGGCAAGACCATGGACAAGCGGTCGAGAAAAGCATCGCGCAATCCGCAGCGCACCCATGCCACGATCCTGGACGCGGCGACGGAAGAATTTGCCGCGCATGGTTTCGGCGGCGCCCGGGTGGATGCGATCGCAGCGCGGGCACAGACCAATAAGCGGATGCTCTATCACTATTTCGGCGACAAGGAGGGGCTCTATCTCGCGGTACTGGAGGCGAGCTATGCGACAATCCGCAATGCCGAAAAGCAGCTGGATCTGGCGCATCGTCATCCAGAGGAGGGGATGCGGGAGCTGGCCTTGTTCACCTGGCGGCATTTCCTAGCGCATCCTGAGTTTTTGAGCCTGCTTGCCACCGAAAACCTGCATCACGCGCATTATCTGCAGCGCTCCGATAGAATCTCGGCCATGCATTCGCATCTGATCGACGAGCTTTCCGATGTGCTGCGTCGCGGGGAGGCGCTCGGCATTTTCCGGCCGGCAGTCGATCCGATATCCGTTTATCTCACGATCGCGGCGCTCGGTTTCTTCTATCTGTCGAACCGCCATACGCTGTCGACCATTTTCGCACGCAAGCTGACGGCGCCGGATGCGCTCAATGCCTGGGGCGAGCATATCGTTGCCGTCACGCTTGCTTCGATCCGGGTGTAACGCCGTGCAGTGCAGTGGTTTCGAGAAATTTTCAAAAGGTAATTGACAAGGTCGGAGGTAACGCGCGATCTTGTAACCATATGGTTACATTGCTTGACCGACCAAGTGTTTGCTTTTCCCGATTCTGGAGGGAATCGGGCATGGAGGAAAATCATGAAGTCTGTCGTACCGACACGATCTATCCCTGCCACAGGGCGATGCGATTGGCTTGCGGTAAACTGCTTCTGCAATGAACTTGAATAGCCCCTCACCCCAGCCCTCTTCCCGTTGAAACGGCGAGAGGGGGCGACAGAGCAAACCAACTCGCTATCTCAATTTCGGGCTGGATATAGACTGGAAGACTCCCTCTCCCCGCTTGCGGGGAGAGGGCTGGGGTGAGGGGCCATGCATGCAATGCGTACACGAATAAACTTGCCTGACCATAACAGGAGCCGACCAGCATCATGACCGATCCATTGAAAATCAGGCTTGTCGAGGCCGAGACATTCGAGCGCCCGGTCAAGCTGCGGCTTCCCTTCCGTTTCGGGGCAGCGACCCTGCGGGAGGCGCGGCAGATTTTTCTGCGCGTGCGCATCGAGGATGCACAGGGACGGTCAGCCGAGGGCATGGCGGCCGAGCTGATGGTGCCGAAATGGTTCGACAAATCGCCCGAGCTTTCTAACGCCGACAATGAAAATCAGCTGCGTCGCTCCCTCGCTTTGGCGCTCGATGCGTTGAGGGGTGCGGGATCGGGGACAGCCTTTGGCCTGCATGCTGCCGTCGAGGCCTCGCATCACGCCCGGGCAGCGGCTGAGAAGCTGAACGGGCTTGTCGCATCCTTCGGCCTGGCGCTTGCAAACCGGGCTGTTCTCGACGCGCTCTGCCGGCTGGATGGGCTGACGGTCGCGAGAGCAATCAAGGCGAACCGGCCCGGTATCGATGCCTCCACCGCGCGCGATCTATCGGGCTTCGATCTCTCAGGTTTCCTTTCGACCCTGGAACCGGCGGCGAGCCTCGCCGCCCGCCATACGGTCGGTCTGGTCGATGCCATCGTATCAGGCGATATTCCGGCAAGCGAGCGTCTGAATGACGGTCTGCCGGAGACTTTCGAAGAGGCGATCGACGCCTATGGCCTGACCTTCTTCAAGGTCAAGGTTTCGGGAGCGCCCGAGGCCGATATCGATCGTCTCTGCCGCATCGCTGCCATTATCGATGCCAAGGTGCCCAGCTATTCAGTGACTCTCGATGGCAACGAACAATTTTCATCTGCCGAAGCGGTTGCCGATCTGCTGGCCCGCGTGAAGGACCAGCCGAGGCTTGTGCGTTTCGCCTCTTCGATCCTGTTCGTCGAGCAGCCGATCGCTCGCGCCCATGCTTTCGAAAAGCCGGTGAAGGCGCTGGCCGCCTTCAAGCCGGTGGAGATCGACGAATCCGATGCCGATATCGATGCCTTCGTCACGGCAAGAGGGCTCGGCTATACCGGCATATCATCGAAATCCTGCAAGGGTTTCTATCGCTCGCTATTGAACCGTGCCCGCGTCGCCAAATGGAGTGCCGAGGATGGCATTCCCTATTTCCTGTCGGCGGAGGACCTGACGACGCAGGGCGGGCTTGCCGTGCAGCAGGATCTGGCGCTCGCTTCCCTCATCGGCATGACGCATATCGAGCGCAACGGTCATCACTACGTCGACGGCATGGCCGGTGCGCCGGAGGCGGAGCAGGCTGATTTCGCCAGGGCGCATTCCGATCTCTACCGCGTCAGCAATGGCCGCACACGATTGCGGATCGAAGCGGGGCAGCTTGCGATCGGCTCGGTTATCCGTGCGATCGGTCTCGGTTCGTCGGTCGCGCCGGACTGGACGGCGATGGAGAGGTCGCCGGCATAGGATTTTGGTCAATATAATGAGGGTCTTGCCGTCCTTTCGAGCATGGCCCCTCACCCTAGCCCTCTCCCGCTCGCGGGGAGAGGGGACGACATAGCAAAGCATTTAAATTTTCCGCCTGGGCAAGCCGCGGATTTGGTGGGTAAACCCCCTCTCCCCGCGAGCGGGGAGAGGGGGTTTTGCCGAAATAAATGCAGGCCATTGCGGCCTCACATTGCCATTTGCAGACTCTGGAGGAAGAGACATGCAGTCGTTATCGAGGAAACGCTACGCTCTGGTCGGCACGGGCCATCGTGGCACGACCATGTGGGGCAAGGATCTGGTGGAGCGCTGGAACAACGAGGTCGAGCTCGTTGCGGTGTGTGATCTCAACGCCATGCGGGCAAAGCGGGCGCTGGAGTATATCGGCGCATCGGTGCCTATCTATACCGACTTCGACGAATTGCTGCGGACGGAAAAGCCGGATCTCGTCATCGTCTGCACCCGCGATTCCACCCATGACGATCTGATCGTCAAGGCGATGGAGGCCGGCGCCGATGTTATCAGCGAGAAGCCGATGACGACGACGGTCGATAAGATCAAGCGCATCCTCAATGCCGAGGCGCGCACCGGCAAACGGCTGGATATCTCCTTCAACTACCGTTTCGCGCCCACGGCGGCGAAGATCAAGGAGCTGATCAATTCGGGCGTCATCGGCGATGTCACCTCTGTCGACTTCCACTGGTATCTCGACACCAGCCATGGTGCCGATTACTTCCGCCGCTGGCATGCTTACGTCGAAAATTCCGGCAGCCTCTTCGTTCATAAGGCGACGCATCATTTCGACCTTCTGAACTGGTATCTGGATTCCGATCCGGAAACGGTCGCCGCCTTTGCCGATCTCAAGCATTACGGCCGCAAGGGTCCGTTCCGCGGCGAGCGCTGCCGCACCTGTCGGTACAAGGACGAGTGCGACTATTATCTCGACATCAGCGAGACGCCGCTGCTCGAAAGCCTCTATGAGGATCCGTCGACCGTCGATGGCTATGTCCGTGATGCCTGCGTCTTTCGCGAGGATATCGATATTCCGGATACGATGGTTGCTTCCATCCGCTATCGCAACGGCGTCAATGTCTCCTATTCCCTCAATACCTATATGCCGATCGAAGGCCATCATATCGCCTTCAACGGTCACAAGGGGCGCATCGAGCTCCGGCAGTATGAGAAGCAGAACTGGACGACACCGCCAGCTGACGAGATCGTCGTCATGAAGAATTTCGGCGATGTCGAGCGGATATGGGTGCCGCACTCCTCAGGCGGGCACTATGGCGGCGACGACCGGCTGCGTAACATGCTCCTACGCTCGGGTCCGAACGACGAGCTCAAGCAGCGCGCCGGCTCGCGGGCAGGAGCGATGTCGGTCCTCTGTGGCATTGCCGCGCTGCAGAGCAGCCGTACAGGCCAGCAGGTATCGGTGGCCGATATCTGGGGCGAGGATGGTGGGTTGAATTTGCTGGAGCCGCGGCCTTAAGGCCGCGGTGTTGAGCTTCTCGTTTTGAGATCAGCTGCAGCTCGGTAGCTGCTGAGCGTAGATCCGTGTCATGCCGTTGAAGCGCTTGGCGCCGGCGAGAGCGGTCGAATTGCCGCGCCACGATCCCTGTAGGTAGCCCTTCGGGCCTGAGTAATAAGCGAGATAGAGATCGTAGGAATTATTCAGGGCAACGCCCGTCTGCAGATGGGTCTGGTAATGATACCAGCCAACGAAGTCGATGGCGTCGGCGAAATTGGTGCGGCTTGCCGTCCAGTTGCCTGTCTCGCGCTTGTACTTGTCCCACGTGCCGTCAAGCGCCTGTGAATAGCCGTAAGCCGTCGTCGGGCGCTTCCAGGGAATGAAGCCGAGCAAATAGCGCCGCGGCGGACGGGCGCGGGGCCGGAAGCCGGATTCGGTGTAGATCGTCGCCATTAGGATCGGCACCGGCACGCCATATTTGCGTTCCGTGCGTTCGGCAGCTCGCTGCCAGTTGTTGAACCAGCCATCGCGCTGGTCGAAGATCGCGCAGATGTTGCGGGTGCGCGACGGTGCGGTGGCACAGCCTGCCAGCACGCCAAGCAGCATTACGGCCAGAATGGAAAGGACGCGGGTACGCATTACTAGAACCTCTTCATTGCCGCGCCGTGCGTCTTTCAATGGCACGAAATACGCAGCAACAACCTGCCGGCGCATGATCCTTTCCAAAAGTTCGAAACCGAGCTTTTGGCGGACCCACGCTTATGAGATTGCTAGCGCGGAATGATTAAAAACGGGTTGTTTGCCTGTGCTGAAATGGGGCGATTTCAGGGTGTTTTCATGGTTTTGCTGCGCCGCGTCATGCCATCAGCGCCATATCCTCGCGGCGGATTTCATAGAGCAGCGGCTTGCCCTCGATAAAGCGGATGGCTTCATCCACCGCCATCTCGCCAAGGCGTGTCCGCTCCAGCCCGACGGCACCGGCAATATGCGGCGTCAGGAAGACGTTCGGAAGGTCGTAGAAGGCCGATGCGTCCTCCGGAATTTCCGGATCGGTAACATCGATGATTGCGTCGATCCGCCCGGTCTTCAGCACAGCGATCAGGGCGGCTTCGTCGACCAGTGCGCCGCGTGCCGTATTGATGAACGTCGCTCCATCCTTCATCAACGACAGGCGGGCGGCGTTAATCATATGGCGTGTGGCGGGTAGCGAAGGCGCATGCAGCGAGACGATGTCGGCCGATGCCATAAGCGCGTCCAGCTCGGCCTTTTCGACGCCGAGACGTGCCGCTTCGGGCGCATCGACCATCGGGTCATAGAGCAAGATACGGTAGTCGAAGGGAGCAAGCAGCTCGATCACCCGCCGGCCGATCCGCGAGGCGCCGATGATGCCGATGGTGCGTCCATAATTGCCGATGGCCTCGGCGTGCATCGGTATCGTCCGATTGCGGTTGCGATCGGCAACATAGAGATCACGAAACTGAAAGACTTTCTTGCCTGCAAAGATGATGGCAGCCAGCGTGAATTCGGCGACCGGTAGCGCATTGGCCTGGGCGGCATGGCTGACGAGAATGCCGCGATCGAAGAGACTGTCGCCGAGCAGGCCTTTCACTGTGCCGGCAGCGTGGACCACCAGCTTCAGATGCGGCGCCTGCGTCAGTGCGGCGGCATCGATCGCCGGCGAACCCCAGCCGGTGATGAGGATTTCGGTTTCAGCTAGGAGTTTGGCCGCACGCTCGTCGTCGAAACTTTGCATCGGTGCGGCATCTAGCACGCGGCCGATTGTTCTAAGGCGCTGAATAAGTGCGTTCGGAAGGACATGCTGCGTGCGCGACGGCAGCATGGCAAAGGCGATGGCCGGGCGGTTGGAGAGGGATGGCGTCATGGTAGGCGACCCGGTGCCTCGATGGCGCTGACCGTGATGCCCTTGTTCTTGATGAGTGCGCGGAGCGCATCGATATCGGGTTTGGCCGGCGGCTTGCTCCAGGCGTGATCAATGGCTGATGGATCTTTCGCCGCAAGCACGGCGGAGACGAGAACGGTCTCGCCCATCGGAATCGGGCCGCGCAACTGCGGCACCAAGGTCTTCGAGACGATAAGATTGGTATTCGGCGGCGCCTTCTGCGCGATGCCTTCGCGTGCGATCGTCGAGCCGAGGTCGAGAATGCCGCTAAAATCCTCTTCGCCGATGGCATAGGCGGCACCGGTCATAGAGGAGAGCGTGTCGGCCTCGAAATCCCGCCGTGCGATGGCAAAGCCGCCTTCGGCCGTCTGCAGTGGCCGTGGCGTGATGATCTTGTGCAGGCGGACGTGCCAGGGCGCGGCCGGCACCAGCCAGGTCTCCACCGTCACATCCGGATAGGGAGACCATTTGGCATAGAGCGTATCGCCGGCAAGTTTCGCCTCTTCATTGGTTTCACGGACGCGGTAGTGCAGGCCGTCGTCGCTGAAGGCGAGCATGCTGTCGAAGGCGCCGCCGGTAAAGACGCGCTCGTCGCTTTCGACGCTGAAGCCGTAGCGTGCGGAATAGGCGAATTTCGAATATTTCTCGGCGCCGAAGCGCATCTGCTGGTTTTCCTGGCCGGAGGAGAGTGCCACGACATCATCCCTGCTGCGTAGCAAAACCATGCCGGGATGCTTTTGCGGGATGATAGCCGGCTCATTTTCCGGGGCCTTTTCTTCGGCGATCCAGAATGGATGCGTTTCAGGCAGCGCCAAGGGCAGGAAGGCCTTGAAAGCCCAATAGGGTGAGCCGGCGGAATTATAGTTCTCCGACATCAGCAGGTTGGGATAGGCAAAGCCGATCGGCAGGGTGCCATCGCGATGGGCGATCGGCTTGTCGGCCCACCAGCGCAGATGCCGGAGGCACAGGCCCTTGATCTCGCCCCAGGGCAGCGCCTCGACATCGGCAAAGGCGAGCGCCGACCAGAAGCCGGCGCAGGCGAAGCGATAGGTCAGGCTGCGGCCGAAGGGGATCGTGGCGCCATCGGGCGCGAACCAATGGCGGAAATCCTTGGCAAATAGCACGGCGCGCTCGCGGTAGCGCTCGGCGCGATCATCATCCACCAGCTTGGAATAGATCAGCCCGTAAAAGTGCATGGCGAAGGGAATGTAGTGATCGATGCGGCGGACATTGCCGTCGCGATACCAGCCGTCAGCGATATAGAAGCCGTCCAGCTCGTTGAGGTAGGTTTCCGTCAGGCTGCGGTCGAAGGTCGCGCCGAGCCGATCGAGCGCGATATCGACGAAGATGCGGAAGAATTTCCAGTTGTTGTCAGCATAGTCGAAGGTGCGCGCATGCTTGAGATAGGTAATCAGATTGTCGCGGGCGCGTTGATCGAGCGGCTCCCAGATCTTTTCCGGCACGAGGGCCAGCGCGAAGCCGAGGGCAGCCAGCTCGACCATGCGCTGGTCGCGGCCATTGATCGTGCCCCAATATTCCGGATGTTGCGGGTCGACGCCATTGGCGAGGCCTTCGGCATAGCGGTCCCAATGGCGGAAATCACCATCACCAGCGCCGAGCGGCGCCAAGCCCCAGAGCGGGCGGGCGAAACCTTCGAGATCGGCGGCTGCGCGGTCGAAATGAGCGCCGGCGGCATCGATGCGGACGCGCGCGTTACCCTCGGAAAAATAAGGCAGCAGCGGATCGAACAGATCGGTCAGCGCGCGGCGCATGTCCGGGAGGGTTTTCAACGGGTTGCCGGCAAGCGGATTGGAGCTGGCGGGGTCATAGATCATCGGTTCGGCTTTCTCGATCGTTTCCGCGGTGGATTGAATTTCAGCTTTCGGGTGGCAGCGTGCCGCCGGCGATCGGCTGGACGCCGTGACAGAGGTGGCGGGCCGGCGCATCGCGGTCGCGGAAGCGCGCGATCATCAGGCCGATGGCCTCGCGTCCGAGCGCTGCGCGGTCGACGCGCATGGTTGCCAGCCGAGGATTGGTCATCAGGGCGCAGGGAAGATCATCGAAGCCGACGATGGCGAAATCCTCCGGCACCCGCAGGCCGGCTTCAATGACGGCGTCGAGCACGCCGACGGCGATGAAATCG
Source organism: Martinezella sp. CNPSo 3957 (assembly GCF_057784395.1). NCBI lineage: Bacteria > Pseudomonadati > Pseudomonadota > Alphaproteobacteria > Hyphomicrobiales > Rhizobiaceae > Martinezella > Martinezella sp. CNPSo 3957. The sequence goes on from NZ_JBXSOU010000006.1 coordinate 211,855, forward strand.
TTCATGCAGAAGGCGGCGGTATAGCCCTTGTCTGCCGCAAGGATTTCGGCGGTCTTGTCGTGGGCTTCGTGGCTGGAGCTGCCCCTGAAATTCATCGGCATGATCCGACCTTCAGCGCCTTCCACCGAAGCGATCGCTGCCTCGAAGCCGCGGATGCGCTCGCGGATCGTCTGGCGATGCGAGCCGGTCAGGTGCAGGATGCGGCGGTGGCCGGCATCGAGCAGACGTCGGGTTGCGTTATAAGCACCGAAGAAGTTCGAGGGTGAAACGCCGTCAAAGCGCAGCTTCGGATCGGTGCCGTTGACGAGCACGGTCGGCGTGCCGCTGGCTTCAAGCCACCGGCAGAGCTCTTCCGATGGGTCGATGCCGACGAGAAAGAGGCCCTCGGCGTCCGCCGCCTGCAGATATTCCTTCACCAGTTCCGGCTCGGTCCTTGCCTCGCGGATGAGGCGGATATCGAAGCGCATGCCGCGCTCGGCAGCGCCTGCACGAAGACCCTCCAAAATGCCTTCATAGAAGACGCTCAACCCGCCTGTGACGCTGTCGCTGGCGATCAATGCCAAGCCGCCGGCCGTCGTCTCGGCTGCGGTCTTCAGTGGATAGCCGAGATCGCTCGCTACTTTGAAAATGTGCTGGCGGATCGTGTCGCTGATGCCGGGTTCATTGGTGAGGACCCGCGACACCGTCGAGACGGAGACGCCGGCGGCAGCGGCGATATCGGCCTGCCTGATGCGTTTGGAGCGAATATCGTTCATATCGCAAACGCTATGCAAAATTATGCAAATTTGCAATAGAAAGATTTTTTATTGCACAGTGCAATGAAGTTGCATATCGTCACGCTGACTTGTCCGCTGAAGGCGTCGGGGAGATCGCCGCGGATGGCAACGCAAGAGAAGGAGGAATCTCATGCGCATGAATCGTCGTTCTTTCATGATCGGAGCTACTGGGACCGCGGCCGGCATTGCCTTCGGGGGAGGCGCAATGCCCGCCTTTGCCGATGCCACGCAGCTCCGGGCGATGTGGTGGGGCTCGCCCGATCGCGGCAAGCGCACCGTCGCGGTTGCCGAACTGTTTCACAGCAAGAATCCTGATTTGTCCGTCATCGGCGAGAGCATCAGCGGCGACGGCTACTGGGCCAAGCTCGCCACGGGAATGGCCAGCCAGAACATCGCGGACGTTTTCCAGCTCGAGCCGAGCACGATCTCGGATTATTCGAAACGCGGCGCATGCATGCCGCTCGACCAGTTTGTGCCCTCGACGCTGAATATCGACAGCTTCGGCAAGGACGTGTTGAAGTTGACCACGGTCGACAACAAGCTTTATGGCGTCGGCCTCGGGCTGAATTCTTTCGCGATGTTCTATGACGAGGACATGTTCAAGAAGACCGGCCTGACGCCGCCCGGTCCGACGACGACATGGGCCGAATATGCCGATCTCGCGGTGGAAATGACCAAGGCTGCCGGTAAGCGTGGCTATTGGGGCGGTCCTTATGGCGCGCGCTACAATTATGTCCTCGACGTCTGGCTGCGTCAGCGCGGCAAGAGCCTCTTTACGGAAGAGGGCGGTCTCGGCTTCAGTGTCGACGACGCCAAGGAATGGTACAACTACTGGGAAGAGCTGCGCAAACGCGGCGGCACGGTCTCCGCCGATGTGCAGACGCTCGACCAGAACGTCATCGAAAGCAACTGTCTGGCGCTTGGAAAATCGGCGATCGGCATGGCCTATTCCAACCAGCTCGTCGGCTACCAGCTTGTCGTCAAGAGCAAGCTCGCCGTCACCATGCTGCCGCGCGAAAAGAAGGATGGCCCCTCCGGTCACTATTATCGCCCGGCGCTGATCTGGAGTGTCGGCGCCACCAGCAAGAACGGCGAAGCGGCGGCGAAATTCATCAATTTCTTCGTCAATGATATCGATGCCGGCAAGATCCTCGGTGTCGAGCGCGGCGTGCCGATGTCGCCTGCCGTTCGGGCCGCCATCCTGCCAACGCTCAATCCGGTGGAACAGCAGACAGTGCACTATATCGAGCTGTTGAAGGATCAGGTCGGCACCTATCCCGTGCCGGCGCCGCTCGGCTCCCAGGAATTCGACGTGAACGTCGCCCGCCCCGTCGCCGACCAACTCGCCTTCGGCAAGATCACGGTGGCTGAGGCGGCGAAGCGGCTGGTGGAAGAAGGTGCGACAAAGTTGAAGCGGAAGAGCTGATTGGAGTTTACAGGGGCTTTGTTATATGCCGCCCCCGCTGCTACCCCCCTCTGTCCCTTTCGGGACATCTCCCCCACATTGGGGAGATCGGTAACTCGTGGGCACGCTTTATCTCAAAGAAACATCGAATCCGCTGAAATTGCGTTTATTGTTTTACGAGTGACGCGCGGCAAGCTCCCAACGATCTCCCCCCATGTGGGGGAGATGTCACGAAGTGACAGAGGGGGGTATCGCACCCTCCTCGAATTCCGCGTTGACATCACTTCCCATCCCAGGCCTTCAGCGCATCCTGCTTCATCCTGCGCTGTTCTTCCGGCGGCAGCTTGTAATCGCCCTTGTACGGTGCGCTCTCGAACGAGCCATAGGTCGGGTTGGCGATGGCGATCCAGTCGTGGCCGAAATGCGCCTTGTTGGCTTCGAAGACCTTCTGCCGCTCCTCGACACTTCCCTTGTAGTCGTCGGTAAAGTCGCCGAAATTGTCGCCGAACATCAGGAGAATGCGATAGTTCTTGGCGATGAAGGCGCGGCGCGTGCCCTTGGCCGAACCCCAGTCCGGCTGCTCCTTGGCGCTCAGGAAGGTATCGACATTGTCGCCCATCGGAAAACCGAAGCGCTTCATTTCCTCGACGGTCGGTCCTTCCTCATCGGCGGTGCGGTTGGTGACGTAGAAGACCTTCACGCCTTTCGAAGCGGCATATTGGGTAAATTCCACCGCGCCGGGAATAGGCTTGTCCTGCTGGGCATTCACATATTGCGTCCAGGTGTCCGGCTTGAAGCTGGTGCCTGCCGTGATGTTACGCGCCTGATAGGGCGAGGTGTTAAGAATGGTGTCGTCGACATCGAGGATGATGGCGGGCGGAAAGTCCTGGAAATTACCTGTTTGCTCGACCGGAGCTGCGGTCCAATTCTTGTCGGCCAGGGCTTCATCGAGCCTGATACGGCCGAGCGTATAGGCGCCGAGCGCGTTGGCCTGCGCCTCGACCGATGTCTGGTCCCAAAGAACGGCATTGAGATTGTCGTCTGGCGATGGTGCCGGCAGATCGGCACTGAGAGCCGGCAGGGCGGCGGCAAGGCCAATGGCGGTGATGAGCGTCCTGCGCCCAAAATATCCGTTTCTCACGCTGTTCTCCTTATGCAGAAATCTATGAAATATATCAATGGGTTCTGATGTGCGTCCACATCATGATCCGGATAAGGATAGTTCGTGCTCGTGGGAAATGTGTCAAGCCTGTGACAGCCATCGCAGCGTTATTTTTGCGGGACCCCACGAAAAATACCGGAGCTCTTTCGAGCCCCGGCACCCATTTCGCGTTATGTGCCCGGCTTATTTCTTCGCGTCGGCCCAGCTCTTGACCAGCTCGTCGTAGTTGACGGTGACCGGCTTTTCCTTTTCGCTGGCGACCTTCAGCTGCGGAGCGAGATGACCGTTCTTCACGGCATCGGCGTTCCAATACGCGAGATCGTGTTCTTCGGCGAGCTTCGGGCCGATGTCGCCCTGAACGCCCGCGCGTTCGATGCGCTGCATCACCTTTTCCTGATCGGCACAGAGAGCATCCATGGCTCCTTGAGCATCCTTGGCACCCGATGCGGCATCGCCGATCGCCTGCCACCAGAGCTGTGCGAGCTTCGGATAGTCAGGAACGTTGGTGCCGGTCGGCGACCATTGGACACGCGCCGGTGAGCGATAGAACTCGATGAGGCCGCCGAGTTCCGGTGCACGCTTGGTGAAGCTCTTGTCGCGGATGGTGGATTCGCGGATGAAGGTGAGGCCGACATGGCTCTTCTTCACGTCCACCGTCTTCGAGGTGACGAACTGCGCATAGAGCCATGCGGCCTTGGCGCGATCGACAGGAGTCGATTTCATCAGCGTCCAGGAGCCGACATCCTGGTAGCCGAGCTTCATGCCGTCCTTCCAATAGACGCCATGCGGAGACGGTGCCATGCGCCACTTCGGCGTGCCATCCGAATTCATGACCGGCAGGCCGGGCTTGACCATGTCGGCGGTGAAGGCCGTGTACCAGAAGATCTGCTGGGCGATATTGCCCTGCGACGGAACCGGGCCGGATTCCGAGAAGGTCATGCCCTGCGCTTCCGCCGGAGCATAAGCCTTCAACCAATCGAGATATTTCTGGATCGAATAGACGGCGGCCGGTCCGTTGGTATCGCCGCCGCGGGCGACGCAGGAGCCGACAGGACGCGAATTGGCATCGACCTTGATGCCCCATTCGTCGACCGGCAGGCCGTTCGGGAGGCCCTTGTCGCCGTTGCCGGCCATGGAAAGCCAGGCATCGGTGAAGCGCCAGCCGAGCGACGGGTCCTTCTTGCCATAGTCCATATGGCCGAAGACCTTCTTGCCGTTGACATCGCGACCGGTGAAGAACTGGGCGATATCTTCATACGCCGACCAGTTGACCGGCACGCCGAGCTCGTAGCCATATTTGGCCTTGAAATCGGCCTTGTTCTTCGGGTCGTTGAACCAGTCGTAACGGAACCAGTAGAGGTTGGCGAATTGCTGGTCGGGGAGCTGATAAAGCTTCTTGTCCGGAGCAGTCGTAAAGCTGGTGCCGATGAAATCGGCGATATCGATGCCCGGATTGGTGACGTCCTTGCCCTCGCCAGCCATCCAGTCGGTCAGGTTGCGCACCTGCTTGTAGCGCCAATGCGTGCCGATCAGGTCGGAATCGTTGACCCAGCCGTCATAGAGGTTCTGGCCGGTCTGCATCTGCGTCTGGATCTTCTCGACAACGTCGCCTTCCTGGATGACGTCGTGGGTGACCTTGATGCCTGTTATGGCAGTGAAGGCCGGCGCGAGAACCTGCGATTCATACTGATGCGTCGTCAGCGTTTCCGACACGACCTTGATTTCCATGCCCTGGAAAGGCTTGGCCGCATCGATAAACCATTGCATTTCTTTTTCCTGGTCGGCGCGCGAGAGCGTCGAGAGATCGCCGATCTCCTTGTCCAGGAATGTCTTGGCTTCGTTCATGCCAGCGTTGGCTGTGCCGGCCAGGGCCAGCAAGGCAACTGCCGTTGTCGTCAAGAGATGCCGTCGCATATATTCCTCCCTACAGGTTGCGAGTGCATTGTCAGCCAGCCGGATTTCCGGCCATCTGTATCGATTTGCCTTACTGCTCCGTATGACCGGATGGGCAACGGGGCGGTAACGGGTTGAATTTCCGCGTCAGACCAGACGGAAGACACCGACGGCGTAGACCACGGAAAGAGCAAGAGCCCACCACAGGCTGGGGCCTCCCAGGCCCAGCCAAGCGAGATGGATGAAGGCGGCGCCGAGCAGCGAAATGAACAGCCGGTCGCCGCGCGTCGTTTCGAAGCGCAGAATGCCGAGGCGCGGATTGCCGCCGGGCGAAAAATATTCCCAGACCGCCATGCCGATCAAAAGCAGCAGGATCGTCGCGAAAAACAGCGCCGTCGGCAGTGTCCAGGCCATCCAGGAAAAGTCTGTATTCATGGCGGTTTTCCTTCAGACGCGGCCGAGCGCGAAGCCCTTGGCGATGTAGTTGCGGACGAAATAGATGACGAGGGCGCCGGGAACCAAGGTCAGCACGCCGGCGGCGGCAAGCAGGCCCCAATCCATGCCGGCGGCCGAGACCGTGCGCGTCATGATGGCGGCGATCGGCTTGGCGTCGGTCGTCGTCAAGGTGCGGGCGATCAGCAATTCCACCCAGGAGAACATGAAGCAGAAGAAGGCTGCGACGCCGATGCCGCTTGCGATCAGGGGAATGAAGATCTTGATGAAGAAGCGCGGGAATGAATAGCCGTCGATATAAGCGGTTTCGTCGATCTCCTTCGGCACGCCGGACATGAAGCCTTCGAGGATCCAGACCGCCAGCGGCACGTTGAACAAGCAGTGCGCCAGCGCCACGGCGATATGAGTATCGATCAGGCCGAAGGCCGAATAGAGCTGGAAGAAGGGGAGCGCAAAGACCGCCGGCGGTGCCATTCGGTTCGTCAGCAGCCAGAAGAAGACATGCTTGTCGCCGAGGAAGCGGTAGCGCGAGAAGGCGTAGGCTGCGGGAAGCGCGCAGGCGACCGAGATCACCATGTTCATGACGACATAGGTGATGGAGTTGATATAGCCCTTGTACCAGGACGGATCCGTGAAGATGATCGCATAATTGCGCAGCGTCGGCTGGTGCGGATAGAGGGTCAGGCCGCCAATGATTTCCTCATTGGTCTTGAAGCTCATATTGACGAGCCAATAGATCGGCAGCAGCAGGAAGACGATGTAGAGCGTCGGCACAAGCCAGGACCATCGGCCTTTTTCGCCGTGACGGCGGGCAACCTGCGTGCCCGTCGCAACAATCGCATTTGCGGCGGCATCCGAGGCGGCCATCTTGTGCATCGCGGCGCCATCGGCCGTGGTGGTAAGGGGTTTGCCGCTCATCGGCTTGCTCCCGCATCGTAATTGGTCATGACGGTATAGAAGACCCAGGACAGCAGCAGCACGATCAGGAAGTAGACCAGCGACATGGCTGCGGCCGGGCCGAGGTCGAACTGGCCGAGCGCTATCTTCACGAGGTCGATCGACAGGAAGGTGGTGGAGTTGCCGGGGCCGCCGCCTGTCACGACGAAGGGTTCGGTATAGATCATGAAGCTATCCATGAAGCGCAGTAGCACGGCGATCAGCAGGACGCGGTTCATCTTCGGCAGTTGGATGTAGCGGAAGACGGACCAGCGCGAGGCGCCGTCGATCTTGGCGGCCTGGTAGAAGGCGTCGGGAATGGAGGCGAGGCCGGCATAGCACAGCAGCACGACGAGGCTTGTCCAATGCCAGACGTCCATGATGATGATCGTGGCCCAGGCGTCTGCCGGATCGGAGACATAGTTGTAGTCGATGCCGAGATTGACGAGGACGTAGCCCATCAGCCCGATGTCACTGCGACCGAAGACCTGCCAGATCGTGCCGACGACGTTCCAGGGGATCAGCAGAGGCAAGGCCATCAGCACGAGGCAGACGGGAACGCCGATGCCCTTCTTCGGCATGTTGAGCGCGATGAAGATGCCAAGCGGCACCTCGATCGCCAGGATGACGAAGGAGAAGATCAGGTTGCGGATCATCGAATCCCAGAAACGCCCGGAATGGAGGATCTCTTCAAACCATTGTGTGCCCGCCCAGAAGAAGACGTTGTTGCCAAACGTGTCCTGCACCGAATAGTTCACGACCGTCATCAGCGGAATAACGGCTGAGAAGCCGACCAGCAGCAGAACCGGAATGAGCATGAACCAGGCTTTGTTGTTCCAGGTCTTGTCCATCATCAGGCTCCCATCTCGATGCGCCAGGAGTCGGCGTAGATATTGATGCCGGCCGGATCGAAGGCGATGTGCGGCTCGGCCGGCACCGTCTGGTCCTCGCCGATCACGGCGACGATATCCTGGCCGTCGAGCTTGGCGCGGACCACCTTGCGGCGGCCGAGATCCTCGACCTTGGTGACGGTGGCGGGCATGCCTTCGCGGCCGATGCGGACGAATTCGGGGCGGATGCCGAGCTCGGAACGGCCGAACCGCTTCTCTTTAGGCGCGCCGGGCAGTGTGATCGTGCGGTTGCCGATGCGCGCGCTGCTGCCTTCGATTTCGACGGGCATGACATTCATGCCGGGCGAGCCGATGAAATAGCCGACGAAGGTGTGGCGCGGACGCTCGAAAAGGTCGTTCGGCGTGCCGATCTGCACCACTTCGCCATTGTACATGACCACGACCTTGTCGGCGAAGGTCAACGCTTCCGTCTGATCATGGGTCACATAGACCATGGTGAAGCCGAAGCGGCGGTGCAGCTGCTTCAGCTGCGAGCGCAGCACCCATTTCATATGCGGGTCGATGACGGTCAGCGGCTCGTCGAAGAGGATGGCGTTGACGTCGGAGCGCACGAGGCCGCGGCCGAGCGAGATCTTCTGTTTGGCGTCGGCGGTCAGACCGCGCGCCTTGCGGTGGGCGCTGTCGGAAAGGCCGATCATCTCGATGATTTCATCGACCTTGCGCTTCACTTCGGCCTCCGGAACATGCCGGTTGCGCAGCGGGAAGGCGAGATTGTCGTAGACGGTCATGGTGTCGTAGACGACCGGGAACTGGAAGACCTGGGCGATGTTGCGTTCCTGGGTCGACAGCCGGGTCACGTCCTTGCCGTCGAAGAGGATGCGGCCTTCGGAAGCCTGTACCAGACCGGAAACGATGTTGAGAAGCGTGGTCTTGCCGCAGCCCGAGGGGCCGAGCAGAGCGTAGGCGCTGCCGTCTTCCCAGCTGTGATTGACTTCCTTTAGCGCATAGTCGGCGTCGGATTTCGGGTGGTCGTTGTAGGCGTGCCGGATGTGGTCGAGATCGATGCGGGCCATAGTCCCTCCTCAGGCGGCTTGTTGCAGGGCGGGAGTGACGGCGGCACCATCGGCGTCGAAGACCATGATGTGGCGCGGGTCTATATAGACGTCGATCGCATCGTCGACATCGATATCCTGCACGCCCTGGGTCAGCATTACCCAGCGCTGGCCGGCAAAATCGATATGGATGAAGCTCTCCGAGCCCGTGATCTCGCTCACCATCACCCGTGCCGGGGCAGCGACCGCCTCCGGCGTCTGCGGCGCAAGCGCCAGATGATGCGGCTGGAAGGCGATCGTATAACGGCCGTCCGTCCGGTCCTCCAAACCCCTCGGTACGGGCAGGCGGATGTTGCTGTCGAGCACGAATTCCCGGCCGCGCTTATCGAGCGTCATCGTGTTCAGCGGCGGATCGGCAAAAGTGGTCGCGGTAATCAGGTCGCGAGGATTGCGGAAGACATCGATCGTCGATCCGAATTGCGTGATGCGGCCTTCTGCCAGGGTCGCGGTGTTACCTCCCAGAAGCAGCGCCTCGGAAGGTTCGGTGGTGGCGTAGACGAAAATCGCGCCGGATTCAGCGAAGATCTTCGGCAATTCGGCGCGCAGTTCCTCGCGCAGCTTGTAGTCGAGATTGGCGAGCGGCTCGTCGAGCAGCACGAGGCCAGCATTCTTGACGATGGCGCGGGCAAGGGCCGTACGCTGTTGCTGGCCGCCGGAAAGGCTCAAGGGGAGGCGATCAAGGAAGGGACCAAGCCGCAAAAGATCGGCTGCCTTTTTTACTTCCTTGTCGATGGACGCCGCGCTTTTGCCGCTCAGCCGCATCGGCGAGGCGATATTGTCATAGACGGTCATCGCGGGATAGTTGATGAATTGCTGGTAGACCATGGCGACGTTGCGGCGCTGCACCGGCAGGCCGGTGACATCCTTCCCATCGACATGGATCGTGCCCGTGGTCGGCTTGTCGAGCCCGGCCATCAGCCGCATCAGCGAGGTCTTGCCCGAGAGCGTCGGCCCGAGCAGCACATTCAGCGTGCCGCGCTGCAGCGTCAGGTTCGTTTCTGCGATATGCGTCTCGCCGCCCACCGACTTCGACACGTTTCTGAGTTCAAGCACGATAGGCTCCTTCTACACGCCGCATGCCGGGAGCCGCGACGGTCTGCTGGCCGCAAGGCCTGTTTTTTGCCCATTGAATGGCGATCGGCAGCGTCACGGAGCGATGCCTTCGGCCAAGATCGGCATAGGGGCAGAATGCCATGCGTTTTCAACAAATTGATAAGAATTAAATAGTCGCACAGACGCGAATTGCGGCGAGCCGCGTGCGGGCGATTCGCGCCGCAGGCGATCATCGTCGATAGGCTTCGCACCATGCAAAGCGGAAAGCTCCATTCGTCGTGCAAGGATACGGCAAGCCTGCTCGAAAGGATTGCGGCCTGCGGCGCAATCGATGCCGTCTGTCTTGTCGTTTCGAGCTTTGGACAATGATCTCTCCCCCTGTTTCGGTTTCTACTCCTCAAGCTAAAACCGAAACTATAATGACGATAAATGAAGCTAAAGGAATGTCAAACGAAAATTAGGCGAGTCCCGATTGCCCGCCGAAAGCCAGGTCGAAGGACGATATTTCCGCGGGCGGGGCAAAATCGGTAAGCGATTGATCGGGATTGGAAATGCCTGAAATCCTTGCGTCGATCGCGAAAAACAAACCGATGGTTTCGAGCTTCTTTCGTCGCCTTGTCCGCGTGGCGGTCGGGCGAATTGCCGGCGGGAGCGGCGTTTCCGCCATTCGAAAGGGTCGCCATTTCGCCGCGCGTGGCCGAAATTGCCGGACCTAAAGCCAGTTGATACGTTTGAGCACCCAGAGCGTCGCGATCGAGGTGATCGTGACGAAGGCGACGATGATGATGAAAGCCCAGGTGTCGTTGACGCCGGGAATGCCGCCGACATTCATGCCGAAGAGCCCGGCCACCACGCTCGGCGGCAGGAGCAGGGCGGCAAGGGCGGCTAGGCGGTTGGAGTTGCGGGCGATGCGCTCGCTGATGACGGTCGAGAGGTCGTCATGCAGGATGCTGGTACGGTCGCGGATGGCGTCGAGATATTCGATGTAGCGCATCAGCTTGTCGATGACCTCGCGCATGCGCAGCTTGTCGCGTTCGGCAAGCCAGGGTGCGTCGTCATGCTCGATACGGTTCAGCGCGTCGCGCTGCGGGGCGAGATAGCGGCGAAGCTGCACGGCGCGCCGGCGCAGCAGCTTCAGCCGTTCGCGCACCTGGCCGGCTTCGCCGTGAAAGATCAGCTCGTCGAGCTCGTCCACCTCTTCGTCCATGGCGTCAAGCACCGGTTCGAGATCGCGCACCAGCTTGTCGCCGATAAGGGCGAGCAGATCGCCAGAGCGCTGCGGCCCCTTCTTCTTCTCCAATGACAGGCGGATATCGCGCAGTGCCGTGATGTAGTGGCCGCTGTCGCGCAGCGATATGATGCGGTTCGCGTCGATCCATAGATGCAGGGGCACTAAGTCTATATCCGCGGGCTTCTGCGTCGCGCCATCAGGCGAGGTCGCGCAGACGCCGCGCAGGATGATCAGCAGCCCGTCGCCTACCGGCTCGACGCGCGGGCGGGATTCTTCCTCCAGCAGAGCTTCGATGACAAAAGGATCGAGACCGCTTTTATGGGTGATCCAGTCGGCGGCGGCGGGATGGTCGCGTTCGAGATGCAGCCAGATGACGCCCTCGGCGGGATTCCAGGCGCAGACCTGGTCCATATTGAGCTGCCGCCTGCAGCCGCCATGGCCGTCGAGCAGGGAGGCGAAACGCAACCCCGGTTCGATGCCGTAGCTGACGGTCGAGGTATTTGTTGCTTCCATGGCGCCTTGATCCATCCATCCTCCATGGCAGCAAAAAAGCGCAAGCAGCACAAGAGTTTGTGGCGTGCAGGCAGTATTCTACCAGTTCGGACCAGGGTGGCAAGGTGCCTGCTTCTTGCGATCAAACGGGAGAATTGAAGACGGCTTCGATGTGGTGGCCGTCGGGATCGATCACGAAAGCCGCAAAATAATGCGGTCCATAGTGGAGCCGAAGGCCGGGGGCACCGTTGTCCGTTCCACCGTGTTCGACAGCCGCCTTGTGAAAATCAGAAACGGCTTGTCTGCTTGGGCCTGCCAAAGCCAGATGAAACCCCGGACCAGGCGGCCGCTGATCTCGCGGGCAAAACTTCAGCGCCAGCTTGTCTTCGCCATCGGCAATGCCATAGCCAACGGCCTGACCAGGTTCTCCCGGTCTGAGATCCTCCCAAACGCGGCGGTATCCGAGCGGAGCAACGACCGCGTCGTAGAATCGCGCCGACCGCTGGATGTTGGAGACGCCGAGGGAAATATGATGAAGCATATGTTCGGAAACTCCGGTTTCTGGCCAATTCTCGTACGCATGCGCAAGACGCGACCATAGAGGTGGTTTCCAAATATGGAAACCGTCCGCGGCAAGGTGCTGCGGACGGTATCTGATCCTGATCCAGAGCATTTCCAGGAAAAGTGCGCAGCGGTTTTCCGACCGGATGCGTCATGAAACAAAGAGATAGAGCGTTTTCGCGATTCGAAGAAAAACGGAAAGGCATCCAAGTAGGCGGTTCTTCCGGGCGGGAAGCCTGTCGTCAGCGTGCCGCCCAATTGGCGCCGCGGCGGAAGATGGTCTTCATCTGCGGCACATCGAATTCCTTGGCCTGGTGGCCGAGCGAGGAATAGAAGACGCGGCCCTTGCCGTATTTGCGCTTCCAGACGACCGGCATGACGACGCCGTCGATCCAGTAGGCATGATCGCCGGTAAAGGTCGTGGTCGCTAGCACCTCGTTCGACGGGTCGACATGCATGTAATATTGCTCTGACGTGTAGGGAAAATCGGTAATCCCCTCCATGATCGGGTCGTCCGGGCGGGTGATATTGACCGTATAGTCGATGATGTTGCCGGGATGGGCGACCCATTGGCCGCCGATGATGAACTGATACTCGACGCTTTCGCGGAAACTATCGCCGGCGCCGCCGTGATAGCCGGCTATGCCGACGCCGCTTTCGATCGCATCGGCGAGGTTCTTCACCTCTTCCTTCTCGATCTTCGACATGGTGACGATCGGTACGATCAGGCTGAGATCGTGGATCGAGGGATCGGCGAAGGCTTCGGTGCTGTTTTCGAGATAGACCTTGAAGCCGTCCTCTTCCAGCATGTCGCGGATGATATGGGCGCATTCCTGCGGTTCGTGGCCGCTCCAGCCGCCCCAGACGATAAGTGCTTCACGCATGATAATCCTCCTGAAATTACTTGGTTAGCGGCCGATCTGCCCATCCACCAGCGATTCGGACAGAGGGGCCGGACGCTCCGTTTGCGTCGTGATGGCGACCGTGCGCCCGGTGTCGGAGGCCGTCTGGAAGGCTTCCATGACTTCGAGCACATGCAGCGCCAAGCTGCCATTGGCGCGGTGCGGACGGTTTGAGCGGATGGCGTGCGCCATGTCGGCGACACCGAGCGAGCGGTAATTACCGTCGGCATAGGGCGCGGTGATCTCGCGCCCGGCAAATTCGCCGCCCTTCTTCAGAAACTCCACCGGGCCGCCGAAACGGTTCGGATCAGGCACGATCAGCGTCCCTTCGGTGCCGTAGACTTCGAGCGGCACGTGCTTGTGGCCGGCGACATCGAAGCTCATGCCGATCTGGACGACCGCGCCACTCACAAAGGCCATGACGCCGGCAACATGTGTCGGCACATGCACGGGGATGTGCTCGCCATTGCGCGGTTCGCTGGTGATGATGCGTTCCTTGCGCGGCGTGACGGCAAAGCCGGCGACCTGGGAGACAGGGCCGAGCAGGTTGACGAGATCGGTGATGTAATAGGGACCCATATCGAGCATCGGGCCGCCGCCGACTTCGTAATAGAAAGCCGGATTCGGATGCCAGCGTTCATGGCCGGGACACATGAATGTGGCGGTGCCGCCGACCGGGATGCCGATCGCACCCTCGTCGATGATGGCGCGCGCCGTCTGGTGGCCGCCGCCGAGGAAGGTATCGGGGGCAGCGCCGATACGCAGACCCTTGGCCGCAGCAGCATCCGCAAGCGTCTTGCCCTCGGCGAAATTGATGCCCAGCGGCTTTTCCGAATAGGTGTGTTTGCCGGCTTCGAGCGCCTGCAGGCCGACGGCGACATGCGCCTTCGGAATGGTCAGGTTGACGATGATCTCGATCGAGGGGTCCGCCAGAAGGGTGGCGATATCGACCGCTTTCAGGCCGAATTCAGTAGCCTTTGCCTCGGCGAGTTCGCGATTGAGGTCGGCCACACCTTTGATGTCGAGAATGGGAAAGGATTTCATGGCAGTGAGATAGGCGCCGGAAATGTTCCCGCAGCCGATGATGCCGATGCCGACCTTGTTCATAAGATTCCTCCAGATGAATTGTCTTTGCTGTCCCGCGAAATCAGAGAGCCGGTGCCGGTCCCGTTGTTCCCCAGGGCGATTCGTAGAGTTCGCGCAGTGCGACGACGGCGGCGCCCTGCGCCCAGGTCTCGTCGGTCGACTGGTCGAAAACGAGTTCGGTCACGCCCTTGATCGATGGCGGAATGGCCAGCGAATAGGCCTCCCGCAGGCTGTCGAGGAAGGGTTGGCCGAGCGCCAGGCTTGATCCCACAAGAATGACGCGCGGCGGGGCAAACAGCGTGACGATGTTGGCGAGCGCCATGCCGCAGGCTTCGCCGGCACGGATTGCCGCGCTGATCAGCGACGTGTCTTCAGCATCGATCAGCGTCTTGGCGTGCGCCATTCCACGGCCGAGGCGGATGGCTTCGGCAAAGCGACCGCCGCCTGGCTGATCGCCGAGAATGGCGCTTTCGCCGGCAAGGCTCGCCAATCTGACGGTGCCTTGCGAGCCTATGCCAAGCACGAGGTCGCCGAGATTGTGGCTTAGGCCGCCGGCGCCGCGAAACAGCTGGCCTCCATGCAGCACACCGAGACCCAGCGTCTGCTCCAGCGATACCAGCACCATGTCGTCGAGGTCTCTCGCCTTGCCGAACCAGTGATGCGCGAGCGTGATGGCATGCGCATCGCTTTCGACGATGGTGGTCACGCCCAGCCGCTCCGACATTTCCTTGGCGAAATCGACGCCCGTCTCGCGGAAGATCGGACTGGTGCGGATATGGCCGGTGCGGTGCTCGACGACGCCGGGCAGGCCGAGGCAGACGGAATCGATCTCGTCGAGCGCCAGATTGGCATCGACGACGCAGCGGCGCACGCCATCCTCGATGAGATCGGCGATGACACCGATCGGCTGTCGGTCGACGCGCAGCGCCAGCGTCAATGTCGAAAGAACCTCGCCGCAAAAGTCCGTCACGACGAAGACCATGCGATTGGCGGCAATTTTCGCGCCGACGACGCGCGCGGCATCGGGATTGAGCTCCAGCATGACGCGGGGTCGGCCGCGGCTGGCCGCCTCGCGCAAGTCGCCTTCCGTGCGGGCCAGAATCAGCCCGTCATCCAACAGCGAGGCTGTGATTGCCGAGACTGTCGTAGTCGAAAGCTGGGTGCGGTCGCTGATTTCGATCCGCGCGATGGAGCCCGCCCGCCGGATCGTATCCAGCACATTGAAGCGGTTTATCGCCCGCATAAGCTCGGGGTCTGCTGTTTTCATGAGATTGACGCCGAATGACGGACCCGCTCGGCTGGCGGCCTGGTATTTTTAACGGAATGCGAATTAAATAACCTATGGCCATTGCCCAATGTCAAGCCATTTTGCGGGCAATCTGCCGAAAATTTGACGAAGGCGGTTGACATTTTAGCAAAGCTCCGTTGAATTATTCCGCATAAGGGAAAAAATAGTGAGGCTCTTGGTTCCCTTGGGAGGAGAAAATCATGATCCATCTACGTGGGGCCAAAGCCCTTCGCATTGCTGCTGTTGCCGCGACGACCGGACTGGCGCTTCTCGCCGGCGCAACGGGCGCTGCCGCCGACGCCGTTGTCAAATGGCTGCATCTGGAAACCGATCCGAACTATGTCGCGGTCTGGCGCAAGATCGCCGATCAGTACGAAGCCAAGCATCCCGGCACGAAGATCGAGATGCAGTTCCTGGCCAACGAGGCGTTTAAGGCGAAGCTGCCGACATTGCTGCAATCGAAGGACGCTCCCGATTTCTTCTTCAGCTGGGGCGGCGGCGTCTTGAAGCAGCAGCAGCAGACCGGCACGCTGCTCGACCTGACCGCGGCGATGAACGCCAAGGATGGCGCCTGGCTGAAGAGCTACAATCAGGCAGCCGTCAAGGGCCTGACCTTCGACAACAAGATCAGCGCCGTGCCCTATAAGCTCGGCACGGTTTCCTTCTTCTATAACAAGGCCTTGTTCGCCAAGGCAGGCGTCGATGCCGGCGCCATCAAGACCTGGGACGATTATCTGGCCGCGGTCAAGAAGATCAAGGCTGCTGGCATTGCGCCGATCGCCGGCGGTGGCGGCGAAAAGTGGCCGATCCATTTCTACTGGAGCTATCTGGTGATGCGCGACGGCGGTCAGCAGGTCTTCAACGACGCCAAGAATGGCAAGGGTAATGGTTTCAACGATCCGGCGATCATCAAGGCCGGCGAACAGCTTGCAGAGCTTGGCAAGCTCGAACCCTTCCAGCCCGGCTATCTCGGCACCACCTGGCCGCAGGCGCTCGGCGTCTTCGGCGATGGAAAGGCCGCGATGATCCTCGGCTTCGAAAATACGGTCGCCAACCAGCGCACCAATTCCGGCGACGGCAAGGGACTGGCGGCCGACAATATCGGCCGCTTCGCCTTCCCGGCCGTGGCTGGCGGGGCAGGTCTTGCCACGGATACGCTCGGTGGCCTGAACGGCTGGGCCGTCACCAAGAAGGCTCCCCCCGAGGCGCTTGATTTCCTCGCCTATCTCACAAATGCCGAAAACGAGCGCGCCATGGCGCAGGCCGGCATGATCATCCCGGTCGCCGTCGGTGCCGAGGATGGCGTCAAGGGTCCGCTGATGCACGAGGCTGCCGACCAGCTGGCGCATTCGACCTGGCATCAGAACTTCTTCGATCAGGATCTAGGCCCCTCGGTCGGCCGCGTCGTCAACGATGTGGCTGTCGGCATCGTCTCCGGCCAGATTTCGCCGAAGGATGGCGCGCAGCAGGTCCAGGACGCTTTCGAGCAGGACCAGCTCTAGCGCCATCCGGCGCCGGCCTCTCCCTTGTGCCGGCGCCGGTTCTTCTTTGAACTGCAACTGTCGAGACTGCCCATGACCGATGTCAGCGCCACGACCGCCATGCCCTCCGTCGCAAGAGCGAGACCCGCAACGAAGCGAAAATCGCCGGCTGCGCGTGGCCGCCTCCCCGTCATTCTGCTGTTTCTGCCGCCGGCGCTGCTGCTCTTCACCATCTTCGTCATCCTGCCGATGGGGGAAGCGGCCTGGTACAGCCTCTATCGCTGGAACGGCTATGGTCCGCCGACAGAGTTTGTGGGGCTGCGTAATTTCCAGGTTCTTTTCAAGAACGGCGCTTTCCTGACGTCGCTCAAGAACAATGCTTTGATCATCGTCGTGTCGATTGCGGTCCAGGTGCCGCTTGCCATTTGGCTCGCGACGATGCTGGCGCATCGCATTCGCGGCGTTGTGCTCTTCCGG
The DNA here is from genome assembly GCF_057784395.1 of Martinezella sp. CNPSo 3957. Taxonomy (NCBI): domain Bacteria; kingdom Pseudomonadati; phylum Pseudomonadota; class Alphaproteobacteria; order Hyphomicrobiales; family Rhizobiaceae; genus Martinezella; species Martinezella sp. CNPSo 3957. The sequence goes on from NZ_JBXSOU010000006.1 coordinate 229,014, forward strand.
CTGATCTTCTTCCTGCCCTATGTGCTGGCCGAAGTGGCCGCCGGCCTGATCTGGCGCTTCGTCTATGACGGCGATTACGGCCTGTTTGCCGCGATCGCGCATTTCCTCGGCACGCCGACGCCCTATGTGCTCGCCGACAAGGATCTCGCGATGTATGCCGTGCTCGGTGTGATCGTCTGGAAATATTTCGGCTTTCACATGATGCTGTTCATCGCTGGCATGCAATCCCTAGACAAGAGCGTCTTGGAGGCAGCCGAAATCGATGGTGCCACCGGCTGGCAGAAATTCCGCTACGTGACGCTGCCGCTACTCGGCTCGACACTGCGTCTTTCCGTTTTCTTCGCGGTCGTGGGGTCGCTGCAGCTCTTCGACATGATCATGCCGCTCACCGGCGGCGGCCCGTTCAACTCGACCCAGACGATGGTGACCTTCCTCTACAATTTCGGCGTCACCCGCATGCAGGTCGGCCTCGGCAGCGCCGTCGGCGTCGTGCTGTTCGTGATCTGCGTCACCCTCGCCTTTGGCTACAAACGGATATTTATGCGCAATGACTGATCTGGCCTCATCCGTTCGACTGACCACCGGCACGAAGATCTATCTCTATGTGTCGCTGACCATCATTGCCGCGATCGTGCTGATCCCGCTGCTGACGACCGCGCTCGGCGGCTTCAAGACCCTCGGCGATCTCCGTACCAATCCGTTCGGTCTGCCGGCGGAGTGGCATTTCGAGAACTATACCGGCATCCTGTTCGGAGATCGCTACTGGCGGCAGATGATGAATTCCCTGATCATCGCCGTTCTCACCGTGTTCCTGACGTTGTCGGTCTCGGCCATGGCGGCCTTCGCCTTCGCCCATGTAAAATTCTTCGGCTCGAACTTTCTGCTCAATTATTTCCTCATCGGCCTGATGTTCCCGGCTGCCACTGCCATCCTGCCGCTCTTCATCCGCATCCGCGATCTCGGCTTGCTCAACACCTATTGGGGCGTGGTGCTGCCGCAGGTGGCGTTCGGCCTCGGCATGAGCATTCTGCTCTTCCGGAACTATTTTCGAAACCTTCCGGAAGAATTGTTCCAGGCGGCTTTTGTCGATGGCTGCGGCTATATCCGCTTCTTCTGGCATATCTCGCTGCCGCTTTCGCGGCCGATCATCGCGACGGTCAGCATCATCTCCTTCGTCGGCAGCTGGAACAGCTACATCCTGCCGCTGATCATGCTGAACTCGGATTCGATCTATCCCTGGCCGCTCGGCATGATGGTCTATAGCGGCGAATTCGGCACGGAATGGGAGCTGGTGCTCGCCTTCATCACGCTGACCATCCTGCCCACCGTCATCGTCTTCTTCCTGGCGCAGAAGCACATCATTGCCGGCCTTACCGCCGGCGCCGTGAAATCCTGAGCCTTACTGGAGCGCAAACAACATGGCATCCGTCGAACTGCACAACATCCACAAGGCCTATGGGGCGCTGACCGTCATCCACGATATCTCGCTGTCGATCGAGGATGGCGAGTTCATCGCGCTCGTCGGTCCCTCCGGCTGCGGCAAGTCCACGCTGCTGCGGATGATCGCCGGATTGGAGGAAATCACCGACGGCGACGTGTCGATCGGCGGGCAGGTGGTCAACGCCATGACGCCGCGTGAGCGCAACATCGCCATGGTCTTCCAGTCCTATGCGCTCTACCCGCATATGACGGTTGCCGAGAATATGGGCTTCAATCTGAAGCTCTCGGGCGAGACCAAGCCGGTCATCGAACAGCGGGTCAATGAAGCGGCGCGGATGCTCGATCTCACAAAGCTGCTCGACCGCAAGCCGGCGCAGCTTTCCGGTGGCCAGCGCCAGCGCGTCGCCATGGGCCGGGCCATCGTGCGCAACCCGGCCGTCTTCCTGTTCGACGAGCCGCTTTCCAACCTCGATGCGAAGCTGCGCGTGCAAATGCGTTCAGAAATCAAGGCGCTGCATCAGAAGGTGCAGACCACCTCGATCTATGTCACACACGATCAGATCGAAGCGATGACGCTGGCCGACCGCATCGTGGTGTTGAACCAGGGTAAGATCGAGCAGCAGGGCACGCCGATCGAGCTCTACCGCAAGCCGGCCAACCTCTTCGTCGCCGGCTTCATCGGCTCGCCGGCCATGAATTTCCTCGACGGCGTGATCGAGGGCGTCGATGGCGCGCCAGCCGTGCGGCTGAAGGACAGCACGCCGATCCGCATTGCCGGGGAACGCAAGGTGAAGTCGGGCCAAAGCGTGAAGGTTGGTTTAAGGCCCGAGCATCTGAGCCTTGCCAGCGGCGGTTCGCCGCTCACCGGGCAGACGCTGCTCGTCGAGCCTACTGGCGCGCAGACGCATGTGCTCTTCGACCTCGCCGGAGAGCAAGTGACGGCCGTCGTCGATGGCGAAGCGCCGGTGCGTTATGGCCAACCGCTGAATGTCTCCGTGAGCCCGGAGCAGGTCTACGTCTTCGATGCCGCGAGTGGTCTTGCTCTTTAAGCCTTCACGTCGATCAAATCGACGCGATCCGGATAGAAGGCCATGTAGTCCTTGATCCGGCTGACGGATGCATAGGGGTTTTCGTAAGTCCAGATGGCATTCACCGAGCGCTCGCCGCCGGCCGGGATGCTGTAATAGGAGCATTCACCCTTGTAGGGACAATAGGTTTCGTGGCTGGTCCTTTCCAGCAACGACATATCGACATCCTTGCGCGGGATATAGATGACGGCCGGATAGGACGCTTCCTTGAGCGACAACGCCTCATGCGTATCGGCGATCACCTTGCCGGCGACGGAGACGGTGACATGCACCTGCTTGTCCTCGATCGTAATCGGATGATCCGGACCGGGGATCTTGACTGGTCTTTCGGACATTCCTGCTCTCCTCAGCTTTGATGACAGTCAGCAGAGTTTAATTCTGCCGCGGCTTCTTGCATGGCCCCTCACCCCAACCCTCTCCCCGCGTCGCGGGGAGAGGGGGCTTTACGGTGATTAAGGCGCTTCCGCCCCAATGGAGCAGCGTGTGTTTTGCGCTGTCGTCCCCTCTCCCCGCTAGCGGGGAGAGGGCTAGGGTGAGGGGCCAGCCACATAAGCTGCGGCAGAACCAGACTCTGACGTTCTCAGTTCAAATGCATATAGGAAGCGTCCTGCCGATTATCAGGTCTTTTGCGACACTCGTATTTTCGGGGCACCCCAACGCAATCCATCCATCAGCAGACGCACGAGGCGGCGGGACCGGTCGTACCATTCCGGTGAATTGGGCATGGAATAGGTGCCGGACAATGCCTGCAGCACGTCGGTACTGTCGACATCAGTACGGATCGTACCGGCGGCGACGGCGCGATCAATCAGGCCCGAGAGCACGACCGGCACCTGGCCGTAGCTGTCGGCAAAAAGCTTGGAATTGCTGCTGAGAAGGATGCGCAGGCTATCGGCCATCCCCCTTTTTGTGGCGATATAGCCGACGAAGCGGTTCATCCACTCTTCCAGAGCTTCATCCGGTGCGCGCTCGCGCGAGAGCTCTTCCGCGGCATCGCACAGCGCTTCCACCTCGTGACGATAAACCGCTTCGACCAGATGTTCCCGGCTCGGAAAATGGCGATAGAGCGTACCGATCCCGACATCCGCGCGGCGAGCTATATCTTCGAGGGAGGCGGCGGTGCCGTGGCTGGCGAAGGCTTGTGCTGCTACTTCGATCAGCTTGTCATAGTTGCGCCGCGCATCGGCGCGCAGACGCCTGCTTTCGCTTGGCGCGATATTCCTCGGTTCCGGCAACGGCTTGCGCGCCAATGTCTGCTCCTTACGGATTGCCACGTGACGATATCCGGCCCTGCGGTAAAAATAGTGCGCGGCAGCGTCTTCTCCATGGCGAAGTACCGGACGATTGTTACCGTATTCGGCATCAAGGCGCTATTGCCGACCGACGGAATCGGAAGGAGGAGGCCGCGCCGGCTTTTTAGCCTGTTTAAGGAGAGGGTGCGCCGAAATGGTTCGGCCCGAAGCTTGGCCCCAGGTTTGACCCTGAATTCGGCCCGAAGCTCGGGCCTTGCTCGAAGTTGGCGAAGGCGGTGGGCGCATTGCCGTGGGCGGCGGGCGGAACGTCGAGATAGCTCATGATGTTCTCGACATGATTGACCTGAGAACGCAGGCTGTCGAGCGACTTGCCCGTCAGATTGGTGCCAGCAGGCAATTGCGCAGTCAGCGGGTTTTCGTAACGGCCGTTGACGCGCAGCTCGTAATAGAGATGCGGGCCGGTGGAGTAGCCCGTCGAGCCGACATAGGCGATGGTCTGGCCCTGGGTGACGCGCTGGCCGACGCGCAGATCCGGCGGCGTTGCCGAAATATGGGCATAAGTGGTTTCGTAACCGCCATCGTGGCGGATGCGGACATATTTGCCGTAGCCGGTTTCCCAGGAAATCTTCTCGACGACACCGTCGCCGCCGGCCTGGATGGGGCTGCCCATCGGTGCGCGGAAATCGACTCCATTGTGGAATTTCTTCACACCCAGGATCGGGTGGATTCGCCAGGCAAAACCATCGCCGAGCGTACCGTTCGGCACGGGCCGATGCACGAGCACTTTGGCAATCGAACGGCCGCGCTCGTCGTAGAATTCCGAAGGGCCTTCGCCGTCGTTTTTGTGCAGATAGAAGCGATGCGTGTCGCCATCGGCGTGGAATTCGATGAACATCAGCTCACTGCGGCCGTCGTCCGCCTTGCGGAAGAGCAGATCGATGCTGTCGGGAGCGTCGTCGATGCTGGTGAGAGAAATGCCCTTGGCCTTGGCAAGCTTGACGAGCTGCGAGGCATATTCCTTGGTCAGACCGGCTCTTTCGAGCTTGTCGCTGACTGCCCGCTCATCGCTTTCGTCGACACCTTTCAGATCAACAGCGGCAACCTCCGTCGAAGACGGAGCGTCGGCCTGGCTTTCGCTGTAGAGGGTGGAAAACAGCCTGTCATTGGCCATCGGAACGAAGCCGTTGGCATCGTCGCGGGCAACGACGCGCTCCGGCGTCTTGTCGCCGCTAAGACGCGCCATGATCAGCTTCGGGCGGGCATTAGGTCCTTTTTTCTCAAGCAGCAGTTCCAGGCTGTCGCCAGGGGAGACCGTATCGGTTTCCAGCGCGCGCTGCAGCTCGTCGCCGGCGTCGCTGCCGAGGCCCGCAGACGCCAGGATATCCTGAAGATCCTGCTTATCCTTCGGCATGGAGACGAGCCTGTGGAACTCCCGGCCGGTTTCACCGGTCGTCGCGCGCGCTACGCTGACGTTCAGCGGCACGCCGCGAACCGGAAAACGAGAGCGGCGCACGGCATCATAATGTGTTGTCTGCGGATAGATGCCATGGCGGATATCCGAAAGCGACGGGGGCGAAAATAGCTCGCTGTCGGCGCGCTCTGCGCCATAGGAGGCATTGATGGCGCTTGCGCGCGCCAGGGCAGCTTCGTCGGATTTGAAGACCAGCGTCGTGCGATGATAGGTGAAGATGCGGGTTTCGCCGCTGGATAGTTTTTCCGCCACCTGCGCAAAACGGGCGCCATCGAAACGCTGTTTCGCGGCCAGCCGGCCGGCTTTGCGCATGGCTGGCTGAGAGCGCGCGAGCTGAGCGGTGCGTACCGGCGTTGCGCGCTCGATCGTGTTACGGGCCAGCAAGGGATAGAGCACGGTGGCGAGCAGGCCGAAGGATGCGGTGCCGGCGAGGCCGATGACGATCAGATGGCGAAGATGCGCGGAGCGCGGCAGGAATGGAATGTGAAAATCATGATGCGGCCGCGCCTGGATGGCGGCTTCTGCAGGAAATTGAACGCGCAATGGACTTTCGGCCATGAAGTGAGGAACCCTGCAGATTGCGGTGGGCCCAAACTAGGGCAAATCATGGCGAAATCTAGGCAAATATTACGAGTCAGTTAATTGCCGTGATCGTCCACAGGGGCGAGATTTGCGCGTTCCGGGTGATTCGTCAACCGAAGATGGTGTCGTAGAGCAGTTTGAAGTTCAGCGCCAGGATGATCGCGGCGACTACCCACGAGAGAACGGCGACGCTTCTCGATATGACGAAACTGCCCATTTTCTCGCGATTCGTGACGAATTGAACCAGAGGAATGACGGCAAAGGGCAGTTGCATGGAGAGAACGACCTGGCTCAGAACAAGCAGGTTTGCAGTGCCTTTTTCACCATAAATAGCGGTGACGAACACAACCGGAATAATTGCGAGGCCGCGCGTCAAAAGCCGTCTTGCCCAATGCGGAATCCTGAGCCTGAGAAAGCCTTCCATCACGATCTGGCCGGCAAGCGTCGCCGTAACGGTGGAGTTGAGACCGGAGGCGAGCAGCGCGACGGCAAATAACGTGGAAGCGATGCCGAGGCCGAGCAGCGGCGACAGCAGCTCGTAGGCCTGGCCGATCTCGGCCACGTCGGAATGGCCGCTGGTATGGAAGGCGGCGGCTGCGACGATCAGGATCGCGGCATTGACGAAGAGCGCCAGCATGAGGGCAACCGTGCTGTCGATCGTTGCCCATTTGATCGCATCGCGGCGACCCTCTTCCGTGCGCTTGTAGGCGCGGGTCTGCACGATGGAGGAGTGCAGATAGAGATTATGCGGCATGACCGTCGCGCCGATGATGCCCATGGCGATGTAGAGCATCTCGTGATTGGTGACGATTTCCGGTGAGGGAATGAAACCTTGGAGGATCGCTGCCACCGGCGGTGCGGCCGCCACGATCTGGATGGCGAAACAGGTGGCAATGACGATCAGCAGCGCGATGACGAACGCTTCGAGATAACGGAAACCCTTGCTCATCAGCAGCAGCAATAGAAAGGCGTCCAGCGCGGTGATCAGTGCGCCGCCGATCAACGGAATTCCGAAAAGCAGCTGCAATGCGATCGCCGTGCCGATGACCTCGGCGAGATCGCAGGCGATGATGGCGAGTTCGCAGGCAAACCACAGTGCCAGATTGACCGGCCGCGGATAGTGATCGCGACAGGCCTGTGCGAGATCGCGGCCGGTGGCTATGCCTAATCTCGCCGAAAGCGCCTGTAAAAGGATCGCCATCAGGTTCGACAGCATGATGACGGTTAGAAGCGTATAGCCGAACTGAGCGCCGCCGGCGAGATCGGTCGCCCAGTTGCCGGGGTCCATATAGCCGACGGAAATCATATAGCCTGGACCGACGAAAGCGATCAGGCGCCGAATCCAGCTGCCGCCATGAGGAACCCTGACGGTGGCATTGACTTCGGGAAGGCTCGGACGATCGTCTTCATCGCGGCCGGCAAATCGCCATGCTTGCCGCTGTGCTGCAGCTTCTTGAACTTGCGTCATGCGGGGCTCCGGGAGGATCGGGCTATGATGCTACTAAACAAATACGACCGATATAAGAATTATGCAATAGGCTATATTTCAATCGGGTTTGCATTTTTTTGCCTTTTGGGGGATGGCCTATCGGCGGTCATTTTCGCAGCGCAATAGAGCCCAAAAAGGCAGCCTATTCAGGCGTTCACCGACATCGACGAGCCAAGAATTGTCTGATCGCCGTCATCCAGCAGCAGGCCCTCCATCGAATATCGAATGGGGTAGGCGGCGGCGTCGTTGATGGTGCGATTGTGTTTCGATCTTTGCGATCGAAAAACTAAAAAAGGATCGTGATGGCGAACACGCTGTTGATGCTCGTCCTCAGCCGGGATATGCGGAATTCGGATTGTGCCTTGCTCGATCGGCTGAGGGTCGTTATCTAGCCCGCCGCCAATCAATCACATCGGCGGTACGGTGCCGTTGAGGCCGACGGCAACGCGGTCGGCGGAGACTGCGGTCTCGCCGGTTTGCTCGCCTGTGATGAAGACGCCGGCGCCGGGCTTCAGATCGGTTTTCGTTGCTGACGTCAGCGTCACGACGGGCGTGCCATCCGGGATATTGATCTTGCGTTCGCCGCCCTTGTAGGTGAGCGTCAATGTCGGGCCGTTGACCGAGGTAACGGCATTGGCGACCGTGGCGTTGGTCATCGAGCTGTTCGGCGCTGAATCCCAAGGGCGGTCGCCTTCGCCCGTTCCCTTCATCGAGGCCGGGAAGATGACAACTTCGATCGCGCCATTGATGCCGCTATCGGTCGGCTGCGAGGCGATGCCGACGAAATCGCCGGGCTTGATGTCGCTGACTGCGGCCTTGATGACGCCACCGACGTTCCAGCCGGATTTCAGTGCAACAGTAATGTCCTTGCCGTCGCGGGACTTGACCTTGAGCGTGTCGCCATCGAGGCTTTCCACGGTGCCGCGCACCCTTACCCGCTCGGCGGCCTCGGCGCTTTGAAACGAGGCAAGCGTGGCGACGGAGAGCGTCAGCGCAGCCGCGATCAGACGTTTGCGATCCATGGGTGGAGTCTCCCTTGAGATATCGGCCGAGCGATGCGCCGGTCGTGCTTGATGAGAAGGTTGGAATTGATCGACGGAAGCCACGGAACGGCTTCGAAGCCATCGATATCGCGATCCTATGCGCCGCTTCCATCACTCACCATTCAAACAAGCGTGAGATTGCCGTCTCGTCCGGCGCGGGCAGAAATTCCGGGAAAAGGCCCATTTTTTCGCAGAACATCAAGCATTGCTTAACGTTTACCGTTAGACTGCGCTGGTTATCTCGAATTCCCTATCGCGCTTGGCGCTGGGCTGGGGAGATTGGAGAACGAAATGACCGCGATTCGCCCGCTTCTGATCGGAATCCTGCTGATTCTGGCACTGGTTCTGATTGCGCTCAGTATCCTGCTGGTCGATCCCGCTCCGCCTGTCCGTCAATCCGACAGCCTCATTCCGCCGCCGACAGAGTCGCCGCAGCGTCCTTAATCGGGGCGGGCAACTGTCAGCTTGCCGGTGTAAAGCGCGCCACGAGGCTATGGCGATCACCGGGATAGGTCAGGCGAACGTGGGTGATCGGGCCGGCGGCGCTCCAGGTGCGCCGTTCGACGACGAGGCATGCCGTCCCTTTTTGGATATCGAGGTTGGCGGCGGCGTCGCTTTCGGCCGATATGGCGCGGATCTGATGTTCGGCGGTACTCCACGGCACCTGGTTGAGCAGCCAGGGGCCTGGCGGCAATGTCTCGAAGTCTGCCTTCGCCGCTTCCGGCACCGCGTCGAGATTGATGACGCGATTTTCCAGGCAGAAGGGGCGCGGACCGGCATAGTGGATGCAGGTGATCTCCATCACCGGTATGGAGCCGACGAACTGCAGCCTGCGCGCGTCCTCCGGCCGTCCGCGTCGTTCGGCAAGTTTTATCAGCCGGTGCGAATAGGGCAGGTTGAGCGACAGGACCTCGGACTTGATGTCGTGAATCTCAAGCACGGCGGATTGCGCCTGCGGATGCGTGACGAAGCTGCCCGAGCGCTTTCGCCGCTCTATCAGGCCGGCGCGGGCAAGCTGGGTCAGCACCTTGTTTACCGTCATGCGCGAGCAGTCATACTGCTCCGCCAGGTCCATCTCGAATGGAATGCGATGCCCCGGAGGCCAGGCGCCGGAGACGATCCGGCCCTCGATATCGCTGAGAATGCGCTGATGGAGGGTCGCCTCTTTGCCTGTGGTCATACCGTCCGTCTGTTCCGTGTGAGACATTGGATCTCCCGCAGGTTATTTAGGGGCCAATTTAGGGGAGGAAAAGCGGCTTTTAAGCGATCAGCTCGGCCATAACCTGGCGGAATCGCGCCGAAATTTCCTCTCTCTTGCGATGGCGGCCGCCTTCGACCTGCTTGCGGCCCAGCGCCCAGACGCCATCGACCTTGACGCCGCCGGCGAAGGTCCAGTGATCGAGAATACGGTCGCCGGAGAGATAGGGCACGGCACTCACATCGAGTGAAACGATGTCGGCATGGTTGCCAACGGCAAGACCGGCCGGCGCCTTCAGAGCCGCGCCGCCGCCCGCCAGCGCGCCGTCGAACAGCATGCGGGCGGTCGAACCGCCGGTCGTGGCGATGACGTTGCGGGCACGCAGCGCCAGGCGCTGCGAATATTCGAGCTGCCGCAACTCCTCAGGCACGGAGATCAGAATATTGGAATCCGAGCCGACGCCGTAGCGGCCGCCTTCTTCGAGGAAGAGCGGTGCTGCAAAGACGCCATCGCCGAGATTGGCCTCGGTGATCGGGCAAAGGCCGGCGACTGCGCCGCTCCTAGCCATGCGCCGGGTTTCATCCTCAGTCATGTGCGTGGCGTGGATCAGGCACCAGCGCTCGTTCACAGGAGCGTTGTCGAGCAGCCATTGCACCGGGCGGGCACCCGACCAGGCGATGCAGTCCTCCACTTCTTTCACCTGCTCGGCGACGTGGATATGGATCGGTCCGTCGCCGGCGATCGGCACGAGTTTGGCCAGCTCTTCCGGTGTCACGGCGCGCAGGCTGTGCGGCGCGATGCCGAGTTCGGCGCCGGGGAGGCGGCTGGTGACCGTACGGCAGCCGGCCATCAGCGCCTCGAAGCTCTCGATCGAATTAATGAAGCGGCGCTGGCCCTCGATGGGAGCGGCGCCGCCGAAGCCGGAATGGGCATAGAAGACGGGTAGAAGAGTCAGCGCGATGCCGGTCTCAGTGCTGGCGGCGCCGATGCGCTCGGCCAGTTCGGCGATATTGGCATAATGCCTGCCGTCCTTGTCATGGTGCAGATAGTGGAATTCGCCGACGCGGGAGAAGCCGGCTTCCAGCATTTCCATATAGAGCTGCGCGGCGACGGCCTCGACATGATCCGGGGTCATCGACAGGGCGAACTTGTACATGACGGTGCGCCAACTCCAGAAGCTGTCGTTGGCCGGGCCGCGGACTTCGGCAAGGCCGGCCATGGCGCGCTGGAAGGCGTGGCTGTGCAGGTTCGGCATCGCCGGAACCAGAACATCCTGCCTGTCATCACCGGCTTCGGGAGCGACATCGGTCGCGATCTCGGCGATGCGGCCGTCTTCGAGGGTCAATCGCACATTCTCGTGCCATCCGTCGGCAAGCAAAGCCGTGCGTGCATGAAGTCTCGTCATGGTCTCACCCTTTCCTTTCGGACGCGGAGTCCAAAATCCCTCTTGTCAGCCTTTCGATTATGTATATACATTATGAGCCAACGAGGAAAGGCGTAAAGCTAATGGGTGGGAACAAATTTTCCGAAGATGGTAAGGCAAGCGACGGCGCAACCCGCGTCTGGCGCAATGCTCGCCTTGCGACCTTGAAAGAGGGCGAAGCCCGGCTCGGCACGATCGAGAAGGGCGCGATCCTGACCAAGGGCGGCCGTATCGTCTTTGTCGGCGCTGAAGCCGATCTGCCTGATACATCAGGCGCTGAAATCATCGATCTCGAAGGGCGCTGGGTGACCCCCGGCCTCGTCGATTGCCACACGCATATCGTCTATGGCGGCAATCGCGCCCGCGAATTCGAGATGCGGCTAGAAGGCGCGAGCTACGAAGAAATCGCCCGTGCCGGCGGCGGCATCGTTTCCTCCGTCAACGCGACGCGGGCGCTATCGGTGGACGAGCTTGTTGTTGCTGCCTTGCCGCGCCTCGACACGCTGCTGTCCGAAGGCGTAACGACGATCGAAGTGAAGTCGGGTTACGGCCTCAACATTGAATCCGAATTGAAGATGCTGCGGGCCGCGCGTCGGCTCGAAGAAGTCCGACCGGTTCGCGTCGTCACCTCCTATCTCGGTGCGCATGCGACCCCGGTGGAGTACAAGGGCCGCAACGGCGACTATATTACTGATGTCGTGCTGCCCGGCTTGAAACAGGCGCATGCCGAAGGTCTTGTCGATGCTGTTGATGGCTTCTGCGAGGGGATTGCCTTTTCGACGGCGGAAATCGCTCGCGTCTTCGATCTTGCCAAGTCGCTCGGTATTCCGGTGAAGCTACATGCGGAGCAGCTTTCCAATCTCGGCGGTGCCAAGCTTGCCGCCTCCTATGGTGCTTTGTCAGCCGATCACGTCGAATATCTCGATGAGGATGGCGTCAAGGCAATGGCAGCGGCTGGCACGGTTGCCGTGCTGCTGCCAGGTGCCTTCTATGCCATCAACGAGAAGCAGAAGCCGCCGGTTCAGGCCCTGCGTAATGCGGGCGTCTCGATCGCGATTGCCACGGACTCCAATCCCGGTACTTCGCCGCTGACCTCGCTGCTCTTGACCATGAACATGGCTGCCACCCTTTTCCGCCTGACGGTCGAGGAATGCATTGCCGGCGCGACGCGCGAAGGCGCCCGCGCCCTTGGTCTGCTGTCAGAAACCGGCACGCTCGAGGCCGGCAAGTCGGCCGATTTTGCCATCTGGGATGTCGAGAGCCTGGCGGAGCTTGTCTACCGCATCGGCTTCAATCCGCTCCATGCACATGTTTTCAAGGGAAAGAGGTTCAACCGATGACCGTCGTTCTCCATCCGGGTTCCGTCTCGCTGCAACAGCTGGCGACGATCTATTGGAGCGGTGAGCCGGCGAAGCTCGATGCGTCCTTTGATGCCGGCATTGCCAAGGCCGCGGCCCGCATCGCGGAGATCGCTGCCGGCAACGCGCCGGTCTACGGTATCAATACCGGCTTCGGCAAACTGGCGTCGATCAAGATCGACAGTGCCGATGTCGCGACGCTGCAGCGTAATCTCATCCTCTCGCATTGCTGCGGCGTCGGCCAACCGCTCCCTGAGAACGTCGTTCGCCTCATCATGTCGCTGAAGCTTATTTCGCTCGGCCGCGGCGCATCCGGCGTGCGGCTGGAGCTGGTACGGCTGATCGAAGGCATGCTTGAAAAGGGCGTCGTGCCCGTCATCCCCGAAAAGGGCTCGGTTGGCGCTTCCGGTGATCTGGCGCCGCTCGCGCATATGACCGCTGTCATGATGGGTCATGGCGAGGCCTTCCATGCCGGTGAGCAGCTCTCTGGCGCGGCAGCGCTCGAAAAGGCAGGTCTGAAGCCGGTCGTGCTTGCTGCCAAAGAAGGGCTGGCGCTGATCAACGGCACGCAGGTGTCGACCGCGCTTGCGCTTGCCGGTCTCTTCCGCGCCCATCGTGCCGCACAGGCCGCTCTCATCACCGGAGCGATGTCGACGGATGCGGCCATGGGCTCTTCCGCCCCGTTCCATCCGGATATCCATACGCTGCGCGGTCATAAGGGCCAGATCGATACCGCCGCCGCCCTTCGCGGCCTGCTGGCCGGCTCGGTGATCCGCGAAAGCCATATCGAAGGCGACGAGCGTGTGCAGGACCCCTATTGCATCCGCTGCCAGCCGCAGGTCGATGGCGCTTGCCTCGACCTTCTGCGTTCCGTCGGCCGCACGCTCGAAATCGAAGCCAATGCCGTGACAGACAATCCGCTCGTGCTTTCGGACAATTCCGTCGTTTCCGGCGGCAATTTCCATGCCGAGCCCGTCGCCTTCGCAGCTGACCAGATCGCCATCGCCGTCTGCGAAATCGGCGCGATCGCACAGCGCCGCATCGCGCTGCTCGTCGATCCCGCGCTCAGCTACGGCCTGCCGGCGTTCCTTGCCAAGAAGCCGGGCTTGAACTCCGGCCTGATGATCGCCGAAGTGACGTCCGCCGCGCTGATGTCTGAAAACAAGCAGATGTCGCATCCGGCCTCGGTCGATTCCACACCGACCTCGGCGAACCAGGAAGACCACGTCTCCATGGCCTGCCATGGTGCCCGTCGCCTGCTGCAGATGACCGAAAACCTCTTTGCCATTATCGGCATCGAAGCGCTGACCGCTGCCCAGGGCGTCGAGCTGCGCGCGCCGCTGACGACCAGCCCGGAACTGACCCTTGCCATTGCTTCGATCCGCGCCGCTGTGCCGTCGCTCGAAGAGGACCGCTACATGGCGAACGACTTGAAGGCCGCCGCGGACCTCGTCGGTTCCGGCGCCCTTAATGCCTCGATTTCAACCGACATCCTGCCCTCCTTGGAGATGTGACATGACCAACCCACGCCATAATATCCGCGAAATCCGCGCGCCTCGTGGTCCGGAGCTCAACGCCAAGAGCTGGCTGACCGAAGCGCCGCTGCGCATGCTGATGAACAACCTCGACCCGGACGTTGCGGAGAACCCGAACGAGCTGGTTGTCTATGGCGGCATCGGCCGTGCCGCCCGCACCTGGGACGATTTCGACCGTATCGCTGCGACGCTGAAGACGCTCAACGAGGATGAGACGCTGCTTGTGCAGTCCGGCAAGCCGGTCGCCGTGTTCCGCACCCACAAGGATGCGCCGCGCGTGCTCATCGCCAACTCCAACCTCGTGCCGCATTGGGCGACCTGGGATCACTTCAACGAGCTGGATAAGAAGGGCCTTGCCATGTACGGCCAGATGACGGCCGGCTCGTGGATCTACATCGGCACACAGGGCATCGTGCAGGGCACCTACGAAACCTTCGTCGAAGCCGGCCGCCAGCACTATAACGGCAACCTGAAGGGCAAGTGGATCCTGACCGGCGGCCTCGGTGGCATGGGCGGCGCACAGCCGCTGGCGGCTGTCATGGCCGGCGCTTGCTGCCTCGCCGTCGAATCCGACGAAACCCGCATCGATTTCCGCCTGCGCACCCGCTATGTCGACGAGAAGGCAAAGACGCTCGATGAAGCGCTTGCCCTGATCGACAAGTGGACGAAGGCTGGCGAAGCCAAGTCCGTCGGCCTGCTCGGCAATGCCGCCGAGATCTTCCCGGAACTCGTGAAGCGTATGAAGGCCGGCGGTCCGCGCCCGGATATCGTCACCGACCAGACCTCCGCTCACGATCCGCTGAACGGCTATCTGCCGATCGGCTGGACGGTGGCCGAACACCGGGCGAAGCGCGAGAGCGATCCGAAAGCCGTCGAAGCTGCAGCGCGCGCCTCGATGAAGGTGCATGTCGAAGCCATGGTCGCCTTCTGGGATGCCGGCGTGCCGACGCTCGACTACGGCAACAACATCCGCCAGGTCGCCAAGGAAGAGGGTTTTGAAAACGCCTTCGCTTTCCCGGGCTTCGTGCCGGCCTATATCCGTCCACTCTTCTGCCGCGGCATCGGTCCGTTCCGCTGGGCCGCTCTCTCGGGCGATCCGGAGGATATCTACAAGACCGACGCCAAGGTGAAGGAGCTGCTGCCCGACAACAAGCATCTGCACAACTGGCTCGACATGGCCCGTGAGCGCATCGCCTTCCAGGGTCTGCCGGCGCGCATTTGCTGGGTTGGCCTCGGCGATCGCCACCGCCTCGGTCTCGCCTTCAACGAAATGGTCAGGAACGGCGAGCTGAAAGCGCCCGTCGTCATCGGCCGCGACCATCTCGACTCCGGCTCGGTCGCCTCGCCGAACCGCGAGACGGAAGCCATGAAGGACGGCTCGGATGCCGTTTCCGACTGGCCGCTGCTCAACGCTCTGCTCAACACCGCATCGGGTGCCACCTGGGTATCATTGCACCACGGCGGCGGCGTCGGCATGGGCTTCAGCCAGCACTCCGGCATGGTCATCTGCGCCGACGGCACGGATGATGCAGCCAAGCGCCTGGAGCGCGTTCTCTGGAACGACCCGGCAACCGGCGTCATGCGCCACGCTGATGCCGGCTACGACATCGCGCTCGACTGGGCTAAGCAGCAGGGCCTGCGCCTGCCGGCCATCCTGGGGAACTAGGCCTACACCAGCCGTACAAGGCCGCCGTAGCTTGCGACGGTCTTGTCGGCGGTGATCAGGGAAATACCTTCAACGAAGGCTTGGGCGACAAGAATTCG
Source organism: Martinezella sp. CNPSo 3957 (assembly GCF_057784395.1). NCBI lineage: Bacteria > Pseudomonadati > Pseudomonadota > Alphaproteobacteria > Hyphomicrobiales > Rhizobiaceae > Martinezella > Martinezella sp. CNPSo 3957. The sequence continues at coordinate 244,658 of NZ_JBXSOU010000006.1, forward strand.
ATCAAAGGGGTCTTTGTGAATATCGGGCAGATCCGCGATCGCGGCCGCGTGCTGTCCGAAAACGGGTAATTCTTCATATCCGTTTTCGAGCAGATTTTCGTAGAGCCTGCGGGCATCAATCGCAAAGTCGGGGCGCGCCAACCCTGCCTTGATCGCCACCTCCCATATACTGGCGGTCGAAAATGCAATTCTATTGTCTAGGTCTTCAATCAAGTCGCGGGCTTTTTCCGGCAGTCGCTGAGAAGCAGCCGTCGCCCAGAGCAGAATATGCGTGTCCAGGAGAAATCTCATCGACCTTTGATGCTTTTGAAATCATTGAGATTACCATGAAACATCTCTTCGATTTCATCGGCCATCATGGTGTCGAAATCTTCGGGAACCATGATCTCGCCATCCATGAAACCGATGCGGCGTTTCTTCGGTGCCTCCTTTTCTTCAAGAGGCACGACCTTCACCATCGGCTTGCCCGCCTTGGCGATGATGAAAGCTTCGCCCTTGGCGGCTTTTTCGATCAGCCGCGACAAATGCGTTTTCGCCTCGTGAATATTGACGGTTTCCATAGCAGGCTCCGAATGGACTTAGTCCACTAAACTTAGTTTACCCTCAATCGAATTGCAATGATGGGACAAGAACAGATGGCAATGCCTAAAATCACGCTTCTCCGCAGCGATGGTCACCGTCGCATGCCCTGGAAAAACGGCGGCGGGGAAACGGTGGAGATCGCCGTTTCGCCCGACGGCGCCGGGCTTGCTGACTTTGACTGGCGCGTCAGCATGGCAACCGTTGCCACGGACGGGCCGTTTTCGGTTTTTCCGGGTATCGATCGTACGCTATCTATCCTTGATGGCGAGGGCATGACCCTCTTCATCGAGGGGCGTGCGTCCGAGCGCTTGACGCAGGCGAGCGAGCCGCTGCCCTTTGCTGCCGACGCGCCGACTTCGGCGACCCTGATCGATGGCACGATTACGGATCTCAATGTGATGACGCGGCGGGGGCATTTCACGCATTCGGTGAGGCGCATTTCGGTCGACGGAAATAGCAAAGTCGCCTTCGAGGCTGGGACGACCCTTGTCCTTTGCCATCGCGGCAATGCTGAAATCGATGGGACGGTGCTTAACGCAGGCGATTGCCTGCTCGTCTCGGAGGGTGACGTCGCAGAGCGGTCCATTTCGGGCAAGGCGCAGCTGTTCTGGATTACCATTAAGGCTATATAGCCGGCTATGAGATGTTCTTCGGCTTGACATGAACCCGTACCGATTATCCTATTTCTACTCAGCAAAGAGAGGATAGCCGTATGAGCGACGACCAGATCCCCGCCGATAGCAAGCTCACGACTTCCAAGCGCCGCTGGGCGGCGGAGGGCAAGTTTCTGACGGGGCGTGTCAGCCGACCCGAGGCAGAGCGGCTGCCGCCGGGGCAGCATCTCGTCAAGAACTGGCCGGTGTTGGATCTCGGCGTGCAGCCGCAGATTTCGCTATCCAGCTGGCGGCTCGATGTGATCGGCTTCGTGGAAAAGCGGCTCAGCTTGGATTGGGCGGCTTTCCAGACGATCGAGGAAAGCACCCGCATCAGCGATATCCATTGCGTGACGACCTGGTCGCGCTACGACAATCGCTGGGAAGGCGTTTCGACGCGCGATCTCCTCGATCTCGCGATGCCGACGAAAGAGGCGCAGCACGTGTTGCTGACGAGCTATGACGGCTATACCACCAACCTGCCGCTTGCGGATTTCGCGGCCGAGGACGCGATCCTGGCGACCGCCTGGGAAGGTCAGCCTCTGACCGTCGAACATGGCGGCCCGATGCGCCTCGTCGTGCCGCATCTCTATTTCTGGAAGAGCGCCAAGTGGCTGAACCGTATCGAGTTCATCGGCGCCGACAGGGCCGGCTTCTGGGAGAAGAACGGCTATCACATGTATGGCGATCCCTGGCGGGAGCAGCGCTACTCGGACGATTGACGCTTCCGGAGCGCTGCGGGTGAGGAGCCTTGGATTGGCTATCTCGAACCGCAGTTCTTATGTCACCGTGTCAATTTTTCGTGGCGCCAGCCGGGTTTGTGGCTTTGCAAGCCACCATCATGGGCGTATTCAATGATCATATGATTGCCGCCGAAGCACCGGCTCCCTTGAACGCCATTCAGTGAAATTCGTCTCATGACCGTTGCCCGGACTATAGAAGAGCCCTCCAAAGCAAGTTTCGGTCGGCAGTCCCGCATCATCGCCTTTGTCGTCGCCGTTTCGTTTTTCATGCAGTTTCTGGACGGGACGATCATCACCACCTCGTTGCCGCAGATGGCGGTAAGTTTCGGCGTCGAGCCGGTCTCGATGAGCATCGGCATCACGGTCTATCTGCTCACCATGGCGGCTTTCGTGCCGCTCGCCGGCTGGGCTGGCGATCGCTATGGCGCCCGGCGGGTGTTCTTGGCATCCATTGCCATCTTCACCGTGGCGTCGCTGTTTTGCGGCCTCTCGGGCAATTTGACCGAGTTCATCATTGCCCGTGCCGTTCAGGGCATTGGCAGCGCGCTGATGACGCCGGTGGGACGCATCATCGTGCTGAAGAATGCTCGCAAATCCGATCTGGTGCATGCGATGTCGATGATCACCTGGCCGGCGCTGACCGCTCCGGTCATCGGCCCGGTGCTCGGCAGCTTCATCACCACCTATCTCAGCTGGCATTGGAACTTCCTGATCAATATCCCGATCGGCATCATCGGCCTTGGCCTCGTCCTGCGTTTCGTGCCGGATCAGCGGGAGGAAAAGGTCGCGCGGCTCGATTTCATCGGCTTCCTGCAATCGGCGGCGGGGCTGACCTTCCTGCTTGCCGGCCTCGAATTCGTGGTGCAGGGAACGACGGGGCTGGCGGTCAGCATTGGGTTGATCACTGCAGGCGTGGTCTTCTCCGTCATCGCCACCCGGCATTTCATGACGGCCGATGCGCCCTTGCTCGATCTCTCCGCCTTCAAGATCCAGACCTTCGCCATGTCGACGCTTTCCGCCGGTACGGCGAGTCGTGTGGCGATCAACGCGACGCCTTTCCTGATCCCGCTGCTCTTCCAGGTCGGCTTCGGCCGTACGGCGATCGACGCGGGCACCTATCTGCTGTTCTATTTCGCAGGCAATCTCGGCATGAAGGCGATCACTACGCAGATGTTAAGGATCTTCGGCTTCCGCAACGTGCTCGTCGTCAACGGGCTGATCTCGTCGGCCAGCATTGCCGGATGCGCGCTTCTGTCTCCCTCGACACCAGATCCGTTGATATATTGCCTGCTATTCATCGCCGGCCTGTCGCGGTCGATGAACTTCACGGCGCTGAATACGCTGGGGTTTGCCGATATCCATGCCACGCAGCGCAGCTCCGCTTCCACATTGTCGAGCATGCTGCAGCAGGTTTCGCTGCTGCTGGGCGTCGCCGTGGCTGCCGCCGTTCTCAATCTCTCGCGCACGATTCATGGTGGGGAAACGCTCTCGCTCATCGATTTTCGCTGGGCTTTCCTCATCATTGGCCTTATCGGTGGCATCTCCGCATTGCGTTTTATCAGCCTGCCGCACGATGCCGGCGCAGAGGTATCCCGCCACAAAGTGAAGACCTGATCAAAACCTTCAAATTCTTAATGATATTGACAGGCAAGCCGCTGTAAAATGGCCTGCCGGTTCCCATATGAAACTCGCGTCAACTCCCACAGGAGGCAGTCCCATGCTGCTCAGAACCCTCGCTATCTCCGCTCTCGTCGTCGGCGTATCCAGTGTCGCCATGGCCGAGCAGGTGCATAAGCATCACCCCAAGCGCGTCAATGTCGAGGCGTTCCAGGCCGATGTCGGCAGCGTCGACCATTCGAAGGACGCGATCCTTCCGGACGGCACGATCAACACCGATCCGTCGGTGACCGGCCCGATCCGCGCCGGCGACTCCATTTCCCGCCTGCAATGCGCCGCTGCCCCTAACTCCGTCGGTGCTCGTTCGAGCACCTATAGTGCAGGCTCCGCTTCGCTTTGCCCGTAATGGCATAATGCTTCGAGCTGGCCTTAAGCCAGCTCGATATCCGTCTGCTTGAAGCGGTCGCTTTTCGACAATAGCGGTTGGCGATAATAGCGAGCGCAGGCATAGGTCATGCAATCGTCAAGGCTGAGGCGAGCCGTCTGGCCGCCTTGGCCATGGCGCTCGTAAGCCTCGATCGCGAGAACTGCGGCACGAGGCGGCACAGCGAGCAGCTGAATATTCATGAGCTGCAGAAACGTGCGGACAGCTTCGCCTGCCTCGGTCGGCGATAATCCCAAAGCATCAGAGATCAGGATCGCGGCATTCGCTGCGACAAGCGGCGAGGTCATGCGTGCCGTTGCCGGCTGCATGCGGATGGCAAAGGCGCGTGCCTCTTCCTCGTCTGTCATCATTGCAGACAGCACCGACGTGTCGATGAACATCAGGCTTCTCCGGTCGCGCCAGTGCCGGCGCCTTTGGCGGTGGCTTTCTGCTTGAGATTGCGGCAAAAGGCGACGGCGACATCGGCAAGGGCTGGCTTGGTCAGCTCCTCATCCAGCGCCTTCTGCAGGGCAAGCCGAACGGCTTCCGTCTTGGTAGTGGCCTTGGTCAACGCCTGATAGCGGCGCGCCAATCGGTCGATGGCGTCGTCCTTGATGTAAAGTGGCATGAGATATCCTTTGAATTTTTGCGGATATCCTTAGAGCCTGTCTGGTTTGAGGGCAATCGGATCTATTGCCTGCTTGTGTTCCGTGTGCATCGATATTTAGATGACGAACATCATCTAACATGCTAGCAATGACATCAAGCTGTTTGCTTGACCGTGAGGAGATGTCATGCCCGCTATCGATCCCGTTGTCATCGTTTCCGCCACACGCACGCCGCTCGGTCGTTTCCAGGGAGATCTTTCGCCCCTGCAGGCGCCCGAACTCGGTGCGCATGTCATCCGTGCTGCGCTGGAGCGCGCGGGACTTTCTGCCGAGAGAGTGGATGAGGTTCTGTTCGGCTGCGTCCTGCCTGCCGGGCAAGGGCAGGCGCCGGCCCGGCAAGCTGCGCGCGGGGCTGGCCTTCCGGATGCCGTCGGCGCCACCACCATCAACAAGGTCTGCGGTTCGGGCATGAAGGCGACCATGCTGGCACATGACCTCCTTCTCGCCGGCTCGGCCTCCATTGCGGTCGCCGGCGGCATGGAATCCATGTCGAATGCGCCTTATCTGCTCGCCAAGGCGCGCGGCGGCTATCGCATGGGCCATGATCGCATCTTCGATCACATGATGCTGGACGGGCTGGAAGATGCCTATGAGAAGGGTCGCTCCATGGGCGATTTCGGCGAGCTGGCGGTCGAGGCCTATCAGTTCAGCCGCGACGATCAGGATGCTTACGCGGTCGAAACGTTGTCGCGCGCTCGCAACGCGCTCGATACCGGCGCTTTCGAAGCGGAAATCACGCCGATCTCGGTGAGTGGCAAGGGTGGCCCGGTCACAATCGCCAAGGATGAGCATCCGCAAAAGGTTTCGCCTGAAAAGATCCCGACGCTCAAGCCGGCCTTCCGCAAGGATGGCACGATTACGGCTGCCAGCGCCTCGGCCCAATGCCGACGGTGCGGCCGCGCTCATCCTGACGCGCCGTTCGCTTGCCGAGCGCGAGGGATTGCCCATTCTTGCCGAAATCAAGGCGCACGCCACGCATTCTCAGGAGCCTGCCTGGTATACGACCGCGCCGATCCCGGCGATCCGCAAGGTGCTCGACAAGAGCGGCTGGAAGATCGGCGATGTCGATCTTTTCGAAATCAACGAGGCCTTCGCCGTCGTCGCCATGGCTGCCGCAAAGGAACTCGGCATTGCCCGTGACCGTCTCAATGTCAACGGCGGCGCCTGCGCACTCGGCCACCCCATCGGCGCTACTGGCGCGCGGCTGATCGTGACGCTGCTGCATGCGCTGGAGCGCCAGGGAGCAAGGCGTGGTGTTGCCGCGCTCTGCATCGGCGGTGGCGAGGCAACGGCGATTGCTGTGGAGCGGGTTGGGTAAGCGAATTCGGGCAAGTCAGGTGCGTCTGCCGATGCCGCACGTATGGGCATGGCCCCTCATCCTAGCCTTCTCCCCGCTTATGCGGGGAGAAGGGCAATCCCTCTATTTCGCCAGCCGTAGCCTCAGTGCATTGCCGATCACCGAGACTGACGACAGGCTCATTGCGGCGGCCGCAATCATCGGTGACAGCAGCAGGCCGAAGACCGGGTAGAGCACGCCGGCCGCCAGCGGCACGCCGAGCGCGTTGTAGCCGAAGGCGAAGGCAAGGTTCTGCTTGATGTTGCGGATCGTCGCTTCCGAGAGATGGCGGGCGCGGACGATGCCGTTGAGATCGCCCTTGACCAGCGTGATCCCGGCGCTTTCCATGGCAACATCGGCGCCCGTGCCCATGGCGATGCCGACATCGGCGGATGCAAGTGCCGGAGCATCATTGACGCCGTCGCCCGCCATGGCAACGATGCGGCCTTTGGCCCGCAACTCGTCGATCAGCGCCTTCTTGCCTTCCGGCAGCATATCGGCGCGCACTTCGTCGATCCCAAGCTGCTTCGCAACGGCAGCGGCGGTCTTGCCGTTGTCGCCGGTCGCCATGACGATCGTCAGGCCACTTTCATGCAGCGCCTTGATGGCGGCGGCCGTGGTCGGCTTGATCCGGTCGGCGACAGCGACAAGGCCGGCCAGCTTCTGGTCGATGGCGACGAACATTACGGTCTTGCCCTCGCTGCGCAGGCGCTCCGTCTCGGCTTTCAGGGCATCGGTCGAAACGCTGAGATCGGACATCATCGCGGCATTGCCGAGCGCGATCGCGGTTTCGCCGGCGCGGCCCTCCACGCCCTTGCCGGTCACCGCCGAGAAGCCGGAGATCTCGACGAAGCGCATACCGCGTTCCTCGGCGCCGGCGACGATGGCTTCGGCAAGCGGGTGTTCGGAGCCGCGCTCCAGGCTGGCGGCGAGTGAGAGCAGGCGGGCTTCATCCGTGCCTGGCGCGGTGACGATATCGGTCAGGTTCGGTTTGCCTTCCGTCAGCGTGCCGGTCTTGTCGACGATCAATGTGTCCACCTTGGCGAAGCGTTCGAGCGCCTCGGCATCGCGCACCAGCACGCCCTCCTGTGCGCCGCGGCCGGTGGCGATCATGATGGACATGGGCGTTGCCAGGCCCAGCGCGCAGGGGCAGGCGATGATGAGCACCGCGACGGCGGCAAGCAGTGCATGCGCCAGCCTCGGCTCCGGCCCGACGAAGGCCCAGACGGCAAAGGCGATGATAGCAGCCGCGACGACGGCGGGCACAAAGACGGCAGAGACGCGGTCGACCATCGTCTGGATCGGCGCGCGCGAGCGCTGCGCTTTGGCAACGAGTTCGACGATGCGCGAGAGCGTGGTCTCGGCGCCAACCTTCTCGGCCTGCATGATGAGCGCGCCGTTCCTGTTGATCGTGCCGCCGGTCAAGGCATCGCCCTTGGCCTTTTCGACCGGCAGTGGTTCGCCCGTAATCATCGATTCATCGATGGTCGATTGTCCCTCGATAACGGAGCCATCCACAGGGACGCGCTCGCCGGGGCGCACCCGCAGCCGATCGCCGGCCTGGATCTCGTCGACGGGCACATCGGTTTCGCTGCCGTTGGCGTCGATCCTCCGTGCCGTTTTCGGCGCGAGATCGAGAAGGGCGCGAATGGCCGAGCCGGTGCGCTCGCGGGCTTTCAATTCCAGTACCTGGCCGACGAAGACGAGCGCGACGATCACGGACGCCGCTTCGAAATAGACGGGCACGCTCTCGCCATGCCCTCGGAAGCTCATCGGAAACAGGCCTGGGGCAAGCGCCGCAATCACGCTGTAAAGATAGGCGGTGCCGACGCCGAGACCGATCAGCGTCCACATATTGGGGCTACGGTTGACGAGCGAATTCCAGGCGCGGCGGAAGAACGGAAGAGCCGCCCAAAGCACGACCGGCGTTGCAAGAACAAGCTCGACCCAGGTGGCGATCGGCTCGCCGATCCAGTCGCGAATGGGAAGGCCGATCATCGGCCCCATGCTGATGGCAAGCAGCGGCAGCGACAGGGCGGCGCTGATCCAGAGCCGGCGCGTGAAATCAACAAGCTCGGGGTTCGGGCCTTCATCGGCGGCCGGGACACCCATCGGCTCCAGCGCCATGCCGCATTTCGGGCAGTCGCCAGGATGGTCGCTGATCACCTCGGGATGCATCGGGCAGGTATAGAGCGTGCCCTTCGGCATCGGCTTTGGCGCCGGTCTGTTGCCGTCGAGATAGGCCGATGGCTCCGCTTCGAACTTCGCCTTGCAGCCGGCCGAGCAGAAATAGAATTTCTCGCCCTCGTGCTTCGTGAAATGGCGGGCAGTGGCGCGATCCACCATCATGCCGCAGACGGGATCCTTGGCCGTGAGGTAGTTTTCCGGTGCGGCCTCGAATTTTGTACGGCAGCCATTGCTGCAGAAGTGGAAAGTGCGGCCGTGATATTGCAGCGACGGCTTGCCGGCATCGGGGTCGACGGTCATGCCGCAGACGGGATCGCGGATCACTTTATCCTGCGTGTGGGTGTTATGGTGATTGTGTCCATGATGGCTGTGATCGTGCTCGTCATGCGGTGCCATGTCATACTCCTTTGCCCGAAGGGGCTTCGGACAGGTCTATGGACCTTCCCATCGCTGGAAGGTCAAGCCGGAAAATAGTGATTGCCATCCACAGTTCACAGGGCCGCCTTCCTATCTCGCTGCGGATGGCGATGATAAGTTCCGTAAGATCGATGCAATGAAGTGATTCCAATGGGATATGATCTGACTACGCTGCCGCTTGCCGCGCTTCTGCCTGCCGTCGTCAAGGCGGAAGATATGCTGGCCCGGCTGGATGAGCGCGTGCTGAGGCATGCGGTGGCAAATGGCTTTCGCGAACGTGGGCACTTTTTCGACGCTGCCGGTGCGCTCTGGGTGGGAGGCGAACTCGTGCATGTGGAGGATCTCGTCCTCCACGATGCGCGCATGGATACGCGCACCCCGACGCATGAATTGACCATCGCCCATTCGGTGCTGCGCAGCCGTCGTCGCCTATGGGCAGCCGATCCGTCCTGGGGTCTGGAGCCGGCTGGCCTTGCCGTGCTGCGCGGGGAGGTCGGCGAGACCGACGAGGGTAGCACGCCGCGTTCGACCTCTGCCCGGGCCATCGAGCCTGACGAGCCGGAGGACGGGGAGGATGATTTCGGCGTCGATTTCGCCGAGATTGACGCGATCCTCGCCCGATCCGACAAGATCCTGAATGGCGGCGTTCCGGAACCCAGACAGCCGATTATCGATGCCCAGGATCCCCTGGCACTCATCCGAGACGAGGATTGGGATGAGGATGAGCGGCTGGACAGCTGGCGCGCCGTCATGCGCGAGGCGGATCTGCTGCCGGCTACCTTGGGTGCCGCGGTACTTTTCGATGCCTGGGAAAGGATCGAGCCGCTGCGGCGGCAGCATTGGCTCGGCGGCTTGCTGGCCAGCGCCTATCTGCGCAGCCGGGGCAAGGTGACATCGCACCTCTTCTGCCTGAATGTCGGCCTGAAGGCCGTTCGTCACGACCGCCGGCGAGCGCCGGACCGCACCACGCGGCTGGCTGCCTTTCTGGAGGCCATGGCGCTTTCGGCCGATTCGGGCCTCAAGGAGCTTGATCGGCTTTCGCTTGCCAAGCTGCAGATGGAAGTGCGGCTGAAGGACAGGCGGTCCAACAGCAGCCTGCCTGAGGTCATCGACATCGTGCTATCGCGGCCGATCGTCTCGGCGAAAATGATTGCGCGCCATGTCGGCATTACCTCAAGGGGCGCGCTCAATCTGGTGACCGAACTCGGCCTGCGCGAAATGACCGGGCGCGGTCGCTATCGAGGCTGGGGCGTGCTTTGATGTGCTGCAACGGGTGGTGTGGGTAGCGCCGCCGTCCCTTGCAACCACAACCCTGGTTTTCGTCCAATGTTACAGTTTGTTACGCTAAGTGGCGCTAAAATGGACAAAATTTAATGCCCATACCAAATTCCTAAGCGGCACGATGCAAGCTAAGGTCGCGCCATGAATAGCGGGAGATCGTCGATCACCCCGGGATTTGAAGAGGTGGGTGAATGGCTCGGACGTTTCGGGTCGTCGTTTGGTTGGCAGTGATCGGTGCAGTCGGGTATGGCGCCTATGCGACCCGCGATCGTTGGCTTGGGCCGGCGGAGAAGCTGCTTGGCTACCAGAATGCCGCAGCACCGGGAGAGCAGGCCCAGGACGGACGCCGTGGTGGCCAAAGGCAGGGTGGCAGCGGTGGCGGACGGCGCAGCGTGTCGCAGTTCAATGGACCGGTTCCGGTGCTCGCCGCGGATGCAACGACGGCCGATGTCCCTGTCTACATCAACGGTGTGGGCTCGGTGAAGGCCCTGAATACCGTGACGGTGCGCGCGCAGGTCAGCGGACGAATCGTCGAAATCAATTTCGTCGAGGGCCAGGACATCAAGAAGGGCGATATCATCGCCCGCATCGACGATTCCGTCTATAAGGCGCAGCTCGACCAGGCGATCGCCAAGAAGGCGCAGGACGAAGCTCTGCTTGCAGGCGCCCAGCGCGATCTCGCCCGCTATCAGATGATGGTGAAGAGCGCGTCCGGCACGCAGCAGCAGGTCGATACGCAGACCTCGTTGGTGGCGCAATATACCGCGCAGGTCCAGGTGGATGTGGCGGCGATCGAAAGCGCGCAGGCGACGCTCGACTATACGACGATCAGGGCGGCCTTCGATGGGCGCACCGGCATCCGTAACGTCGATATCGGCAATCTCGTCAGCTCGGGCGACACGACAGGCATCGTGACGCTCTCGCAGATCAAGCCGATTTCCGTCTTGTTTTCCATTCCGCAGCAGCAGCTTGCCCGCATCAACGCGGCCAGCGCAGCCGGAACGCTTTCCGTCCAGGCTTTGGGCAACGACGGCGAGACGGTGGTCGACAATGGTTCGCTTGGTGTGGTCGACAATCAGGTCGATCCCACCACCGGCACCGTTAAGCTGAAGGCGAATTTCCCGAACGACAAGCTTGCGCTGTGGCCCGGCGCCTTCGTCAATGCCCGACTGCTCGTGGAGACGCTGAAAGGCGTCACCGTCATTCCGAGCGGCGCCGTGCAGCGCGGGCCGAACGGCACCTTCGTCTATGTCATCGGCCAGGATCAGACCGTCGCGATGAAGCCGGTGAAGGTGCGCCAGCAGGACGATACGCTCGCCGTCATCGCCGATGGCGTGGCGCCCGGCGACAAGGTGGTGACGACCGGTTTCGCGCGGCTGCAGAATGGATCGAAAGTGCAGATTTCGGCCAATCCGGCTCAGGCGTCCCCGGATACTCCGTCGCCCGACAATAGCGGGCAGCCGGTCGCAGAGAACGATTCGCAGAACGGCGGTGCCGGGACAGCGAATGCGAGCGAGCGCCCGCATCGCCGGCACAACGGTCAGGGTGGAAACGGTGGCCATCGCGGCCAGGACGGTCAGCCTGGCGCAGGCGGCGCGCAGGGTGCGGATACGGGCGGCGGCTCGGCCTCCAACAATTCCTCCGGCACGCCGACGCAGCAACAATGAACGTCTCGTCGCTCTTCATCAGCAGGCCGATCGCCACCTCGCTTCTCGGGGTGGCGGTTCTCTTGGGCGGCATTCTCGGCTTTCTCTTCCTGCCGGTCGCGCCGCTGCCACAGGTGGATTTTCCGACGATCCAGGTGACGACGCAGCTTCCGGGTGCCGATCCCGATACGATGGCGGCGCTGGTGACGGCACCTCTGGAGCGGCCGCTCGGCCAGATTCCCTCGCTTGCCTCCATGACCTCATCGAGCGCCTTCGGCATCAGCCAGATCACGCTACAATTCGATCTAGGGCGCGATATCGATGGCGCAGCGCAGGATGTGCAGGCGGCGATCAACGCCGCCGGATCGACTTTGCCGCGCACGCTTCCTTATCCGCCGACCTATTCGAAGGTGAACCCGGCCGATACGCCGATCGTGACGCTGGCGCTGCGCTCCAACAGCTATTCGATCCGCGAACTCAGCGATTTTGCCGATACCATGATGGCGCAGCGCCTGAGCGAAGTCTCGGGCGTCGGCGACGTCAACATCCAGGGCGGCGTCAAGCCGGCCATCCGCATCCAGGTGGACCTGCCGCGTCTCGCTTCCTATGGTCTCGCCCTGGAGGACATCCGCACCGCCATCACCAATGCCAGCGTTGCCGGCGCGAAGGGCTCGCTCGACGGCACGCAGCAGAGTTTTACGCTCGCGGCCAACGATCAGATCGTCGATCCAAATGTCTACAGGTCCGTCATCGTCGCTTACCGCAACAGCGCGCCGGTGCAGTTGAAGGACGTCGCAACGGTCGTCGAGGGGCTGGAGAACAATCGGGTCGGCGCCTGGTATCAGGGCCAGCCCGCCGTCATTCTCGATATCATGCGCCAGCCGGGCGCCAACGTCATCCAGACGGTCGAGAATGTCCTGAAGCAGGTCCCGAAGCTGAAGCAGGCGATGCCGGCCGGTATTTCGCTTGATATCGTCAATGACCGCACCGAGACGATCCGCGCCTCGATCCATGACGTGCAATGGACGCTGGTTATCAGCATCGGTCTCGTCATCCTCGTCGTCCTGCTGTTCCTGAGGACGATGACGGCGACCTTCATTGCCGGTGTCGCGCTGCCGCTGTCGCTGATCGCGACCTTCGGCGTCATGTGGTTCGCCGGCTTCAGTCTCGACAATCTCTCGCTCATGGCGCTGACAATCGGCACGGGCTTCGTCGTCGACGACGCCATCGTGATGATCGAGAATATCGCCCGTCATATCGAAGAGGGCGAAAACCCGATGCAGGCGGCCCTGAAGGGTGCCGGCGAGATCGGCTTCACGATCATTTCGCTCACCGTCTCGCTGGTTGCCGTCTTCATTCCGCTGCTGTTCATGACCGGCATTGTCGGCCGCATGTTCCGCGAATTCGCACTGACGCTCACCATTGCCGTCGTCGTGTCGGCCGTCGTCTCGCTGACGCTGACGCCGATGATGTGCGCGCGCATCCTGCGCAAGCCAAAAGAGCATCAAGGCGGTTTTCTGGCCGGTGCCGACCGTTTCACCGACTGGATGGTTGAAGGCTATCGGCGGAGCCTTGTTTGGGCCGTGGATCGCAGCCGCCTCATGCTGCTGGTGACGGTGGTGACGCTGGCTGCGACGATCGCGCTTTATGTCGTCATTCCCAAGGGCTTCCTGCCGGCGCAGGATACGGGTCTCATCACCGCCGTCATCGAGGCCGAGCCGACGACCTCCTTCGAGACCATGAAGCAGATCCAGGCCGATGTGGTCGACCGACTGCGCAAGGATCCGGATGTCACCAGCGTCGTTGCCGTCATCGGTGCGAGTGCCAGCAATCTGACGCTGAATACCGGCAATCTCAGTCTCGTGCTGAAGCCGCGGAGTGAGCGTAATGCGTCCGCCGATCAGATCATCGACAGGATGCGCGGCGAGGTGACGGGCTTGCCCGGCATCCATGTCACCTTCCAGAGCGTGCGCGACATCTCGATCAGCACCAGGGCCAGCCGTGCACCCTATCAGTATACCCTCACGGGCACCGATACGAATACGGTGGTCGACTGGGCGCAGAAGCTTGCCCAGCGGCTGCAGGAAAGCCCGAAGCTGACGGATGTCGCCTCCGAAGTCGAGATGGGCGGCGGGCGCATCTTCGTCGATGTCAATCGCGAAACCGCCTCTCGGCTCGGCGTGTCCATGCAGGCCGTCAGCGATACTTTGAATGATGCTTTCGGCCAGCGGCAGATCGCAACGATCTATGGGCAGGCCAACCAGTATCGCGTCATTCTGGAGGCGGCGCCGCAATATCAGTCCGACCCGAAATCGCTCGATAAGCTTTATGTCGCTGGTGCCAGCGATACCCAGGTGCCGCTCAATGCCTTCACGACGGCGAGTTTCACGACCGCGCCGCTGGTCATCAGCCATGACGAGCAGTTTCCGGCCGTGACGCTCAGCTTCGATCTCGCCAAGGGCGCGTCGCTCAGCGATGCCGTCGCCGAGATCAAGGCGGCGGAACGGGATATCGAAATGCCCGATAATATCCAGCGCAAATATTCCGGCGATGCCGAGGAATTTGCTTCGTCGCTGGCGGGTGAGCCTTGGCTGATCCTCGCGGCTATCGTGACGATCTACATCGTGCTCGGCCTGCTCTATGAAAGCGCCGTTCATCCGGTGACGATCCTTTCGACGCTGCCTTCGGCTGGCGTCGGCGCGCTGCTCGCCCTGATGCTGTTCGGGCAGGATCTGTCGATCATCGCCCTCATCGGCATCGTGCTCCTGATGGGCATCGTCAAGAAGAATGCGATCATGATGATCGACTTTGCGCTGGAGGCGGAGCGCAAGGAAGGCCTGGAGCCGCGCGAGGCTATTCTGAAAGCCTCCATCCTGCGTTTCCGGCCGATCATGATGACGACGCTCGCGGCACTCTTCGGCGCCTTGCCGCTGGCGCTGGCGCAGGGCACGGGCGCAGAGTTGCGCATTCCGCTCGGTATCACCATTATCGGCGGTCTCGTGCTTTCGCAGCTTTTGACGCTCTATACGACGCCGGTGATCTATCTCGCCTTCGAGCGCCTGCGCGCCAAGGTCGTCGGCCGCACCAGCGGCACGCCGAGCGCCGAGATGAATGAATTGGCGGGTGGCGAGAGATGAACATCTCCGAGCCGTTTATCAAACGCCCTGTCGGTACGACGCTTCTGGCGATCGGGCTGGTGATCCTCGGCATCGTTGCCTATCGCTTTCTGCCGGTTGCAAGCCTGCCGACGGTGGATTTGCCGACCATTGTCGTTTCTTCAAGCCGCCCCGGAGCCGATCCGGCCAGTATGGCGGCGAGCGTGGCCGCTCCGTTGGAGCGTCATCTCGGGACCATTGCCGGCGTCACTCAAATGACGTCCGTCAGCTCGCTCGGATCGAGCACGATCATCATCCAGTTCGACCTGTCGCGCAGCGTCGATGGTGCCGCGCAGGATGTGCAGGCGGCATTGAACGCGGCTGCGACAGACCTGCCCGGCGATCTGCCCACCCTCCCGTCCTTCCGCAAGATCAACCCGGCTGCCGCCCCCGTTCTCATCCTGGCGCTGACCTCGGACAATGTCTCTCCGAGCGCCATCTATGATGCAGCCGATACCGTGGTGGTGCAGCGCATTTCACAGGTGGACGGCGTCGGCGGCGTGACCGTGAGCGGTGCCGACCAGCCCGCCATCCGCGTCCGGCTGGATCCGGACCGGCTTTCGGCCATGGGCCTCTCGCTCGATGCGGTCCGTACGGCGGTCGTCAATGCCAATGTTCTCGGCCCCTTCGGCTCGATCGACGGTGCGGGCGGCGCTTTCTCCGTTGCCCTCAACAGCCAGTTGAAGACGCCGGAAGCCTTCGGGCGGATCGTGGTGCGCAGCGGCGACGGCACGGCGGTTCGTCTTTCGGATATCGCCACTGTCGAGCCGGGTGTGCGCAACAGCCGCTCGGATGCCTGGTACGACGGCAAGCCGGCCGTGCTGCTTAACATCACCAAGCAGGCGGATGCGAACGTGATCGCCACCGTCGATGGCGTTAAGCAGCTGATCCCGGAGCTGCAGCGGCTCATTCCTGCCGGCGTGAATGTTTCTATTCTTTCCGACCGCACCACTACGATTCATGCCAGCGTCACCGATATGCAATGGACGCTGCTTGCCACTATCTGCCTGGTCATGGCCGTTGTCTTCGTCTTCCTGCGACGCGCAACGCCGACCTTTGCCGCGGGTGTGACGGTGCCTCTGTCGCTTGCCGGCACTTTTGCCGCGATGTGGCTCTTCGGGCTGTCGATCGACAATCTCTCCCTCATGGCGCTTGCCGTTTCCGTCGGCTTCGTCGTCGATGACGCCATCGTCATGATCGAGAACATTTATGCCAATCTGGAGACTGGCATGAAGCCGATGCGGGCAGCGCTCGAAGGGGCAAAGCAGATCGGCTTTACCGTCGTTTCCATCAGCCTGTCGCTGCTTGCCGCCTTCATCCCGCTGTTCTTCATGGGCGGTATCGTCGGCCGGTTCTTCCAGACCTTCTCGTTGACGCTCGGCTTCACTATCGTCGTTTCGACACTGGTATCCCTCACGCTGACGCCGATGATTTGCGGCCATCGACTGCGTCAGCACGATATCGATGCCCGGCCCGGCCCGTTTGGCCGTATCGTCGAGGGCACGCTTAGCGCCGTTACGGGCTTTTACGGCCGCACGCTGCGGGCGGTGCTGCATCACCGCCTCCTTTCGGTCGTCGTCATCATCGCCTGTGTGGTCATGACGGGCTATCTCTACGTCAAGGTTCCAAAGGGCTTCATTCCGCAGGACGACACCGGCTTTATCCAGGGCGGGACGCAGGCTGCGACCGATATCTCCTATCCGGCCATGGTAAAGCTCCAGGAGCTGGCGGCGGATATCGTCGCCAAGGACCCGGCGGTGTCGGGTGTCGGCTCTTCCGTCGGTGGGGGAGGCTTTTCAAGTTCCGTCAATCGGGGCCAGCTTTTCATCTCGCTGAAGCCGGAATCGGAGCGTGCGCCGACCGCCGATGTCATAGACCGGCTCCGCAAGCAGTTGATGGCGGTTCCGGGCCTCAGCACATTCCTGTTTTCGCCGGGCGATATCCGCGCCGGCGCGCGCCAGTCGCAATCGCAGTATCAATTCACGATCTGGGGTGCGAATTACGATGAGCTGGTGGAATGGGCGCCCAAGGTGCTGGAGCGTCTGCAGGCTCTTCCAGGATTGACCGATGTTGCCACCGACAGGCAGCCCAACGGCTTGCAGGCGACCGTCAATATCGATCGTACCCTCGCTTCCCAGCTCGGCGTCAACATCCAATCCATCGATTCCGCACTCAACAATGCTTTCGCGCAACGGCAGATCTCGACGATCTATACGCAGCGCAACCAATATCGTGTCGTATTGGAGGCGAATCCCGACTATGCGCTCGATCCCCACGATATTTCCAAGCTCTACGTGCCTGCCTCCGGCGGCACGCAGGTACCGTTGAGCGCGGTGGCGTCGATCGACCGGACGCTCGCGCCGCTTGTCGTCAATCACCAGGGTCAATATCCCGCCGTGACGATTTCCTACAATCTGGCGCTCAACACGCCGCTGCAGGTGGCGAACGACGCCATTCAGAAGGCGGTGCTCGACATGCATCTGCCCGATACGCTGCATGCGGATTTCGCCGGCGATGCGGCGAGCGTCACCCAGTCGTCCGGCAGCCAGCCGCTCTTGCTGCTGGCGGCATTGCTGACGGTCTATATCGTTCTCGGCATTCTCTATGAAAGCCTGGCGCATCCGCTGACGATCATCTCGACACTGCCCTCGGCTGGCCTCGGCGCGCTACTGGCGCTCGCCATCAGCGGCACGGAGCTGACGATCATCGCCTTCATCGGCATCATTCTCTTGATCGGCATCGTCAAGAAGAACGGCATCATGATGGTGGATTTCGCCCTGCAGGGCGAGCGCACGCTCGGCTTGTCTTCGGAAGAAGCCATTTATCAGGCATGCCTCAAGCGTTTCCGCCCCATCCTGATGACGACGCTCGCCGCACTTATGGGCGCCATCCCGCTGATCATCGCAACAGGCCCCGGCGCGGAGCTGCGCCGCCCGCTCGGGATCACCATCGTCGGCGGCCTCGTTGTGTCGCAGGTACTGACACTCTATACCACGCCGATCATCTATCTGATGCTTGCCAAGCTGCATGCAAAATGGTCGCCGAAGGCGCAAGCTACGGTGCCGCCAGTATCTCCGCTCTCAACTTGAATGTTTAGCAGTGTGTGGACGGAGCGGATCAGCCCCGATAGTCCCACGGATTGACGACAGCTATTCCGGTGTCCAGGAAATCCGACACGTTGCGGCTTGCAAGGGTTGCTCCTCGCGACGCTGCAATTGCGGCGATCTGGGCATCGAACTGGCTGATCGGCTTGCCGGCCCGACGCCGCGATGTTGCAATGAAGGAATAAACTCCCGCGGCTTCGCTATCGAAGGGGAGGACTCTTCCGGCGAAATCCTCTTCGAATATCGGGAGAATAGCAGCTTCCAATTCGCTTCGGCGTCGGCCCGCAGGCAATAGCCGGAGACCGTAAAGGATTTCCGCCTGTGTCGTTGCCGTCGTAAAGATGGCGAGAGGGGGCTGGGCAGCGAGCCAAGCTTCAACTACTGGCGATGGTGATGGTCCCAATAGTTCCGAAATGACATTCGTGTCGAGAATGATCATGGATCGAGATCGACCGGGCGGATTGGTTCGCGTGGGGCAATATCCAGCACGACCCCACCGCTTGCAGCCATGCGACGACGGATTGTCTCGGCTAAATTGGGCTGACGCTTTTCTTCCGTCGACAACGCGGCCCGTAGAATATCTCGCGCCTCATCTTCCATCGATCGCCCGTGTGCAGCGGCGCGAATGCGCAGCCGGGTCTTTAAATGATCGTCGATGTTGCGGATCGTCATACTGGCCATAAAAATACCCTGTCATCAATGATTGCATATTAATCATTGATGACAAACTTGGCAAATCAAGACGAAGCATCCGATGCCCGATCGAGATTTCCACTCGCTCTTTCTTTCGAGAGAGCGAGTGGAAAGGCCTTAATGCGCCACGTCAGGGTTGGCGGCCTCCGGCGCTGCCGTCGACCGAACATTGCCCTTGAAGACACGGCGGACGGCGACAAAGAGCAGCGGGATGAAGAAGATGCCGAGCACGGTTGCCGAGATCATGCCGCCCATGACGCCGATGCCTATCGAGTTCTGGCTACCGGAACCGGCCCCGTTGGCGATCGCCAGAGGCATGACGCCAAGGATAAAGGCAAGCGAGGTCATGAGGATCGGCCGCAGGCGCTGGCGCGATGCTTCCAGCGTAGCGTCGATCAGGTTCTTGCCCTGGTTCTGCTGCTCGATGGCGAATTCGACGATCAGGATGGCGTTCTTCGCCGCCAGACCTATGGTCGTCAAAAGGCCGACCTTGAAGTAGACGTCGTTCGACTGGCCAAACAGGGTTGCAGCCAAGAGCGCACCGAAGATGCCGATCGGCACCGACAGCATGACGGCGAGGGGGATCGACCAGCTCTCATAGAGGGCGGCGAGTGCCAGGAACACCACCAGGATGGAGATGGCGTAGAGCTGGGTCGCCTGGTTGCCCGAGAGCTTTTCCTGGGCCGAGAGGCTCGTCCATTCGTGGCTGAAGCCCTGCGGCAGGGTCGCCATGATCTTGTCGATCTCGTTCATGGCGTCGCCCGAGGAGACGCCCGGCGCGGCCGCGCCCTGGATTTCGACGGCGGAGGAGCCGTTATAGCGCTCCAGGCGTGGCGAACCGTAATTCCATTCGCCGTTCGAGAAGGCCGAGAAGGGCACCATGTCGCCGCTGGAATTGCGCACGTACCAGCGACCGAAATCCTCGGGCTGCATGCGGAAATCCTTGTTGGCCTGAACATAGACGGGCTTCACACGACCGCGATCGATGAAGTCGTTGACATAGGTGCCGCCCCAGGCGGTCGACAGGGTCGAGTCGATATCGGCCAGGCTGATATTCAGAGCGCTCGCCTTTTCCTCGTCGATGTTCAAGGAGAATTGCGGCGTATCTTCCTGGCCGTTCGGACGGGTGCCCGCGAGCTTCGGATTCTTGCCGGCAGCCCCGAGCAACTGATTGCGGGCAGCGATCAGTGCCGCGTGACCGGCACCGTTGATGTCCTTGATGAAGAAGTCGAAGCCGCTCGAGCTGCCGAAGCCGGGGATGGCCGGCGGCGCCAGCGCAAAGACGTTGCCATCCTTGATTTTCGAGAAAGCGCCCATTGCGCGGCGCGCGATCGCTTGCGCCTTGGATTGCGGCGTCTTGCGCAGGTCGAAGTCCTTCAGCCTCACGAAAACGAGGCCGACATTCTGGCCCTGACCGCTGAAGCCGAAGCCGGCGACAGCGAATGCGCCTTCGACATAGTCCTTTTCGGTGTTGAGGTAATAGTTCCTCACCTGGTCGAGCACGGCCTTGGTGCGTGAATCCGTGGCGCCCGGCGGCAGCTGAATGGCGGTCAGCAGGATGCCCTGGTCTTCATCCGGCAGGAAGGAGCTCGGCAGGCGGTTGAACAGAGCAGCAACGGCACCGCCGATGAGGACGAATACCAGCAGGAAGACGATGCTGAGGCGGATCATGCCGTGAACGCCGCGCTGGTAGCGATGCGTTGCCCGCTCGAAGTTGCGATTGAACCAGCCAAACAGACCGCGCTCTTTGGCGCCATGCTTGGGCTTTCTCAAAAGGGTGGCGCAAAGGGCGGGCGTCAGGATGAGAGCAACGATGACGGACAGCACCATCGCGGAGACGATCGTTACCGAGAACTGCCGGTAGATAACACCGACCGAACCCGAGAAGAAGGCCATCGGGATGAACACGGCCGAAAGCACGGTGGCGATGCCGATCAGCGCGCCGGTGATTTCCTGCATCGACTTGATCGTCGCTTCGCGCGGCGACAATCCCTCTTCCTCCATCACGCGCTCGACATTCTCGACGACAACGATGGCATCGTCCACAAGCAGGCCGATGGCGAGCACCATGCCGAACATGGTCAATGTATTGATCGAATATCCGAACAGCGCCAGCACGCCGAAGGTGCCGAGAAGCACGACCGGGACGGCGAGCGTCGGGATGAGCGTGGCGCGGATGTTCTGCAGGAAGACGAACATGACGATGAAGACGAGCACGATGGCTTCGAACAGCGTCTTGACCACATCCTCGATCGACAGCTTCACGAAGGGCGTCGTATCGTAGGGATAAACGATCTCTACGTTCGGCGGCAGCGTCTGGCTGAGATTGTTGATGGTCGTGCGGACCGCTTCCGCCGTATTGATGGCGTTGGCGCCCGAGGCCAGCATCACCGCCAGGCCGGCGGAGGGATGACCGTTATAGGTACTCGACGTCGTGTAGCTCTTGGCGCCGAGTTCGACCGAGGCGACGTCATTCAGGCGAACCAGCGAACCGTTCGGCTGGCTCTTGAGGATGATGTTGTTGAACTGCTCGGGCGTCTGCAAACGGCTCTTGGCCGTGACCGTCGCATTGAGCTCCTGGCCTTTGCGCTGCGGCAATGCACCGAGCTGGCCGGCCGAGACCTGCGAGTTCTGGGCCTGGATGGCAGAGACGACATCCGACGTCATCAGCTGGTATTTGGCGAGCTTGTCCGGATCGACCCAGATGCGCATGGCGTAGCCGGAACCGAAGATCTGCGTGTTGCCCACGCCTTCGATGCGCTTCAGCGTGTCGTTGAGGGTACTGTCGACGTAGTCGGCAAGGTCGTTCGAGTTAAGCTTGCCGTCGGTCGATACGAAGCCCACGACCATCAGAAAGTTCGACGTCGACTTGGAAACCACGATACCCGTGGATTGCACGGTCTGCGGCAGCTGTGCGGTGACGAGCTGCAGCTTGTTCTGCACCTGCATCTGCGCGACGTCGGGATCGGCCTTGTTGGTGAAGGTCAACGAAATCGAGGCCTGACCCGTCGAGGTCGAGGTCGAGGTCATGTAGTCGAGGTTGTCGATACCCGTCATGCCCTGCTCGATGACCTTGGTCACCGAGTTTTCGACGGTCGCCGCGTCAGCCCCGGAATAGGTGGCGCTGATGCTGACCGTCGTCGGCGCGATTTGCGGATATTGCGAAATCGATAGCTGGAAGATCGAAAGTGCGCCCGCCAGCATGATGACGATGGCGATCACCCAGGCAAAGATCGGCCTGTCGATGAAAAAACGAGACATCGTCTAACCTCACTTCTGGACGCCGGAGGCGGCTTTCATATCGGTCTTTTCCAGCCCGGCCTGCTCGGCAGACGGCTTGCCATCGGCAGCGGCCTGCTTCACTTCGCCGGTCGCATCGTCGATCGTTACCGGCGATACGGTGACTTCCTGACCGTCGCGGACGCGCTGGACGCCTTCGACGATCACGCGATCGCCGTCGGCAACGCCCTGGTTGACAAGCCAGCTATTGCCGATGCTGCGTTCCACCTTCAACACCCGCTGCTGTACCTTGCCCTCCGCAGTCACGAACATTGCGATCGGTTCGCCCTTCGTGTTGCGGGTCACGGCGCGCTGAGGCACCACAAAGCTGTTTTCGGCAATGCCTTCCTGTATGGTGGCGCGAACATACATGCCCGGCAGCAGGATGCGATCCGGATTTGGGAAGACAGCGCGGACGGTGATCGTGCCGACCGTTTCCGCAACGGAGGATTCGGCAAACTGCAGCGTGCCGGTTTCCTTGTATTGGCTGCCGTCTTCGAGCGTCAGGTGAACCGAAACATTGTTGCCGCTGGTCTTCAGCCGGCCTTCCGCGACGGCGCGGCGAAATTCGAGCAGGTTGGTGCTCGACTGCGTGACATCGACATTGATCGGATCGAGCTGACGGATGGTTGTCAGCGCCGTCGTCTGATCGGCGGTGACGAGAGCGCCGACCGTGACCGTAGAGGCATCGACGCGGCCGCCGATCGGCGCGCGCATCTTGGTGTAGTCGAGATTGATGCGCGCCGTTTCCAGCGCAGCCTTTGCGGATGCTACGTCGGCATTGGCCTGGGCCAATGTTGAAATCGCGTCGTCGAGGTTCTGCTTGCTGACCGCGTCCTGCTGGGTGAGGCTCTTGTAGCGATCGACCTTCGACTGGGCACTCGGCAAGGCGCCTTGGGCCTTTTGCAAGGCGGCGGCGGCGCTGTCATAGGATGCCTGGTAAGAGGACGGATCGATCTCGTAAAGTACGTCGCCTTCCTTGACTTCGCTGCCTTCCTTGAAATTGCGGCTGCGGATGATGCCGCCGACCTGCGGCCGCACTTCGGCGACAAGATAGGCGCTGGTGCGGCCAGGCAGTTCGGCGGTGATGGCGACGGATTGCGGATGCAGCGACATCGCGCTGACTTCTGCCTTTACGACCGGCGCATTGTTCTGCGCGGAATTCTGCTGGTTGCAGCCAGCCAGTAACATCGCAGCGACCAATCCTGCGGCGGTCAGCGACGAGCGGCCGGCTGAAACGCGATTGGATGTCGGCGGATATACGAGTGCAGAAGTGGGAGGAGCGAGCTTTCGCACGTTGCTATTTCCTGTTGCCTTATTTATAGTACCAAGTCGTACCGAAAATATTTATACAGCGTCAAATGTCAATCGTATTCGGTTGTTGGGGTCAATTCGGTGTGCTGACAAAGGAACGAACAGCCAAGGCCAATCAGGTTGCCACACGCCGCCCGCGCGGCCGTCCGAAAACCGTGAGCGACGACGCGCGCCGTGCTGAGATCGTCAGAGAGGCGCGAGCGATCTTCTACGAACTCGGATATGCCGGTACAACCATGGATTTGGTTGCTAACCGATGCCGGATTTCGAAGCAGACCCTTTATAGGCTGTTTCCGAGCAAGACCGATCTGTTTGTGGCCATCATTGCCGAGCATCGCGCATCCATGCTGGCCCTGCCTCGGCCAGAGGATGAGAACCTGCCGTTTGACAAGGCGCTCGAGCAGATATTCATGATCGATATCGATGAAGATCAGGAGCGTGAACGGGACGCTTTTATTCATCTCGTCATCAGTGAATCGCAACAATCTCCGGAGATCGCGATGTTGCTGCATACTTACGGCGGCAAGCAATCGCAGCTGATGTTGGCGGATTGGCTTCTCGAGCAGCAGCGGCGCGGCGTGATCGAGATTGCCGATGCGGCAAGCGGGGCGCGTATGCTGATGAGCATGATCTTCGATGCGATGATCTCGAGGCCGGGCCGTCCGAAGGATTGGACGGACCGCGAAATGCGGCTGCGCCATCTGCGTCATTGCATCGCAATCTTTACCGCCGGCGTCCGGCCGCGCAAGGACGGCTGCTAAACCGCGCCGTTAGAGCGTTTCCACTTTTCTTTGAATCGCGAAAACGCTCTATGCTCTTATTTCCCAACGCATTCCTGACGGAAAACCGCTGCGCACTTTTCCTGGAAGTGCTTTAGCTTCCACCCGGTATGCGACAACCTCGTCGTCCTGACGGTCGCCTCACAGGAAAAATGCCGATATGGCCTGGGGAGCCATACCGGCATCATTTCGTATCCGACAAAGGCCGGAATTATTTAAATTCAGTGTGCCACCACTTTTGCTGTGTCCGTTCCCTTTTCGAACAAGGGATTGGGCAAGCCATTTTCATACATTTCCTGCAACACGGCCCCGAGTGCCAAGTCCAGGCACCAGACCGGGAATTCAGCGTTCAGGTTTTTGGCGCTTTGCCGTGCGTAGGTGATGAGCCGAGCGATTGATGCCAGTTCCTTGAGCGAGTCAGGATCCTGGTATGCTGCGTCGATCGGAAGTGCTGCTGTCATTTCGTACCCTCTATTGCCCCCGTTCCCGGCAGACGAATCGTGTCTGGTCGGGAACATGAGCAAACCGTAACGAAAGTTTTGCAGCTTGGCGCGTGACATGCAGCGTGACACGACGCTTGGTTGCGGCAAATTCCGCTCTTATCGCCTCCAAAGGTCAGGCACGGAAAAAATTGCAACGAGGCGCAATCTCGGCGTCGATCGCTTGACTGGCCGGACCGGCCCGCACCGCAGTTGTGGGCAATAATCCTGCGCCGGCCCAAAGCAGCAACTTTCGGCCTGCCTCGGGTCGACCGCATCGTCATTGTCGCGGGAGCGGCAGCCTCAGTTGCGCAGGCCGACCGACGCGTCCGCTGCATGCGGAATATGATTCGGCAGAATGTCGGAAGCGTTTGCCAAGGACTTGATCAACGTCAGCACGGACTGGCGAACGCTGGGATCGTTGATCTTCATGAACGCCTTGTTGAGGCTGAGACCTTCTTTCGATGTCAGGAAGTCCGACAGATCCTCCAGACCATTGATCGCGCCGAGGCCATCGGTGTTCAGCGGCTGCGAATTGTCCTGCTGGAAGAAGAAGGCAACCGGTACCGCCAGCACGCCTGCAATGGCCTGCAGCCGGCTAGCGCCGATGCGATTGGTGCCCTTTTCATATTTCTGCACCTGCTGAAACGTCACGCCGATCTGTTCGGCAAGCCGCTCCTGGCTCATGCCAAGCATGAGACGGCGCGTGCGCACGCGAGAGCCTACATAGGCATCGATCGGATTCGGTACTTTTGCACTCACGGCGCAATCTCCTTATCACTTAGGGGCTGGTGGAAACACCATGCTCGTACCCTTCTTAGGAAGGGACGCGTCCTTCATCTGCCCGCAAAATGTGCGTTAAATATGAGTGTAACTCAACTAAAAGTCTTTTGCTGCAAAGTTTATAATCCACCCTCGCATAAACCTCAGAAAAGCTGATTCGCGTCAATGCGGATTGAAAATGGAGGATGGCTTGCAACTGTAGACAGGGCAGAGCGGGTTATCCCTGGTGGGAACATAAGCGCGGCTGGCATAGTCGGAGATGCTGCATTGCCCGCGGCCGGCCACATAGCGGTCGTAAAGAACGGGGCCACCACGGGAGGACGGATAGCGTAGTATCACCGCCCGTTCCTCCGCGATAAGTTGCTGCACCGATGCGCACGTCTTGCCGAGCGACTCGTAGCGGGAAATCGCCCATGCCGGCCCGGCTACCGTGATCATCATCAGGACAAGGGCTGCGGCAATGGTCCTCATCGGTGATCCCTCCCAACGAAAGTGTTCCATCTTAGATAGTCGCGACGCGGGAAATGCCAAGATGGAGGAATGCTTCCCGTTGTACGGAAATCGGGCTTTCCGTCGCCGCTGCGGAAAACCGCAGACATTCGAAGCCAGCAGGCGGTAGTCAAGAACTTGCTTTCAGTTCAATGAAAGGTTGGGCGTGCATGTCTCTCCTGCTTCAGGAGGAAGCGCGTGCCGCGCCGTTGTCAATCGGCGCCGGTACACAATTGGAGAGGAGGACTTCATGCGTGCATCCAGCATTCTCAGATATTCGACGGCTTTTTCCATTGCGATAGCCGCAGCCGGATTTGCTGCCACTGCCGCCAACGCCGCTGACAAGATTTCCATCATGGTGGGCGGTTACGAAAAGCAGATCTATCTGCCGGCCAAGCTTGCCGAAGGGCTTGGCTATTTCAAGGAGCAGGGGCTGAACGTCGAGCTTCTCAACGAGCCTGCAGGCGTTGATGCGGAAAACGAAATGCTCGCAGGCGCCGTCCAGGGCGTCGTCGGCTTCTACGACCATTGCATCGACCTTCAGGGCAAGGGCAAGTTCGTCGAATCCGTCGTGCAGTTCAGCCAGGCGCCGGGCGAAGTCGAGCTGGTGTCGGCCAAGCATCCGGAAATCAAATCCCCCGCCGATTTCAAGGGCAAGAGCCTCGGCGTCACGGGTCTCGGCTCCTCGACCAACTTCCTGACGCAGTATCTGGCCATCAAGGCCGGCCTGAAGCTGGGGGAATTCACCTCCGTTCCGGTTGGTGCCGGCCAGACCTTTATCGCCGCCCTGCAGCAGGATGCCATCCAGGCCGGCATGACGACCGAGCCGACGGTCTCGCGTCTCCTGAAGACCGGTGAGGCCAAGGTTCTGATCGACATGCGCACGATGGACGGAACAAGGGCCGCTTTGGGTGGGACCTATCCTGCGGCGTCTCTTTATATGCAGGAGTCTTGGGTCAAGGATCACAAGGATGAGGTGCAGAAGCTTGCGAATGCTTTCGTCAAGACGCTGCATTTCATCAACACGCATTCGGCCGCCGAGATCGCCGACAAGATGCCGAAAGACTTCTATGTCGGCGACAAGGAAGGCTATGTGAAGGCGCTTGAAAACGGCAAGGCCATGTTCACGCCCGATGGCGTGATGCCGGAAGATGGCCCGAAAACCGTTCTTGCCGTGCTTTCCGAGTTCTCCAAGAACGTGCAGGGCAAGGCGATCGATCTGTCGAAGACCTACACGACGGAATTCGTCAAAAACGCCAAATAGTGCGCGGTAGCGTTTCTGGCGCCGGCGGCATATCGAGCCGCCGGCGTCCGCGTTAATAAAATCGCAATGTTCCCTCGCAGGGTTGCGCACTGAAAGCTGACTGAAAGGTTGCCCGCGCTAGTCTCGTTGAGCTTCGTGGAGGAAGCGCCTTTCCAGAGCGTCGTGTGGCGCAAGAATAAAACAGGAGGAGACATTGATGCGTCCATCGCGCACGTTTTTTCATACCGTAGCCCTTTCCCTCGTCATGACAGCTGCTTCGCTTGCAGCCACGGCCGCCAATGCTGCCGACAAGATTTCCATCATGGTGGGCGGCTACGAAAAGCAGATCTATCTGCCGGCCAAGCTTGCCGAAGGGCTTGGTTACTTCAAGGATGAAGGCCTCGAGGTCGAGCTTCTCAACGAATCCGCCGGCGTCGATGCCGAAAACCAGCTGCTGGCAGGCGCCGTTCAGGGTGTCGTCGGCTTCTACGACCATTGCGTCGACCTGCAGGCCAAGGGTAAGTTCATCAAGTCCGTCGTGCAGTTCAGCCAGGCGCCAGGCGAAGTCGAGCTGGTTTCGGCCAAGTATCCCGATATCAAGTCCTTCGCCGACCTGAAGGGCAAGCGCGCCGGCGTCACCGGCCTCGGCTCGTCGACGAACTTCCTGACGCTTTACATGGCGTCGAAGGCAGGCCTCTCGCCGGCTGACATCACGCCTGTTCCGGTCGGCGCCGGTCAGACTTTCATCGCCGCCATGCAGCAGGACGCCATCCAGGTGGGCATGACCACCGAGCCGACGATTTCGCGCCTGCTCAAGACCGGCGAAGCGAAGATCCTCGTCGATCTGCGCACGCTGAAGGGCACCGAAGAGGCGCTCGGCGGTACCTATCCGGCGGCCTCGCTCTATATGGATGCCGCATGGGTCGATGCCCATAAGGAAGAAGTGCAGAAGCTCGCGAACGCTTTCGTCAAGACGCTGCGCTTCATCCATACGCATTCCGCCGCTGAAATTGCCGAGAAGATGCCTAAGGACTTCTACGTCGGTGACAAGGACGGCTACATCAAGGCTCTCGACGCCGGCAAGGAAATGTTCACCGCCGACGGCGTGATGCCGGAAGATGGTCCGAAGACCGTTCTCGCCGTGCTCTCGCAGTTCTCCAAGAACGTCAAGGGCAAGACGATCGACCTGTCGAAGACCTACACGACGGAATTCGTGAAGAACGTCAAGTAAACAGTCAGAACGCCGCTTCCGGCCAGTTTTCAGACAGGTTCCGGAAGCGGCAGTTCAAGAGACTTTGCAGTTCACTGGGCTTTGCGTGCACGCCCTGAAGGCACGCGTCAGGATCAGCACCATGCAACAGGATGAACGCCGTACCCCGGCGATAGAGCTCATCAATGTCAGCCGCCGTTTCGTATCGCCGACCGGCAAGTCGCTGACCGCACTGCGCGATTTCAACATGACCGTCGAGCGCGGCGAATTCGTCGCCGTTGTCGGGCCGACGGGTTGCGGCAAGTCGACGACGCTCAATCTCGTCACCGGCCTTGCCAAGCCGAGCGCCGGCGAAGTCCGCCTGATGGGTGGCCCGGTCAACGGCATCGACCGGCGCGTCGGCTTCGCCTTCCAGACGGATGCGCTCTTCCCTTGGCAGAATGTCATCGAAAACGTCATGGCCGGCCCGCTGTTCCGCGGCAAGTCGAAGGCCGAGGCCGAGAAGATGGCCAAGGACTGGCTTGCCCGTGTCGGCCTTTCCAAGTTTCTGCATCACTATCCGCATCAGCTCTCGGGCGGCATGCGCAAGCGCGTCTCGCTGGCGCAGACCTTCATCAACGAGCCGGAAATCCTGCTGATGGACGAGCCCTTCTCGGCGCTCGACGTGCAGACCCGCACGGTCATGCATGAGGAGCTTCTGAAGCTCTGGGCCGAACGCCAGGCCTCCGTCGTCTTCGTGACGCACGATCTCGAAGAAGCCGTTGCACTCGCCGACAAGGTCTATGTGCTGACGGCCGGCCCGGCGACGGTCAAATCTGTCTACACGATCGACCTGCCGCGCCCGCGCGTCGTCTCGGAGATCCGCTACGAGCAAAACTTCATCGATTATTGCAAGACGATCTGGGACGACCTGCGCGAAGAGGTCGAAACCAGCTATCGCCGTGCCGCGGAAGCGGCATAAGGGAGGATTGATCATGGCAAATACAGCTCTCGAAGCAGGCAATGCTCCGATCTTCCGCGCCGGCACCTCGGACGCGGAAATCGAAGCCGCAGCGCTGAAGGCACTCGCTCGTCGCAAGTATGTCGTCAAGGCATGGCAGATCGGCATTCTGCTCGCTATTCTCGGTCTCTGGCAGCTCGCCTCCGACTTGCACTGGATCGATCCGTTCTTCTATTCGAGCCCATACGGGATCGCACTGCGCCTCTGGGAGTGGATCACCGAGGGCACCGAGAGCGGCTCGCTCTGGTATCACCTCGGCGTCACCATGGAAGAAGCGCTGATCGGCTTCATCATCGGCTCGGTGACCGGCGTCCTTGTCGGTGTCGCCCTTGGTCGCAACAAGCTCGCCTCCGACATCCTCTCGATCTACATCAAGGCGATCAACTCGATCCCGCGCGTCGTTCTCGCGCCGATCTTCGTGATGATCATGGGTCTCGGCCTGGCGTCGAAGGTGGCGCTGGCCTTCATCATGGTGTTCTTCGTCGTGTTCGCCAATGCTTTCCAGGGCGTTCGCGAAGCCGACCGCAACATGATCGCCAATGCCCGCATCCTCGGCGCATCCAACTGGCGGGTGACCCGCAACGTTATCCTGCCCTCGGCGATGAGCTGGATTTTTGCAAGCCTGCACATCTCCTTCTCCTTCGCCATCATCGGCGCGATCGTCGGCGAGTTCGTGGGATCGCTGGCCGGTATTGGCTACCTGATCTCGATCGCCAAGGGCACCTATGACGCAGCCGGCCTCTATGCCGCAATCATCCTGGTGATGGTCGTCACGCTCGGCGCCGAATATGTGATGACGCTCATCGAAAACCGCATCACCCGCTGGCGTCCGCAGCAAAGCCTCGACACGCATTAAGCGTTGGTTTTCTGATACCTCCCAAGGCCAGGGGCCGGGCGTTTCGCCCGGCCTTTTCGTTTTGCGGGCACAGTAGACTCCCTCTCCCCGCATGCGGGGAGAGGGGACTATCCCGCCATCAACGCCGTCCCACCTTCAAACAGCCGGCAGCCGCACGCGGACCAGCAGGCCGCCACCCGTCGCCTCGCCAAGCGTGACAGAGCCGCCGGCGCCGTCGACGACTTCGCGGACGATGGCGAGACCGAGGCCACTTCCCTCCGGTTCCGTGCCCATGATGCGATAGAAGCGCTCGAAGACCTGGGCGCGTTCCGCTTCGGGGATGCCAGGACCGTTGTCCTCGACCCATAGCAGGGCCGTATCGCCGTCGCGGCCGACGCCGACCGTCACGCGGCCGCCCGCTTGCGTGTAGCGCAGTGCATTGTCGACGAGGTTGACCAGCATTTCGCGCAGCATGGTGCCGTCGCCCTCGATATGAACCGCCATCTCATCATCTGCTTCGAGCCCAAGATCGATATTCCGGCGCAGGGCTTCCTCGGCGAGGGTTTCCAGCACACGCCGGGCGGTTTCCGCCAGATCGATGGTGTCGTTTCGCGGCCGGCGGCTGCCGGGTTCGGCGCGCGAAAGCGTCAGGAGCTGGCTGGCAAGGCGCGTCACCTGCCGTGTGCTCGAACGCAATGCCGTCAGCGCCTCGTCGCGCCTGCCGTTGTCGAGCTCGCGCGCTGCTACGCTTGCCTGCGTCGAAATCAGCGCGAGCGGTGTGCGCAGCTGATGGGCGGCGTTCGAGACGAAGCGGCGCTGCGCCGCCATCTGGTTCTGCACCCGCTCCATGTGATCATTGAGGGCGTGGACGAGCGGCCGAAGCTCGTTCTGCACCATATGAGGGTCCAGTGGATCGAGACGCTGGCGGCCACGCTCGCGCACGGCGTCGCGCAGGCGCAGCACGGGAGCAAGCCCGCGCTGCAGGCCGATGATGGTGACGAGCCCGGCAAGCAGGACAAGCGCGAGCTGCTTGGTGAAATCGGACAGCCACAGCCTGCGGCGCATGGCATATTGGCTGTTATGAGTAACGGCAACGGCGACGGAAATCGTGCTGTCCTGATCAAGGCCAACAACCGGGTGGCTCAGCATGAGTACACGCACGCCGTCGGTCCGAAACGTCATGTCCTCGCCGATCAGATCCCGCTTCGGCCGTGGCAGATCGGGAAAACCGGCGATGAGGCTCCCCCATGCCGTGACCACCTGATAAAAAACGCGGTCACCATAGCCGGTATCGAACATTTCCAGCGCAGCCGGGGGAATATCGATCTGCACGGTGCCGCTTCCGTCGACATGCGTTGCTTCCGCGATGACGCGGGCGGAGGCGAGCAGCGTACGGTCGGTGACAAGATCGGCCGTCGCATCGGCGGAACGGAAGCTTAGATAAAGGTTGATGCAGATCGCGCCGATCAGGGTCAATACGACCCAGGCAAACAGCTGCGCGCGAAGACTGCTCGCTACCCCGCCGAGCGCGCGGCTTACAAGGCCCTTGGGTGGTGCAGCCTCATCATTGCGCATGGCGAAGGAGATAACCCAGGCCGCGCAGCGTCGCGATCTGCACGGAGCTGCCTTCGAGCTTCTTGCGGACGCGATGCACATAGATCTCGATGGCGCTGGTATCGGCGAGATCGTCGAAGCCGAAGACGCTTTCGGAGAGGGTCGCCTTGGTGACGGTCGTGCCTGCCTTCATGATCAGATGTTCGAGCACCGCGTGCTCGCGCGGCGTCAGCGCCAGGGATTCTCCGGCCAAAGAGAATTGCCGCGTCCCGCCATCGAACACCAGGTCGCCGACGGCAATCTCCGGAGCGGCGCGGTCGTGACCGCGGCGGACGGCTGCGCGTATGCGGGCTTCGAGTTCGGCAATTTCGAAGGGTTTTGCCAGATAATCGTCGGCGCCGCTGTCGAGGCCGGCAACGCGGCCGTCGAGGCTGGCATTGGCGGTCAGGATGATGACCGGCACCTTGTTGCCGCTCTGACGCAGTCGCTTCAGCAGCGTCAGCCCATCCATCTTCGGCAGCGACAGATCGAGGATGACGATGGCGTAAGCTGCGACTTTCAGCATGTGCTCGGCATCTTCGCCATCATAGGCGATGTCGACGACATACTGCGCCTGACGCAGCGCCTTGCCGAGCCAGGACGCCAGTTCGCGGTTGTCTTCGACGATCAGGAGCCTCATGGCGCGACTATACAGCAAGTGTCGGATATGGCGAACATTTCCGGCGGTTTTCCAGCCTGTGCGTCATCGGTTGGCGAGCCGCAAACCCATCTCCCGGACCTCTCGCAGATACACCTTGCGCGCATAGGGCGGGGTCAGATTGTGGTCGGCTTCGGGAATGATGGTGAGGCGTATGTCCGGAAAATGCTTTAATCCGACACCGTTCTCGCCGAACTCGTCATGGAGATGATCGAGCCCGATATCGTGGGCGCTGTAGATCAGGGACATATCAACGCCACGCTTGGCAAGTGTGCGGAAACCACCCAGCACAGGTCCTTGAGCCGCAGCGAAGATCGGGAACGCGCCGAGCACTTGGCGAGCCGTTCGTATCGCCCGCCGACCGAGCCCGGTCGCCATGTTGCATATGGCGCTCCTTGCATCGACTTGGCCGCCGAAGAGCCGCTTCAGCGTTTCCATCTGCAGGAGTTTGCGCCCATAGGTTTCCAGCGAACGGGGAGCAAAGCGCAGAGCTTCATCGACCGATCGGCTCTCGTCCCAATGGAAGCTGTAGGGATTGACCGTGATGAGGCCGCGGCAGCGCGCATCGCGCAATGCTGCCTGAAAGGCGAGATAGCCGCCGCTGCAACGCCCGACCACATAGGTCGGCAGTAGAGCCCGTCTCTCCAGCAGGTCCAGTGCCTCGGCAACATCGAGATGCTGTTCGCGGGAATAGAGCACCTGCTCGGGGGCGCCGGAAAGCGGCGGGCTGTCGCCGACATTGGCCGTATCGAAACGCAGCGAGGCAATGCCGTCGCGGGCAAGCGCGCGCGCCATGGTGACCGACGTCCGGCCCCAGCCGGCGTGCCTGTCATAGGCTGTCGTCAGGAGCAGCGCGGTCGCGCCGGTGCGCGCACCTTCGGGCTCGCAGAGAATGCCGAACAGGCGGTTGTCTGCGCCGAAACGCAGCGGCGTCTCGCGAAAGCCTTCGCCGATGAGAGGTTCCGCGACGGGCGGCGTAAGTTCGGTCGATGCGGCCTCACCGGTTTTGGCGGCGACCGACCGCACCCATTCGACTATTTTTCGGCCGGTTTCGGTCGGCATAGTGGCGATGGTCGGGTTCGAGACGAGATCGTCGTAACCTTCGTAGAAAGTCTGCGTGACCTCGGGGCCGAGCGTTTCGAGATGGTGCGCAAAGTCGGAATCTCCGGGGCGGCCGGGGCGCGCCAGCACCAGGCAATTCGGCGTTGCGAGCCGATCCAGTGTCATGAGGTTCAGCTTCTTCACTGCATCGGCGGCGCTATCGGCCATCCGGAGGCTTGCGACGGTGACGCCCTCCGTCTGGCGCTGTGCTTCGGCAAGCCCCATGCTCTCATCGATCATCTTCGACCAGGCGGTCAGTTCGCGCAGATAGGCGCGACCTGAGACGACGGGTGCGAGAAAGGCGATGCCGTCGATGCCTGCAAGCCGTTCGGCGAGAGCGGCAGCGATGGTTCCGCCAAGCCCTTGGCTGACGAGGATCAGGCGCTCGCAACCGGAAAGCGCCTTCAGCTTTGCTGCTGCCGCGAGAGCGGTTTCATGCCACGGCTCCAGACCTTTGCCTTCATCGGTCAGATCAAGCGCATCGCCCGTGCCGGCGTAATCGAAGCGCAGGCTCGATATGCCGATATCGGCGAGATCCTCCGCCAGAATTCGCCAGAACTTGCGGACGCACATCTCCTCGAAACCCCAGGGGCTGAGGAACAGGACGGCGCTGCCGCGCGAGGGTTTGACGGCTGATGTGAACAGGCCGACCGTGCCGGCGAAGGTTACCGGGATGGCCGCGGATCTTGTCTGCCCTTCCTTGTCCTGTTTTTCGGCGGCTCCCCAACCAGCCATGCTCGTCTCCTCACATTCGGCGCGGCGCTAAGAGAGCCAGAGCCTGAGTGGCAATCGGATTTATGCGTGCAGGCAATCGCATCGCGATCTTCTGCATGACGTCGATATCTTCGGCTGGAACGGCTTTCAGCAGTCTGAGCGCAATGCCATAGGCCAGCGCGCCGGCGATGATGGCGCCTACGAGGCCTGCGACACCGGTCAGCGCCTGAACGAAACCATAGGCTGCAACCGCGCATAGAATGGCAGCAACCGTGACTTTTGCAAGGTTGATGAGCATACCGCGCGTCGATCCTTCGAATTCCATGCGGCGTACCGTCATCAGGCACAGGGCGACAAAGGCGAGCAGACGGACCAGCGCGGCACCCTCGCCTCCGTAGAAGGGCACGGCGACGGCGCAGCCGACGACCATGACGAAGCTGGCGACGACCCCGATGACGGTGCGTTCGCGCACGCGATCCAGCGAATAGAGATATTGCGTGCAGATCTGCATGAAGACGTAGGGCACGGCAGTCAGGGACAGCAGCGCCACCATGCCGCCGCTCGGCGCAAAGGCCGGGCCGAAGATCGTCACGACAAGTTCCGGCGAGATGGCCGCCAGACCGAAACTCATCGGCAGGGTGATATAGGCAATGCTGCGCGCCACTCCGGCGAAGACCTCGACCGGCAGCTTGTCCGATTCCCTCGCGTGCATCTGCTCGGAATAATAGGGCAAGAGGCTACCGCTCAACTGCACCGGTAGCTGCAGCGCCAGGTTGGCGAGCGACAGGCCGACGGCGTAAAAGCCGACCGCTTCGATGCCCCAGTACCGCTGCAGGAACAAAAGCTCGATGCGGTTGAGGAAGATCGAGCTGTTGATGAGTTCGATCGAGAGAATGAGCGACGAACTGGCGAGAGCGGAAAGGCCGACACCGCAGCTGTTCTTGCGGGCAATCGCAATCCGGAGCGTCGCGATGAACATTGGCAGCTGACCGAGCGCATAGCCGGCAAGTGCGCCGCTGACGCCAAAGGAGATCGCTCCCGCAAGGACGGTAACCAGCTGCAGCGCCGAGCTTATCAAGGTGATGCGCAGGAATGCGCCGACTTGCTGCTCGCCGATCAGATAGTTCTTGCTATAGGCGCCAAGAGACTGAAGAACGAAGAATACGCCTGTTATGGCAATAACTTCAGAAGCATCGCCCGCCCAGTGCAAACGCTCCGTATCCCAATAATAGGCGACATAGCCGGCGAGCAGGATGACGGTTGCGAGAATCGTCGGCTGCAGAAGGTAAGCGGCAAAGCCCAGCCGCTCTTCCGTTGAATAGCCGTTTCCCTTCAACTGCGGCAGGACGCGCAGCAGGGTAACGCCGGCCCCGAGCTCGGCGACGAGCGCGCCTGTTGTCGTCAGCCAGAGAGAGAAGGCGATGATGCCGTTGGCCTCCGGGCCAAGCAGACGCGCCGCGATGATCGAACAGGCAAAGCCGGTCGCAAGCAGGGTCAATCCCGCCGCGGCGTTCAAAACCGAATTTGCCATTATGCTCTTCGTCATGAAGACTGACCGTTCCTCAAATTGCCGGGACTTCGCTCCTATCCGGCTTTTCGTGGGGATAGCGCCAGTTCTATTTCATATGCCTTAATATTTAGGGTTTAATGCTGCCATAAGTTCGTTTTTTACTTTGGCTAATATTCTTTCTCTCTGATGTTGGCCGCAGGGCTTGAGCGGAGGGTTTCATTGTTCAGCCTCATCGTCTGCACGATCGATCGGTTCGATCAGCTGGATCGGCTGTTCCGTTCGCTGACCCAACAGAGTCATGAAGATTTCGAGGTGATCGTCGTCGATCAGAATGCCGACGACCGGCTGCGGGTGCTGATCGACAGCTTTTCCCCTTCCTTCACGATCCGTCACGTCCGTTCGCCGAAAGGACTTTCGCGGGCGCGCAACAATGGCATGGCCGTCGCGGCAGGCGATTACCTCTGCTTTCCCGATGATGATTGCTGGTATGAGCCCGATACGCTTTCGACAGCAGCGGCACTGTTTTCGGCCCATCCAGAGCTCGCGATCGTCACCGGCCGCACGCTCGATGCCGAGGGTCTCGCTTCCGTCAGCCCGACGGGCGAGACGCGGCTGGCGCTGACGCGCTGGAACTATCTGAAGTGCGGCAATTCCAACGGCATTTTCGTGCGCCGCGCGGCGCTTTCCGATATCGGCGGTTTCGACGAGGATCTTGGGGTCGGCTCGGAATCACCGTTCCAGAGCGGCGAAGAGGCAGATTTCCTCCTGCGCGCGCTCGGCGCCGGCAGGCAGGCGATGTTCTTCCCGGAATTGATCGTCCATCACGATCAAGTCACCAGCGAGTATGGGCCGCGGCAGGTAGAGCGAGCCCGCAAATATGGACGCGGCTTCGGCGCTCTGATGCGCAAGCAGGCGTTTCCGCTGTATTATGTCGGCTACCGGCTGTTTCGTCCGGTCGCCGGCTGGCTGGCGGCGCTGGCGCGTTTCAACGTCGATGCGGCACGCTACAAGCGCGCCTGGCTGATGGGCATTCTGGAAGGTTACGCCGCCTGGCCGCGCTGGCGCAGAAGCTGAGGCGATTTGCCTCTCGGCGTCAGCGTCTCGGCATAGACATCCATGTAGCGTTGGGCGACTTCATTCCATGCATAGGCGCGAGCGTCCCGCAGCAATTCCTGCCGCAAGCTCAGATCGTCGGCCTCTAGGCGCTCGAAAGCTGCGGTCAGGGTATCGGCGGCCGCTTCCGGATCTGAGAAATCTGCGAGCATGAGGGCTGGATGGGTTTCGGCCATCGCCTTATAGGCCTCATTGACGTTCAGCACCGGCAGCAATCCGGCACTCATCGCCTCGATCGCCACCAGCCCGAAGCCTTCATATTCTGAAGCCGAAGCGAAGAGCGAGGCGCGGGCGATGATGTTGCGGATCGAGCCCTCGTCGATCGACACATGCAGAGCGACATTGCGTGTCAGATTGCGGGCGGCAATTTCGTTTTCCAGCATCGCGCGATCGAGATCAGACTCGGTGCCGACAATATCGAGGTGCCAGTCGTCATGGCGGGCTGCGAGCACCTTCATGACGTCGAGAAGATGATCGAGCCGCTTGTTGATCGAGAAACGGCCGATGGTGACGACGCGGCGGCGCGCTTCCAGGGCAGCGCAATTGGAAAACTTGCCGACATCGGCGCCGTTTTCGATCAGGTGGACGCGGCTGTTGGCGATCTGTGAAAAGAGCCGCGCGTCGGACTGGCTGCAACAGATGAGAGAGGCATAGCCGAGCGCGGACAGCCGCGTTGCTGTATTGAACCAGACCTTTTTGATGGCTGCATATTTCTGCGTGTGGAAGAAGCCGCCATGCGTGGTCGCGACCATGGGGCGCCCATGCATGAGCTTGCCCCATGCCAGTGCATCGAAGAAGAAGTCGACGGCATGGACATGAATGAGGTCGGCATCGGCCAGATGGCGGAAGACCTTGGGTGCCAGCGGATAACGGCTGGAGCCGGACCAGGGAATGCGGACGATCTCGATGCCGTCGATCGTTTCGCGTTCCGGCAGTTGGCGGTCGGGATCGGAAAACAGGCTGTTGCAGGTGACGACGCGCACGCGATAGCCGCGGGAAACCAGCTGGCGGCAGAGGTTGGCAACGACGTCTTCCAGGCCGCCCTTATTCGGCAGGAATTGGCGCACGACATGCACGATCAGCGGCCCGGTGTGCTTGTTTGCCTGAATATCCGCAACAGCAGATGTCATCGATCCACCCTCGACCTCTATGCCGCGCCGCCCGGCGGGCAATCCGGCGCTGCAGAGCGCCGCCCGTTGATCAGTCGGCAAAGCAGATCATCGGGTCGGTTAAAAAGGGTTTAATCGCGGGCAGAAAGCCGAGCGGTTTCGGGCAAGAGGGTTAATAGCGGGGCGTTGGGCGGGGGTACGGGGAACTTGCGTGGTGGAAGTGGCGACGACGCGATGTTGTGATTGGCTGCTGCTCTTGCGACTGCCCCTCACCCTAACCCTCTCCCCGCTTGCGGGGAGAGGGGACCGGTCCGGCGTTTGCCGCACGCTTTTGGCTCCAACCACAAATCTCGGTGAGCTCCCTCTCCCCGTCTCAACGGGGAGAGGGCCGGGGTGAGGGGCAATCCTGTGAATGTGACTTTAGCTGTAACGCGCTGAACCGAAGTCCGTGCCTCTCAAAACGCGCGGAAGGTCAGCGTCGTCAGCGAGCGGACGATGCCCGGAATATTGGCGATGTGGTCGTTGATGAATTTGCCGATATCCTGCTCTTCGGCAATGTAGACCTTCATCAGGAGGTCGTAGTCGCCGCTGGTGGAATACAGTTCCGAAACCAACTCCGTTTGATAGATGGCATCGGCAACCTCATAGGTCTTGCCGGGGGAGCATTGGAGCTGAACGAAAATGGGCTTCATGAGGTTGTCCTGCTTTTGCCTGCGACCGCGATGGCGATCGGCTTTTCCTCTATCATGGTCGAAAGCGCCGCCGCCATGCAAGTTTTTCTCCAGAGCCGATGATTTTTTGGCATCATGCCATGTCCATCGGATGTCGCTCTTGCCGCTTCCGCAACTTCGCGCGTAGCGCTAGATTGGCGCGATTATCTTTGTCGATTGGACCGATTTCATGCTGAACGACCCACGCTCCCATGGTCTCTGGGAAAAGACCGCCCCCTCGCCGCCAGCAACGAAGCCACTTTCCGGCGATGTCTCCGCCGATGTCGTGGTGGTCGGGGGCGGCTATACCGGTCTTTCGACGGCGCTGCATCTGGCGGAAGCCGGCACCAGCGTCGTGCTGCTGGAAGCCAATGAAATCGGCTTTGGCGGAGCAGGGCGCAACGTCGGTCTCATCAATGCCGGCATGTGGGTGATGCCCGACGATCTGCCGGGCGAGCTCGGTGTCGTTCACGGCGAGCGGCTGCTCGATCTGCTCGGCAATGGGCCGAAGCTGGTGATGGAATTGATCGACAAGCACGGCATCGCCTGTGAGCTCGAGCGCAACGGCACGCTGCATTGCGCCGTCGGGCCGGAGGGGCTGAAGGAAATCGAGGAGCGCGCCCGGCAATGGGGAAAGCGCGGTGCGCCGGTCACGGTGCTGGATGCGCGGGAGACGGAGCGTCGCGTCGGCAGTTCGGCCTATGCGGGGGCACTGCTCGACATGCGCGCCGGCACGCTGCAGCCGCTTGCCTATGCGCGCGGCCTTGCCCATGCCGTGGTCAAAGCCGGCGCTACCATTCACACCGGCAGCCGCGTGACATCGACGGAAAGAAGTGGTGCGAAATGGCTGGTTTCGACCGATGGCGGCAAGATCAGTGCCGACTGGATCGTGGTGGCCACGGATGCCTATAGCACCGGTCCCTGGGAAATGGTGCGGAACGAACAGGTGCATCTGCCCTATTTCAATTTCGCCACCGTCCCCCTCGGCGACAACTTGCGCAAATCCGTGCTGCCCGGGCGCGAGGGGGCTTGGGATACGAAAGAAGTGCTCTCGTCCTTCCGCATGGATCAGGCCGGCCGGCTCGTTTTCGGCAGCGTCGGTGCGCTGCGCAACACCGGCCTTGCCATCCACAAGAACTGGGCTCGGCGATCGATCAAAAAGCTCTTTCCGCAGCTCGGCGACATTCCCTTCGAATGCGAATGGTATGGCAAGATCGGCATGACCGACAATGCGCTGCCTCGCTTCCACAAGCTGGATCGGAATGTCATCGGTTTCTCCGGCTATAATGGCCGCGGCATTGCGCCGGGCACGGTGTTCGGCAAGGTGCTTGCCAGCCATATTCTCGGGCAGATTTCCGAGGCCGATCTGCCGCTGCCGGTGACCGATATCGTCGAGCCGAGCTTCAGGGCGGCAAAGGAAATGTGGTACGAGGCGGGCGCCCAGGCCGCGCATTTCGTCGGCGCCCGGGTGTGAAATAATCGAACCGGCATTACGGGAAGAGGAAACAAGATGACCGCGACATCAGATCTTGCTGCCGAAACCAAGGCAATATTGACGGAGCTTGGTGTATCGGCCGACCGCTACATCGGCGGAACGCTGGCCGTCACCTCTCCTGTGACCGGCGCCGAGATCGGCCGGCTGAAGGAGCATTCTACTGACGAGGCGAGGGCTGCGATCGCTGCGGCGCACGAGGCGTTTCTGTCCTGGCGAAATGTGCCGGCGCCGAAGCGCGGCGAGCTGATCCGTCTACTCGGCGAAGAGCTGCGCGCCGGCAAGGCGGCCCTCGGTCGTCTCGTCTCGATCGAGGTCGGCAAGATCACCTCCGAAGGTCTCGGCGAAGTGCAGGAGATGATCGATATCTGCGATTTCGCTGTGGGACTCTCGCGCCAGCTTTATGGCCTCACCATTGCCACCGAGCGCTCCGAGCACCGCATGATGGAAAGCTGGCATCCGCTTGGTGCGATCGGCATCATCTCTGCCTTCAATTTCCCCGTCGCCGTCTGGTCATGGAATGCGGCGCTTGCCATTGTCTGCGGCAATTCCACCATCTGGAAACCGTCGGAAAAGACGCCGCTGACGGCGCTTGCCGTACAGGCTCTGTTTGAAAAGGCACTGAAGCGCTATGTCGCCGAGGGCGGCGAGGCGCCGGCCAATCTTTCGACGCTGTTGATCGGCGGCCGTGATCTCGGCGAGCTTTTGGTCGATCATCCGCAGGTGCCGCTGGTCTCAGCGACCGGTTCGACGGCGATGGGCCGGGCGGTTGGCCCGCGTCTTGCCGGCCGTTTCGCCCGCGCCATCCTCGAGCTTGGCGGCAACAATGCCGCCATCGTCTGCCCGACGGCCGATCTCGATCTCACCCTGCGTGGCGTTGCCTTTTCGGCAATGGGTACGGCCGGCCAGCGCTGCACGACGCTGCGACGCCTCTTCGTTCATGACAGCGTCTATGACCAGCTCGTGCCGCGTCTGCAGAAGGCCTATGGTACTGTGACGATAGGCAATCCCCTTGAGCCCGGTACTCTCGTTGGTCCGCTGATCGATAAGCAGGCCTTCGACCGCATGCAGGCGGCCCTTGCCGCCGCAAAGGCGGCCGGCGGCAGGGTGACCGGCGGCGAACGCATCGAAAACGGTTCAGCCGATGCCTTCTATGTTCGCCCGGCTCTCGTCGAAATGCCGGAGCAGACCGGTCCCGTCGAGCAGGAAACCTTCGCGCCGATCCTCTATGTCATGAAGTACAGCGATTTCGACAAGGCGCTGGCGCTGCATAATGCCGTGCCGCAAGGCCTGTCGTCCTCGATCTTTACCAATGACATGCGGGAAGCAGAGACTTTCGTGTCGGCGCGCGGATCGGATTGCGGCATTGCCGACGTCAATCTCGGCCCTTCTGGCGCCGAGATCGGCGGCGCATTCGGCGGCGAGAAGGAAACCGGCGGCGGCCGCGAGTCCGGCTCCGACGCCTGGAAGGCCTATATGCGCCGGGCGACCAACACGATCAATTATGGCCGCACGCTGCCGCTGGCGCAGGGCGTCAAGTTCGACGTGGCGTAATGGCACTTTGCTGCGTTGCGATGAGGCGGATGAGGGCGTAGAAGGTCCTTACCCCCCCCTCATCTTGTTCAGGAACTTGTCTCATGCACTTGTCGCTCGCCGAAGCCGAAACGCTTGTTGTGGCGGCTCTGCGGCGAAACAAGGTGAGTGATGCGAATGCCCGCTCGGTGGCGGTCGCGCTCGTAGCGGCGGAGGCCGCCGGGCAGAGTGGTCACGGCCTGCGGCGCGTGCCTGCCTATGCCGGACAGGCCAAGGTTGGTAAGGTCGATGGCTTCGCTCAGCCGCAGCTCAGCCGGCCTTCTCCCGCCGTGCTGCGCATCGATGCCGGCAATGGCTATGCCTATCCCGCGCTCGACCTTGCCGTTGCCGAGCTTCCGGCTGTCGCCCGCGAGCAGGGTATCGCGCTTGCCGCCATCAGCCGTTCGCATCATGCCGGCGTCATGGGCCTGATGGTCGAGCGTTTTGCCGATCAGGGGCTCGTGGCGCTGATGGTCGCCAATGCGCCGGCCTCCATGGCGCCCTGGGGCGGCAAGACGCCTGTTTTCGGCACCAACCCGATCGCTTTCGCCGCACCGCTTCCTGGCGACGAGCCTGTTGTTATCGACCTCGCGCTGTCCAAGGTGGCGCGCGGCAAGGTGATGGCGGCGCGGCAGCAGGGCGCTTCGATCCCCGCGGACTGGGCTTTCGATCGCGAGGGCAGGCCGACCACGGATGCCGAAGAGGCTCTGGCCGGGACGATGGTCCCGGCCGGCGATGTCAAGGGTGCGGCACTTGCTCTCATGGTCGAAATTCTGGCGGCCGGCCTGACCGGCGCCAACTACGCCTTCGAGGCTTCCTCGCTCTTCGACGACAAAGGCGCTCCGCCGGCGCTCGGCCAAACGATCATCGCAATCAATCCGGCTGCGACGAGTACCGCGGATACGGCACAACGGCTGGCCTTGCTGGCAGGCGAAATCACCCGCGATCCGAACGTCCGCCTGCCCGGCCGGCGCGGGCAGAGCTCACGGCGTCTTGCGTTGACGGAGGGGGTTACCGTCGAGGATGAGGTGATTGCGGCGATCGAGAAGCTTTAAGATGTCAAAGGTGCTAGTCGGATGAGTGTGTGTTTGCCGCGCTTTCATACACGGCCCCTCACCCCAGCCCTCTCCCCGCAAGCGGGGCGAAGGAGCTATGGCGCAAAACAGGGTGCTGCATTGATCAGAGGATAGTTGGTTGGCTCGATCGTCCCCTCGCCCCGCTTGCGGGGAGAGGGCTAGGGTAAGGGGCTTGGCAGATAGCCGCTGTGTCGACAGAGGCACCTGACGGCCACCGTATCCGCAGATCAAGCGATGGCAGGCTTTGCGTTCTTCTCGTCCAGCCAGCCGCCGGTGAAGCCGGCGCGTTCGAGGCCGGTGCGGAGGATCGGAGATTGCCGCATCAGGTCCCAGATCATGCCGGTGCGGGCGTTTTCGATCATCATGACCAGCAGCCCCTGGTCGATCGCCACCGAGCGGTCGTCCACCCATCCTTCCGGGCCGGGTCCCTTTACGCTCGGATTGAAGCCGCCGGGAAAGCGGCCGTCGAGCAACAGGTTAGGATAGGTCGAAAGCAGCGCCCGCGTGCCATCAAGTGCGGCTTCGCGGTCGAACGGCAGGCAAGATAGCGGTCCCCATGGGGCGATGGTGCCGTCGTCGGGACCCAGTGGCGCGCCGCGGGCGGCATAACCGAAGACTTTCGGGGCATAGCGCAGGCTATGTTTGGTGCCAGTCGGGTTCGGCCCGTCACAGGCGGAAAGGCCCCAGATATCCTTCGTATAGCCGACGAAATGGCCGGGATTGCGCTCGGTGTAATCGCGTTGCACCGCAATTGCCGCCTGGGTATTGCGGAAGTAATCGGTGTCCTTGTCGGCGACGTGCTTGTCGCGGATGTCACGGAAATCGATCCAGGCATGCGAGAACAGATGGATGAACAGCGGCCCGGCATAGAGAAAGGGCGCGTCCTTAAACATCATCCAGGTATAGGTCGAGGCAAAGGCGTCGTAGCTGGAGGACGGAATCGCATGCGTGGGCGAGGCCAGCGCCAGCACATAGAGGAAAATCGCCTCGTCATAGCCCTGGTAGCGCCAGCGCAGGAAGCCGCTTGCCGGCTTCCAGCCCATGCTGATGGTCTGGCCCCTGTTCAGCGCCCAATGCCAGTCGCAACGCTCGTAGAGGAATTTCGCCTGTTTGCGGAGATCGCGCTCGACCTGGCTGTTTCCGGTGAAATAGGCTGCCGCTGTCAGCACGCCGAGCAGCAGCAGACCGGTATCGATGGTCGAAAGTTCGCTGTTCCAGGCGCGGTTGCCGGTCTCCATATAGAGGAAGTGATAGTAGAAGCCGCGATGGCCGGTGGCGCCACGCTCGGTGCCCTGATCGCTGTTGGCGAAGAAATCCAGAGCGGCCAGTACCCGTTTTGCTGCATCGGCGCGGCTGATCCAGCCGCGCTCGACGGCGACCGGATAACTCGATAGCGCGAAGCCGACGGCGGCAATGCTGCAATGGCTCGTCTTGATCGAGGTATCCGCCACCAGCCCGTTTTCCGGATTGGTATAGAGCATGAAATAGTCGAACGCCGAGCGTTGCAATTGGTCGATCAGCGCGTCGTCGGTTTCGTTTACCTGCTGCAGCATCTTCTATCCATCTCCTCGATGCTCCCATTCCCTGCTGAACATGGGAGCTTGGATAGTTGCAAATCAAAGATGATTAACAATGACATACTTTTGTGGAGGATTCTTTAATATCAGTGGGTTGTTGAAGTCGTCATCCCCAACATCGAGAGGCTGTGGATGCCCTTTCCAGGCGATTTTCGCGGAGATCGCTGGCAAAAGTGGAGGAATAGCTAATGGCACGAGCGCATTTGGCAAGGGCGAAGCATCGATAGTTCGGTGATTCGCGTCGATGAAATGGCTTTAGCCGAGGGCAGTTTCCAGCCTGTGC
Source organism: Martinezella sp. CNPSo 3957 (assembly GCF_057784395.1). NCBI lineage: Bacteria > Pseudomonadati > Pseudomonadota > Alphaproteobacteria > Hyphomicrobiales > Rhizobiaceae > Martinezella > Martinezella sp. CNPSo 3957. Next base: position 289,083 of record NZ_JBXSOU010000006.1, read on the forward strand.
CTCAGCCGCGCCAAGGTTCTGCCAAACACCATCTCATCTCCAAGGGCTCTGGCAAGCGTCAACGCGCCCTGAATACCGATGACGGCCTCTTCGGCGAGCATTTTCGCCTCGGCACCCGGCACGCCGGCCCTAAGCAACGCGCCACAAAGCGCCTCGATCCAATGATGAAAGTAGCCTCGGATGGCAGCGGAGAAACGGTCGCGCGTTTCGTCCAGCGCAAAGGCGCCGATCAGGCAGACGCGACGGCCGGAGCGGAAATAGCTATCCGTTGTCTCCCACATGCGGGCAATGGCGGCGCGCGGCTCTTCCTCTTCGAGCGGCCTGAACATCTCCGTCACGAACCATGCGTCGATATTGGCCATGATCTCGGCCGCCATCTCTTCCTTGCCACCTGGAAAGAAGTGATAGAGGCTGCCCTTGGACAGTTTGGTACGGGCGGTGATTTCGCTCATCGACGCGCCCTCGTAGCCGAGCTCGCGAAAGACTTCGGCAACGAGGGCAACGGCATCGGATTTTTCGAAGACGCTGCGCACCATCTCAAAGGCCGAGGTCGGAGAGGCCGGGATGATCGTCCGGCCGGCGGCCGAGTGGCCAGTGGAATTTCCGGTCCTCTTCCCTAATGGGCATGTCGTTGATGGAGGCGAAACGGCGCTGCATCAGGCCATCTGCATCGAATTCCCAGTTCTCGTTGCCGTAGGAGCGGAACCAATGGCCGCTGTCGTCATGCCATTCATAGGCAAAGCGAACGGCGATGCGGTTGCCCTCGAAAGCCCAGAGTTCCTTGATCAGTCGATAGTTCAGCTCTTTTGCCCATTTGCGCGTCAGGAATTCGACGATCTCCTTGCGACCGCGCGGGAATTCGGCACGGTTCCGCCACTGGCTGTCTTCCGTATAGACCTTGGAAACACGCTCCGGATCGCGGCTGTTCCAGCCATCCTCGGCTATGCGGACCTTGGCGATTGCGGTTTCGCGGGTGAAAGGCGGGACGAGAGGGGTCGGCATGGTGTGCTCCTTCTAAACTGATTGGTTGTTAATAGACCGATCAGTTTAGAAGATCAAGTACCTTAATTTGCCGCGGCCTCAATGGGCGAATTTTCTGGCTCCGGCGACGCAGGCGACGACGGCGAGGGTTACGACGAGCATCGACCAGCTGACGCTTTCCTTGAGAAGGGCCGCGGCAAGTGCGAAGCCGAAGAAGGGCTGCAGGAATTGCAGCTGGCCGACGGCTGCGATGCCGCCCTGGGCGAGCCCGCGATACCAGAAGATGAAGCCGATCAGCATGCTGAAAAGCGAGACATAGAGGAGGCCGAGCCAGGCAGGACCGCCGATGCCGTCGATGCTGTGCGGCATGGTCATGAGGCAGAGCGCGATGGTGACGGGTAGCGACAGCACGAGAGCCCAGCAGATGACCTGCCAGCCGCCCAGCCGGCGCGAGAGCACGGCACCCTCGGCATAGCCAAGGCCGCAGACGATCACGGCTGCAAGCATCAGGAGATCGCCGGTGAGCGAGGCCGACACGCCTTGCGCCAGCGCATAACTGCAGACCAGCGCGCTGCCGAGGAGGGAGAATATCCAGAAGGCTGGGCGTGGCCGCTCGCCGCCCCGCAGCACGCCGAAGATTGCGGTCGCCAGCGGCAGCAGGCCGATGAAGACGATCGAATGCGCCGAGGTGACATGCTTCAGCGCCAATGCCGTCAAGAGCGGAAAGCCGACGACGCAGCCGAGGGCGACGATCGTCAGCGAGACGATGTCGCCGCGAGCCGGGCGCTTTTCGCGAAAGGCGAGCAACAGGCCAAGACCCAGAAGGCCGGCGATTACGGCTCGGGCAACGGTCAGGAAGAGAGGGTCGAAATCCATGACGGCCAGGCGCGTTGCCGGCAGCGAGCCGCTGAAGATCACCACTCCCGTCAAACCATAAATCCATCCCGTCGTCGTCTTGTCCATGGCGCATGCTCCTTCGTGATATTCGCGGGTATCGGCGCATTTGTCTGGCTGAACCAGAGACGGTACAGTACAATCTGTGCGAACTGTTATGGTCGAAGGTGCAGTACGGATGGATAATCTCTCGATGACCGGCGCTGCCGGCACGACCCGGATCGAAGGCGTGATGGCGGCGATATCAGAGCGCATCGCTGCGCGCAGCCTTGTGCCCGGCGTGCGGCTTCCCTCCGTGCGCAGCTTTGCCAAGACGATGCAGGTGTCGGTTTCGACCGTTGTGGAGGCCTATGAACGGCTTGCGGCCGAGGGGGTGATCCGCTCGCGGCCGGGATCCGGCTTCTATGTCTGCGGGCCGCTGCCGCCCCTATCACTCTCCGAAACCGGGGCGAGATCGGGCCGCAATGTCGATCCGCTGTGGATCTCGCGGCAATCGCTCGAAGTCGGCGACGACGCGCTGAAACCGGGCTGCGGCTGGCTGCCGCCTTCATGGCTGCCGCAGGCGGCCCTGCGCAAGGCGATGCGCACACTGGCGCGCGGCGATATCGGAGTGCTTGCGAATTACGGGACACCGCTCGGCCTGCCGCCATTGCGGCAGCTGCTTGCCCGGCGCCTGGGCGAACATGGAATCAACGTGCCTCCGGATCAGATCATGCTGACGGAATCGGGCACGCAGGCGATCGATCTTCTCTGCCGATTCCTGCTGGAACCCGGCGATACCGTCGTGGTCGACGATCCCTGCTACTTCAATTTCCATGCACTGTTGCGCGCGCATCGCGCCAAAGTCGTTTCCGTGCCTTTCACGCCGACGGGGCCGGATGTCGAGCTGTTTGGTCAGGTGCTCGAACGGTACAAGCCGCGGCTCTACATCACCAATTCCGCCATTCACAATCCGACCGGTGCGGCGCTTTCCCCCGTCACGGCGCATCGGCTGCTGAAGCTGGCCGATGCTTCCGGGCTCATCATCATCGAGGATGATATTTTCGCCGATTTCGAGCAGGTGCCGGCGCCGCGTCTGGCCGCCTATGACGGGCTGGACCGGGTGATCCATATCGGCAGTTTCTCGAAAACGCTTTCGGCCTCCATCCGCTGCGGCTTCATCGCCGCGAAGCCCGAGTGGATCGACGATCTCGTCGATCTCAAGGTGGCCAGCAGCTTCAGCTGCGGGCAAGCGTCGGCCGAACTCGTCTATCTCGCGCTGAAGGATGGAAGTTATCGCAAGCATGTCGAGGCGCTGCGCGTCCGGCTTGCAAAGGCGATGGATGAGGTTTCGGCCCGGCTGGAAGCGATCGGTATCAGCCCATGGCTCAAGCCGCATGCGGGCATGCTTCTCTGGTGCAGGCTTCCGGAAGGGCTTGATGCCGCCGATCTTGCCCGTGCTTGCCTCGCGGAAGGGGTCATCCTCGCGCCTGGCAATGTTTTCAGCCTGTCGGAGACGGCGGGCCGTTTCATGCGGTTCAACGTTGCACAATCGGCCGATACGCGGATCTTCGACGTGCTGGAAGCGTCCATGCGAAAGCTGCGGGCGATACACAAGGATGCCGCTGCGAGCGGCGTTACGGCAGCCTAGAGGTTCCCCGGCGACACGAACATTTCCCGACCGGCGGGTTTCCACCGTGGCGGCCGCTCATGTCGCCGGCTTGATCCCTATTTGGCGAAGAGGCTGTTGATGTCGGCGAAAGCCTTCATCTCGATGGCATTGCCGCTCGGGTCCTTGAAGAACATGGTCGCCTGTTCTCCCGGCTCGCCCCGGAAGCGGATATAGGGCTTGATGACGAATTCGATGTTGGCTTTCGTCAGCTTCTCGGCGGCGGCCTCCCATTCCTCCATCGACAGAACGACGCCGAAATGGCGTACCGGAACGCCATGGCCATCGACGGCATTTGCCGCCACGTCGGTCGTTTCACCCGGCGCCAGATGGGCGACGATCTGATGGCCGTAAAAGTTGAAATCGATCCAGTCAGGCGAACTGCGGCCTTCGGGGCAACCGAGAAGGCTGCCATAGAAGGCTCTCGCCGCAGCGAGATCGTTGACCGGAAATGCGAGGTGGAAGGGATGAAGCGGTGCTGCGCTCATGATCGTCTCCAAGAAGCGAAGTGATGCAGAGATGAATAAGATACATTTTTCTCTATGAAAAATGGTATATCGTGATGTTGAGGTACAGGAAAAATTATGAATCATGATTGCGGAACTACAAACCCTCGTGGCTATCGCCCGCTTTGGAACGTTTGCTGCGGCGGGAGACCGGATCGGCCTGACGCAGGCCGCAGTCAGCGGGCAAATGAAGCGGCTCGAGGAAAGGCTTGGCGTTAAATTGTTCGAGCGGACCGGCCGCTCCGCGACACTGAATGCCGCCGGGCTTAGAACGCTCGAGCGCGCCAAGAGCATTATCGCGATGTTCGAGCACATTGCCGATCCCGTCGACGAGGCTTCGGGCGGCGAGCTGCGCGTCGGCGCAATCGCTTCCGTTCAATCGGCGCTACTTGCCCGCGCTCTCGGCCCTTTCCGTCTGCGATTCGCAAATCATCATCTCCGCGTTGTCCCAGGGGTCTCTCTGCATTTGCTCGACCTGCTCGATGCCGGCGAACTCGATCTTGCCGTGCTCATCGAACCACCCTTCGGCTTGCCCAAGAATCTCATCTGGCGGCCCCTGGTGCGCGAGCCCTATGTGCTTGCGGTTCCCGAAAAGCTGCAGGGCGATGATTGGCGGACGCTGCTGCGCGAGCAGCCCTTCATCCGCTATGATCGCAGCTCTTTCGGAGGGCGGCAGGTCGACCGCTTCCTGCGGTCGCATTCGATCGTTCCGCGTGAATCGGTGGAGGTCGACGACATCGCCGGGATTGCCGCATTGGTCGGGCATGGGCTCGGGGTGGCGCTTCTGCCTGTTGTCGACGGCAGCCCTCCTCCGGTGGCGCCGATCCGCATGGTGCCCTTATCCGAACCGGGGTTTTATCGCGAGATAGGGATATTGCAGCCGCAGGAGAGCACGCCAGCTGCAATCTGTCTTGCGGAATGCCTGATGGCGACGCAGCAATGAGGCCATATTCGGCGCAAAACCGTGCCTCGGAGACGGCGGTGGAAATGCCGTCTCTTCCTGACGCTCTTGCCAGGTGGAAAATATCCGTCATAGCTTTGCCACATGGCCGCTCCAATTGCGGCTCACATCCACTATGGAATACACCGCTACGTGAGGTCGGTCGTGCGCGTTCTGCTTGTTGAAGACGACAATATCCTCGGCTCATCGCTGAAGAAGGCGCTGGAAAAGCATGCCTACGGCGTCGACTGGATGCGCGACGGCGAATCCGGCCTCGAAGCGGCGGCGCATTCGCATTTTGCGGCGATCGTGCTCGATATCAATCTGCCGCAGCTAAGCGGCATGGAGGTGTTGCGGCGCATCCGGCAGCGGGGAAATTCCGTTCCCGTGCTGCTGCTGACGGCGATGGATTCCGTGCGCCAGAAGGTCGAGGGTCTGGATGAGGGCGCCGACGACTATCTGGTCAAGCCGTTCGATCTCGACGAGCTGCTGGCGCGGCTGCGCGCGCTCATCCGCCGACGTGACGGGCGGACCGAAAGCGTCATCCGCTGCGGCGACGTGGAGGTCGACCCCTCGGCCATGGTGGCTCGCAAGGACAATGTGCAGGTCCATACCACGGCGAAAGAATTTCATCTCCTGAAGCTGCTCATGGAGCGCAGCGGCCGGTACGTGACAAAGAACGATATCGAATATGCGCTCTATGACGCGGAAAACACCGTCGAGAGCAATACGATCGAAGTGACGATCTACAATCTGCGCAAGAAGCTCGGCACCGATTTCATCAAGTCGATCCGCGGCGTCGGCTATATGATCGAGCGATGAACAATTCCACGCTTACCCGCAAGCTATTTCTGCGCATCGCGCCCGTCGTCGTGGTGACGATCGTCGTGATCGCCGCCTTCGCCTTCAACAGCGCGACGCGGGAGATCAACAATATCTACGATGCCCAGCTCATCGACGATGCCAACGTGATCTGGAGCCTGCTGCGCCGGCCGCTGGAGAAGAATCCGGACCATGGCGCCAAGCAGATCGACGATATTGACTTCAACATGGATAATCAGCTGGCTTTCAACGAAGACGCTGATGACTATGCCGATGCGCATATGTTCCGCGCCTGGGTCGACGGCAATATCCGCTTCTACAGCAGCACCGCCTTCCTCTCTGACGTCCCGCAGCAGAAGGTGGGTTTTACCACGCTGACCTATGGCGGCGACGAATGGCGCGTCTATTCGCTGCCGATCCCGAACACGACCATCGTGATCGAACTCGGCGAAAAGATTGCGCTTCGCGAAACGCTCGTTTCCAACATTCTCCTCAATCTGTTTTTTCCGCTGCTGATGCTGGTGCCGGTCATCGGCTTTCTCATCTGGCTCGGCATCAATAGCGGCCTGCGCACGATTCATGGACTGGTACGGCAGATCCGTACAAGATCGCCCGATGATCTCTCGGCTATCCCCGTTGAAGAGCTGCCGCGCGATCTGCTGCCGCTTGGCCGGTCGATCAACCAGCTGCTGGAAAAGCTCGGCCAGTCGCTGACGCTGGAGCGACGCTTCTCCGATCTTGCTGCGCATCAGCTGCGTACGCCCCAGGCGAGCGTGAAGCTGCTTTTGCGGATGCTCGAAAACAGCGACAGTGATCAGGAACGGCAGACGATCGTTTCCGATCTCGTGGCCAGCAACAACCGCACCATTCATCTGATCGAACAGCTGCTGCGGCTCGCCAGGGTCAGTCACCACCCCCTTAATCTCACGTCGATCGAGCTTTATCACTGGATGGCGTCGCTCATTGCCGAGCTCGGCAATATCATCACCAGCCGAAAGCTCGACGTGGTGCTGGAAGGCGATGAGGCAATCCAGGTCAGAACCGATGAGGCGCTGCTGCGCATGCTCGTCACCAATCTGCTCGACAATGCGATCAAATACACGCCTGCGGGAGGGGAAATCAAAGTTTCCATCGCCTCGGAGGATGGCTTTGCCTGCATTTCCATCAGCGATAGCGGCCCCGGCATTCCGCCACATGAAAGGGAAGCGGTGTTCCAGCGCTTCTACCGCCTCCATACGCTGCATACCGAAGGGGCAGGACTTGGGCTTGCCATCGTCGCGGATACTGCGGACCGCCTTTCGGCAACCGTCGATCTCTCTTCTTCCCGTCTGGGTAGCGGTCTCCAAGTCGATTTGAGATTGCCGCTCAGCTAAAACTGACGGCCTCGTCGTTTTTCATTTTCGCATCATTTTCCGCTCATGCCCGGCTCATCTGAGGTTGTTAGACGCAACTTAAGATAAGGCGAAGGGGTATTTCATGCAGGTGTTTTGCGATTTTGATGGAACCATATCCATCGAAGACGCGACGGATATGGTGCTAACCCGTTTCGCCGGTTCCGAGTGGGAAGATATCGAGCAATTGTGGAAGCAGGGGCAGATCGGCTCCGGCGAATGCATGCGCCGGCAGATCGCTCTCATCGAGGCAAGCAGAGGCGAGCTCGATCGGTTTCTCGATACGCTGGCGATCGATCCCGGCTTCGACGCTTTCCTGTCCTTCTGCCGTCGCGGCGAATTGCCTGTCACGATCGTCAGCGATGGTGTGGATTATTTTATCCGGCGCATCCTGGCGCGTCATGGCATCGAGGGCCTGCCGATCGTCGCCAATGTGCTGACCTGCAGCGTTTCGCAGGGCCGCGAATCCTATTCGCTGTTTCCGCCGTTTACGGCGACCGGCTGCGTATCCGGCGCCGGTGTCTGCAAATGCCGCGTCGTCGATAGCAACGACCTTCAGGTCTACATCGGCGACGGGCGAAGCGACTTCTGCGTTTCCGACAAGGTCGACCTCGTTTTCGCCAAGGCCAAGCTTGTCGATTACTGCGAGGAAAACGGCATTCCCTATGTCGGTTTTGCAGATTTTTCCGACCTGCTTCCAAAGATGGAAGCCGTTCTCCCGAGCGTCGAGCGACGCTCCCGTACGCTGCCGCATTTCAAGACAGCGTAAAACAGACCGAGAGGCATTGAATGAAAACGAATGTAGCCGAAGCCTTCAGCGGTGAGACCGAGTCCGTCCGCTCCGAAGAGGAATTGCGCGCGCTTGAGGAGATCTATTGCTCCCATGGCGACACGGTTCACTATATGGACAAGCCGAAATTCTTCGAAGAATGCGAAGGCTCCTATGTCTACGATCGGACCGGGACGCCGTTCCTCGATCTGCAGATGTGGTACTCTGCCGTCAATTTCGGCTATCGCAACGAGCGCCTGAACGAGGCCGCGCACCGCCAGCTCGACCGTCTCCCGCAGGTCGCCTCGCAATATCTGCACCGCGAAAAGGTGGAGCTTGCGGCGATGATCGCCCAGGATGCGGAACGCAAGTTCGGTCACAAGGGCCGCGTCCATTTCAACGTCGGCGGCTCGCAGGCCGTCGAGGATTCACTGAAGCTCGTGCGCAATTACACCGGCGGCAAGAGCCTGATGTTCGCCTTCGAAGGCGGCTATCACGGCCGTACGCTCGGCGCTTCGGCGATCACCTCGAGCTACCGTTATCGCCGCCGCTACGGCCATTTCGGCGATCGCGCCCAATTCGTTGAATTCCCCTATTACTTCCGCGGCCCGAAGGGCATGTCGAAGGAAGAATACGGACATTATTGCGTCCAGAAGTTCGCCCGCCTGTTCGAGAGCGAATATAACGGCGTCTGGGACCCGAAGGCCGGCAAGTCCGAATATGCGGCCTTCTATATCGAGCCGATCCAGGGCACGGGCGGCTATGTCATTCCGCCGATGAACTTCTTCGTCGAACTGAAGAAGGTGCTCGATGATCACGGCATCCTGCTTGTCGTTGACGAAATCCAGATGGGCGTCTACCGCACCGGCAAGCTCTGGTCGATCGAGCATTTCGGCGTTTCGCCGGATGCGCTGATCTTCGGCAAGGCGATCACCAACGGTCTCAACCCGCTTTCCGGTGTCTGGGCTCGCGAAGAGATGATCAATCCGGAGATCTTCCCGCCCGGCTCCACGCATTCGACCTTCGCCAGCAACCCGATGGGGACTGCCGTTGCGCTCGAAACGATGAAGATGCTGGAAGAGCAGGATTTCGGCGCTGCGATCATGGAAAAGGGCGCACATTTCCTCGACGGGCTGAAGCAGCTGCAGAAGCGCCACGCCACCGTCGGCGAGGTCGATGGTCTCGGTCTCGCCCTGCGCATGGAAATCTGCAAGGACGACAGCTACACGCCGGACAAGGCGACGTTGGACTGGATGTGCGACGAAGGCATGAAGGGCGACCTTCAAGTCGGCGGCAGGACCTATGGCCTCGTGCTTGACGTCGGCGGCTACCACAAGAACGTCATCACGTTTGCTCCGAACCTGCTCATCACCCGCGAAGAGATCGATCTGGCGCTTGCGCTTCTCGATCAGCTTCTGACGCGCGCGGCCCGGAGATAAGACGGTGCAACTGCTGCTTCTTCATCTCGATGATGCTTTGGAGTTGCAGCCCGACTTCGTACGCGCGTGCAAATTCGCAGGCGCGTACCAGTATTTCGGCAAGAATGCCGGCCAGCAGGTTCGGCTTTGGAGCAAACAGGGTCCTCTTGACGATCTCAGCCGCGAGATCGTCAAGAACAGGCCTGCGACAGGTAAGACCCCGCAATTGTGCTTCATGGGCTCCGGTGATTTCCATCATATCACCGCCCTACTGCTCGACGACGCGCTCGAGCGGCAGTCCAGCGCGGCCACGCTGATCCATTTCGACAATCATCCGGATTGGGTCAAGTTCGACGGCGGCCTGCACTGCGGCTCCTGGGTCAACAGCGCACTTGCCAATCCCAGCATCCAGAAGGTCATTACGATCGGCGTCTGCAGCCATGATCTTCGCAGCCCGGAGCGAAAGGGAGCCAATCTGCACTGGCTCGGCGACGGCAAGCTGGAACTCTACCCTTACGAACATCCGCCGAGCCGCGTTCTGGCCGATTACGGCAATGGCGCCAGCTACCGCCAGGAACGGGGGGCGCTGCACTGGAAATCGATCGCCGAAATCGGCGAGGAAAATTTCATCGATCACATGCTCAGCCGCATTCGCACCGAAGCGGTCTATGTGACGATCGACAAGGACGTGCTGGCCGCCGACGATGCCGTTACCAATTGGGATCAGGGCCGCATGCGGCTGCCCTATCTCCTCTCCCTCATCAGCGAAATCGGCAGCCGTCACCGCATCATCGGCGCCGATGTCATCGGGGATTATTCGACCCCGAGTTATGCTGGCAGTCTTCGGACGCAGTTCATGAAGCGCGCGGAGATCTTCATCGATCAGCCGCGTATGCGCCAGGGCGCCGAGGCGATGAGAAACATCAACAGCGCAGCCAATCATGCGCTGCTGGAGGTGCTGGCGGAGTACATGGAATGACTGGCAGCCTGACACTTCCCATGCTGGGACTGATCCTATTCTGCATACTCGCGGAGACGGCCCGCGAAGTTTGCTTCAAGCAAACGGCCGGCGAAGGCACCCTGCTTTCGGCGCTGGCCAAGCCGATCACCTGGCTCGGCATTCTGTTCTGGGCCGTGGAGCTTTTCGCCTGGACGGCCGTTCTGGAGCGCGTCCCCCTGACTATCGCCTTCCCCCTGATGGCGCTGAGCTATGTGGTCATCGTGCTCGCCGGCGCCGTCATCTTCAAGGAAAACATCAACCTGCGCCACGCGACGGGCGTGTTCCTCGTCACCGCCGGCGTGGCTTGCGTGGGAGTTACAGGATTATGAAAATCTTTGCGCACACCCGATGGGATTTGGCACCGGTTCTGGCCGCTGTCGCCCATCTCGCCTTCGACGTCTATCTGATCGTCGGCTTCGAAAGCCGGCCGCTTTGGCTCTCGGCCATTCTAGGCTGCCTTTATGCCGTTTCGATCTCGTGGAACATCAACAGCATATCGCATAACTTCATCCATACGCCCTATTTCAAGCCGCGCTGGATGAACTACGGCTTCAGCCTGCTGGAGTCGGTCGCGATCGGTTTCTCGCAGACCTATTATCATTGGGTGCATATGCGCCACCATTCCGGCAACAGTGACCGGCCGGATGAGAAAGGCGACACTATCGATCTGCTGTCGATCTATCGCCATGGCCGCGACGGCCAGCCGGAAAACGTCTGGTCCTACACGTTTCTGAGCTTCTTCCGCGATAGCCTCGGCGACATCCACAAGGCGATCGCCCGCAACCGCCCCTTCGATGCGGCCTGGGGACGGTTCGAACTCTATTTCTTCCTAGGCCTCGCCGCGCTCGCGCTTGTCTACGACTGGAAAGCGGTGCTGTTCTTCGTGCCGTTCTATTATATCGGCAATTGCCTGTCGTCGCTGAACGGCTATTACGAGCATCTGAACGGCGATCCGGACGAGCCGATCGCCTGGGGCGTTTCGAGCCACAAATCCTTCTACAACTGGCTCTGGTTCGGCAACGGCTATCATGCGGAGCATCATTATCGCCCGCGGACCCACTGGACGAAACTCCAGGCGCTGCATGAGCAGATCAAGGACGAGCAGGAAAAGAATGGCACGCATGTGATCAGCACCTGCCATGCTCTTGGCTTTATGGCCAAGGAAAACCGGCCGTCGGAGCTCTCTCATGAAAGCTGACGAATTGAGCTTCTTCATGGAGGGCTCAAACGGCAAAGGCGTTCTTCTGATTCACGGTCTGACGGGAGCGCCTGCCGAAATGAAGCTGGTGGCTCGTCACCTCAACCGCAGGGGCTACAGCATCTATGCGCCGTTGCTCGCAGGCCATGGCGTCGATGCGAAGACCCTGCGCGGAACGAGCTGGGAAGACTGGCTAGCCTCTGTCGTCAGCGCATCGGAATTTCTTGCATCCAGAACGCAGGAAGTCTTTGCGGCCGGCATCTGCGTCGGTGGCAAGCTGGCGATGCTGGCCGCCGAACAGCAGAAGAAAACCATCAGCGCGGTGGCGATCTATTCTCCCTGCTTCAGCTATGACGGCTGGGACGTTCCCTTCTACTATCCGCTGCTGGCCTCCCAGATCGGCTGGCTGTCGCGCGTTCCGTTCCTCGATCGGCTGAACTTCAGCGAGACGACCTCGCTTGGGATAAAGGACGAGCGCATGCGCCGGCTGATCGAAGGCATGGCGAGCGAAGGCGTTTTGGAAAAATTCCCGGGCAAGGGTCTGGTCGAGATGCACCGGCTGGGCAAGGCTCTTCGCAGCCAGTTGCCGCAAATGCAGACGCCGACGCTGATCCTGCATGCCGAGGATGACGATCTCGCCAGCCCGAAGCATGCCCGTTACATTTCCGAGCATATCGGTGCTCCGCACGAACTGAAATGGATCACGGACAGCTACCACATGATCCATGTCGACCGGCAACACCGCCAGGTGGCCGATTTTACGGCCGATTTCTTCGAGGCGCGTCATGTCGCAGCCGCTGCTTAAAGTCCCGCCGCAGCCGATGGGCGATCCGGTGGCCGAAGTTCATGTCAGCATCCGCGCCATTGGCCGCGATGCCTGGAATGCGTGTTTCCCGGGTCAGGTCGAGGACTATGATTGCTTGCTGGCGATCGAAGAGGCTGGTCTTGAGGGGTTCGAATGGCGCTACATCACCGTCACGGAAGGCGGACGGGTCAGCGCAGCCATGCCAGCCTTTCTCTGCCTTTATGCCCTTGATACCACGCTGGAGGAAGGCTTCCTGCGTCGGTCCATGCGCAAGGTCCAGCGCTATTTTCCGAAGTTCCTGAAGCTGCGCCTTGCCTGCCTGGGTTCACCCTGCACGGAAACGGGGGCGATCGGCTTTCATCCCGACGTCGATGGCGAGCGCCGCGGCGTCTTGCTGGCCGAGATGCTGTCCTTTTTCGAGCAGGTCGCCGCGGCCGAGCATTGCGGGCTGATCGGCCTCAAGGATATTCCCGAGCCGACATCGGCCGAATTCGGCGCTCTATTTGCTGCGCGCGGCTATGCCTCGATCGGCGGCCTTCCGACGGCCTGGCTCGACATCGATTTCAAGACGGTCGACGAATATCTCGCCAGGCTTTCGTCCGGTACGCGCAAGGACATGCGCCGCAAGATGAAATCTTTCGAACAGGTCAGGGTCGAGATCCGGACCGATTTCGGTGAATTCCTGCCTGAGGTCATGGCGCTCTATCATGACACGCGCAATCGCAGCGAATGGCAGTTCGAAGAACTGACGCCTGCCTATTTCCAGGGCATTCTCGAGCGGATGAGCGGCCGCTCGTTCTGCGCCTTCTATTTTGTCGAAGACAAGCTTATGGCCGCCAATCTGATCGTCCATGACGAGCGCTTGGCGATCGACAAGTTCTTCTGCATGGATGGCGAAAAGGGCCGGCCCTACAATCTCTATTTCCTGAGCTGGTTCACCAATCTGCGCTATTGCCTCGATAATGGCTTGAGCCGGTACCAGAGCGGTCAGGCCTATTATGAAAACAAGGTGCGGCTCGGCAGCAAGCTGACGGCCAATGCGATGTATTTCCGCCACCGCAATCCTTTCCTTCAGGGACTGTTGCGACTGGTATCGCCGCTGTTCTCGACAGATGAGGCGGATGTGTAATGCCGATGCGTCTTTCCTGGCTTGCCGTGCCGGTGCTGAATACCCTGTTCCAATTCTTCATCAAGCTCGGAGCCGAGCAGATGAACGGCGGGGGCGCGGAAAGCTGGCTGTGGCAAGCGCTCTCTTCCTACTGGATATTGGCAGCTATCGCCGTCGAGATCGTGACCTTCTTCATTTGGATGAACGTGCTTGCCGAGCTCGATCTCAGCCGCGCCTTCCCGCTTTCCGGCATTAGCTACGTGCTGATTATCGCGACAGGCTGGTTCATCTTCGGCGAGCGTGTCGTCGCCCTGCAGGTGGTCGGCAGCGGTTTGATCCTCCTGGGGGTCTGGTTGATCGCAGGAGCCAATGCAGCGCCGGAAGAGCGTGACGATTGGCATGTCAAGCATGACGGGCTGCGCAGCAGCGCCGGTAAGGATAGATGATGACCGGTTCTCCAGCTGAAAGCCGCCCCACAGGCAAGAGCAATGTCCTTTTCTCCGGCGTTGTAGACTGGTGTGTGAAGCGCGCGCTGTCTTCGATCGTGACGCGCGGCGCATTGACCGTGACCACGGCCAGTGGCCGTGTGCTCTCCTTCGGCGACGGCACCGGCAAGCCGGTCCATGTCCGTTTCACCGACGACCGCGCAGAATGGGCGCTCCTCATCGATGCCGATAAGCGGCTTGGCGAGCTCTTTATGGATGGCCGCTTCATCGTGGAGCAGGGTACGCTCTACGATTTCGTGGCGATGATGCTGCGCGAAGGGCAGAACAGTACTCACCCCCTCATTGCCCGCATCATCGATCATATCAGGACGAAGCTGCGAATTTTCCGCCACCGCAACCTTCCGGGACGATCGAAGGCGAATGTCGCGCACCACTACGATCTCGACGGCAGGCTCTACGAACTCTTCCTCGATCCGGACCGGCAATATTCCTGCGCCTATTTCGAGCATGCAGATCAATCGCTTGACGACGCGCAGATTGCCAAGAAGCGGCATCTCGCCGCCAAGCTTTTGATCGAACCGAACAACAGTATCCTCGATATCGGCTGCGGCTGGGGCGGCCTCGCGCTGCATATGGCCGAACATGCACCGGGCGGTTACGTGCTCGGCGTGACCCTATCGGAAGAGCAGCATGAATATGCGTCGAAGCGGGTCGCCGACAGGGTCGGCGGAACGCCGGCGGAGGTTCAGTTCGCGCTGAGGGATTACCGCAGCCTCACCGGCCGCTTCGACAGGATCGTTTCCGTCGGCATGTTCGAGCATGTCGGGCTAGCGTCCTACCGCACCTTCTTCCGCAAATGCGCTGAACTGCTCGAGGATGACGGCATCATGGTGCTGCACACCATCGGCTGTTCGGCGACGCCCGGCTTCACGACGCCGTGGCTCGACAAATATATCTTTCCCGGCGGTTATATTCCGGCGCTGTCCGAGATCGTACCGGAGATCGAGGCGGCGGGACTTGCCATCACCGATGTCGAGGTGCTGCGGCTGCATTATGCCAAGACGCTGGAGGCGTGGCGGGAGCGTTTCATGGCGCGTTGGGACGACGCCGCCAAGCTCTATGACGAGCGCTTCTGTCGGATGTGGGAATATTATCTTTCGACGGCGGAGGCCGCCTTCCGCTACGAGGATCTCGTCGTCTTCCAGATCCAGATCGCCAAGCGAAATGATATCATTCCGCTGACGCGCAACTATATCGCCGAGAATGAAGCGAAGAGTGCTTCAAAACTTGACGTTGAAGGTTCTGTTCAGCGTAAAGCCGATGATGTTCTGGTCGGGTGAGCCGAAGCGCGAGGTGATCGGGCTGTCGGCCGCATCGCCCACCAGACGGTTATATTTTCCGTAGACCTGCACGCTCCATTCCGGCGAGATCGTATAGGTCGCTGCCACGGTAAAGCCGACCGATTTCACGCCAGCACCGGCGTCGAAGGCATTGATATGCCCATGTCTGGCAGCTTCACTCTCCGAGATGCCGAAGTTGGTGCGCATATAGACTGAATTTGCCATCGACAGGCGAGGACCGGCGGACAGGAGCCATTTGTCTCCGAGCGGCTGGAACCAGTCGAGAGCGAAATCGCCGACCAGTCCATCGCCGCCCCAAAGCGACTGGCGTATTTCCGTGCGGAAGCGGAGCCGATTGTCCATCAGCCAATATTGGGCGAAGCCGCCCGCATCGAAGTTCCAGCGCACTCTGCGCTGGCTTTGCAGGTGCAGGTTGTTGATGTCGAAGCGGTCGTCCCGCAGTCCCACAACCGGGCCGATTTCGACGCCGCCGAGATCGAAGAGCTGATAATCGAAATTATCGTCCGGTGCGCTGTATTCCTGCGCCTCACCCAAACGATGGATGTCGAATGAGGGCAGGGCGCCGAAGGTATAATGCTTCGATCCCTCATAACTCGGGCCGTATTCCACGGTCGCGCCAAGCGTGACAACCCAGGTATCGGATGAGGATTTAGGGGTGTCATCCGCTGCTTTGGATGGGGTGGGAAACATACCGGCTATACACGCTGCCAGCAGCCCCGTTCCGGCCAGCACAGACAGCCGGGCGGAAAAAGATGTCCCAACATTTAACACTCTGAAAACACCTGATGCCTGATCGCCCCTGCAGCTCTAGTAGCACAGCTCGCGGCTTGGAAAACAGTAGAAAGTTTGACAACAGACATGGCGCCTGACCACCAGCCTGAACGCGTCTGTATTGCTAACGCCCCCATGAACCATCCTTCGGCAGAAAGCGAAGCAGGCCACATCCTGTCGTGGCTGCCGCGGTGCCTGCGACAATTCCCGTCAAGATAGAGAGGTTTTATTTCACGAACCTGAAGCGCATGCGCCGCCGAATATATCATCGCGGCTTTGATTGGTTGGAAGCTGCGCGTTTTGTTCCTAGATAGGCTTTGTCCGCTATCGGGCTTCGATTCTGGGCGAAACGATATGAGAGCAGGCAAGGCGGGTTTTCGCGCATGAAGGATCGGCCATTGGGCACATCGGGCATTCCGGGATGGTTGAACCGCTACGAGCCATTGCTGCTCGTGATGTTCGCTGCGCTTTCGGGCGGCATTCTTCTGTTCATCTATTTGACCGGCGAGGTCCTCGAAGGCAGCACGAAGGGGTTCGACGAGGCGATATTGCTGGCGCTTCGTCAGCCCGGGAACCTTGCCATGCCGATCGGGCCGGGATGGCTCACCCATGCCGTCAAGGATATCACAAGCCTCGGCGGGACGACGGTGCTGGCGCTGATGACGGCGCTCGTCACGACCTATCTGTTGCTCGACCGGCAGCGCTCCATCGCCATCTTCATTCTTGCCTCGGTTCTCGGCGGATGGGCATTGAGCACGGCCTTGAAGGTCGGCGTCGCGCGGGCGCGGCCGGAAATCGTGCCGCATCTGGTCGAGGTTCACGATCTGAGCTTTCCGAGCGGCCATGCGATGGTATCGGCCGTGACCTATCTGACCCTTGCCGCGCTGATCTCAGGGACGCGGACCTATCGTTCGACGCGGGTTTTCATCGTCGCGGCCGGCATCCTGCTGACATTGATGATCGGCGCGAGCCGGGTCTATCTCGGCGTGCATTATCCAACCGACGTTCTCGGCGGCTGGTGCGCCGGTGCGACCTGGGCGCTCGCCTGCTGGCTCATCGCCCGCCGCTACATATCGCCTGGGCCAAGGGACAAGGGGTCTGCCGAAAACGATGGTCCGCCTTTTAAATGAGGGAAGCTACCCCTTGCAGGATCAGCACTGGACTTCGAGCCGCGTCGCGACCAGCAGCGAGTAGTCCGTGCCCTTGGGGTCGCTGAAGAACATGCTGGTCAGCGCGGCCTGGTTTTCCGCCATGACTTCCTTCGGGTTGGGCCTGATCACCTTGCGCTTGCAGCGGCCTAAAGCCGGCCCCGACGTGGTCAAATCGTTGTCGGTGGCGAAATCGACCGCCGTATAGAGCGTCTTGTCGTAGATGCCGAAGATGGTGGTTCCCTTGAGAAAGGTCTTCTGCTCCGGCTTCAGCGAAAAGGTCAGCGTCAGCGAACCATCCTTGTAATTGGCCTCAACCGCGTCCGGTTTGGCCATCGGCACCGCTTTGCCGTTGCTGGTGACGTTCGTATAGTAACCATATTGCGCCAGCGAATCCCGGACCGTCTTTCCCACCGCCTTTAGCTCGCTCGCGCTCAACACTTGGTCGCCGCTCTTGCCGTAATCCATGAGCACGGAAGAGGTAAACACCTCGTCGAAGCTCCAGACGTTGCGCAGCTCGCTGATCGAGCCATCGGGCGCCGAGACGACCTCGAACTTGGCATCGATGAAGATATGCGGATGGGCAAATGCGGGAATGGGTAGAAGCGACAGCATCGCAATCAGCAGGGAAATCTTTGTTTTCATGCTTTTCATGCGAGTAGCTACCGCGTTTCGTCCGTCTATCCGATGCGCAGACCTGGACGGCAAATGAGACTGATTTGAGACCCTTTGCGCGTGGGCAAGGCATAGATGCAAGGAAAGGAAACGGGAATAAGGAAACTTGCCTTTTCGGCAAAATACCAGCCTCGGCCTGAGCCGTGACTTTTTCTTTTCGGAGGAAATCTGGAAAACTGGAGCGGGCGAAGGGATTCGAACCCTCGACCCCAACCTTGGCAAGGTTGTGCTCTACCCCTGAGCTACACCCGCTCATTCCCGTCGCGATCCGGGGTAGTGTGTTGGACCGCTGGGCGTCGTCTTGCGGCGACGGGCGCTATATGGCCTAACCATTTTTCAAATGCAACAGGGAAATGACGAGTTCGCGAAGAAAAAATGCATCTTCTTTCCATAAGCTCTCGGAAAGCCCGGAAACGCCGGGCTTTGTCGTCTCGAAGATTGCAATGAAATTGTGAGCGACGTATCAGGGGCGAACCATTCTTCATTGCGAGACGTCATGACCGAGACCAGCCCGAAAACCCGCGACGATCTTTTCCGATTCCTGGATGGGCTCGGCATTGCCCATACCACCAAGGATCATGCCCCGGTCTTCACCGTCGCCGAATCGGTGTCGTTGCGCGACGAGATTCCGGGCGGGCACACGAAGAACCTGTTCGTGAAGGACAAAAAGGACAATTTCTTCCTGCTGACCGTCGAGGAAAACGCGACCGTCGATCTGAAGACCGTCCACACGCTGATTGGCGCGGCCAGCAAGGTGTCCTTCGGCAAGCCGGAAAAGCTGATGGAATATCTCGGCGTCATTCCGGGATCCGTCACGGCTTTCGGTGCGATCAATGACGCGGGCAACAATGTCACCTTCGTCCTCGATGCCGATCTGATGGCGCATGACATCGTCAATTGCCATCCTCTGTCGAACGATGCCACGACATCGATTGCCAGCGGCGACCTCCTGCGCTTCATGGAGGCGACGGGTCATGCGCCGCTAGTCTTGAAAGTGACGAGCTAACGTACGATTTTAGCGCTAAGATATGGCAGGCGGCTTCTCTTCGGGCTGTCCGCGTGCTTTGACCATTCCATTCGGCGTGCTGTCCGGCGAACTCAGTTCGTTTGGGAATCATGCTCCTCACAAGATCAAGGATGCCGGCAGGCGGGAGACACTCATGAGCGGTTCGAACAATCCCTACAACGCTTCCTTCGGCGGGCAGATGTCGGCCTCGGCATCTTACGGCGGCGCGCCGGCCGCAGGCGGCGCTTCGCCGATCAAGGACACGACGACTGCCAACTTCGCCAAGGATGTTATCGAAGAATCGCGCCGGCAACCGGTGCTGGTCGATTTCTGGGCGCCCTGGTGTGGCCCCTGCAAGCAACTGACGCCGGTTCTCGAAAAGGTCGTCACTGAAGCCCAGGGGCGCGTCAAGCTGGTCAAGATGAACATCGACGATCATCCCTCGATCGCCGGTCAGCTCGGCATCCAGTCGATCCCGGCCGTCATCGCTTTCGTCGACGGCCGTCCGGCCGATGGTTTCATGGGTGCTGTTCCCGAGAGCCAGGTTCGCCAGTTCATCGATCGTCTCGGCGGCCCAGCGGGCGGTGCGGACGATCAGGCGGCGGAAATAGCCGCCGTTCTGGAAGAGGCGAGCGGCCTGCTTGCCGCCGGTGATGTCAATGGTGCCGCCGAGCTCTTCGGCGCGGTGCTGCAGGCGGATCCCGAAAATGCCAAGGCGCTCGCCGGCATGGCGGAATGCATGATCGCCGCCGGCCAGAGCCAGCGCGCCCGCGAGGCGCTTGCCGACCTGCCGGAAACGCTCGCCAACGATGCCGGCATCCAGGCGGTGGTGAAGAAGCTCGACCAGATCGACGAGGCCCGCAAGCTCGGCGATCCAGTGGCGATCGAGCAGGAACTGGCGGCCAATCCCGACAATCACGAGCAGCGCGTCAAGCTCGCCAAGATCCGCAATGTCGAAGGCAAGCGCGAAGAGGCGGCCGAGCATCTTCTGACCGTCATGCGCAAGGATCGCAGCTACGACGACGACGGCGCACGCCGCCAGCTCCTGGAGTTCTTCGAGGTATGGGGCGCCAAGGACCCGGCCACGATTGCGGCACGGCGTAAGCTTTCCTCCATTCTGTTCTCGTAAGATCCTGTTTTCCTGATGTGGATGGCGATCGTGCGAAACATTTCGCGCGATCGTTTGTTTAGCTGAATGCGGCGTATCGGCACCTCGGCTAAAATACTCTTGTGTTTTCGGCAGACGGGCTCACATTGTCTGACGACGTGGCGCGGGATGGGAAGCGACCGCGATGTGTGTCGTTCCTGTGCGGCCCACCGTGGCCGGCAGCGCGGTGTTCTAGCGGGATGGAAGAGATGCAAGTCGGCAATGCCAGATATTTGAAGCCAAGCGATCTGCCCGAATCGGTTGCTGTCTTTCCTTTGTCCGGTGCGTTGCTGTTGCCCGGGGCGCAATTGCCGCTCAATGTCTTCGAGCCGCGCTATCTTGCCATGTTCGATGCGGCGATCGCCGGCAACAGGCTGATCGGCATCGTGCAGCCCGCCCTTTCCGAGCCGGCCGAATCGCCGAACCTCTCGCATGTCGGCTGCCTGGGGCGGATCACGTCCATCGCCGAAACCGGCGACGGACGCTATATCGCCGCACTGACCGGCATATGCCGTTTCCGGCTGATGGATGAAATCACCACGCACCAGCCCTATCGTACCTTCCGCATCACGCCTTTTATCTCCGACCTCAAGTCGCACCATGAAGAGGATACGGTCGACCGCGCCGCGCTGCTTTCGGCATTCCGAGCCTATCTGGAAGCCAACAAGCTGGAGGCGGATTGGGAAAGCGTCGAGCGCGCCGACAATATGATGCTGGTCAATTCGCTCTCGATGATGGCGCCCTTCGATCCGGCTGAAAAGCAGGCTCTTCTCGAAGCCCCGGATCTCAAGAGCCGTGCCGAAACCTTCATCGCCATCGTCAAGATCGTGCTGGCCGGCTCCGGCGATACCGATTCGCTGATGCAGTAGGAGCTTGCCGATGGATGTTACGGTCAGCAAAGTCGATCCGAAACTGCTCGATCTCCTCGTCTGCCCGCTGACCAAGGGGCCGCTGAGCTACGATCGGGAAAAGAACGAGCTGATCTCGGAAAAGGGGCGCCTTGCCTATCCGATCCGCGACGGCATTCCGATCATGCTGATTTCGGAAGCGAGACGTATCGAGGATTGAGGCCGGCTCAGCTCGGTTGAGATGCGTCCTTCACTCGGCGGTGCACAAGCAAAAGGCCGAGAAGCGTGCAATATGCAAAGCTCGAGATCACTAGGGCCAACCACAGAGCAGCCTGCGGGCCGGCATAGGTTACCACGGTGGTGAATAATGGCGGCGCCGCTGCATAGGAGAGATTGAGGGGCACCGCCAGTCGTGCCGACGCACGGGCGTAAGTATCGGTGGGAAAAATCTGCAGCGGCAACGTGGCGCGGGTAACGGCGGTGATGCCGCTGGCAATGCCATAAAGTGTGGCGAAAAGCATGGCGCCCGTGAAGCTGTTGCTCAGCAGAAGAACCGCGAAGCTCAAGGGAAACAGAGCCGAGCCCGCGAGGCCGATGGCAAAGCCCGACCAGCGCCCACCGCCGAGAAAATCGATCAAGCGGCCTGCCCATCGCGCAATGCCGATGAAGGCAGCCGCCGCCAGTGCACTGGCATGATCGAGACCGGCAGCTTCGAAGAGGATGATGATCGTCAGGGCAAATCCCCAGGTAACGAAGCCGTTGGCGGCAAAGCTTGCGGCCAGCAAGGTGAAACTCGGCCCATGGATGCGGGCAGGCTCCGGCGCGGTCTTGGCAACCGATTTCTCCCTGGGTTGACGGGCAAGCGTGGTCCAGTGCAGCGGCGCGCAGACAAACAGCATCAGCGCGGCAAAGAGAAGCGTTGTTGCGCGCCAGCCCCATTGATCCTGCAGAAGGGCGGTCAGCGGCCAGACGATCGTCGATGTCAGCCCGCCGGCCAGGATCAAAACACCGAGCGCACGACGTGCGCTCTCTCCGGCCATTTCGCTGACTGCAATCTGTGCCGGTGTGGTCAACATGCAGGTGCCGGCAAGGCCGAGGGCCGCCCATGAAAGGATATAGAAGACCGGACCGTGGGCAAGCCCCACGGTCAGCAATCCGGCTGCGCCCAGAACGGACCCCAAGGTCATGATAGGACGCGTGCCGTGGCGCTCGATCGTGCTGCCCAGCGGCCAGGATATCGCGGCCATCACGACAAGCATGATCGTTGGTCCCGCCATGACCATGGGCAGAGCCATGCCCAGTTCACCAGCCATGGCAGGACCGGTCACTGCCGGCAGATAGAAGGTCGCGCCCCAGCCGATGAGCTGCGTCAGCGACAGGGCGACAACGGCACGAACTGTAGGCGAGCGAAACCGCATGCCAGTAATCGGCGCGGAAAGCGCCATGAAGCCGCGGCAACGATGGAAAAGAGGGGGCATCAAGGACCTTTGGACGCGACTAGCTTTACTTCTTATGGAATGAGGAACATCGGCATTTCCGTCCGCGATGGCGAAAAGAAATTAATGCTGGCTGAGTGGCTGCACTTGCTGTGGTTCCGAGTCCGTTGTGATATTGGGTGGGGCTTAAAGCGTGAATTTCTGGTGTGATTTCATCTCCATTTGTGCTCGATTTTCGCATTATCCTCAAACGAGGAATTTGAGGGGAGCTTGAGGAAAATTCATGCAGGATCGGCACCGCATCTCGCTCAACGCCATCAGGGTGTTTGCCATCGTGGCACGCACGGGAAGTCTGACGGCCGCCGGCAATGAGCTTGGCGTAACTTCCGGTGCGATAAGCCACCAGCTCAAAAAGCTTGAAGACGAGCTTGGGGTGTGCTTCTTCCGTCGGGGAAACAACACCGTCTCCCTCACCGAAGTGGGGCGGCGGTTTTATCAGGAGGTGGGGCCGGCGATCGGGCTCATCGAGCGTTCGGCCGAGGCTCTTTATCGCGACGAAAACGAAATCAGCGTCCACGCAACGACATCGCTTGCGCTGCGCTGGCTCATCCCGTCGCTGGATCGCTTCCGCGCCCTCTGCCCGCAGGTGCGCGTTCGGGTAGAAACGAGTTCTGCGCGGAGTTTTTCAATCGTGCCGCATTCAGATGTCAGTATCCGTCATTTCAGGATAGGGGAGCCGGCCGAAGGATGGGAATTCCTTGCGCGTGATCTGCGCCGTCCGGTCGTTTCTCCGGGCTTGCAGGCAAAAGACGCCAATCGTCAGGAGATTGCCGTTCCGCGCCTGCCGGCTTTGCAATGCTGTGTAGGCAACTGGGATTGGCGGCTCTGGTGCGAGGCGTTCCATCTTTCGCCGGCAGACCTTTCCTTCGGCCATGCCTTCGACACGGACGATGCCGCGCTTCATGCCTGCGTCGCCGGTCTTGGAGTGCTACTCGCACCGACCATCCTCACGGGCCGGGAAATGAAATCGGGTGCGCTGGTAAACCTGCCGGGCTATGAACCGGTCGAAACCGGCACGTATCGCTATCAGCGCCGTTTGGAATCGAGAGCCGTCCGGCAATTCTGCAACTGGATGGATGCCGAGATGCAAAACCTCGAATAGAGGGTTTCCGCTTTAGAGATTGGCGATTCGATCCCGATCCTTCAAATCGCCTCACCAGCCAGCAGCCGCGGATTGTCCTTCGCGGTCGTGCCGGCCGCCTGGCCGATGAAGAAGGATTTGAGGCTGGGCAGGCGGTCGACGATCCCCAGTCCGAAGTCGCGGGCGATACGGAGCGGTGTGTTGTCGTTGGAGAAGAGCCGGTTCAGCACGTCGGTCGTCACTCCCATGCGGAAGGTGTCGAAGCGGCGCCAGGTCTGGTAGCGTTCGAGGGTGTTGATCGAGCCGATGTCGAGGCCGAGGCGGTCGGCCTCGACGATGGTTTCGGCAAGGGCCGCCACATCCTTGAAGCCGAGATTGAGGCCCTGGCCGGAGATCGGGTGGATGCCGTGGGCGGCATCGCCGGCCAGTGCAAAGCGCGGTGCGACGAAAGCACGGGCAAGCGTCAGGCCGAGCGGGAAGGCGCGGCGTTCTCCGACAGTGGTGAGTGCGCCGAGCTTGTGGCCGAAGCGGCGTTCCAGTTCCTCCTCGAAGACGAGATCGTCCGAGGCGACCAGCCGTTCGGCGTCGGCGGTGCGTTCCGTCCAGACGAGCGAGGAGCGGTTGTTCTTCAACGGCAGGATGGCGAAGGGGCCGGAGGGCAGGAAATGCTCCTCGGCGCAGCCGCCATGCGGGCGCTCATGCTCGACGGTGACGACAATGCCGGACTGGCCGTAATCCCAATTGACGGTCTTGATAGCGGCCATGTCGCGCAGCTTGGAGCGCACGCCGTCGCAGGCGACCAGAAGCCGCGTTTCCAGAGTGCTGCCATTCGAGAGGGTGAGCGTGGTCTTGTTGTCGTCGGTGACGAAATCCGTGGCGCTGAGGCCATGCTTTATCGGGATATCCAAGCGCTCACAGGCACCGCGAAGCGCCCCGACCATGGTCAGATTCGAGACCATGTGGGCGAAGGGCTGACCCTCGGCGACTTCGCCGTCGAAGGTGAGGAAGACCGGGCGGACGGGGTCGCCGGTGCGCGAATCGGTGACGATCATGCGGGTGATCGGCTCGGCCTCCGGCGCGATCTCGTTCCAGACGCCGAGAACATCGAGCATCTTCGAGGCGGCGGCGATGATCGCCGATGCCCGCATGTCCTTCTTCCAGGCGGTTTCGGGAGCGGCTTCCACGATCATGACGTCGAGGTGAGGTGCGGCCTGCTTGACTGCGACTGCTGCGGCAAGACCCACATATCCGCCACCCACTACCAGCATGTCCAACATAGCGCTTCCCTGTGTCTTACTGTCACGTCCTGCTCTATATAGAGCATCCTGTTGACGGTTCCTACCATGGGAGTTCAAGCAAAATGTCGCGAGAGACCGAGAAGCTCACCCCGATGGAAACCGTACTGGCGACGCTCGATCTCGAAACGATCGAGATGAACCTGTTTCGCGGCAATAGTCCGCAGGTGGGCTGGCAGCGCGTCTTCGGCGGACAGGTCATCGGCCAGGCGCTGATGGCGGCGCAGAGAACGGTGAATGGCGATCGCTTCGCACATTCGCTGCATGCCTATTTCATGCTGCCGGGCGATCCTTCGGTGCCGATCCTCTATCAGGTCGACCGCCTGCGTGACGGCTCCAGCTTCAATACGCGGCGTGTGCTGGCTATCCAGCATGGCAAGGCGATCTTTGCGCTGACCGCATCTTTTCAGGTCGACGAACCCGGCTTCGATCATCAGGGCGATATGCCTGATGTGCCGATGCCGGAGGAACTGATGGACGAGGAGCAGGTCAAACAACGCTACCTCGCCCACGCGCCGGAGAACGTCCGCCGCTACTGGGAGCGCAAGCGGGCGATCGAAATCAGGCCCGCGTCGATCGAGAGCTATTTCTCCCGCGCACAGCCGAGCCAGCGGCAGAATATCTGGGTTCGGGTAACGGGACCGGTGCCGGATGACCGGCTCTACCAGAATGCGGTGCTCGCCTATCTCTCCGACATGACGCTGCTCGATGTTTCCCTGAATGCGCATGGCACATCGGTTCTGGACCCGACTGTCCAAGTGGCGAGCCTCGACCACGCCATGTGGTTCCATCGACCGTTCAAGCTGGACGACTGGCTGCTCTACAGCCAGGAGAGCCCCAGCGCCTCCGGCGCGCGCGGATTTACGCGTGGCAGCCTGTTTACGCGATCCGGTATCCTGATTGCGTCGGTAGCGCAGGAAGGCCTGATTCGTAAAAAGGCAAATGATTAAATAAAGTGCAATTTTATAAAATTGCACTTTATTTGTGCTGCTCTTTTGGCGAGAAATGCCGCTTTATTGGATCTACGCAATAAATCTGTTTTATTTCAATACGTTATAAATGTGTCACGAATCTGGCACGCCCTTTGAATGTGTATGGCCAGTCGCTGCAGAAACACTCGTCGGCGGCAAGGAGAGTCGGCTCCGCGCCGAGGCTAACAAAGGATGGGAAACCAGATGAAAATTGTGATGGCCATTATCAAGCCGTTCAAGCTCGATGAGGTCCGTGAGGCCCTCACGGCTGTCGGCATCCAGGGCCTGACTGTGACCGAAGTGAAGGGCTACGGGCGCCAGAAGGGGCATACCGAGATCTATCGCGGCACCGAATATGCCGTCAGCTTCCTGCCGAAGCTGAAGATCGAAGTCGCCGTCGCATCCGAAACCGTCGATAAGGCCGTCGAGGCCATCGCGTCGGCCGCCAAGACCGGCCAGATCGGCGACGGCAAGATCTTTGTCTATTCCATTGACCATGCCGTGCGCATCCGTACGGGCGAAACCGATTCAGAAGCGCTGTAAGACACGGCGGACCAGGGAGTTATTTGCATGTCATTTTCCAAGCTTTCCTCTGCCCTGACACGGGTGGGCGCGCTTTCTGCGGCCTTGCTTGCGCCGGCGATCGCCTTTGCGCAGGAGACCGCCCCGGCTGCAGCCGCTGCGACCGCCGCCGCGCCGGTTCCGGACAAGGGCGACACCGCCTTCATGTTCATCTCCACCATTCTCGTGCTCTTCATGCTCGTTCCGGGCCTTGCGCTGTTCTATGGCGGTCTTGTCCGCGCCAAAAACATGCTCTCGGTCCTGATGCAGTGCACGATGATCGGCGCGGTCGTGATGATCATCTGGGTTCTCTACGGCTATTCCTTCGCCTTCGGCGGCGGCACCAGCCCCTATTGGGGCGGCACGGCCAAGATGTTCCTGTCGGGCGTTTCGACCTCGACGACGGCTGCAACCTTCTCCAAGGGCGTCGTCATTCCTGAGTTCATCTTCATGCTGTTCCAGATGACCTTTGCCGCCATCACGCCGGCCCTGATCATCGGTGCCTTCGCCGAGCGCATCAAGTTCGGCGCCGCCGTGCTCTTCTGCGCGCTGTGGGCGACCTTCGTCTACTTCCCGATCGCCCACATGGTCTGGGATTCCAACGGCATGCTCTTCAAGATGGGCGCGCTCGACTTCGCAGGTGGCACCGTCGTTCACATCAACGCCGGTATCGCAGGCATCGTCGGCGCCATTCTCGTCGGCAAGCGCGTCGGCTTCGGCAAGGACATGATGGCTCCGCATTCCATGACGCTGACCATGGTCGGCGCATCCATGCTCTGGGTCGGCTGGTTCGGCTTCAATGCCGGCTCGAACCTTGAAGCATCCGGCGGCGCAATGCTCGCAACCGTCAACACCTTCATCGCAACCGCAGCCGCCATCATCTCCTGGTCGCTGGTCGAAACCTTCACCCGCGGCAAGGCCTCCATGCTCGGCGGCGCTTCGGGCATGGTTGCCGGCCTCGTCGCCATCACGCCTGCAGCCGGCATTGCCGGTCCGATGGGCGCGATCGTCATGGGCCTGATCGTCTCGCCGCTCTGCTACTTCTTCGTCTCGGTCGTGAAGAACAAGTTCGGCTATGACGATACGGCTGACGTCTTCGGCGTGCACTGCATCGGCGGCATCTTCGGCGCCATCGCAACCGGCATCTTCGCCAGCGCCTCGCTCGGCGGCGTCGGCTATGCCGAAGGCGTCACCATGAGCAGCCAGGTCATCGTCCAGCTGACCGCCGTCGTCACGACCATCCTGTGGTGCGGCATCGGCTCGGCGATCCTCTACAAGGTCGTCGATGTCATCATCGGCCTGCGCGTCGCTCCGGAAGCCGAGCGCGAAGGTCTCGACCTCGCCTCGCACGGCGAAGCCGCCTACCACAATTCCTGATCGGAGCTTGCGAGACCGGAGCAAAGTTTCCGGTCTCGCTGAACATCCCGTCGCGTCCTGTTTCATCGCAAATAGGTCGCTCTTGGCCCGGACCTCGGTTCGGGCCCTTTTCTTTGGTGCAATCACATTCAGCCGGAAAGGCCGACAATCCCCCGGCCCGGCGCGCATGGTTAACATGCCATTAACCCTCCTCTGATTAGGTATGGCTAACCTGCCGGCGAGTGGGCATAGACCGATTCGCTTGCGCTTTGGACTGGAACGGGGCTTGATATCATGGGCAGAAGCAATTCGGCGGCGTTAAGCGGTCGCCCCGACCGTTTATCGCTTTCGAGCGTGGTTTGGCGTCAGATCAAGGGGCTGTCGGGCTTTGCCATATTGTTCCTGCTGGCGCTCGCCGTTGCGGCGCTGGCGACCTGGAACGTCATGGATCCCAGCTATTCCTACGCAACTGCCAATGCGCCGACCAACCTGCTCGGCTTTCCCGGCGCCGCCTTTGCCGATATCATGATGCAGTCGCTCGGCCTCACCTCGCTTCTGGCGATGCTGCCCGTCGTCGCCTGGGCCTTTGCTTTGATCACCAACCGCAAGCTTCATCGGGTACCCTCGCGCCTCGGCGCCTGGTTCGGCGGTTGCATCGTCGCAGCCGGCTCGATCGCCTGCTTTCCCGCCCCGCCGACCTGGCCGATCCCCAACGGCATCGGCGGTGTCGTCGGTGATCTTCTGCTACGCCTCCCGGCCCTTTTCATCGGCACCTATCCGAGCGGTGTCGTCGCCATCATCATCGGTTCGGTTCTCGCCGTCCCGGCCATTTGGCTCATGCTCTTTGCCTCCGGTATCATCGGCGAAAATCTCGTGGAAGACGAGGAGGATGAGGACGATTACGAGGAAACCCGTAGCCGCGCCCGTCGGGTGGGCGACGTGGACGAGGATGACGACCGCGGCAGCTTCCTTGGCAATTTCATGGCCTTCGGCGCCGTCATGCATGCCTGGTACAACACCCAGGCCCGCCTGCGCCGGCTGTTCGGCATGGGTCCGCGCAAGCGCCGCGACCATGCCTTCGACGCGCCTTACGATTTCAATGATGACGAATTCGGCACGCTGAACGAGCCCGTGCGCGCCAAAGCGCCGATGGTGCGTGGTGACCGTCTCGATCCGTCCATGGATGGCCCCGCCGCCCGGCGCGTCGTTTCCGCGCCCTCGATCAGCCTCGGCGATGACGAGGATGAGGACGACGATTCCCTTTATGATCGCGATCCGCGGCGTCCTGCCGATATCCTGCCTGACGATGAGGATGAAGATTGGCCGCTGGCCCCGGCTGCATCGAAGGGGGCCGCCGCCGGCCATCGCGTCACCCCGGCCGCGCCACGCCCGAAGCCGGGCGCGCGGGCTGAGCGCGAGGCGCAGACGTCCTTCATTCGTCCCTACGGCTTCCAGCTTCCCGCCGTCCATCTACTTGCCGAGCCGAAGGCCGTCGCCCGCGATGCAACGCTCTCGGCTGACGCGCTGGAGCAGAATGCGCGCATGCTCGAAGGCGTGCTGGAGGATTTCGGCGTCAAGGGCGAAATCATCCATGTCCGCCCCGGTCCGGTCGTCACGCTCTATGAGCTGGAGCCGGCGCCAGGCATCAAGTCGTCCCGCGTCATCGGCCTTGCCGATGATATCGCCCGTTCGATGAGCGCGATCGCTGCCCGCGTCGCCGTCGTTCCCGGCCGCAATGCGATCGGCATCGAGCTGCCGAACTCGACGCGCGAGACGGTCTATCTGCGCGAGCTGATAGCCAGCCGGGATTTCGAGACCTCCAAGGCGAAGCTTGCCATGTCGCTCGGCAAGACGATCGGCGGCGAGCCCGTGATTGCCGATCTCGCCAAGATGCCGCATCTGCTCGTCGCCGGTACCACCGGCTCGGGTAAATCCGTCGCCATCAATACCATGATCCTGTCGCTGCTCTACCGCATGACGCCCGAGCAATGCCGTTTGATCATGATCGATCCGAAGATGCTGGAACTCTCCGTCTATGACGGCATTCCGCACCTCCTGTCGCCTGTCGTCACTGACCCGAAGAAGGCCGTGGTTGCGCTCAAATGGACCGTCCGCGAGATGGAAGAGCGCTACAAGAAGATGTCGAAGATCGGCGTGCGCAACATCGACGGCTTCAACAGCCGCGTCGAACAGGCCGTCGCCAAGGGTGAGGCGATCAGCCGGACCGTGCAGACCGGCTTCGATCGGCAGACCGGCGAGGCGATCTACGAGACCGAAGAATTCGACCTGAAGCCCATGCCCTATATCGTCGTCATCATCGACGAAATGGCCGATCTGATGATGGTCGCTGGCAAGGATATCGAAGGCGCGGTGCAGCGCTTGGCGCAGATGGCGCGTGCGGCTGGCATCCATGTCATCATGGCAACGCAACGCCCCTCGGTCGATGTCATCACCGGCACGATCAAGGCGAACTTCCCCACCCGCATCTCCTTCCAGGTAACGTCGAAGATCGATAGCCGCACCATCCTCGGCGAGCAGGGTGCCGAACAGCTGCTCGGCATGGGCGACATGCTCTATATGGCCGGCGGCGGGCGCATCCAGCGCGTCCACGGACCCTTCGTCTCCGATGGCGAGGTGGAGGATATCGTCGCTTATCTGAAGACACAGGGCGCGCCGCAATATCTCGATGCCATCACTGCCGATGACGACGAGGACGATGACGGCCATGGCCCGGCAGGCACGTCCAATCTCTCCGATTCGGAGGATCCCTATGATCAGGCAGTTGCGATCGTGCTGCGTGACGGGAAGGCCTCGACCTCCTATATCCAGCGCCGTCTCGGCATCGGCTACAATCGTGCCGCGTCGCTGATCGAGCGCATGGAGCAGGAGGGACTGATCGGCCCGGCCAACCATGCCGGCAAGCGTGAAATTCTCGTTCCGACCAAAGCCGACATTCTGGATCGCTGAGGCGATCCGTCTTCCGGTATTGCGTATCCAGCCTATGTTCAGAGAAATTTGATCGCAGCCCTTACCGGCCCTGGGCCGTTGCGCCATGAAGACGCCGATTTTGCGCGCCATGGACGAAGCATGAAGGAGAATTTGATGACAAAGTTTGATGCGCAGCCGTCCAGCCGACTTTCCCTGACCCGCCGGCATTTCCTCGGCGCCGTGGTTGCGGTCGGTGCGGCAGGCGCTCTGCCAGTTTCGGCTTTCGCGCAGGATCAAGCACCGACGCAGGCAGCCGCAGCTACCCTCAACCCCGGCATCGCCCAGGCCATTGCCGACCACTTCTCGTCCATCAAGTCGATGAAGGGTGGTTTCCTGCAGATCGGCCCGCGCGGCGATCAGATGAGCGGCGCCTTCTTCATCCAGCGGCCCGGCAAGATGCGCTTCAACTACGATCCGCCGTCGCGCATGCGCGTGATCTGCGACGGGAACAACGTGCAGGTCATCAACGACCAGACGCAGACGAGGAACATGTATCAGCTGTCGAAGACGCCGCTGAGCCTGCTGCTGGCCAACAAGATCGATCTTTCCGCCGACATGGTGCGCAACGTCGATTCGCAGCCGGATCTGACCAAGATCACGCTCGGCAACCGAACTGTCTTCGGCGATTCCACCATCACGATGATCTTCGATTCGAAGTCCTATGATCTGCGCCAATGGACAGTCATCGACCCGCAGGGCAAGACGACCGATGTGATCATCAACAATGTGAAGACGAATGTCGCCTTCGACGACAGCGTTTTCCGCATCGATTACACGCGCTGAGCGTCGTCTCCATCCCGAGTCATAGTAAGCGGCGAATGGCGCTTTTCTTTCCGCCACAGCCGGTCTAAAGCCTTAGGCTGACCGGAGGGACCAGCGATTCATCGAATCGCCGAGTCGCTCCGGCTGTCTGTTTTGACGCAATTCCGGACGGAAAACCGCTGCGCACTTTTCCTCGAATTGCTTTAGGGAAAAGGTTGGGGCATGGGATTTTCGATTGCGACCTGGAATATCAATTCGGTGCGGCTGCGCATGCCAATTGTCGAGCAGTTCGTCATGCAGGCCAGGCCCGATATTCTCTGCCTGCAGGAAACCAAGGTTCCGAATGAGCTTTTTCCGCATGCGCCCCTCCGCGCGCTTGGCTATGAGCACATCATCATCCATGGCCAGAAGGGTTATCATGGCGTCGCCATTGCCTCGCGTTTCCCGCTGACCGAGGACCACCGCCAGGATTATTGCAATGTCGGCGACAGCAGGCATATCTCGGCCATCTTCGAGCGCGGTGGCCGCCGCATTCGCCTGCATAACTTCTATGTGCCGGCCGGCGGCGACGAACCGGATCGCACCGTCAATCCGAAATTCGGCCACAAGCTCGATTTCATCGAGGAGATGAAGAAGCTGCATGCCAATGCCGAGCAGAACACCTCCGCCATCCTCGTCGGCGATCTCAATATCGCTCCGCTCGAGCACGACGTC
Source organism: Martinezella sp. CNPSo 3957 (assembly GCF_057784395.1). Classification (NCBI taxonomy): domain Bacteria; kingdom Pseudomonadati; phylum Pseudomonadota; class Alphaproteobacteria; order Hyphomicrobiales; family Rhizobiaceae; genus Martinezella; species Martinezella sp. CNPSo 3957. Next base: position 321,189 of record NZ_JBXSOU010000006.1, read on the forward strand.
TGGTCGCACAAGCAGCTCCTGAAGATCGTCAGCCATACGCCTGTGGAGACCGAAGGGCTTCTTGAGGTGATGAAACGCGGCGCCTGGCTCGACCTGATGCGCCAGCAGGTGCCGGAAAACGAAAAGCTCTATACGTGGTGGAGCTATCGCGCCAAGGATTGGGAGGCCGCCGACCGTGGCCGCCGTCTGGACCATATCTGGTCATCCTCCGATCTCGGCCCGCATCTGCAGAGGATCGAAATCCTGAAAGCGGCGCGCGGCTGGGATCGTCCATCCGACCACGTGCCGGTCGTGGCGCATTTCAATCTCTAAAAGGGATTGAGGTTATTAGAGCGTTTGCGCTTTTCTTTGAATCGCGAAAACGCTCTATCCTTCTGTATTTACGCGATTCCGGACGGAAAACCGCTTCGCACTTTTCCTGGAATTGCTTCAGGAAAAGCGCCCGAGCATTGCTGCCGCTTGTCTGGCCAGGGCGGCGAAGTTTTCGCGGATACGGTTCTGGATCAGCAGACCGGCGTCAGGATATTCCTCGATCAAGCGGTGAAAGAGGGCGCGCGTGATGCGAATCACGTCGGACTCTTCGGCGGCGACAGCCGTATATTTCCGTTCCACCAAGGTCACCATCGCCAGTTCCGAAAGCATGGTGCCTGCCTGGACTATCGCTTCCACCTGTATCTGGCCGTTAGCATCGATGGTGCTGAGCTCGAAACTGCCGCGCGTGATGACATAGGCGCATTCGGCGGGCGATTTTTCCCGGAACAGTGTCTGGCCTTCGTTCACGTGGCGGCGATCGGCACCGAAGGCGATCAGTCGCAGTGGCTCGTCGCCCATGCCATGAAACAGCGGCAGTTGCGACAGCAGTCGAATATCGTCGTTCAGCGCCATCGATCGCCTATGGAATGATCTTGTAGCCGCCGTTTTCCGTGACCAGGATTTCGGCGTTGGAGGGATCGCGTTCGATCTTCTGGCGAAGGCGGTAGACATGCGTTTCGAGCGTATGGGTGGTCACGCCGGAATTGTAACCCCAAACCTCTTCGAGAAGGATATCGCGGGTCACGACCTTCTGGTCGGCGCGATAGAGATAGCGGATGATGGCGGCTTCCTTTTCCGTGAGGCGGATCTTCTGTCCATCTTCCGTGGTCAGCAGTTTCTGGCTCGGCTTGAAGAGATAGCGTCCGACAGTAAAGGTCGCATCCTCGCTCTGCTCGTGCTGGCGCAATTGCGCGCGGATGCGGGCGAGGAGGACAGCGAAGCGGAAAGGCTTCGTCACATAATCGTTGGCGCCGGCTTCAAGGCCTAGGATGGTGTCGGAATCCGTGTCGTGGCCCGTCAGCATGATGATCGGCGGCTTGAAGCCGTTCTTTCGCAGCAGCTTCACGGCCTCGCGGCCATCCATATCGGGCAGGCCGACATCCATGATCAGGAGATCGACGGGCACGGTGCGCGCCATCTGCACGCCCTTTCCAGCAGTCACTTCCTGCAGGACGTTGAATTCCTCGTAAAGCGATAATTGCTCGACCAACATCTCACGCAGGTCGTTGTCATCATCCACCAGGAGAATGGTGCGTGCCGTCATGCCGTTCGGGTCCTTGTTCTCATTCCTCCTAAGTCCTACGCCAAATTGCACTTTTGGCAAGTCGCGAGGCGGCTCAGGCTTGGTCGTTTGGTTGAAACTGCTATGATTTCAAACGAAATCACACGCAAAGCAAAAACATGTGAGGGAAATGCAAAAGATAAGGGCGGAGGCGGGACGGACCGCATCGACGATCGTCGTGCGGCCTGCGCCGGGTAAGAAAACGCGGGCATTGGTGCAAGTGGGGGCCATCACGGTACCGGCGGCAATCGGCCGGTCCGGGCGCAGCATCTTGAAGCGGGAGGGCGACGGTGCGACGCCTATTGCGGGCATGAAGCTACTCTATGGCTTCACGCGCGGCGATCGGGTCCGCTTCCTGCGGACGGCACTGCCGATGCGGCATATCCGGAAGGATATGCTCTGGTGCGATCAACCCGACGATGCCAATTACAACAGGCCGGTGAAGGCGCCCTTCAAGCCGAGCCACGAGGAATTGCAGCGGGAGGATGGCCTTTACGATATCTGCCTGGTGCTGGATTGGAACGTGCGCTCGCGCCGGCGCAATCGCGGCTCGGCGATCTTCTTCCACCTGATCAGGCCGGGATATGAGCCGACGGCCGGGTGTGTTGCGGTGAGCCTGCGCGACATGAGGCGCATCCTGCCGTTACTGCGAAGGGGTACGACCGTCCGGGTTGTCTGAAAGGTCGCCCGGGGTTAACATCCCGCTATTCTCCACTATATGGGATTTCGACCGGTGCGCCTTTGCGGACCAGACCGACCCCTTTTCTTTTAGAATTTAAATCACGCCTTCACTCCACCCGCTTCTCATCCTTTGGAGACTTATCGTGACCACGCAACCGACAATCACGTTCAATGACGGCAATTCCATTCCGCAGGTCGGCCTCGGTGTCTGGCAGACGCCGGAAAACGTTGCGCCGATGGCCGTCAGCACGGCTTTGAAAGCCGGCTATCGCCATATCGATACCGCAGCCATCTATGCCAACGAAGATGGCGTTGGCGAAGGCGTGCGCCAGTCCGGCGTTGCCCGCAAGGACATCTATCTCACAACCAAGCTCTGGAATGAGGCACAGGGTTTCGATTCCACGCTGAAGGCCTTCGACGAAAGCCTGAAACGGCTCGGCACCGACTATATCGACCTCTACCTCATCCACTGGCCGTCGCCGCATCGCAACCGCTATCTCGACACCTGGAAGGCTTTCGTCCGTCTCAAGGAAGAAGGCCGCGCCCATTCGATCGGCGTCTCCAATTTTGCCGCCGCGCATCTCGAACGTATTATCGGCGAGACCGGCGTGACGCCTGTGCTGAACCAGATCGAGCTGCATCCCACCTTCCAGCAGAAGGAACTGCGTGCCGTTCACGACAAACTCGGCATTAAGACCGAATCCTGGAGCCCGCTCGGCCAGGGCAAGCTTCTCAGCAATGCTGTCATCGGCAAGGTCGCCGCCAAGCATGGCCGCACGCCGGCACAGATCATCATCCGCTGGCACATCGACAACGGCCTGATCGTCATCCCGAAATCGGTGACGCCGAGCCGCATCGAGGAAAACTTCAACGTTTTCGATTTCAAGCTCGACAGTGACGACCTGGCTGACATAGCCAAGCTCGATTCCGCCGGAGGTCGCATCGGTCCGGATCCGCTGACGGCGAGCTTTTGATCGCAGGTTGCCATCAGTTTATGCAAAGAGGCCCGGAGTGAAGACTCCGAGCCTCTTTTGTCATCCTGGCGTCCTGAGTGCCGTCAGACCTGAACCCAGGCCGGTGCCACAGTCGGTCCTTTGCCGAGAAAGAAGCCGAAGTGGATGTTCATCTCGCCGATAGGCTCGATGAAACGGGCATTGCTAAGCGGACCGGCGTTGACCGGCTCGAAGCCGATAGATTTGACGAGGTCGGATACGGCATGTTTTGCCTTCTCGTCGTCTCCGGCAATGAAGACCTGTAGCACCTTGCCGTTACGTCCTTCTGAGGGCAGCAACGGTGCGAAAATCGTATTGAAAGCCTTTACCACCGTCGCCTCGGGCACAAGCGCCTGGATTTCTTCGGCCGCCGAGCTCGAGTGTCCGATGACGAGACCACGGAAGTCCGCGGTTGCGGGGTTGCTGACATCGACCAGCACCTTTCCCCTGAGATTTCCGGCTTCCTTCAACGTTTCCGCGATAGCGCCATAGGGCAGCGCCAGTATGACGATATCTGCGAGCTTGATGGCGGCGGCAACCCCGCCCGCTTCGATGCCAGCGCCCAGTTCGGCGGCAAAGGCTGCTGCCTTTGCGGGATCGCGATGGCCGATGATGACGTCAGACCCTGCACCGGTCAGCAGACGCGCCAGTCCCGCACCCATATTTCCGACACCAATGACAGCGATTTTCATATTTATCAGCTCCTTGTTGTGACTGAGAAACATATAAAATTATCGCCATATCCGGATAAATGGTCTAGATAACTCAATACTTGAAACGGATTGTTTCTAATGGATCGCTTCTCCGGCATGAACGTTTTCGTCAAGGCAGTCGAGCTCGGCTCCTTCAGTGCTGCGGCAGAGGCATTGAACATGTCGCCACAGCTCGTCGGCAAACATGTGCAATTTCTCGAACAGCATCTTGGTGTTCGGCTTCTGAACCGCACCACGCGTCGTCAGCACCTGACGGAAGTCGGCAGCCAGTTTTACGAGCGCTCGCGCAATATACTGGCAGAAGTCGAGGCTGCGGAGGCGCTGGCGGCGGAAACCCGGGCCGTGCCGCGCGGGAAGCTGAGGGTCAACGCCCCCGTCACCTTCGGTATCCATGCGCTCGCGCCAACGCTTCCTAAATATCTGGGAGCGCATCCGGAGGTTTCGATTGATCTGTCGCTAACGAACCGCATGGTGGATCTGATCGATGAGGGCCATGACGCAGTCTTTCGCGTCGGTGAGCTTGCTGACAGCGGGTTGATCGCCCGTCGTCTCGGTCCCTATCGTCTGGTGATCTGTGCTGCGCCGAGCTATCTGCGCGCCCGGGGCACCCCCTCTACGCCAGATGATCTTCGAAATCATGAGTGCCTGATCTTCTCGCATACAATGCTCAGGACTCATTGGGATTTTGAAGGAACGGAGGGGAATGTGAGCGTTCCGATCTCCGGCCGGCTGATGATCGACAATGGTGAGGCGCTGCTGAAAGCCGCGCTGGCAGGGCTCGGCATTATCCTACAGTCGTCTGAACTCATCCAATCGAGCCTGGAAACGGGAGCGCTGGTATCGCTTTTGCCCGGATATAGCGTGCCGACGCGCCCGCTGCATGTTCTCTACGCGCCGGATCGCCGCATCACGCCGAAGCTCCGTAGCTTTCTCGACTTCGTTTCGGCGGAATTCGGCGGCCACGGACCGGCGTGACCGGATGGCGGGATTATCCTCCGCTATCCTCTCGGCTCATTCTCACGAGACCTCCTGCGCAAGGGCATCACGCCTTGAACGCGCCATGCCGGTGATGGCGATGGCCAGCGTCGCGACGATGAGCAGGGCGCCGACTGCAAAGGTGATCTGCATGCCTGTTGCAATGGCTTCCGGGCGTGCCGTGATAATATCGCTCGTTCCCGATCCTAGCGTGAAGATCGCACCCATGACGGCTGTGCCTGTGATCAGGCCGAGATTTCGCGACAGGCTCAACATACCGGAAATCACGCCACGTTGCCCCGCCTTTATGTCCTTCATGATAGTAGTGTTGTTGGACGCCTGAAAGAGCGCATAGTTTGCGGTCACGATAACCAGCGGACCGATGTAGCCGGCGGCTCCGAACCTGCCTTGCAACATCACTATCAGGAAGAGGCCGACAATCATGCCAACAAGACCCGTCATGGTCACGCGCTGGGCGCCGAAGCGGTCGGCGATGCGGCCGGCCGGTACGCCCGTCAGGGCCGACACCAGCGGGCCGCAGGACATGATGGCGCCGACATGGGCTGCATCGAAGCCAAGGCTGCGGGAGAGATAGAAGGGGCCGACCACCAGCGTCGCCATAATGACGGTGGAAACGAGGGTGCTCATGGCAAGACCTGCGCTTAGCGATGCATCACGGAACATCGAAGGGCGCAACAACGGCGACTCCACTTTCGTTTCAGTGACCGCAAAGAGAACGATGCCGAAAGCTGCCGCTAACAGCAGGCCGATATTCGGCGCACCGAAGCTGCCGTGCCCAAGGGTCATGGCCAGCGCATAGGCAGCGAGTGTCAGGGACAACAGCAGGGTGCCGATCGTATCCAGTCGGCCCTTGCTCGCCTTCCGGTCCCGACGATCCGCCGGCAGGAAGCGGGCGGCGAGCAGAAAATTTGCGATCCCGAGCGGCACATTGATGAGGAAAATGGTCTTCCAGCCGAAGCTGGCGATCACGACGCCACCGAGCGATGGGCCGAGCGTGGTGCCGATCGCGGACATGGTGCCGAGCAAGCCCATGGCGCTGCCCGTCCGGTCTTTCGGCACGGTTTCGCCGACCATCGCCACGGCCAGCGCCATCATCATGGCGGCACCGAGGCCCTGCAGACCTCTGGCGGCGAGCAATAGCCAGAGGGTCGGTGCGACACCGCAGAAGAGCGAGGCGAGGGTGAAGAGGCTTATGCCGATCAGCAGCAAGCGCCGCCGGCCAAAAATGTCGCCCAGGCGCCCGACGCTGACGATCAGCGTGGTGATAGCAAGCAGATAGGCAAGCACGATCCATTGCACCTGCTGGAAGGAGGCACCGAATGCCTGGGCAAGCGTCGGCAGCGCGATATTGGCAATGCTGGTACCGAGCGAGGGCATCAGCATGGAGAGCGAGAGGCTGGCGAGCGCCCAGCGGGTCGAGGATGCTGATTTTGTGTGGCCGGCTTTGCCCGGATCTTCGATCATTGGTTGCAACATGAGCTCCATTTTTAGCGACCTAATAAAACTTCCGGCAGAAAGGTAGCTCTCGACGCGATATGGCGGAACGCGCAGCATTTGCACTTCATTCGTGCGTTTGACGCTATATATTACACAAACCGTGCTATGCTCGCGGCATGTCCACGCCCGATCTCAATCTGCTCATCACTCTCAATGTTCTGCTTGCCGAAGGCAGTGTCGCGCGCGCTGCCCGGCGATTGCGGCTCAGCCCATCCGCCATGAGCCGGCAGCTTGCGCGGCTGCGTGAGACGACAGGGGATCCGTTGCTGGTTCGGGCGGGCCGGGGGCTCGTGCCGACGCCGCGGGCGCTGGAGCTGCGCGACCGTGTCGGTCAGCTTGTGCGGGAGGCGGAAGCGGCCTTGCGGCCCGCCGAAAGCTTGGATCTGAAGCAGCTTGCTCGAATTTTCACGCTGCGCACCCGCGAAGGTTTCGTGGAGAATTTCGGCGCTGAACTGATCGCGCGCATTGCCGAGCAGGCGCCTGGCGTTCGGCTCTACTTCATGCAGAAGCTGGACAAGGACAGCACGCCTTTGCGCGATGGGGCGATCGACTTCGAAACCGGTGTTGTCGGTGACGATACCGGTCCGGAATTGCGAACGCAGGCGCTGTTCCGCGATCGCTTCATTGGCGTGGTCCGAAGCGGACATCCGCTGAGTGAAGGAGAGGTGACCCCGGAACGTTACGCTGCCGGGCAACATCTTCTGGTATCACGGCGCGGCCTTCAGAAAGGGCAGATCGACGAGGCGCTGGAAGAGTTGGGCCTGAAGCGGCAGATCGCAACGATTGTCGGTAGCTTTTCGGCTGCGCTGGCCTTGGCGCGCGCCTCCGACCTGATCGTCAGCGTACCGGAGCGCTATACGGGCAATCTGCGTGTCGGCATGCATAGTTTTGCGTTGCCGGTGCCGACATCGGGCGTCATGATCTCGTTGCTCTGGCATCCGCGCATGGATGCGGATCCGGCGCATCGCTGGCTGAGGGGCTGCATTCGCGATGTCTGCGCCGGATTGCGTTCGGGGCAATCAACCAGATTCGAAGTCGGCTAAATAATTGCGCAGCAGCCGGTCAAGAGCTTTTCGTTCGCCTTCAGAAAGGGTGGAGATCAGCCGTTTCTGCGTTTCGACATGTGCCGTCACCGCCGCATCGATAAGCTCGAAGCCTTTCGGCGTCAGGGATATCAGGAAGCTGCGGCCATCATCCGGGTTCTGGCTGCGAGCGACGAGGCCGGCCCTTTCCAGCTGGTCGATACGATTGGTCATCGTGCCCGACGAGACCATCATCGTTTCCATCAGGTCGCTGGGGGAGAGCGTATAGGGCTCGCCCGAGCGGCGCAGGGTCGCCAGCATATCGAAGTTCGCGGAATTTAGGCCGAAGCGGCCGAAGGTTTTCTCCATCTCGCGCGAGAGATGGAGCGCGAGATTGCGCAGGCGCCCGAAGAGGCCCATCGCCGTGGTGTCGAGGTCCGGCCGTTCACGGCGCCACTGGGAGAGAATTTTGTCGATGCGATCCATAACGAGATCTCGCCATGAATTTATCTTGACGTCAAGGTATTTCATATTATCTTGAAGTCAAGATAAATTTGAGGCCAAGGCCATGAATCGGAATTTCGACCTGTTGCTCACCGCCATCGCGCCGGCGATCTGGGGAAGCACCTACCTGGTAACGACGCAGCTTTTGCCGGCTGGCTATCCCCTTACGGTCGCGATGCTGCGCGCCCTGCCGGCCGGTATGCTGCTGCTCCTGATCGTGCGGCGGCTGCCGCATGGGGACTGGTGGCTGAAGTCGCTGGTGCTTGGGGCGCTGAATTTCTCCATCTTCTGGTGGCTGCTATTTATTTCGGCCTATCGGCTCCCCGGTGGCGTGGCGGCGACTGTCGGTGCCGTCCAGCCGCTGATCGTCATCGTGCTGGCGCGCTTGCTGCTGGGATCGCCGATCCGCAGCCTTTCGATTGTTGCGGCGATTGCCGGCATCGGTGGTGTCGCGCTGCTGATCCTGACGCCGAATGCGACGCTCGATCCGATCGGCATTATTGCAGGCATTGGCGGCGCCTTCTCCATGGCGGCCGGAACCGTGCTCAGCCGCCGTTGGCGGCCGGATGTTTCGCCGCTGACCTTTACGGCATGGCAGCTGACGGCGGGCGGCGTGCTTTTGCTGCCGGTGACGCTGCTGCTCGAGCCGCCGCTACCGCATCTGACCGGCGCCAACATTCTCGGCTTCGCCTATCTCGGTCTGATCGGCGCGGCGCTGACTTACATTCTCTGGTTCCGGGGCCTGTCGCGGCTCGAACCTTCGATGGTCTCGCCGCTCGGCTTCCTCAGCCCAACCATGGCCGTGATCCTGGGATGGGCGGTGCTCGGCCAGCAGCTGAGCCCGATGCAGATGTTCGGCATTGTCGTCGTGCTCTGCAGCGTCTGGCTGAGCCAGCGCGTGCAGCAGGCTCCGACGGCAGGAAATCCAGTGCTTGGCGGGAGACAAGCCGCCACATCGAAGCAATAGAGCAGCCGCCGAATTTCCCTCGACAAACAAAAAGGGCGGCCATCAGGCCGC